>NZ_JAOPFU010000034.1 GCF_025515275.1 Catenovulum sp. 2E275
GAGGCCAAAATTGTCTTATACTGCGTTAAAAATAATTCTTTTAGACGACTAAATTTCGTTATTTTTGCCTTGTCTAAGACAATTTTTTCTCTCAGATCAAATTATAAACAAAGATAAACAGGCTCTAGGAATGCGTTAAATGAAATCACATCAGACAAACTTAATTAGCCATTGGCTGATTTTATGCACTTTTATTATCTTATCCGCTGCTGCTTTTGTTGGTTCTGCTTCTGCTAAAGAGGCGCTTATTTACCAAGATATAATTTGGGCTAAACCCAAAGGGTTTGCATTAACCGCAGATATTAAAGTGCCAGAGCAGCAAAGCTCTGAGCTACTACCTGTGGTGGTGATTTTTCATGGTGGCGGCTGGCTGGTTAACCGCAAAGAAATTATGAATGATCTGGCTGCTTTTATTCCTGAGCAAACTCAAATGATTACGGTTAATGTGAATTATCGTTTGCTCGGTGATTTAAATAATACAACAACAATGAATGAGATTATCGAAGATGCAATGGGCGCTGTACTTTGGGTTAAAGACAATATTAAAAACTATGGTGGCGATCCTAATAAAATAGCTGTCACTGGCGATAGCGCTGGTGGGCATTTGGCCGCTATGGTCGTTTTGGCTGGGCGTACACTGGCAACAGATGGATTTTCAGATAAAACATTAGGTTTTAATCCAACTTATTTGCCGAAAGGTAAAACCGCAGAAGAGATAGCCAAATCAGATGGTTTAAAAGTGCAGGCCGCTATTTTAAGTTACGCCGCTTTAGATTTATATCAGGTAGCGCAAGGCGGCTTTTTTGAATCTGATAATAATGGTTTTTGGCATTGGGCTAAGGCTAAGCCACGCGGCATATTTGGTGATCCGATTTCCGTTAAAACTAATCCAGAATATTATCGGGCAGTATCGCCTTCGCATAATGTTAAGCTCAATGCAGATTATACCTTACCGCCACAGTTTGTTTTTGTTGGAAGTTTAGACCAAATAACCCCAGCAACATCGGCAGAAAAGTATGTTAATTTGCTAAAAGAGTCTGGGCAAAAGGTTGAATATAAATTGTATCAGGGGAAAGGCCACGGATTTTTAGACAGTGGTTGTAATGAATATACCAAAGGCTGTTTTGATGAGCTGGCAAAACCAGTCGTAAAAGATATGATTACTTTTTTAAATAAAGTATTTGCGACTGAATAAATATATTAATGCAGCTTGATCAAAAAAATGAGCAGTTGGCTGCTCATTTTTATCGATTTTTCTTTATTTAGATTTGGCTTAACGCTTTAACGATTAAATCAATTTTTGATTAATCGTCTTGTCCGCATTTTTCGGTATCAACGCAATAACCATATAAATGTAAGCTGTGGTTGGTCAATCTGATGCCATGTTCTTCGGCAACTCTTTCTTGACGCTCTTCAATTACATTGTCGATAAACTCAATTACTTTGCCACATTTTAAACACACTAAATGATCGTGGTGTTTTTTCTGGCTTAGTTCAAATACTGATTTACCGCCTTCAAAATGGTGACGGTTAACAATACCGGCATCATCAAATTGGTTTAATACACGGTAAACCGTTGCTAAACCAATTTCTTCGCCTAAATCGAGCAATATTTTGTAGAGTTCTTCAGCGCTAATATGCTGATGCTCTGGCTTTTGTAATAGCTCAAGTATTTTGATTCGAGGCAGAGTAACTTTTAAGCCCGCTTTTTTTAGTTCAGTATTTTGTTCTGACATAATAATTTGCTATTCGTTAAAATTTTAAAGATTATACACTTAATTCGCATCTATATGCGAGCCTACTTTGATTTTAGTCTGACTTGATTAAGTTTTAAACCTTTTATTTTTAAATAATAATTAGAACTTGCCGTTTTTAAGAGAATAATTGTAAATGGATAAAGTATTTAAATATCCTAGGCTGATTCGACTAGCTATGAATATCTGGCCGCCGTTTTTTTGCTGTGGAATTCGCTTTAGTCAAATTTCAGCCGATTACCGGTATGCCAAAATAGAATTAAGACACTGGAAAATTAACTTAAATGCTAACCGCACTCAATATGGTGGTAGTATCTTTAGCATGACAGATCCGGTTTATAGCTTATTATTAATGGCTAATTTAGGTTCAAAATATCATGTTTGGGATAAATCAGCAGAAGTTGATTTTATTCATCCTGGTCGGGAAACGCTTATTGCCGAAGCTTTTTTAGAAGCTGAAAAACTAGCTGAAATTATTCAGGCGACCCGCAACGGCGATAAAATTTATCCAACATTTACTTTTCATATTAAAGATGCCCACGGACAGTTGGTTGCTAAAGTGAATCGCACTTTATATGTCAGGCTTAAAGCCAAATATAGACCAGCAATAAATACAGAATCCGAATAAATGACAACGACTAAAAAACCATAGGGAAAGAACCAAACAATAAAAATAATAGCGCACAAAGAAAAAAGCCCAGACCACTAGATATCTGGGCTAAAACTAGACTCAAGGGGTGAGTCCATTTGCGCTAACTAGTTAAAAATGTCTGCCAAATTTAACTAGGTATCTTAATTGTAGATGAGCTTTTAAATAAGTGTTACATCTGCTAGGAATAATTTGTTCCAAACCAGAACTGTTTATCATTTTTGGTTATATCGCTTAGCGGCATTAGCTAACATTGTCTCTGACCAATTCACGCGGGAGCTGATTTTTTAATTTATCCGGTAGTTTTTTGGCAAAACCTAACGCTTGCTGATTAAACAGCACAACCACTTCACCTTTGTTAAGCTTGGCTAGTTCATCATTTTCAAACCAAATATCCTGACCTTTTAAATAACTCGCAGCTTGCTCTGAGTTTAATTCAAATGTTTGTTGCTTAAATAACGGGGCAAAATTGGTGGCTAAATTGTGATCAAATTTAAAGCCATGCTTTGCTAGTTCAGCTAATTTAACCCCAACTCGGGTAAATTTTATTTTGCCAATTAATTTGGCAAACTCAGGCGGAAAATACCAAATTTCGTTATTGCGTTGATAACAGTGCTCAACCGGAAAGTGCTGGCAAGCAAATTGATTTTGTAACGTCTGACAAAATTGCTCAGCTAATTTTTTTGTCACAGGTGTATAAGGGAACTTACCGAGTTTAGTAAACGGGTTATCATGATGCGGCTCAATACTAGCTAATTTTTTGATGCGGGCAATAAAAAAGCCCTCTGAATCATAAATTTGTGGCCAAACATGCAAAAAGCCATCAGCTGTCATGCTTTGCTCTGCGCCTTCAAATAAATTATTTAACGGCTCAAAGCTTACCTGCTGCGGGTATTTTTGTTTTAAAGCTAAACAGATTTGCTGGTTTTCGATTGGATTTAAAGTACAGGTTGAATAAATCATCACACCACCTACTTTAAGAGCATGAAATGCGGCATCAATTAAATCAGCTTGAGTTTCGGCTATTTGATAAACACTGTCTTCAGTCCAGTTTTTCATCGCATCCGGATCTTTACGGATTGTGCCTTCGCCACTACAAGGTGCATCTAATAAAATGGCATCAAAGGTTTCTTCTAAATAAGTAAACTGGCGGCCATCCATGTGTGTTAGGGCTGAGTTGGTGACACCACATCTTTGAATATTAGCAAATAAACCTTTACTGCGGCTGGATGAAAATTCATTTGCAACCACTACGCCTTGATTATTCATTTTTGCGGCCAGCTGAGTGGTTTTAGACCCCGGAGCTGCGGCAACATCCAAACAAACCGATAATGAAGTTTGATTAAATGCCAACGCTTCTGGCGGTAACATAGAACTGGCTTCCTGAATATAAAATAAACCAGCGACGTGCTCGGCGGTATTGCCTAGGCCTATTGTATTTTCTTCTTCATCTGGCCTTTGTAACCAAAAGCCAGTGTCACACCAAGGAACAGGACTAAGGTGCCAGTTTTTATGGTTAGCAAGCTGAATAAAGTTATCGACGCTTATTTTTAAGGTATTCACCCGAATACTTTTTCTAAGTGGTTTGGCACAATATTCGGCAAAGCTTTGTAAACTTAAATGGGCTGGAATATGCGGCGAAATAAAATCAATAAAATTTTGTGGTAACAGGTTTTGGTTCACGTTGGGTTCAGCAAGGCTAATCAATAATGGTTTGGAATATACCCAAGCCTTAACAATATGCAAGTTTTGACCGGGAATTAAATGATATTCTATGAGTCTTAGTTCTAGTTTATATTTTTATTGGTTCGTTTTAATAACAACAGAGGTTTTATCTATGAATGTTAAACACATAAATGCTCATTTTTTGAAAAGCCGTTTTATTTATTTTGTTTCTGCTTTTGTTTTAATCGCTGCTGCTTTTACCAGTTTACAAGCTAAAGCGGATGATGAATTAGTGTTTGTGAGCGGGCGGGCTGCGGTGAATGCAGTGCCGGATAAACTGAGTATGCATTTATTTATTGAAGAGCAAAATTTAAGTGTTTCTAAAGCTAAACAAATTGTAGATGCTAAAACTGACAGATTATTAAAAAGTATATTTCAGTTTGGTATTGATGAAGCTGATGTGCAAAGCTACCAGCTAGATATTCACCCTTATTATGAAAATATTCCTGATCAGGGCAATAAGCAAAACGGTTTTATGGTTACTCGAACTTTTAAAATTGATTTAGATAACTGGGAAAAATTTGATCAATTAATTGATAAAGCGTTAGGTTTAGGGGTGACACGAGTTGGCCAAATCAGTACGCATGTATCTGATAGTTATTCACTTTATTTAAAAGCGTTAGAAAACGCAGTAGAGCAAGCTCGGGCAAAAGCTCAAATTTTAGCAAAACAGGCCGGGCGAAAATTGGGTAAAGTGGTTGAAATTAGAGAGCAGGGAGGTTATCAATATGTCGCGGCTGAGGCGATGAGCTTAAAATCTATGCGCAGCCAGCCGGGTTCAACTGATATTGAAGCGAATGTTTCGGTGAGTTTTGAATTAAAATAATGCTTTATTGATTTAGCTCTAAATTAACAAGCCGCCAAAGTGTCGATGATTTGGCGGCTTTTTTTCTCGATTACATCAAGCCTGATTTATCTCATCCTGTCGATAAAATAAAGCGTATAAACAAGGCACAATACATAAAGTTAATAATGTGCCTAATGCCAAACCATACGCTAGTACACAAGCTAAACCATAAAAGAGAGGATCATGGCTTAAAATAAGCGGTAATAAACCTAAAACTGTGGTGATTGTTGTCATACAAATTGGTCTTAACCGGCTGTTACAAGCTTCAAAAATTGCCTCATTTATGTTTTGTCCGGCTTGGCGGTTTAAATCAATTTTATCAATTAATACAATCGCGTTATTAATAATAATCCCAGCCAAACTATATAAACCCAGCGATACCATAAAACCAAATGGAGCCTGCATTATCCACAAACCGGCGACTGCGCCAATAAACGCCAACGGAATGGTTGCAATAATAATCAGCGGGCGTCTAAAAGAGTTAAACTGAACAACTAATAAGATCACGATCAGCGCCAGCACCAGCGGCATGTATTGGGCTAACGCTTTTTGAGCTTCGGCTGATTCTTTAACGACACCATCATATTCTATGGTGTGATTAAGTGGCAGGCTTTGCTTTAAGGTTTGAATTTGCTGATCAATTTTTTGTTTTAATATCTCAGCCGTAAGCGTTAAATGACGAGCTTCTACCGTAACGGTTTTAAATAAATCTTCTTTTTGAATTTTGGCAAATTCATTAAACGGCTCAAACTCAGCTATCTGAAACAGCGGAATATAGTGCTGAGTATTCGGCGAATAAATATTAACCGTGCGTAATCTGTCTAAATTATAACGTTCATCTAATTTTGCCCGATATAAAATAGGGATAATATTATCGTCTTCCCGGTACTGTGAAATTTGCGCGCCGCTAAAATAAGCTTGCAGGGTTTGCGCAACATCATCAGAGGTTATTCCAGCTCGTCTGGCTCTGTGCTGATCAACCAAAACTTTAACTTTGGTAATGCGTCCTTCCCAATTGTTTCTAATATCTATGGTGCCGTCGATAGAAGCCAGTATCGACTGAATATTTTCTGCGGTTTGATAAATGACTTCCTGATCCGGCCCCTTAACCTGAATTGAAATAACAGAGGAATCAGACGGGCCTAAAAACATTTTATTCACTCTGGCCGATAAATAAGGAAACTGCGTTCTAAAACCGTTTCTTAACTGGGTGATAGTTGGCTCCATCTGGCTGGCATCATCTAAATTTAATACCATAAACCCTTTGTTAGAGGCCGGATCTTGCGGACTTAACGACAGCACAAATCTAGGGCCACCAAAACCGACATAAGCTGCATAAGAACTGATTTGTGAAAATTCATCTTGTTTTAACCAGTTAAAAATTTCCTGCATCGCGGCATCGGTTGCTCGGCTTGATGCATCTGGCTCTAATTCTATATCGACCAGAATTTGTAACCGGTCAGAATCGGGGAAAAACTGTTTGTTTAAAAAAGGCATACTGCCAATACTCAATACTAATAAAGCAAACGCGATACACAGGCTTAATAATTTGTGGCCGAGTGTCCAGTCTAAAATCGAGTGATACTTTTGCTGAATAAAAATAAAAGTCTTGGACGATTTAGCAGCTTGGTTATTTTTAGTATTTGGCTGATTTTGTTTGGGTTTATCGACAAAAAAGTAACATAAAACGGGTGTTATGCTTAACGCTAACAGCCAACTCGCCATTAAACTGATTAAAATTACTAACGAGATTGAGCGGGTATATTCACCTGCTACATGCTGAGCCAGCATTAAAGGTAAAAAGAATAAAATCGTGCTAACCGATGAGCTTAACAACGGAATTGCTAACGAACTTGGGCCGTGGGTGAGGGCGTACATTCGATCTTCGCCTTGCTCTAGTCTGGCTTTAAAATCTTCTGCGATGACTATGCCGTTATCAATTAATAAACCGAGCGCGATAATTAAAGTGGCTAAACTCATTCGCTCAAGATTAATCCCGCTAAAATTCATAATCGCCAGACTAATAAGCATGACACAAGGTACAATCGAACCAACAATTAAGCCAACTCGCACGCCTAAAAAAATCATGACCACAACTAATACAATAATCAGCGTTTGCAGCACATTAACTGAAACACCATAAACGGTTTGCTCAACCTGATCGGCCTGATAAGTTGCAATTTCTAATTGGTAACCCAGTGGCAGGGTTTGCTCTATTTCCGCTAATTTAGCCTTTAAAACCGGGCTGTAATCGAGCACATTAAAGCCAGACAACATAGAAATAGCAAATACCAAGGCAGGTTTGCCATTGTAATAAGCCAGTTTTTCTGGTGGGTCGATATAGCCGCGTTTTATTTGAGCTAAATCGCGTAATAAAATGGGCTGATTTAAATTAGGCAGACTAATTAATAAATTACCAATTTCTTCAATTGAATTAAAATTACCAGACGGCTCAAGTACATAACTTTTTAAGCCGGTATCAATTGAGCCACCGGGGCTAATAATATTCTGGCTTTGTAAAATAGCGCCGAGCTGAGCCGGATCAATCCCCAGTTGTGCCAGTTTATTATTGGCTATTTCAAGATAAATTTGCTCTTGCTGAACTCCTAATAAATCAATTTTTTTAGTACCAGCTACGCCATATAAAGTATCGCGGATATGTTTGGCTGTGTCGTACATTTGCGCCAGAGAAAAGCCGTCTGCGGTGAGCGCTAGCGTAATAATCGCCACATCACCAAATTCATCATTTATTTGCGAACTTTGAGTACCTTGCGGCAGTTGGCTTTGTGCTGAGGTTACTTTGTTGCGTAAATCCTGCCAGATATTATCTAAATTAAAATAACGATCCGCTATTTCCACATGAATAACTGACGAACCAATTGAAGAGGTTGAACGAATACGCTCAACTTCGGGGATTTTGCGGATCGCTTCTTCGAGTTTTTTGGTGATCAGTCGCTCAACCCGCTCAGCAGACATGCCCGGATATTGAGTGCTAACAATGGCTTCTCTAATCGTAATTTCGGGATCTTCACGCGCTGGCAGAGTAAAGTAGCTAAATACACCGTATAAAATCCCAAGCGCCAGGATAAAAAATAAAGGTTTGCGATAATGCAAAGACGTTGCAGCAATATTCATTGGTTTTCCTTTATTTTGTATTAGTTGAATATTGTTATATTGTGTTCAAGCAAACTGACTTTTTGCCCGTCTTGTAAAAACGACACACCGGCAATTGCAATAATATCGCCATGTTTTAACCCAGCAGAAATGAGCACCTGATTATTAATGATATTTTCCGGCTTTACGCTCACTTTTTTTAAGGTTTTGCTATCTGGTTGATAAACAAATACAAATGCTTGTTGGTTTTGACCTGCCAATAAAGCGGATACCGGTACTTTTACCGTATTGCCGCGGTAACCTGATTTACCTTGACCATTAAATTCAAACTCAACTTCTACCGACATCCCAGCTTTTAATTTGGGGTTTTGTTCGGTTAAGCTCAACACCACAGGAAAGGTATTAACATCAATTGCGGTATTTGACACTTCGGTCACTTTAGCGGTTAAAGTTTGATTAGGAATCACCTGACTGGTTATTTTGCAAATAAGCCCGGGTTTAATATTTTGAATCAGTGTTTCGGGTACTAAAACCGATACTTCTAAACCATGACTCGCCTCAATCGATAATACGGTTTGCCCCACGCTTACTTGCTGCGAAGGTTCAATTAACCTTTGGCTGATATGGCCGTCGTAAGGGGCGATTAACAGCGTATCAGTTAAATTCTTTTGGGCGATATTAAACTGGCTTTTTGCAACTTCGACACTGCTTTTCGCCGATTCAAACTGAGATTTAGCATTATCAAATGCTGAGGCTGAAACCAATTGCTCTTGTTTTAATTTGGCAAATCGCTCAAATTCGGCTTGTCGGTCAATCAATGCAGCTTGTGCTTTATGTAATTCACCTTCCGCAGCCTGTAATGATAGCTGGTAATTTTCTGGTTGAAGTTGGGCTAATTTATCACCGGCTTTAACTGTATCTCCCAAATTAACCCAAACTTTTTCTACTTTTCCGGCTACCTGAAAACTGAGCGGGGCAAAATCAACCGATTGTAGCTCTCCGGCTAAATGGCGTACCTGAGTTAAAGCTTGTTGTTCAACTTTAAGCCATGCAATTGATCTGGGTTCTAGCTCGGCTTGATTATTTTGTGGCTGACAGGCTAATAAAATAGCGCAACTGAATAAAAGCGAAATTGATTTAAAAGCATTCATAAATTAACTTAAACAGGAAAAGAATGCTTTTATTAAAGCTGAAATCACTTAAAAATTAAAGTATTAGACAATATTATGTTTAATACTTTAATTTTATTTTTTTGATGTTAATTTGGCTAGGTGCCAAATATTATTGTTGGGTTTGGCTTGCGCGGTTTAAGTAACAGCCAAGCTCAGTAAAATCTGTGGTATTGGCTTTTAACTCTTTAATTGCAGCTTGCATCGCTTCGCTTGCAATATTTTCCGTTACATCAATATAAAACATTTCTTCCCAAGGGCGGCCTTTAATTGGGCGGGATTCTAATTTACACATATTAATGTCGTGCTTTTTAAAGATCATTAACGCATCAACCAACGCGCCTGGACGTTGACCAACAGCTAAAATTAACGATGTTTTTGCCGCACACTGAAACGGTACATTAACAGACTCGCGCGCCACCACAATAAAACGGGTTTGATTGTCTTTTTGATTAGCAACATCAGCCTGAATCGATTCTAATCCATAATGTTTTCCGGCTTCAGCACTGCCTAATACTGCAACGCTTGGGTCATTTAAATTTTTAACCGCTTCAAGCGCAGACGATGTGCTATCCATCACTTCCAGTTTTACGTTTTCAAATTCAGATAAAAAGTCGCTGCATTGTGCAATTGGCTGGTGGTGGGCATAAATCGTGCGAATTTGATCCGGCGATGTTTTACATGCTACCAATAAATTATGCTTTACTGGAATAAATAACTCATCAACAATTTTTAAACGTGTGGTTTGCAGTAAATCATAGACTTCGTTAATTGAACCAGATGAGGTATTCTCAATAGGAATAACCCCTAAATCTGCTTTTTTGTCTTCGACCGCAGCAAAAATACCGTTAAAGCTATCGCAGCCTAAATCAATTAAACCACCATTAATACTGGCTAAATATTTTTCAACTGCGGCATGGCTATAACTGCCTTTGCTGCCTAAATAAGCAATTTTATATTCAGCACTTTTTAGCTCAGGATTATCGAGTTGTAATAAATAATCTTGTTGCAGCTCAACTGAATCTTCAATAATTAAGCGATAAACTTGATTAACATAATCTGGTTTAAGTTTTAATTTTTTGCCTTTTTCTGTCAGGTTTTGCAAAAGTAACGTTTCGCGGTAACTATCGCGGATTGCTTTTTGAGTTTGTACCTTACTTTTAACGACTTGCAGGCTTAAAGCGCGGCGTTCAGCTAATAACTTTAATAAAGCTTCATCTACTGCGGTGATATTTTGTCTTACTTGGTCTAAATCTATTTTTTCCGTGGTCATTGGAGATCTCGTGCTTTTCACTATCCGCAGGGGATATTTTTTATAGCCAGAACCTGAAAAGGACTAATACAAGCAAATGTGTTGCTAAATACTCAGGTAATATCAAAAATTTCGCCAACTATAGCGAAAAAAAGCGCAATGATAAATCTCTTAATTCAAACTAGTGAAAAAACCAAGAAAAAACGTAGTGATTGATGTGAGAAAAATCTTACAAAAGTGAGATATTACTTGAGTTTTGTAATATAACGTGCAATAAAGTGGGCAGTCGAACATGGTTTCAAAGTTGACTAAACCTCAATTAGAGCTTGGCATATTAATAAAATGATAAACTATAATAAAACTAAATATACCCGAAACCTGACTTCTTTAGCATTAATCCTCACTTTAATTCTGTTGTTTTTATTGAGTTTTTTGTTTATTCGAAGTATCAATAATTGGCGTGATTTTAATCAGAATCAACTGACCCAGCAACAGTTAAATAACTTAATACAAGCTGAATATTTATTTGAAAGCCGGCTCCAACTGATAACCAAAGATTTTGTTTCTGAATTTACTGAACCAGAGTTATTACTAAACTCCCCTGCATTTTTAATTAAATACAACCAATCTACTGGTGCAGAAGAGCAGATATTTCGTACATCAGAACAGGTCATTGCTAAGCAGTTACCCACTGAATTTATTGCTAAAATCACCCATTATTTTGAACAAAATTCGCCCCACGAGCTTACTTGTTGTGGATACACTCAAATTTCAGAAGAAAATTGGGCTAGAGTTGGAGTGACTCTAGTTAATGAGAAAACCTGGGTTATTTATGGTGAATTGATTACTTCAAAAAATCCAATTATTAATCAAATTTCCCTTGTTAATAAAGGTTTGGAAAATTCTTCTAATAATGTACTGATACAAAAAAACTTTTTTGATAATAAACAAAATATTAAATTAGATATTATCCCTCTTAACCGTGTGGAGTTATACTTAAAGCCTCTCTGGTTAGTTTTAATTTCACTAATTATTTTAGTCTGCATTACTTTGGTGGCTGCTTTTATTGTGAATAGGCGTAACCCCAAAAAAGAATTAGAGCGATTAAAACAGCAAGTTGCCAAAATTTGTCCAACGCAATCTGAGGCTAGTCATATATCTGCTGATGAAGGACAAGATACAGCAGAACTTGCCCAATCAATTAATTTAATGTTAGATGAATTATTCACAGCAAAAGAGTTTAATCGTGTTGTTTTAAATTCAATTGGCGACGCGGTAATTACAACTGATTTGAATGGGTTAGTTACGTTTTGTAATGCCGCTACATTTCAAATAATACCTTTGGATGAAGAGCAGATTATCGGTAAACCCCTTGAAGATATTTTACCGTTTGTTCACAGTAAAGATACAGTTAAATTGAAACAATACTTGGGTGAGTTAATCCGAAACCATAATTCTGATTCAGGTAGCCGACACACGCATGAATTTAAGCGTAATTTAGAAATTTTGTATGTTGAAAAGCATATAACTTTATTACGAGATGCGGGACAGAAAGCTGTAGGGACTGTTATGGTTTTACGTGATATGACGCAATCAGAGAGACTGCGTAAAAAGCTTAACTTTCAAGCCAGTTATGATGTAGTTACCAAGCTGTATAACCGATTAAAGTTTGAAGAGATGCTGAATGTTGCATTACATACCGCAAAAGTTGAAAAACGTGAACATATATTGTGTCAAATTGATTTAGATAGATTTAAGCTAATTAATGACAATGCGGGCCATGCTGCAGGCGATCAATTATTATATGAAATTGGTTCTATTTTACGCTCGTTTTTACGCAAAACAGATGTATGTGCTCGAATTGGTGGGGATGAATATGGAATTATTTTATACGATGCCCAAATTAAACATGGCTTAGCTATAGTAGAGAAAATTAGAGAACATATTAAATCTTACCGTTTTATTTGGGCTGGAAAAGTTTATTCTGTAGGGGCCAGTTTTGGTATTACGGAAATCACTCATGAGTCATTGAGCGCGGCTGAATCGAGACGAGAGGTAGATGCGGCCTGTTATTTGGCTAAAAGTAAAGGGCCCAATAATATACAGCTTTTTGACAATAAAAATGAATATTTAAATACTCACCATCAGGCTCCACAGTGGGCAGCAAAAATAAACGATGCTTTAATTCATAATAAATTTGAATTGTTTTTTCAGCGAATCAATCCAACCGTTGGAACAAGTGCCCGGGAGCATGTGGAAATATTGCTGAGGATGCGCGATGAAAATGATATTTTATTACCACCGGGTTTATTTTTACCAGCAGCGGAAAGATTTAGACTAACCAATAAAATAGATCGCTGGGTAATTAAAGCCGTTTTTACTTGGTTATCTTCGCGTCAAACAATCTGGGAAAAAGTAACTTTATCTATTAACTTGTCTGGTGAATCCTTAAATGATGAAAGTTTATATGACTATATTATTGATTTACATCAGAAAGTAGGTTTTCCAAGTGAAGCAATATGTTTTGAGGTTACTGAATCAGCGGCCGTCAACAATTTAGTTGTTGGCCGAGAATTAATTTTAAGGCTGCAAGCTTATGGCTTTACTTTTGCTTTAGATGATTTTGGTAAAGGCTTTTCATCCTATAGCTATTTGCAGAACTTACCTGCCGAGTATATTAAAATAGATGGTGGTTTTGTTAAAGAAATGCTGTCGAATAAACGGGATCACGAAATCGTACGCTCAATTCATCAGATTAGTACAGTGATGGGAATGAAAACTATTGCTGAATATGTTGAAGATGATGAAATACTAGAAGCGCTTAGAGAGATAGGTGTTGATTATGCTCAAGGGTTTGGTATTCAAAGGCCTGCTGAGTTAGCTGAATTCAAACCTGTCAGTGAATTTTTAGAACAGGCTACTCGTGAAACGGAAGAGATTCATTAACTGGAAATAGGTTTTTATATGTCGTTTGCTCTGAAGATGACTTTATTTCGTCTGAGACAGTATTAAACACAAAATACTGATCTCTACCATTGGCTTTTGCCTGATAAAGAGCACAATCAGCTTGTGACAAGCTATCACTGATTGATTGAGTTAAGGATGAGATACCAATACTTGCGGTTAATTTTATAAAGCCACCGTTTTCACTAGAGAGTTGAATATCTCTTAAGCACTGTAGAATTCGTTCAGCTAAATGTTCAGCTTGTGGTAAGTTACAGTCCAAAGCTATTATTGCAAATTCTTCTCCTCCAATTCGGGCAAAAATATCGTATTCACGAATAGCTGTTTCTTTGATTTGATTACAAACAGTCTTAAGAGCAAGATCTCCTGTTTTATGTCCATAATTGTCATTTATGTGTTTAAAATGATCTAAGTCAATAACAAACAAGCTAAGATTTAATCCTTTCCTTTTTGCTAAATTAAGCAAAGCGTCCCCTTTTTCAAAAAAGGCTCGTCTATTAAATATTTGTGTTAAAGGGTCTGATGTAGCCTGAGTTTTTAGTTGCTTATTTAATTTTATCAAATTGTTTTCAGCATAAGTCCGGCGTTTTATTTCCTTTTTTAATGCGCCAGTAAGATAAGCAAAGCGCCATGAAATAAGAGACAAAATCAAAATAATTAATAAAGTAAATATAGTGATAGGAATAAGCCATGATAAATCGGGCTGAGTTGAATGGTACATTAGCCCAGATATATCAGCTTGTTCGATCATGCCAAGTTCAGTATAGGTTTGAGCTATTTGTTGCCATCGACCCGGGTTCATGTGACCAATAGTTACGAAATCTGGCATAGCTAATTCTTTGAGCTTTTGAGCTTCAAAATTTAAATGCGCTATGCTTTTTCCTTGAGCATATTTAGTATGAATTAATTGAACAGTCTCTTCTATATTATTAAATGCATATTCCCAACCAGCTAAAGAGGCTTGGGTGAATTTTTCAACCAATTCTGGAGATGATTTAGCTAAATTTTCTGAGGTAATTAAGATGTCATTATAAAAATTCACACCGTATTGACTAGGATAAATAAGACTGTAAGCAATGCTTTTTTCTTTAAGCAAAAAAGGTTCATTAGAGGAATACCCATTATAAGCATCTACTTTTCCAGTGATGAGGTCGTCAATGGTTTGCTGTGTTTTAAATTCCGCAATATTTGTTAAAGATATGCCTTCTTTTTTAAATGTAGCTAATAATTCCGCACTCTCAACTAAGTTAATTATAGCAATCTTTTTATTAATTAAATCATGTGGTTGGGTGAGGTTGTTTTTTTGTAAAGTTATCCAAACCAAAGGCGATGTTTGACTAATTGCGGCTAATGCTACTACAGGTTTTTGAGCGGCTCTTTCAATTACAATGCCAGACCCGCTAACCGCAAAATCAGCTTTACCTTGAATAAGCTGTTCAACAGGTGATAAACCATTACCGCCTTCAATTAAGTTAACAGTCAGTTCTTGTGCCTGATAAAAGCCTTTTTCTATAGCCATGTAGTAACCTGCAAATTGAAACTGGTGTAACCAGCGTAACTGCAAGTTTATTTGAGTTTCTGATATTGCAGAAAAGCTCACGATAACTAAGCATAATATTTTTATTTTAGAAAATAAGCTCATATTTCCCCCGCAACAGTTATGAGTTGCTCGTTATACAGAGCTTACTTTTAGATGCCACATAATGAGTATAGGTAAGAATCCAAACTAAAGTGCTTTTTTACGTATTTTATTTTTGTTTAATATAAAACACATTTGTCCAAAATATTGGTCTTTTAATGTTAAGATAATCGAATTCATGCATGTTTCAAATAACCTAATTCAATAAACTAAAAATAATAATAGATCAGGAGAAATCAAAAGGAATGATTCAGGTAAACAAACTCTCAAAGCAATTTGGTCAGACAATAGCTGTTGATCATCTGTGTATGGAGGTTAAAAAGGGAGATATTGTGGGGGTTCTGGGCATTAATGGTGCAGGCAAATCAACCACAATCAAAATGCTAGCTGGTTTTATTAAACCTAGTTCTGGCTCGATAGAAATCAATGGTCTGAATATGCAGAAAGATGCTATCAAGATTAAACGATTAATTGGCTATCTTCCAGAAACTGCTCCTAGTTATGAGGAGATGACAGTTGCTCAGTTTTTAAATTTTATTGCTCAAGTCAGGCAATTAAAAAAACAAGACCAGAAAAAACAGTTGAACAAAATTGTAGAGCAATTGACTTTGGTTAATGTTTTAAATCAAAAAATAGCAACTTTATCGGCGGGCTTTAAAAGAAAAGTTGGTTTAGCACAAGCACTGTTACACGATCCTGAGGTATTAATTCTAGATGAGCCAATGGTTGGCCTAGATCCTAATCAGAAACATCAGGTCAGACAACTAATTCAGCGTTTATCTCCAGATAAAGCAATTATTATTGCCACTAATATTCTGGAGGAGATTATAACTGTTTGTAACCGTATCGTTATTATCAATAAAGGACAAAAAGTATTCGACGGGACATCTCAACAGTTTGCATTAAAAGGTTCATCTAAAAATACAATTGTGCTCGAGTTTAAGAGTAAAAAGCCAGATGTATCGCATTTAAGGTTAGCACCTGGAGTTGTCGACATTATAGATCTGGGGGAAAGAAAAATATCGATAGTTGGTCATGAAAGTTATGACAATTTATTCCCACAAATATTTGATACTGTTCATCTACAAGGGTGGGATATCAATGCAATTTATGCTGAAGAAAGCTCTATGGAAGAAATCTTTAAAAAAATTACGGTAGGGAATTAATCATGGTTGGCACGATTTTTAAGCGGGAAGTAGCTAGCTATTTTGCAACAGCTAGTACTTATGTTTTTATTTTCTTTTTTTTGGTATCTAGTGCTTTTTTGACTTTTTATCATGGGAATCTTTATGAGCTTGGGCAAGCCGAGTTATTTCCATTTTTTAGTTACTTACCTTGGATTTATTTATTTTTAGTACCTGCAATAACTATGAAAATCTGGGCGGATGAGCGTAAAACAGGAACTATCGAGTTATTAATGACCTTGCCAGTTTCAATTTGGCAATTAACTATCGGCAAATTTTTTGCTGCTTGGTTTGTATTAGGGGTAAGTTTATTTTTAACTTTTCCGTTGTGGTTGACTATTAACTATTTAGGTAATCCTGATCAGGGCACTGTGTTTACTGCATACGGGGCAGCTTTGCTTATGGCTGGCACTTTTTTATCTATTAGCATGTTTATTGCTGCATTTAGCTCAAATCAAGGTATCACATTTATTTTTAGCTGTGCGTTGTGTTTTCTTTTTGTAGTTATTGGTAATCCAATATTCACTGGCTTATTAACTCGAATTACACCACAAATTGTCGTCGATACTTTAGCTTCATTTAGTTTTTTAAATCGTTTTGAAGCTTTGGCTTCCGGGGTTTTAAACGTCAGCGATATTATTTATTTTTTTATCTCAATTATTATTTGGTTAATCGCTAGTTTGTGTGCAATAGATTATAAAGAGTCAGCCTAAGGAAATTAGATGAAAAAGGTAAATACTCTCATCGTATTACTCTCACTGGCGATCATATTTTTTGCTGCAACATTGTTAAATAATCAATATTTAACAATGTATAAACTAGATTTAACGGACAATAAAATTTACAGCTTATCTGAAGATAGTTTGAATATTATCAACAGTATTAATGAGCCGCTGCATTTATATTTTTTCTTTTCTAATGATGCCGCAAAAGAACTTACTCAAATGCATTTGTATGCCAATCAGGTTAAAAGCTTTTTATTTGAATACGCTCGTTTAAGTAAAGGCAGTATTCAATTAAATACTATAGATCCTGAGACCGACTCTCTGGCACATCAGCAAGCAGAATCTTTAGGATTAAAGGCGACATCAATTGATGAAAATGGCAAAAAGCTTTACTTTGGGTTAGGTGCGCGAAATGCTTATGGCCAAACAGCTGCTATTCAATTTTTTGATCTAACTCAAAAGGCTAGATTGGAATATGATATTTGTAGGTTACTGCAGATATTAATAAGACCTGAAAAAATAAAAGTTAGCATTTTAAGTGATTTACCTATTAACGGAAAGATAGAGCGTCCACTCGCTCAGAAACAACAAAATAATTGGTACTTTTATCAATTACTACAACAAAATTATTCGGTAACACTAATCAATTCAGATATAGATAAAATACCGGAATTGACGGATGTTTTATTGGTTATAAACCCTCATGATTTATCAGTGAAATTACAGTTTTCTATCGATCAATATTTGCTAAAAGGCGGTAAATTAGTCATTTTTGCAGATCCTTTAACTGAATCAGTAGATCCTGCAATGAAAGTTTCAGAAGCATTAGTGGCATTACTGAAGCAGTGGGGGGTTATCATTTCAGATCAAACAATTGTGCAGGGTACAAAGAATAAACTTGTTATACCATTTTCTAACTTACAAAAAGCGCAGCAATATACTGATTTAGGTTTAACTACAGAACATTTAAGTACATCAGATATAACCACCGCAAGTTTAAATACAATCAATGGCTCATCATTTGGTTATCTTCTTGCTCGTGAACCTGTGTTATTTAAGCTTGAACCATTACTTTATAGTTCTGAGCTAAGTCACTTAATGCCTTTGGTTGATTATCAAAGTACAGCATCGCCAAAAATAGCACAGGCGCCTTTTATTGGTTCAAATCAGCAATATACTCTAGCAGCCAAAATTTCTGGTCTTATTGTATCTGCTTTTTCAGATATGCCTGAATATCGAAATAAAGCTGATTTTGTATCCAAAAATAAAGATAGCAATTTAATTGTAGTAGCGGATACGGATTTATTGGCTGATCAATTTTGGCTGAAAACAAATTACTTTTTAGGGCAGTTTATCCATTCCTCTTTTACTAATAACTATAATTTTTTAACTAATATTATTGATGATCTGAGTACTTCAGATGCTTTAAGTAATTTAAAAAGTAAAACAAGTCTTAATCGTTCATTTGAACGAGTGGCATTATTTAAAGCTCAGGTGAATGAAAAATTTAGAGCTCAGATAGAGATATTAAAAGCTAAATTAGCTAATACAGAATCGAAATTACTTGAATTAAACCACCAAAAGCATAATTCTGGTCTAGCGATTCACAATCAGACTCAACAATCTGTTATTGAACAATTTATGCTCGATAGAGTCCAAAATCGCAAAGCATTGAAAGAGATCCAAGCTCAAGTAAACAAGGAAATAAACCAATTGGGCACTATTATTAAATTTATTAATGTGATCGTTGCCCCGATTTTATTGACCTTATCTTTATATTTGCTGAGCTTATTATTTAAAAGGCGTAAATTAGATTAAAGATTATCAAGGAGAGTTTTATCAATGAAGTTTTCATCAGCTATGTTGGCACTATTTTTAGCTGTTACCATTTTAATTATTAGTTTAGTTTTAAGTGAACGGAATAATCAACCTGCAATTGTGGTAACAGAGCATTGGTTGGCCGATTTTATTGCGGATAAACAGAATTTGCATCAGGTACAAATTTATAACCGAAATAATGAATTACTGATAAATGCCCAGCTTATAAAAGATAATTGGGTTGTAACTAATTTAGATAACTATCCCTTGAAAATGTCTCAATTTTCTCAATGGCTTGAGCAACTTATTTTAGCCAAAAATATTGAGGAAAAAACTAATCGGCCGGAACAGTTTTATAAATTAGGTTTGCAAGATCCCAGTGCCTCTGAAGAAACTTTAAAACAAGCGCTTAAAAACTCAGTTAAATCAGTGCGTGCACTTGAAAGCGATCGGGATAACTATGCGTATTTAGTTAAACTGAATACAGGTAAACAATTCGATTTATTAATTGGAAAACAGGCCGCTAATGGAAACGGACAATTTGTACGTAGGCAACGTAGTCAAAAAACTTGGCTGTTAAATTATAATATTGAAATGCCAAAAACGAGCAGCGACTGGATTAAAACTGATTTCTTTAATTGGAATATACAACAGGTGAATAGAGTTAGCATTCAACACGTTGATTTACAGGAAGAGTTTAAAATTGAACGGGTTGATATTGCATTAGCTAATCATTCTCAGGCTGAGCCGGAATTAAATAAGCAACCAACTAAAATGGGTGATGTTTGGGCGATGTCACCGTTAAAGCCAGAGCAGCAAATAGGCGCTGAAAAAACAATTACTAATTATATTAATCAACTTTCAAATTTAAGTTTTGTTGAACCAGAAGCTGTTAACCCTGAACTTTGGCAGCAAGATTCTATTGTGTTAATTCAAATTGCATTTAATGATGACAGCTTAGTTTCATTAAGTTTACGTTCAAACGATGAACAGCATTGGGTGCGAGTAATGGCACAGGGCAGTGGGCAAATTGCGACCGAACTGGCCGGATTAACGCAGTGGCAATTTAAATTATCTTCTACCCAATTTAAGCAAATTAACCAGCGACTAAGCTATTTTTTAGCTAACCCAGTCACGGAGTGAAAATAAAAAACGGTTAAAAATCAAACTCGAACTGAACTTAATAGAAGTTTAATAGATTAATTTTTATCCATGTTTTAAGCTATTAACTCAACTTTAAAAAATATTTTGAGTTGAAAGCTTTTAACCGGATAATTCATTATAGCTCAATGTTTTAGTAGTGGTTTTTAGCTTAATATTTAGCTGGTTAATATCGACTAAAAAGCGACGAAAAGCTTGATTTACTGGACTTTTTAGGCTGAAACTTGTTATTCTATAAAAACCTTAGTTAATCGTCGATGCAGCTTTTAGTTTGTATTTTTGTTTAGAGTTCAAAATTAAGCAGGCATTAACTAATAGCAAAGGTATATTCACTTGTTATATTCGCGTGTGTATATAATTAAACTCAGGTGGGTGACAACTCTGATGAGTATAACCTTTTAACCTTTAACCTAAGAGACTATCAAATGGACATATTTGAAGAACATGAATCTGAAGTGAGAGGCTATATCCGCTCTTTCCCTACTATTTTTGACAAAGCGATTGGCGCAGAATTATTTGATGAAGACGGCAAGCGTTATGTTGACTTTTTTGCCGGAGCGGGCACTTTAAATTACGGGCACAACCCGGAAAAAGCAGTGGAAGCTCAAATTCAATATTTAAAAGATCGCCGAATTGCTCACGGTTTAGATAAAGCGACAGTAGCAAAACAAGCGTTTTTAACTACATTTGTTGAGAAAATTTTAGAGCCAAGAGGCTACAACTATAAGCTTCAGTTTACAGGCCCAACTGGTACTAACTGTACTGAAGCTGCAATGAAACTGGCACGTCAGGTAAAAGGTCGCGGTAATATCGTTGCTTTTACCAATGCATATCATGGTCATACAATGGGGGCATTATCGGCAACTGGTAATCAGGCATATCGTGACGAATCTTACGGTGCGCGTGGTGCTGTATCTTTTATGCCGTTTGACGGATTTTTAGGCGACGATATGGATACAATTAAAGTATTCCGTCGTTACCTTGAAGATAAAGGTTCTGGCCTTGAAAAACCGGCTGCGGTTATTTTAGAAACCGTACAAGGTGAAGGCGGGATTAACGTTGCTTCAAAAGAATGGCTACAAAATTTAGCTGCGCTATGTAAAGAGCAAGATATTTTATTAATTGTTGACGACATTCAGGTTGGTAATGGCCGAACCGGTAAATTCTTCAGCTTTGAAGAAGCTGGAATTACACCAGATATGGTTTGTTTATCTAAATCAATCGGTGGCGGTAACCCAATGGCTGTATTGTTAATTAACCCAGAAGTAGACGCATGGTCGCCGGGTGAGCATACGGGTACTTTCCGTGGTAACTCATTGGCTTTTGTGGCGGCAAAAGAGTTAATTGATCAATATTGGTCTGACGATACGTTAACGAAAGAAGTTGGCCGTAAATCTGAAATTATTAAAGCTGCACTTGAAGAGCTTAAAGCTGAATTTCCTGAGTTTGACTGTAAAGTTAAAGGCAGAGGTTTAGTTTTAGGGATTCAAACAAATCAAGCTGGATTTGCTGATAAAGTATCAGCTAAAGCATTTGAAAAAGGCTTAATTTCTGAAACCTGTGGTGCAGACAGCCAAGTTAACAAAATCTTTGTTGCTTTAACCATTGAAGATGGCATTTTAAATGAAGGCTTAGCTATTTTTAAAGAAGCTTTCCGTGAAGTGGCAGCAGAAGTTAAAGCTTAACCGTTAAATTAAGCTTTACAGAGCAAAATTTAAAAGAGGGCATTTTTGCCCTCTTTTTTTATCTATTTATTATCTCGAGTTGTAAGCTAAAATTAGCAGCACAATTAAACCCGTAAATTATCCCCCAACTTTTTGCGCTTTAAAAATTCAATTAATTATCAGTTATTTACAATTAGGCTAGAAAATTGGGTAAAAAGTCTAAATTGTCTTAAAGCTATGCCATAGCTTATTTTTTGCTAAATTTAAATAGTGTCCACTGCCGCACAGCTAAGAAACAGGCAGCAGCCATACCAAAGCATCAACACAAGCAGCTTAGTAATCAACAAAGCGTTTATCTAGCTTATGTATATGGTTTGATGGATAAATCAAAACCGGTAAGTGGGGCAGTTTTTAATTGTAGTTGACAGCAGCACAGGTATAGTGTTTTTGTAGGAAAGTAAAGTATTTAAAGATCGGAAAAGGAATACTATGACGCTGTTATTTATTTATCTAACGATTGCGATTGGTGTGTCATTTTTATGCTCAATACTTGAGGCTGTATTATTATCTGTTTCCCCCAGTTATATTGAGCAAGTTAGTGAGCGTAATTTAAAAGGCGGTTCGCAATTGGCGAAAGTAAAAGAGCGCATTGATGAGTCTTTATCTAGCATTTTAATTTTAAATACCTTTGCTCACACTATGGGAGCTGCGGGTGTTGGTTCGCAAGCAATACAAATATTTGGCGCAGAGTGGGAGACATTGATCGCTATATTGCTTACTTTATCAATATTGTACTTTTCAGAAATAATTCCAAAAACTTTGGGGGCAACATATTGGCAAACTTTTGCGATACCTGCTGCTTACACTATTTCATGGTTAATTAAAATTGTTTATCCCTTAGTGTGGTTATCTACCAGAATTACTTTATTGTTCAGTAAAAATACGGACAGAGAAATTACTCGAGAAGAAATTATCGCGCTTGCATCTGTCAGTTATAAGGATGGGAGTTTATTGACGCACGAAAATGAATATCTTGTGAATTTACTCAGGATGAGAGACGTAAAAGTAGAGCAAATTTTAACCCCGCGTTCAGTCGTTCATATGCTGCATGATACTATTAAAGTAACAGATGCACTCAATTTAGCCCAAACCCAAAAATTTTCCCGCATGCCACTTTATGGCAAAAATATAGATGAGATTACGGGTTGTATATTGCGTAACGAGTTATTTATAGCCGAGCGAGAGGGTAAGGGCGATATTTTAGTCAGTGAACTGGCTCAACCTATATATCGAGTATCTGAAAAATTACCGGTGAATAAAATGCTGGATTTTTTTATTAAAGGGAAAATTCACCTTGCGTTAGTTGAAGATGAATTTGGTCAAACTGTGGGGGTTGTGACATTAGAAGATGCAATTGAGACTCTACTGGGTAAAGAGATTGTTGATGAGAGTGATATGGCGACGGATATGCAAGATCTAGCAAAAAGAAAGTATCGAGAGCGGCTACGTAAAGATAAAAATATCTAAACATCTATTATAACTTCTACTTAATGCGATTTAAAAACCACAATATAGGAGTAGATATTCGTAGTGCCATCAGCTAAAAAACAGTCAGTTTACGCTGACATTTTTGTTAATACTGCATTTATACAGGTAAAAAACCAACAATAAAGTTATGTTACCATTCATATCCTTTTTGAGGCTGTGTTAAGTTAGGTTTTATTCTCAGGCTCGGATCTGACTCAGCAAAAGTAATGACTTAAACTCAAGTCATTACTTTTGAAAAAAGTTTTGGACAAAACCAATTACCACATTAAATCATCTGGGATAACAAAGTCTTTGTATGGATCTTCTTCGACATCGTCCACTTGTTCATCGCTTTTAGCTAAGGTATTTAACAATACGATATAACCTTCGTCACGCTGGCTGATTTTTTCGGCAGCGGTTGCCGGTATCACATAATAGGTTTCACCTAAAACGGCGATGCCAATATACCCTTTAACTAATTGATTTTGTAGTTTGTCGTTGACCAAGATGCTTTTAATCACGCCATTGTGTTCAAAGTTATATTTAATTTCGCCTTTTTGCTCAATTTGGTTATTTTCAATTAATTGTTTGATTTGAGCGGCAATGGCTTTTTGCTCAGCCTCTTTTTTTAAGACTAAATTGGCTTGTTCAGACTTAGCCTGTTGCTCCGATTTAGTTTGTTCGGTTGCAGCTTTAACCTCTTTTTTTAAGGTTCGGCTTTTTTTACTGCCTTTAGCTGCTTTTTTAGCTTTTTTTTGAGTTGTTAAACCTGCTTTTAAAAGCTGATCTTGTAAAGAACTCATCTGGTAATAACTCCGCTTAATTAAATTGGTTAGGTTAATTGGTTAATTGGTTGATTGTATCGCGTTATTTAATGCTTTATCCATAAAGTCTTTAATTTGTGGCTGAGCTTGTGCATTTGGGTGAATACCATCTCTTTGCATTAGATCAGGATTGACTGCCACTGATTCAATAAAAAACGGGATTAAATCTAATTTAAACTCTTGTGCAATTTCATGATATTGTTGAGTAAAACGGGATACATAACGCTGACCATAGTTAGGTGGTATTTTTATTTCGGCTAAAATGGCTTCTGCACCTTTTTGCTCGGTTAATTGAACTAATTGAGTTAAATTTTGTTTAATAACCGGTAGCTGAAAACCTCTTAAACCATCGTTACCACCTAATTCAATTAATACCCAAGCTGGTTGGTGTTGGTCCAGTAATTTATTTAACCGGTTTAAGCCGCCGCTGGTGGTGTCGCCGCTGATGCTGGCATTAATAATATTTCGCTCAGGGTAGTTTTGCTGCCAGTCTTGAGCTAATAAATGAGCCCAGCTTTGTTCAACATCCAGCCCATATCCGGCGGATAAACTGTCGCCTAATATGAGCAGGGTTTGTTTGTTATTTTCAGCATAGGCTGAGTGAACTAAATTAAAACTAAGCAGTATAAAAACTGATAGCAACTTAGCAAAACCGAATAGATTAAAATATTTATAAAAAGGAACTGTCATAATGTCCTCAATACTTAGCGTTAAAAATTTATCCAAAACCGTAAGTTCCAACGGCGAAGAACTTAAGATATTAACCGATTGTCAGTTTGAAATAAATGCAGGTGAATCAGTTGCTATTGTAGGTCGCTCCGGTTCGGGTAAATCCACTTTGTTAAGTTTACTGGCTGGGCTAGATGTGTGCCAGCAGGGTGAAATCTTTTTAGCAGGTCAAGCGTTGCATAATTTAGACGAAGAGCAGCGTGCTATTTTACGCGGTGAAAAAGTGGGTTTTGTATTTCAGTCTTTTATGTTGGTACAAAGTTTAACTGCGCTTGAAAATGTGATGTTACCACTTGAATTGAGTCACCAAAAAGATGCAAAAACGCAGGCTTTAGCATTGTTGGCTGCGGTTGGGCTTGAAGATCGTGGTCATCATTATCCTAATCAGTTATCTGGTGGCGAGCAGCAAAGAGTTGCCGTTGCACGCGCATTTGCTTCACGCCCTGCAATTTTATTTGCCGATGAACCTACCGGAAATTTAGATGCTGAAAATGGTAAAAAAGTTGAAGATTTATTATTTGAACTCAATCGCGCACAGGGCACAACGTTAGTTTTGGTGACTCACGATACCAATTTAGCAAATCGTTGCCAGCGACAATTAACCATGCAGGCAGGTCAGTTACATGAGTTAGGCGTAGCAGCAGTAGATGGTGAATTACATGCTTAATCAAAATATGAAAGTAGCGTTTAATTTAGCCGCGCGGTTGTTGCGGCAAGAGCTTAAACGCGGTGAGTTAACGATTATTTTGGCCGCTTTAGTGCTGGCGGTTTCTTCGGTATTTTCTTTATCTTTATTTAGTGAGCGTTTACAGGGCGCGTTAAAAGAAAAAAGCGGAGAGTTTTTAGCGGCCGACAGTGTGTTAAGTGCATCGCGCGAAATTAATCCTGAATGGATTGAGCAGGCTGATGCCATGTCGCTGGACTACTCTCAGCAAACTCGTTTTTCTTCAATGTTGTTTGTAAATGACAAGATGCAACTTGCCAGTATTCGGGCGGTTGATCAGGCTTATCCATTAAAAGGGGAACTGAAATTAACTCAAGTTGCATGGGATGCTGGTGCAACCACAGCTGAACGGGTTGAGCCGGGAGAAATTTGGCTCGACAGTAAATTAATCAGTCAACTAGGGGTGAAACCCGGTGCAATGATTGAAGTGGGCGATACCCAACTTAAATTCGCTCATATTATTGCCAGTGTGCCAGATACCGATTTTAATGTTTTTAATGCAGGCGGATTAGCATTAATTCATTTAGATGATTTAGCTAAAACCGGTGTGATTCAACCCGGCTCACGCGTGAGTTATCAGCTTAATTTAGCTGGCGATAGCAGTGATTTAGCTGATTTTGAAGATTGGGTAACGCCGTTACTTAACCGTGATATTCACCGATTTAATTCAACTGATGATTCTAATTCCAGAATTTTACGTTCGGTCAGACGCGCTGAAAAATACTTTTTGTTAGCCAGTTTGTTAGGCATTGTTTTAGCCTCAACTGCCATTGCGGTTGCGGCATCGCGTTTTTGTGAGCGTCATTTTGATCTGGTTGCCATTTTAAAAACCTTAGGTGCGAATCAAATTCAAATCCGCTGGGTATTTGTATTTCAACTTAGTTTAATTTCAATTACGGGTATCGGCCTTGGCCTTGCGCTCGGTTATTTTGCCCAACTTGTGATTATTCAAGCGCTGCAATCTTATTTACCTGAATATATTCCAAATGCGGGCTTGCGGCCTTGGTGGCTTGCTTTTACCACAGGCTTAATGAGTGTTTTATTGTTTTCGGTTTATCCGCTGCTTAAATTATTTTCAATCCCGCCACTTAGGGTTTTGCATCGACAAATGCAGGGGTTGGAAAATAAAGACTGGTTAAACTGGATTTTTTCCGGTGGCGCAATTTTTGGTTTAATGTGGCTTTACAGCGGAAATATTGAGTTAAGTTTGGCGCTGCTGGCATCGGCAGGTTTGGTTATTTTGGTATTGCTGGTTATTGCAAGAAGTGCCATTTGGGGATCACGTAAAGCAGGCGCTAATGCCGGTAGTGCAACCAAGTTAGCTCTGGCTGGTTTGTATCGCCGTGCAAGTGAAAACAGCATTCAGCTGATTAGTTTTACCATTGCCATTGAGTTATTACTGATTGTTTTAGTTTTAAGAAATGATTTATTGGCAGAGTGGCAATCACAGCTCCCAGAAGGAACCCCCAATTATTTTGCAATTAATGTTAATCAGCATCAAATAGACACCTTTATCCAGTCGTTTAACGACAAAGGCATTGAAATTGAAGATGCTTATCCGGTTACCCGTGGGCGTATGGTTGCGATAAATGATGAATATGTTCGTGATGATGTAAGCAAAGAAAGACGAGAGGACAGGGACAGAGATGGCCCACGCTCATTTGGCCGTGAGCTTAATTTAACCGCTTATGCCGAGTTTCCGGAAGATAATACCTTGGTTGCCGGAAGCTGGTGGCAACAAAATGATAAAAGCTATCAGGTGTCGATAGAAGAAGGGGTATCTGAGCGGATGAATTTAAAACTGGGCGATAAACTAACCTTTAATATTGCCGGTAGTGAATTTAGCGCTGAGGTGACCAGTATTCGTAAAGTAGTTTGGGAATCAATGAAACCTAACTTTTTTATGATTTTTAACCCCGTTGTCTTGGAAAATTTTCCGTCTAATTACATCACCAGTTTTTACGTTCCTGAGCAAGTTAAACCAGAACTACACACTATTATGAGCCAATTCCCGAGTGCAACTTTGATTGATATTGATGCGATAATTGATCAAATTAGGCAAATCACCAATCAGGTTTCTTTGGCGGTCGAATTTATTTTAATATTAGTTGTGGTTGCTGGTAGTTTAGTTTTAATTGCACAAGTTCAGGCGAGTTTAGATGAACGCCGCCAAGAGTTAGTGATTTTACGTACTTTAGGCGCTAAATCGTCATTATTACGCAATAGTGTGAGTTTAGAATTTATGATTTTAGGCGCTCTGGCTGGTTTATTTGCTGCTGTTGCAAATGAGATCGCACTTTATATTCTGCAAACTCAAGTGTTTAATATGCCAGCAAAATTTCATTGGCAATTTTGGTTTATCGGACCTATTACCGGTGCAGTGGTCATTGGTTTATTAGGTTTAGCAAGCTGCTGGAAACTCATTAAGGTTAATACTCAGGCCTTGATTAGAGCGCTTAGTTAACCTCAATTAAATGCTTTTATCACCTCAATTTAAACGCGGATTAGCTAATCTGCGTTTTTGTTTTATTTTAAATTTAAGGAAGTTACAAATGAAAAAAAGGGTTTTTGCTTTAGTTTTTAATATTCTTATTGTTTCATTATCTTGTTTACAGCTGGCGAACGCTAATCCATTAAATTCATCGCAACAATCGCAAATAACACATGGATTTGAACAACAACTGTTAGCTGCATTTAACAATAAACAAAGTGATTTGCAAATTGCTGGGTGGGGCAAAGTAACTCGATTATTAGCCGATGATTTAAAAGGCAGTCGCCATCAAAGGTTTATTATTCGGTTGAATACAGGGCAAACTATTTTAATTGCCCACAATATTGATTTAGCGCCAAAAATACAAACGCTCAAAGTGGGTGATACGGTTGAGTTTTACGGTGAATATGAATGGAATAAACAGGGCGGTGTTATTCACTGGACGCACGATGATCCTAACAATAAACATCCACATGGTTGGTTAAAACATAACGGACAGTTATATCAGTAGCCAAGTTATTGATTTTTCATTAAGCTTTATCCACTATTTAAACTATTCAAATATAAACAATGAATATAATCCTAGTTTTTGCGGTATTTATTATTTTATTAGCGGGTATTTTTGTCTGGCAAAAAATACAGCAGAAAAAAGAAGCAGAGCGTTTTGAGTTTATTCATAAATTTACTCAACTCGAACTCAACCCAAGGCAGCAGTTACATTTATTACTGCAACAAATATTAACCCCTGAATATCGCATTCATTGTCAGGTTTCACTGGCGTGTTTAATTAATGCTGATGATAAAATAATTAAAAGAAATGCGTTAAAAAAGTTAATTGATTTTGTGGTAACGGATAAAAATAATCAGATTCTCGCTTTAATTGAATTAGATTTAAGAGATGCCGCAGAACGGAAAAATGATTGGGTTTTAAACTGCTTAAAAGGTCAACACTCATTTATCCGTATCAAACCTCAAAAACAGTATGATGCCCAAGTGATTGCCGAACATTTACAGACGGTTTGTGGCTTGGCAGTGCGTTGAGGTTTAACTCGCTAGCCTCTCTTCGAGAGGCTTTTTTGAGTGGACGTTTATTCTGCTAGTACAATTGTTTTGTTATTCATCGTCATAACACAATTAACTTCATTTGCAGCCTTAGCCATAGCATAGAGTTGTTTATTGTATTCTTGCCCTTTCTTTTTATATTCTGAATCTTCGAGGTGTTCCTCGTACTTTTTTTGGGGGGATTGTCGATGATCTAATGTTGTATTGTTAATCGTTGCGATTAAATTTCGAAGGGAAGCGCTATGAACTTTAACAAACTCTTGGTTCATTTCGTCACAAGTATAATCTTTATATTTAATTGAGTTTATATCGCCTCTGGGTTGTTTAACGGTAATAGTAGTTGGTCCTGTATAAATGTTGCTACGATAATTGGACGATGTTGATGTTGCGCAACCTGAAATAACAAGAATAGTGACGCCTGAGATAAGTAGCTTAACCATTTTTAATCCTTTTAAAAAACACTCCGAATAATTGATATAAAAATTAGCATTTCACTAACTTATTTTCAATAAAAATGAAGTATTAAGATTAGGCATGGCATTTTATTAGTATAAATATCAAGGTAATAAATAAAGAGGCTAGCTTAATTCGAAAGACTGACGTTACTATAAACTTGAACTGTTTAGGAGTCAGTTATTGAATTAGCGATTTAATATTAACGCTTACAAATGGATGATTTAATCATATTGTTTTAGGAAGATATAACTTTTGATACTGAACAGCAGGCAACTAATGTTTGTATATAGTTTACATTATTTGGTTTTTAATATTTTTAGAAGGCTTAGCATAGAACAAGCCTTTAGAATTGGTACGACCGAGTGGACTCGAACCACCGACCCCTACCATGTCAAGGTAGTGCTCTAACCAGCTGAGCTACGGTCGTACATTGGAGATGTTGTTTGAACAACGGCGCGAATATTAGCGACTAGCTAAACTAATGGCAAGTATTATTTAACAAAAAAGGTTTGTTTGCTTTATTTTTGTTCACTTTGGCATAAGTCCGCATTGTTTAAAGATTTGTTGCCAAAGTTGAGTGTGTTTTTGAATGCTTTGATTAAAGCTGTAATAAACGGATTGTGGTTGATTTGTCAGGTATCTTTGCCCAAATGGACTGCGCTGAATTTGGCTGTGTGCAAATAAATAGTCGATTTTAGGCGCAATTTGACTGGAGATAGAGTTTAATTTTGTCAAATGTGGCTGCAATATATGAGCGTAGTATTTAATAAACACATTATGTAAGTAGGTGATTTCTACTGGCGTAAAACTATCAGTGCAGACTTGTTTTTGTGCCTGACTTGTTAACATTTTATTGACTTGAGCTAGCTGATTTTGGGTATATTCCAAAGTATAAAATAGTTGGCTGATAAACTTGCGGTTGTAAATTTGTGCAACGCTGTTTTCAAAGCGGTTAAATTGAGGCTGGGTGAGCGGTTTAGTCGAATCTGGCGTTATTAATGGGGTTAAAGCATTAATAAATTCTAAGCTGGTATTGAATCCGGCTGTGTCGTTTTCAAGTAAAGTATGGGTTTGCTGATAAAATGCTTGAACAGGTTCAGCCTCAATTAAATAGTTATTGACTTGTTTAGGCCAGTTGTTTTGCTTGTGTGTTTTTATTTTAGTTAATAAAGCGGCTTCTGCCGATTGAGTTAACTCGCTGCAAAAATTGAGAGCATCAAGCAGCTTTTTTTCATAAATTAAGCGGTTACTTGGGCTGTGTACTTTGCCTAAACTTGAGTTTCGTTCACCAATAAAGTTTTGTAGTTGGCAGTCTTGAATTGATAAAGCTTTAATCAGGTTGATTTCAATTGGCTCAATTGCTTGGCGGTATTGATTTTGATTAACTGGATAATAGTTGGGCGGTTCAACGGGCGTAAATTCGCTTGCCGTTAAGTTTGCTATTCTATCCGGATACTTTTGCCACTCATTTTCAAGCTCAGTTTTACCACAAGCGCAAAGACATAAACTCGTTAAAATAATTAGCTGTTTAATAACCATGGTTTTCGCCAAAAATAAGCCAGCCTTAAACTTAGCAAAATCGCTGACATGGATAAACTAATTAATAAACCAATCCAGTAGGCACTTACGCCCATTGCAGGTACAAGGTAATTAGTTTCTGCTAATAAATAACCAGTTGGGAAACCAATAAGCCAATAAGATAATAAAACAAGCAGCATTGGTTTCTGAGTATCGGCGTAACCGCGTAAACTAGCGGCAACTATGGTTTGAATGCCATCCGACATTTGAAAAATAGCAGCCCAAAATAGCAGTGACATTGCAATCACAAAAATAGCCTGAGAGTCGCTAAACAGGGGAATTAACCAGCTACGGGACAGCATAATGGTAATGCAGGATAAAACCGCAAAACCAACACACATTAAAATGCCAGATTGAGCAACTTGTTTGGCTTGAGCAAATTGTTTTTGTCCAAGTTTTTGGCCAATTAGTACAGTTGTTGCCATGCCTAAACTAAGCGGAACCATATAAAAATTGGTGGTGACATTGAGCGCAATTTGATGAGCGGCTGCCGGATAAGTGCCGTGAGTTGCAATAGCAAGGGCAACTGCACCAAACAAGGCTAGCTCCATAAATATAGTAAAACCAATAGGTACACCAAGTTTAATTAAATAGGCTAGATCGGTTAATTGTGGCCAGCTAAAATTAAACTCTTTTAATGCTTGTTTGGTTATTGGGCGCAGCCAAGTTATGGTTGCAAAACCAACAAACAAGAGCGCTGTCGAAATACTGGTTGCTATTCCACAGCCTGCGCCGCCAAATGCCGGAATAATGTCGCCAAAACCATAAATAAACAGCCAGTTAAGTGGAATGTTTAATAACATAGCAATAAGGCTAAATAACATGAGTGGTTTGGTTTCGCCAACTGCTTCGTTTAAATAACGAAAACAAGCAATTAAGCAGACAAACGGTAAACCAAAACTTAAATAATATAAGTATTCGCTACCAATAGATTGTAATTTAGGTTCAAGGTTTAACCATGCCAGAAAATGGTCAGAAAAACTTAAAATAATTAGGGTGAAAATACAGGTAATTATGGCTAACCAGATCCCCTGATTAAAATAATTTGCTAATTTTTTAAAATTGCTTTCACCGTAGGCGTGAGATAAAACCGGCGCGAGTACCATAATAACGCCCATGCAAAAAAAGTATGCGGGATGCCAAATAGATAAACTTGTGCCAACGGCTGCCATATCAGCATCGCTAACTTGTGCAGACATTAATAAATCAATTGTCACCATGATGGTTTGAATGCTTTGAGTGACAAAAATAGGCCAAGCCAGTTTGAAAATAGGACGAATGAATTGCAGCACAATAATACAACAGCTAGTTTAAGTTAGCCTGATTATACGTGATTGATAAAATAGAGGTAAGGGCGATTTAAACAAAAAAGCCATTCAGATGAATGGCCTTTTATTTTAAATTAACTTGAGTTAATTATTTTTTGATTGGTTTGAACTCGCGCTCAACTTCGCCGGTATATAACTGACGAGGACGACCAATTTTAGCACCCGGCTGGCTTAACATTTCGTGCCAGTGTGAGATCCAGCCAATTGTACGTGACATTGCAAAAATCACAGTAAACATATTAGTTGGAATACCGATGGCTTTTAAGATAATGCCTGAGTAAAAATCGACATTTGGATACAATTTTTTGCTGATAAAGTATTCATCTTCTAAAGCAATTTGCTCAAGACGCATCGCAACATCTAATAATGGATCTTTAATGCCTAATGCATTTAATACTTCATGACACGTTTCGCGCATTACTTTAGCACGAGGGTCAAAGTTTTTGTAAACACGGTGACCAAAGCCCATTAAACGGAATGGGTCGTTTTTATCTTTTGCTTTAGCTACATATTCGTCAATACGGTCAACTGAACCGATTTCTTCAAGCATGTTTAAGCAAGCTTCGTTAGCACCACCGTGCGCAGGACCCCATAAAGAGGCAATACCCGCAGCAATACAAGCATAAGGGTTAGCACCAGAAGAACCTGCTAAACGAACAGTTGAGGTAGACGCATTTTGCTCATGGTCAGCATGCAAAGTGAAAATTCTGTCCATTGCTTTTGCAACAGCAGGTTCAATTTTATAATCTTCAGCTGGTACAGAAAACATCATGTTTAAAAAGTTTTCTGAATAAGATAAACCATTTTTTGGATAAACGAATGGTTGACCAATGCTGTACTTGTAACACATAGCAGCAATCGTCGGTAATTTTGCAACTAAACGGGTTGCACATCTAACTCTTTGTTCGGCGTCTGTAATATCCAAATCTCTGTGATAAAAAGAGGATAAAGCACCTACGATGCCGCATAACATCGCCATTGGATGCGCGTCTCGACGGAAGCCACGGAAGAAAAACTCGATGCCTTCATGCACCATAGTATGCTTTTTAATTGTACCTACAAACTTTTGGTATTCTTCTTCTGTTGGCGCATTTCCATGTAACAACAAATAACAAACTTCTAAATAATCAGCTTGTGTTGCTAATTGAGCAATAGGATAACCTCGGTGAAGTAATACACCTTTTGCACCATCGATAAAGGTGATCTCAGATTCACAAGAACCGGTTGCTAAAAAGCCCGGATCAAATGTGAAATGACCATACTTACCTAATGAGCGGACATCGATTACATCTTGGCCTAAAGTACCGGACATAATAGGTAATTCTATTTGTTGTCCGTCAATAGTAAGGATGGCTTTCTTGTCAGCCATAGAAATTCTCCTTTCGAGCAAGTCATGCGACATGTGATTTTAATTATTAATACTTAAAACCGACTAGGAAAGTCAATTTATAGAACTTTTATTTACTTTACCTGATATTCAGCTATGCCGATAGAGCATTTTTGCAATCTTCGCAAAATTCATATTTGCCTAATTAAAAATTAAACAATTTCAGCTCTATTTTTGAGACATCAGGAATTGCTTTGGTTAAACAGCATAGTCAACTGCATAAGCGCTAAGGGTCTTATTATCTGTACAAGAGTTCAATTTAAACAATAAACGCTCAAAATATAAACTAATCAGATTTCAGACGTTCACATACTAGCTTAATTTTTAACTCAACCATACAAAAAAAGCATTCACTTGAAAAATGGGTTTAATTCATTAAAAAAATGAACTTTTGTTAAAAAATTAGGGTATAAATTTAAACAATTTATTTAGAGCAAGATAAGTTCAATCAAATAATCATAATTTATCATTTTTATTAAAAAAGTGCTTTTAAATAAATTGTAAAGTCATATAGTTAACCTGTCAGTTTTGACTATACTTTACAGCGCAACGCGAGATAGTTATTTATAACTTAAAAACAAGTGGGAAAACTCAGTGAAAAAGCAACGACCAGTCAATTTAGAGCTAAATACAATTAGCTTTCCGGCTACCGCAATTGCTTCCATCTTACATCGTGTCACCGGTGTAATCATGTTTTTTGCAATGGGTATTTTAATGTGGTTATTGGCAACTTCTTTATCATCGCCAGCAGGCTTTGCAGATGTTGCCCAGTGGTCACAAACATTTTTTGCAAAATTCATTTATTGGGGCATTTTAACTGCTCTGGCATATCACCTTATCGGCGGTATTCGTCATTTAATTCAAGATTTAGGCTACTGGGAAGAATTAAGCTCAGGTAACTCAAGTGCCGTAATTAGCTTAATTTTAACAGGTGTACTGTCTGTATTAGCGGGAGTGTGGTTATGGTAGCAAATGCAGCAACGTTAGGCCGAAGTGGCGTTCATGATTTTATTTTAATTAGAGCTTCTGCTTTAATCCTGACTGCTTATAGCCTTTTTATGGTTGGCTTTTTGGTATTAACACCCGAGTTAACTTACGTAAAATGGGCTGAGTTATTCTCTTGTCTTTCAGTTAAAGTTTTTACTTTAATTTCGTTATTCGCTTTATTAGTACATGCTTGGATTGGTTTATGGCAGGTTTTGACTGACTATGTTAAACCAACCTGTGTACGTATTGGTTTGCAATTTTTATTGAATATTGCCGCACTAGCTTATGTGGCAACTGGCATTTTCGTATTGTGGGGTGTGTAAGTGACAATTCCAGTAAGAGAGTTTGATGCTATTGTAATTGGTGCTGGTGGGGCGGGTATGCGCGCTGCACTGCAAATTACTGAATCGGGAAAAACCTGTGCTTTATTATCTAAAGTTTTTCCAACTCGTTCACATACCGTTTCTGCACAAGGCGGGATCACAGTTGCGTTGGGTAATGCCCATGAAGATAACTGGCAATGGCACATGTACGACACGGTTAAAGGGTCTGACTATATTGGCGACCAAAATGCCATTGAATATATGTGTAAAACAGGTCCTCAAGCGATTATTGAATTAGAAAATATGGGCTTGCCTTTTTCTCGTACAGAGCAAGGGAAAATTTATCAACGTCCTTTTGGTGGTCAATCTAAAGCATTTGGTGGCGAGCAGGCTGCTCGTACTGCTGCGGCGGCTGACCGTACCGGGCATGCATTATTACATTTGCTTTATCAACAAAATGTTAAAAATAAAACAACCGTATTTAGCGAGTGGTATGCACTTGATTTAGTTAAAAATCAGGATGGCGCTGTGGTTGGTTGTACTGCAATTGATATTGAAAGCGGCGAAATTGTTTATTTTAAAGCTAAAGCCACAGTATTAGCGACAGGTGGTGCAGGACGAATTTTTGCTTCTACCACTAACGCTCATATCAATACAGGTGATGGGGTTGGCATGGCGCTTAGAGCCGGTGTGCCAATGCAAGATATGGAAATGTGGCAATTCCACCCAACTGGTATCGCTGGTGCTGGTGTTTTGGTTACCGAAGGTTGCCGTGGTGAAGGTGGTTATTTATTAAATAAAGATGGCGAGCGCTTTATGGAGCGTTATGCCCCTAACGCAAAAGATTTAGCTGGCCGTGACGTAGTTGCCCGTTCAATGATGACCGAAATTCGTGAAGGTCGTGGATGTGAAGGCCCTTGGGGTCCTCACATTAAACTTAAACTAGACCACTTAGGTGCTGAAGTTTTAGAAAGCCGTTTACCGGGGATTTTAGAATTATCTCGCACTTTTGCTCATGTTGACCCTGTTAAAGAGCCGATTCCGGTTATTCCAACTTGTCACTATATGATGGGCGGCATTCCAACTAATGTTAATGGTCAGGCGATCACCTTAGATGAAAACGGTAATGATAAACTGATTGAAGGTTTATTTGCCTGTGGTGAAATTGCTTGTGTATCTGTACATGGTGCTAACCGCTTAGGTGGTAATTCATTATTAGACTTAGTGGTATTTGGCCGTGCAACAGGTTTACATTTGGGTGAAGCACTAAATGATTATGCAGTTAAAGATGCTAGCTCAGACGACATTGATTTGGCATTAAATCGGGTTAATCGTTGGGAAAATACTCAAAAAGGTGAAGACCCGGTTCAAATCAGAAAAGATCTTCAACAATGTATGCAGCTTAACTTCTCTGTATTTAGAGAAGGTGATGCAATGGCACAAGGGTTAGCTGAGTTAAAAGAAATTCGTGAGCGTTTAAAAACAGCACGTTTGGATGACTCAAGTCGTGAGTTTAATACCACACGTATTGAGTGCTTAGAGTTAGAAAACTTAATGGAAACCGCTTATGCAACTGCTGTTGCGGCAAACTTTAGAACAGAAAGCCGCGGTGCTCATAGCCGATTTGATTACCCTGAGCGGGATGATGAAAACTGGTTATGCCACTCAATTTATCAACCTCAAACAGAAAGCATGACGCGCCGAGAGGTAAACATGCAGCCGGTTGAGCGCGAAGCATTTCCACCAAAAGTAAGAACTTACTAAGCGAGTTTTGAACATGAAACGTATTTTTTCAATTTATCGTTATAACCCAGATGTTGATAACAAGCCTCGCATGCAAGATTATGAGCTGGAATTGGAAGACGGCAGCGACATCATGGTATTAGATGCTCTTATTCAGTTAAAAGAGCAAGATCCGAGTATTTCTTTTCGCCGTTCGTGCCGTGAAGGGGTTTGTGGCTCCGATGGCTTAAATATGAATGGTAAAAATGGTTTGGCCTGTATCACGCCATTGTCACAACTTAAAGGTAAAAAGGCGGTGATCCGACCGTTGCCGGGTTTACCTGTTGTTCGTGACTTAATTGTAGATATGAGCCAATTTTATACTCAGTATGAAAAAGTGAAGCCTTATTTAATTCCAGATGAAAAAAATAAGCCTGCGCGTGAATATTTACAATCGCCAGAAGAGCGTGAAGAACTGGATGGCTTATACGAGTGTATTTTATGTGCTTGTTGTTCTACCTCTTGTCCTTCGTTTTGGTGGAATCCGGATAAATTTATAGGTCCAGCCGGTTTATTACATGCTTATCGTTTTTTAGCTGACTCCAGAGATGGTGCACAAGATCAAAGATTGGCAGATTTAGACGATGCATTTAGCGTATTCCGTTGTCATAGCATTATGAATTGCGTTAGTGTATGTCCTAAAGGGTTAAACCCAACAAGAGCAATAGGTAAAATTAAATCTATGCTCTTAAACAAGGCTGTTTAGATAGCTTTTTAAACTTACAGTTTAAACAAAATCTTCTAAATAGCCGTTCTTGTTATGAGAATGGCTATTTTTTTATGTAAAACTTTTAGCGGTAAAAGGATAAGATAATGCATGAAGGCACGATGAAAGCTTGGCTTGAGTCTTCGCAGTTAGCGGGTAGCAATGCGACCTATATAGAAGCGTTATACGAGCAATATTTAGATAACCCACAAAGTGTGAATGATGAATGGCGTGCTTTGTTTGACTCTTTCCCTCAGGTTGAAGGGGTAGATGTTGAAGTAAAACACTCAGATGTTCAGGAAGAATTTAAAGAAATTGCCAAAAATCCTCGTCGGACACAAGTTATTGTTCAAAAAGGCAATTCGGATGTTAAGCAAGTTAAGGTATTACAGTTAATTAATGCTTACCGGTTTCGAGGCCATCAACATGCTAATATTGACCCGCTCGGGTTATGGCAGCAAGAAAGAGTACGTGATTTAGAACTGTCTTATCACGAATTAACGAATGATGACTTAGACAAAGTTTTTAATGTTGGCTCACTGGCTGTTGGTCAAGAAAATCTACCGCTTAAAGAAATCCACAGCAAATTAGTTAAAACCTATTGTGGCTCAGTTGGTGCAGAATATATGTACCTGACCTCAACCGATGAAAAACGTTGGTTGCAGCAAAGATTAGAGTCAGTGCAGTGTGAACCTCAACTCTCAACAGAAAAAAAATTAAAACTATATAAAGAGTTAGTTGCGGCTGATGGGTTAGAAAAGTATCTTGCAAGTAAATTTCCGGGTGCTAAACGTTTTTCATTAGAAGGTGGCGATGCATTAATTCCAATGCTTAAAGGCCTTATTTCACGCGCTGGTGAACAAGGGACTAAAGAAGTTGTTATTGGAATGGCTCACCGTGGTCGTTTAAATGTATTGGTTAATGTATTAGGTAAAAATCCATCTGTATTATTTGATGAGTTTGCTGGCAAACATGATGAAACTTTAGGCTCTGGTGATGTTAAATATCACATGGGTTATTCATCAGATTTTGCAACACCGGGTGGCAATGTGCATTTGGCGTTGGCGTTTAACCCGTCTCACCTTGAAATTGTAAACCCTGTGGTCATGGGGTCAGTTCGTGCCCGTTTAGACAGACGCGACAGCTTAGATGGCACACTTGCTTTACCTATTACTATTCATGGTGACTCCGCTATTGCTGGGCAAGGTGTAGTGCAGGAAACCTTTAACTTATCGCAAACCCGCGCTTATGCGGTTGGCGGTACAGTTCGTATTGTGGTTAATAATCAGGTTGGTTTTACAACTTCTAATCCAAAAGATACGCGTTCAACTCAATACTGTACTGATATTGCAAAAATGGTACAGGCGCCAATTTTCCATGTTAACTCTGATGATCCTGAAGCGGTTATTTTTGCCACTGAAGTTGCGCTTGATTTTAGAAACAAATTTAAACGCGATGTGGTTATTGATTTGGTTTGTTATCGTCGTCATGGGCATAACGAAGCCGATGAGCCAAGTGCAACTCAGCCACTTATGTATCAAAAAATTAAAAAGCATCCAGTTCCTCGCCAAATATATGCACAACAATTAATTGGTGAAAATGTGTTGGCCGAGCAAGATGCAGAACGAGCGGTTGAAGAATATCGCTCTGCATTAGATCACGGGGCTTGTGTGGTTGAAGAATGGCGCTCAATGACTGAACATTCAGTAGACTGGCGACCGTTTTTAAACCACGACTGGGATATTGAATACGATGGCAAAATTGCAATTGATGAGTTAAAGCGTTTGGCTGAGTCAGTTTCACAATACCCGGAAAGTGTTGTGCCACAATCACGTGTTAAAAAGATTTACCAAGATCGGGTAAAAATGGCAGAAGGTGAAAAGCTGCTCGACTGGGGTTTTGCCGAAACCTTAGCGTATGCCTCTTTGGTTGATTCTGGTACTCGAATTCGCTTAACGGGTCAGGACTGTGGACGAGGAACATTTTTCCATCGCCATGCATTTATTCATGATCAAAAATCAGCACAGCCTTATATGCCGTTAAGTCATATCAGCGAAAACCAAGCTCAAATTGAAATTTATGATTCAGTATTATCGGAAGAAGCGGTACTGGCATTTGAGTATGGTTATGCAACAGCTGAACCAAAAACGTTAACAATTTGGGAAGCGCAATTTGGTGATTTTGCCAACGGTGCTCAGGTTGTTATTGATCAGTTTTTAAGTTCTGGCGAGCAAAAGTGGGGTCGTTTATGTGGTTTAACTTTATTATTACCGCACGGCTATGAAGGACAAGGTCCAGAGCATTCATCTGCCAGATTAGAACGTTTCTTACAATTGTGTGCAGATCATAATATTCAGGTTTGTGTACCAACCACTCCGGCTCAAGTATTTAATATGTTGCGCCGTCAGGCAGTTCGCCCAATGCGACGACCTTTGGTAGTTATGTCTCCTAAGTCATTATTACGTCATCCTCAAGCTGTATCTTCATTAGAAGAATTAGCCGAAGGCGTATTCCAAAATGTGATTGGTGAAATTGATGAGATTGCCGCAGATAAAGTTAATCGTGTGGTGATGTGTAGCGGTAAAGTTTATTACGATTTACGTGACGCCCGTGCTAAAAGTGAAATGGATAATGTTGCTATTATTCGAATTGAGCAATTATATCCATTCCCGCTTGAAGATATGGCTAAAATTATGGCTCAATATCAGCATGTTAAAGAATTTGTCTGGTGTCAGGAAGAACCTCAAAACCAAGGCGCATGGTATTGTAGCCAACATCATTTTAGAGATGTGATCCCACAAGGTGCTCAGCTTCAATATGTTGGCCGTAAAGCTTCGTCTTCTCCGGCAGTCGGTTATTTAGCTGTCCATAACCAGCAACAAAAAGAACTAGTGCATCAGGCACTTGGTTTAGAAATAGAATAAGAGATATAACATGGCTATTGATATTAAAGTACCGGGTTTACCCGAATCAGTTGCAGATGCAACCATTGCTACTTGGCATGTAAAAGAAGGTGACACAGTTAGCCGAGATCAAAATCTTGTTGATATTGAAACCGATAAAGTTGTGCTGGAAGTGGTTGCCGAAGCAGATGGTGTGATTGGAAAAATTAAACATGGTGAAGGTGATACCGTTTTAGCTCAGCAGGTAATTGGTCAGTTACTTGCTGGAGGCGAAAAAGCTGCGCCTTCAAATCAGGATAAAAGTGAGCCGGCTGAAAGCTCAGCTAAGTCTAACCCCGAAAAGCAAAATAAAGGTGAAAGTGTGGAAGTTAAAGTACCCGTCTTACCAGAATCTGTTGCCGATGCAACAATTGCCACATGGCACGTTCAACCAGGCGAAGCGGTAAAACGCGAGCAAAATTTGGTTGATATTGAAACTGACAAAGTAGTGCTTGAAGTAACTGCTGAATGTGATGGTGTGTTAACTGAAATACTTGAGCCAGAAGGTTCAACAGTCAACGCAGAGCAGGTGATTGCTAAACTTGAAAAAGGCGCAAGCACTGAGTCTTCAAGCTCAGCTAAAGAAGAAGCACCTGCAAAAGAAGCTGAATCTGGCTCCGACGATAATGACAGTACGTTAACACCTTCAGTTCGCCGTGCTTTATCTCAAAATGGGATTAGTGCTGAAGAAGCTAAGAACATTAGTCGCTCGGGTGAAAAAGGACGGTTAATGAAAGAAGATGTTGAAGCTTATGTGAAAGCGAAACAAGCGAAGCAGTCTCAATCTTCACAAAAAGCGGAAAAAACAGATACAGCGGAAGCTTTAGGTAACAGAACACAGAAACGTGTACCAATGACACGTTTACGTAAAACCATTGCAACGCGTTTATTAGAATCAAAAAATACCACGGCAATGTTAACGACCTTTAATGAAGTTAACATGAAGCCTATTATGGATATTCGTAAACAATACCAAGAAACTTTTGAGAAAAAACACGGTATTCGTTTAGGGTTTATGTCTTTCTTTACCAAAGCGGTGACCGAAGCTTTAAAACGTTACCCGTCAGTGAATGCCTCAATTGATGGTGATGATATTGTTTATCATAACTATTTTGATGTGAGCATGGCGGTTTCAACGCCACGTGGTTTGGTGACTCCGGTTTTACGCGATTGCGATCAATTATCATTAGCTGAAATTGAAAAAGGCATTCGTGAATTAGCGATTAAAGGCCGTGATGGTAAATTAACAATTGAAGAAATGACCGGCGGTAATTTCACCATTACTAACGGTGGGGTGTTTGGATCATTAATTTCAACCCCTATTATCAACTTGCCACAAACTGCTATTTTAGGGATGCACAAAATTCAGGACAGACCTATGGCGGTCAATGGTAAAGTTGAAATTTTACCTATGATGTATTTAGCACTGTCTTACGATCACAGATTGATTGACGGTAAAGAGTCAGTTGGATTTTTAGTAACTGTTAAAGAGTTACTTGAAGATCCGACTCGTTTATTACTTGATCTGTAATAATAAAAATATGACAAAAAAGCGGTACTGAGTATCGCTTTTTTTTATTTTGTTTTTCAAAGTTCATTTCCAACCTAATTAGCCAATGCTGATTAAATTTAAGTTGGTAGAGTGATTTAACTAACAAAGGATACTTGTTATGAATTTGCATGAATATCAGGGCAAGCAATTATTTGCGCAATATGGTTTACCCGTTTCGCGTGGTATTGCTGCTCAAACACCTCAAGAAGCTGTCGCTGCATTAAGTCAGGTTGAAGGTGATAAATACGTTGTTAAGGCTCAGGTTCACGCTGGTGGCCGCGGTAAAGCCGGTGGGGTTAAGCTGGTTGAAACTAAAGCCGAAGTTGAAGCATTTGCAAAACAATGGTTAGGCCAAAAATTAGTGACTTATCAAACTGATGCTAATGGTCAACCAGTTAGCCGTATTTTGGTTGAACCTGCTTGCCCGTTTAAGCAAGAGTTATATTTAGGTGCTGTCGTTGACCGCTCATCTCGTCGTATCGTATTTATGGCGTCAACAGAGGGTGGTGTTGAAATTGAAAAAGTTGCAGCCGAAACCCCGGAAAAAATCCTAAAAGCAACTATTGACCCATTAACAGGTGCACAGCCTTACCAAGCACGTGAAATGGCGTTTAAATTAGGCTTACAAGGTAAACAAATTGGCCAGTTTACTAAAATCTTATTAGGTTTATCTAAACTGTTTGTTGAAAAAGATGTGGCTTTAATTGAAGTTAATCCATTAGTGATCACTCAAGATGATGATTTATTGTGTTTAGACGCAAAAGTAGTGATTGATAGCAATGCTTTATATCGCCATCCTGATTTACGTGAAATGCACGATCCAACTCAAGAAGATGAGCGCGAAGCACATGCTGCTAAGTGGGAATTAAACTATGTTGCATTAGATGGCAATATTGGTTGTATGGTAAATGGTGCAGGCCTTGCGATGGGAACAATGGATATTGTTCAGCATCATGGTGGTAAACCCGCTAACTTTTTAGATGTGGGCGGTGGCGCAACAAAAGAACGTGTTGTTGAAGCCTTTAAAATTATTTTATCTGACGAAAAAGTAAAAGCTGTTTTAATTAATATTTTCGGCGGTATTGTACGTTGTGATTTGATTGCCGAAGGGGTTATTGGCGCAGTTGAAGAAGTTGGCGTAAAAGTACCGGTCGTTGTTCGTCTTGAAGGTAATAACGCAGAATTAGGCACCAAAGTTTTAGCAGAAAGCGGCTTAAACATTATTGCTGCAACCAGTTTAACAGACGCAGCAGTTCAGGTAGTTAAAGCAGCGGAGGCAAAATAATGAGCATTTTAATTAACAAAGATACTAAAGTCATTTGTCAGGGTTTTACTGGTTCTCAAGGTACATTCCACTCAGAACAAGCAATTGCTTACGGTACTAAAATGGTTGGTGGGGTAACGCCAGGCAAGGGTGGTCAAACACATTTAGGTTTACCGGTTTTTAACACAGTAAAAGAAGCGGTTGAACAAACAGGTGCGCAAGCCAGCGTTATTTATGTACCAGCACCATTTTGTAAAGACTCTATTTTAGAAGCTGCACATGCAGGTATTGAACTGATTGTATGTATTACCGAAGGTATTCCAACACTGGATATGCTTGAGTGTAAAGTAAAATGCGATGAGCTAGGTGTTGTTTTAATTGGCCCTAACTGTCCGGGTGTAATTACTCCGGGTGAATGTAAAATTGGTATTATGCCGGGTCATATTCATCTGCCGGGTAAAGTGGGTATTGTTTCTCGTTCAGGTACTTTAACTTACGAAGCTGTAAAACAAACAACAGACGCAGGTTTTGGTCAGTCTACTTGTGTCGGTATTGGTGGCGATCCAATTCCGGGTTCAAACTTTATTGATATTTTAAAACGTTTTGAAGACGATCCTAAAACTGAAGCCATAGTGATGATTGGTGAAATTGGTGGTAGCGCAGAAGAAGAAGCGGCTGCATTTATTAAAGAAAATGTCACCAAACCAGTTGTTTCTTATATTGCGGGTGTGACTGCGCCTCCGGGTAAACGTATGGGCCATGCTGGTGCGATTATCTCTGGTGGTAAAGGGACGGCTGCTGAGAAATTTGCTGCGCTAAAAGATGCTGGAGTGACAACTGTTGACTCATTAGCAGATATTGGCGAAGCGTTAAAACAGCGCACTGGTTGGTAATTTCTCCCCCAGTTTGTTGCAAAATAAGCTTAAGCATTATAAAACCGACATAGTTTGTCGGTTTTTATTTTTATAAGGTAAGGAATCATCATGTTTGAATTATTAATGTCGGTTCGGGATTACGAATGTGATATGCAGGCGATTGTAAATAATAGTGTTTATATGAACTATTTAGAGCATGCCAGACATGAATTTTTAAAAAGCATTAATATTGATTTTGCTGCGTTAGCGCAAGCAGGGATTAATCTTGTGGTGGTTAGAGCAGAAATGGATTATAAATCTCCACTTAAAAGTGGTGATCATTTTACCGTAGGTGTTGAGCTTGAAAAAATATCAAAGTTAAGATTTGCGTTTAATCAAGTGATTAAAACAACTGAGGGCAAGTTGATTCTTGAAGCTAAGGTGATTGGAACATCAATTAATGCTAAAGGCAGGCCCGAGTTTCCTCCGGAATTGTTAAATGTATTTGACCTAAACACTTGATTTAGGTTTATAATATTTTCCACCACGGATATATTAGGACTTGTTATGAAAAAAGCTTTACTTGTTTTATCTGGTTTGTTTGTATCTACCCATTTATATGCAGCGCCACCTCAAACCGCTTTATGTGCTACCTGTCATGGGCAAGATGGAATTTCTCCGATGCCTATTTACCCCAATCTAAAAGGGCAAAAAGAGCAGTATTTATATCTGCAAATGCAAAAATTTAAAGATGGCTCTCGCCCAGATCCTATCATGAAAGGGATGGTTGCAGCTTTGTCTGATGACGATATGAAAGTGTTAGCTAAATATTACGCTGAGCTTAAATAACCACACTTTCTTTCATTTTATAATCAACCGTTTATGTTTAATTTAAAGTTTAAGTCAACGGTTGATTATGTTGTTCTGCAACTAACTCATCCAAGTTTTCACTGAGCATATTCAGCACTTTAAAACAGCTACGCAGATCATCTGTTGGAATGCCTTTAATCATTTTTTGGCTAATCTCTGCTAATGCCTGATTAAGCTGGCGTTTAATTACTAAACCCGGTTCTGAAATTTTAATTATGCATTTTCGTTTATTGTCTTTTACCACTCGGCGGATAATCCAGTTTTGGCGGGTTAATTGATCAAGCAAACGGGTGATTGCAGCTTTGTCTTTATGGGTTTTGTTGATTAGTTCTTGCTGTTCAATACCGTTATCCGGAATGAGATTGAGCATAAAAAAGGCTTCAGGGGTGGTGTCTATTTGTTGTTGATGAATTAATTGTTTAATTGCTTGTTTCATCAAAAATGCGCTGCTGTGCAGCGCATAACCTAGCGTTTTTTCAATATCTGTTTTTGGCATTTTTATATCCAGAAATAAAACTTAAAAATGCCAGATTTTGAAAATTAACTGGCAATAAAATGCTTGATTTGCTCGATAATTCCGTCAGTGTCGAGTTTTAACTGGCGATACAGCTCGGTTTGGCTACCATGTTTAACAAATTCATCCGGTACACCTAACAATAGTGTTGGTTTAAATATACCTTGCTGAGCTAAAGTTTCCAGTACCGAGCTACCTGCGCCACCGGCAATGCAGTTATCTTCGATTGTCACTAAATAGTCATGCTCACTAGCGGCTTGCTTAAGGGCTTGTAAATCAAGTGGTTTAACAAAACGCATATCATAAACACTTGCATCTAAAATTTCTGCGGCTTCGGTCGCATATTGGCAAAGCGTACCAAAATTTAAAATAGCGATTTTTTGCTTATCCGCTTTTGACCTTCTTAATTGTCTGGCTTTACCAATTTCTAAAGCGGTCATTTCTGCCGAAACTTGGACATCAGGGCCATTACCGCGTGGGTAACGAACTACTGCTGCTTGATTAAGTTGATAACCTGTATAAAGCATTTGGCGGCATTCATTTTCATCTGACGGAGTCATAATAACCAGATTCGGAATACAGCGCAGAAAACTTAAATCAAAAGTGCCTTGGTGAGTAGGGCCGTCAGCACCAACAATGCCAGCTCTGTCTACGGCAAATAAAACCGGTAAGTTTTGTAGCGCAACATCATGAATTAATTGATCATAACCGCGTTGTAAAAACGTAGAATAAATCGCAACTACAGGTTTGTAACCTTGAATGGCCATACCTGTTGCTAAGGTAATTGCATGTTGCTCGGCAATGGCAACATCAAAATATTGTTTTGGGAATCGCTTAGAAAACTCAACCATGCCTGAACCTTCACGCATCGCCGGTGTGATCGCCATTAGCTTTTTATCTTGCGCGGCCATATCACACAACCAATCGCCAAATATTTTTGAATAACTGGGCGAGCAGGCTTTTTTAGCAGGGAGTTGAGTTTTAGTTAAGTCAAATTTAGGCACGGCATGATAACCAATTGGGTCATTTTCTGCCGGTTTATAACCTTTACCCTTTTTGGTAATAACGTGCAAAAACTGCGGGCCTTTAAGGCTACGCATATTTTTAAGCGTATTGACTAAACCAACTACATCATGACCATCAATAGGGCCAATATAATTAAATCCTAGTTCTTCAAAAATAGTGCCCGGCGCTATCATGCCTTTTAAATGTTCTTCAGCTTTACTGGCTAATTCTTTGATTGGTGGCACTGAGCTTAATATTTTTTTGCCGCCCTCTCTAAATGAGGTGTAAACAGAGCCGGATAAAATTTTGGCAAGATGACTATTTAAAGCGCCTACGTTTTCAGAGATAGACATATCATTGTCATTTAAAATGACTAACATATCTTTTTTGATATGACCTGCGTGGTTCATCGCCTCAAAAGCCATACCAGCTGTAATAGCACCGTCACCAATTATAGCAACAGATTTTCTGCCTTTACCTTCTTGGGCTGCGGCAATCGCAATCCCTAATGCGGCACTAATTGAGGTAGATGAGTGACCGACACTTAACGTATCGTATTCACTTTCTTCCCGCCACGGGAAAGGGTGTAAGCCATTTAACTGCCTTATACTGCTGATTTGTTCTCTGCGGCCAGTTAAAATTTTATGTGGGTAAGCCTGATGGCCAACATCCCAAATTAATTTGTCAAAAGGCGTATTGTAAACGTAATGCAATGCAACCGTCAGTTCTACGGCACCGAGTCCGGATGCAAAATGGCCGCTGCTTTGGCTAACAGATGCCAATAAAAAATCACGTAACTCTTGGGCAACCTCTGGCAGCTCATTGAGCGGAAGACTTCTGAGCTCCTCCGGCTCATTGATAAGTCTTAATCTTGGGTAACGGTTAATATCTGTGCTCATGTAATTAGTGTTGTCGCTTGATAATAAACTGGGCAAAATCCATTAATGATTGGGTATTGTATGGGAGATCTTGAATTTGCTCTAGTGCTGATTGAAAAACTTGTTCTGCTTTTTGCTGTGCACCGCACAAACCGAGCAAATTAGGATAGGTACTTTTATTATGTTTTTGATCCGACCCCTGTGGTTTACCCAATAAATCAGTGGTTGAAGTAATATCTAAAATATCGTCTTGAATTTGAAATGCTAAGCCAATTAACTCGGCAAATTTTTCGAACTTTTGAGTTTGCTCGGCGGCTAAATCAGGTTTGGCGGCACAAGCTAAACTAACCGCGGCTTTTAATAAAGCACCGGTTTTTAAGCCATGAATGGTTTCTAGCTCAGTTAAATTAACGGCTTTATTTTCGGCCTCTAAATCAAGCGATTGACCCCCACACATACCTTTATAACCCGCACTGAGGCTTAGCGTTTTAACCCAGTTAATTTTAATGTTGGCAGACATATCGGCATTGGCTAATAGCTCAAATGCAAAAGTTTGCAGTGCATCACCGGCTAAAATTGCAGTTGCTTCATCAAACTCAATATGACAGGTGGGTTTGCCACGGCGTAAATCGTCGTCATCCATCGCCGGTAAATCATCATGCACCAGCGAATAACTATGAATACACTCTAATGCAATGGCCGCAGGTAAAGTCGATTGTGTGTTTATATCAAGGGTTTTAGCCATTAAATGAATTAAAAAAGGTCTTAATCTTTTACCGCCATTACTAACGCTATATAACATAGCTTGCTGAAGTTTTGGTGCGATTTGGGCTGGTAACTGCTGATTTAATGTTTCAGCTAAAGCTTGGTTAAATTCGACTTGAAATAATTCAAGTTCGGCTTGCATGCTCATTTAATCTAAATTCTCTATTGATGTATCAACAAATTCAGGTTGACCATTTTTATCCATCAAAATTTTTATTTTTTGTTCGGCAGCATCTAATTTTTGTTGACTGGCTCTAACTAAACCAACACCACGTTCAAATTGTTTGAGGGCTTCTTCTAACGGTAAGTCACCAGATTCAAGTTGCTCAACAACTTGTTCCAGTTCTGCCATGCTGGTTTCAAGGCTCATGTTTTCTGGTTTTTTGTTTGCCATAAACGTGAATACTCTATATTACTAAAAATTGGCGCAACACTAACCCAGTGGGTTAAATTGGTCAAATATCTTACCTTAAATTTAGTCGATTGCTTTAGCTATTTTTTCATTTAATTAACCTTTCGCTATATTTTTAGTGATAAGCGGATGAAAAAGCTAAGCTTTTGATATATCTTGCCGATAAGATTTATACTAATTTAACCTCAACTCAGGATAAGAAGTTAGCTAAAGCCTTAAATTTATTGGTTTTTAGTTTAAGTTCTTTTTCTAGTGAGGGATTTTTTCTGAGA
>NZ_JAOPFU010000035.1 GCF_025515275.1 Catenovulum sp. 2E275
GAGATATCGGCCTCTCCTTCTGGGAGAGCATCAGGAATTTGAACTGACCAGCTACCGTCTCCTGTAACTAAAGCTGTTAAATTTTGTGCGACACCGGAACTGTCTGTTACAACAATTTCTACTGCTGAGCCAACTTGAGCATCTGTGAATCCACTAATTTCCGGTTGATTATTACTGCTTTCTCCTATTTCATTTACCGTTAAACTTGGGGCTGTTATGTCTATTTCACCAATAATAGTTTCTGTGCTACTTAAACCGTTAAATATCACACTCACTTCAATTTCAAATTCACCTTCACTCAAGGCATTATTAACTTCTACTTGCCAGTTTCCGCTTTCATTAACCTGAGTATCTATTTGCTGTAACTCATTATTACTATCCGTAATCACAACTGAAATGCTAGTCCCTTCTGGAGCATTTGTTGTACCTGAAATACTAGGCGTTGTATCATTTGATACGGGGACAGGGTTAATGATAATCTCTGGTAGATTTAAATTAATAACCCCTTCAGTTGTTACACTTGCCGTATTTCCGGCAGCATCTTCCACATTTGCAACCACAGTATAATCACCTTGAGCAAGCTCAATTGGTACTTCAACTTGCCAGTTCCCATCACTCACTGTAGTAGTCAAAGTCTGAACGAAATTAGCATTATCTGTGATTAAAATTGTAATTAAAGCCCCTTCTGTTACATCTGATTGCCCAGATATTAATGGTGTTGCATCATCACTTATGCCAAGTGGATCAATTGAAAGCTGTGGTGTTATAGTATCAATTTCACCTGTTCCAACTTGCTGACTGATATTACCTGCTGTATCGCTTGCTGTAACAATAAAATCAAATGTTCCATCTGTAATCGTATCTGGAACTGAGCTCCAGTTCCCATCACCATCAACTTCCGCTGATAACGTTTGAATAACTGTCTCTCCCTGAGTAAGAGTGATACTTACTATGCTTCCAGCAGTAAGATCTGTTGTCCCACTAAATACTGGAGTAGGGTTATTTGTTACGCCTATTTCATTAACACTTAAATTGGGGGGAGTTATATCTATAATACCGCTATCACTTCCCTGACTATTAATACTCAAACCGTTACTCTCAATACTGCCGGAAACATTAAATGTACCTTCTGATAGCTCTGATTCAACACCGACACTCCAGCTTCCATCAGCTGTAACTTGAGTTGTTAAGGTCTGAGTTTGATTATTACTATCAGTTATATTAATCACAACAGTAGAGCCAGGTTGAGCTGTAGAGTTACCACTGATAATAGGTGTTTGAGTATTTATTTCACCGATAGGATTAATCGTAAAGCCAAGATCATTCTCAACAAGCGATGTTGTTGTATTATCTGAGCCATCATTTGCAGAAAAACTGTCATTACTGTCTGCGTTGTAACTAAAACTAAGGGGCTCTTCACTACCTGCAATTCTAACTAAACGAACAAAAGAAACCCCTCCCCCTCCAGCTGCTTGATTACCTGCAGCTGTTGCTTCTAAATTAGCGAGAATATCTCCATCGCTAGATAAAGCAGTTAAAAACTCATCAAAATCGGTATCTGGATTAATATTTGATTCCGAGTTTTCGGTTTCAATATTGTTTTGCTCCCTTTGAGCGACCTCATTTAACCAGTTAAAAGTCTCTTCTACGCTTGATTCATTAAGTTGACTGTCTAGCCGCTCAATAATTGCACCACTGGATAAATTAGCGGTAATTTCTATAATTTGATTAGCAGGAACGGTAACTAAATCTTCTCCTAGACTAATTTGTACAGAAGCATTCTGATAAGTGATTAACGTATCGCCTTCTACCAATGAATCACCAACCTGAACTTGCTTTAAATCACCATTGGCAGCTCTGATGTAACACTCACCTTCAAAATCCAAAACAACAGCAATAACCTGACTCATTATTAGCTCCTTACCTTAGTCTTCTGATAACTTTATCTTTTGTATTTAAAATTAAGTCTAGAAGTGGCCAAGCTGAAATCTATAGGACTAAAGTCCAGTATGCAGAAAAAAATTAATTTTTTATTTGCAGAATTTTTGTTCGTTTCCTAGATTTATATCTCAAGGAGATAGTCTGTATCGTACTCGGAGAAATGTATGATTTCATTTTCAAAACATCAAACTAATCATTTATTTAAAATTACTTCATGGATGACCTTTTTCTTTGCTTCACAAGGGATAACAGCACAACCACAACTAAATGATTTAACAACTCAAGTCCAAATAGCGATAGATAATAACCCTCAAGTACAAGAAAAATGGCATGCTTTCCAAAGTTCGATTCAAGGTACTGAAATAGCTGAATCAGGCTTCTTACCAAGTGTAGATTTAACTGCAAGCTTGGGTTATCAAAAACAAAATTATGGTAATAGTGATAGCTTTAGTACTAAAAGTGCAGGTGTTAGTCTCACGCAAATGTTATATGACGGGTTTGAAACCAGCAACAATATTGCCCGCTTCGAAAATGTTCAGCTGGTCCGCTATTTTGAGCTTATCGAACAAACTAATACCACAGCATTTGAAGCTGCTAATGCATATTTAGATGTCTTAAAGTACAAGCAGTTAGTCGCTATTGCGCAAGAAAATTTAAATACTCATGAAGCCGTATACGATCAAATAAAACAAGGTGTCGATGCAGGCATTGCACGGGCTGCCGATCTTGAACAAATTACTGGACGGCTTTCCCTTGCACAAACTAATATATTAACGGAAGAGTCAAACTTACATGATGTCATTGCTAGGTATATTAGAGTTGTTGGTCAACTTCCACCAAATCAGCCTAAGCAATTTTCCATCTCAGGTAGCAAAATCCCAAATAAGATTCAAAGTGCGCTACATAATGCCTATTTAAATAATCCTAAATTCTATGCCACGCTTTATAATATTCAAGCACAAGAATCTCTAGCTCAAATGAGTAAATCTGGTTACCACCCTAAAATAAACTTAACGGCCAGATATGGAATAGAAGACAGAGATGAATTTGGATTTGAAGAAGACAGAACTGAAGGGCGAATAGCGATTGAACTTAGTTATAATTTATTTAGAGGAGGTGCAGATAAAGCGTCAGTAAAACAAGCTTATCAAGAAGTTAATTTAGCTAAAGATCTTCGAGACCAAGCATGCCGTGAGATTCGTCAAAATGTTCAAATAGCTTATAATGAAATACGCATAATTAGTACTCAATTACCAGCTCTTGAGCAACATAAAAATGCTTCTGAAAAAGTAAAAAAGGCATATAAAGACCAGTTTGATATAGGTCAACGAACTTTACTTGATGTGCTTGATTCGGAAAACGAATACTTTCAATCTAGTCGAGCCTATTTAAATGCAGGCTACGACAAACTAGCTTCAGAATTAAAAATATTAACTGAAATGGGACAAATTTTAACGGCTTTAGCTGTCACCCAAAATGAACTCCCCTCAGTTAATCAGTTAACCAATACTCCGATAAAATTTGACCCCGGGTCAGCTTGTCCAGCTTATGATATCAATCAAACAATAAAAAGCTATTACCAGCAACCTAAAGCAATAGCCATAACAGAAGATAAAGACTCGGATATGGATGGTATAAAAGACTCTATTGACCTTTGCCCAAATACCCCCAAAGATGAGCAAGTGAATTCAAAAGGCTGTACACAGTTTAAAAATGAAACCGTTTCTGTCGATATCAAAATTCCATTTTCCAGCAATTCAGCAACGATTAAACAACAGTATTACCTTGAAATAAAAAAGCTGGCTGATTTTATGGAGAAATACCCTGAAACAGTTGTTGAAATACAAGGGCATAGCTCATTAGATGGTGATGCAATTTATAATAAACAATTATCAGAACAAAGAGCGTTTGCAGTAGCACAAGTACTCACAACACGTTATGGGATCAACCCAACTAGAGTAAGAGCGGTAGGTTACGGAATAGAATCACCTAAAATTGCTGAAATTTCATCCAGAGCTAATGCAATAAACCGTAGAATCGAAGCTCAAGTTAGCACTCAATTTAAACAGGCTTTAAAAAAATAACCACTTTACTCATACTAGTACATTAGTCTGCCTGATTTAAATTATTTCGTAACAGTATTTTTGAGATTTTAAATGAGTAGTGAGCCCAATATATTTTATGGCGGTACTTTATTTAGCTGTTTAACTGTTATCGCCCACCATTATAACTTAAATAAACCTAGTCAATCGATTTTGGCTGGATTACCGTTGGAAGACGGAGAACTAAAACCATCTAATTTTCATCGTGCAGCTAAAAGAGTTGGGCTGGTCAGCAAAGTAGCTCAACGTAACTTAGAGCAGGTCAATCCTCACCTATTGCCCGCTATTCTATTACTTGAAAATAATCAAGCCTGTATTTTATTAGAGCTAAATTTAGAAACTCAAACAGCACTGCTTATATACCCAGATTTATCAGAGGCAAGTGCTGAGGTTCCAATATCCGAGCTAAAACTAGATTACACAGAACAATTAATCTATGCACGTCCCGAGTTTCATTATGACCAAAGAGCTCATGATATCAATACAGAATCGAATCATCCGTGGTTTTGGAGCTTAGTGAAAGAATGCCGCCCTTTATATAGAGATGTCATTATCGCTGCATTTATTGTTAGCCTTTTATCTATTGCCATGCCGCTATTTGTAATGAATATTTATGATCGAGTAGTACCAAATAGTGCAACAGATACGTTATGGGTACTTGCAGTCGGAGTATTAATCGCACTCACAGCAGATTTTGTCATTCGACTGATTCGTAATCACTTTGTAGAAATAGCAGCATGCAGAATAGATATCAAAGCATCATCGCGCATAATGGAGCAGGTATTAGGTATGCGCCTGGCAAATCGCCCAACCAGTGCTGGATCTTTTGCAACGAGTGTTCAAGCTTTTGAATCTGTTAGAAGTTTTTGTAGCTCAATGATTGTTGTAGCATTAGTTGATCTTCCCTTTGTTCTATTATTCATTTTAATCATCGGCTTAATTAGTCCCCTACTTATACTTCCGATTATTGCTGGTGCCCTTTTGATTTTTGCCTATGCATTATCTACGCAGAAAAAAATGCATCAACTATCTGAGCTTTCAATGAAAGCAAGTGCGATGCGAAATGCAATATTAGTTGAAAGTATCCACAATCTAGATGATGTTAAAAGTTTCAATAGTGAATCCAAAATTCAGCAGGTTTGGGAAAATACAACAATAGAAATAGCAAGCATTACAGCTAAAAACAGAGCATTGTCTGTTTCGATTACTAATCTGGCAACTTGGTTACAGCAAGCTGTCGGGATTTGCATAATGGTTATTGGTGTATATTTGGTTATTGATGGCGGATTAAGCCAAGGTGGTTTAATTGCAGCTTACTTATTATCATCACGGGCAATGGGTCCACTAAGCCAAAGTGCTTCTTTAATGGCCCAATACCATAATGCTTCTACAGCGATGCAATCACTCGATGAGGTTATGGCTAATCCAATAGAAAAACCACATTATAAAAACTATTTAAGCCACCCTATTATTTATGGTGATATTGAGTTTATTAATGTCTGCTTTAAATATCCAAATCAGGACAAATACGCATTAAATAATGTTAGCTTTAAGATTAAAGCAGGTGAGCACATTGCTATTCTTGGAAAAAATGGTTCGGGAAAATCAACGATAGAAAAATTGATTATGGGTTTATATCAGGTTGAATCAGGCCAAATTTTTATTGATGGTGTAGAAATTTCTCAATTGGATCCTGCAGAATTACGCCATAATATTGGTTATGTCCCTCAAGATATTCACTTATTTTATGGCACGCTCAAAGATAATATCAATTTGTCTACGTGGCATACTAATGATGAGTTGCTACATGCTGCCTGTAAACTGAGTCATTTAGATCAACTTATTCAAAATCATCCTGATGGTATTAACTTAGCCGTTGGTGAACAAGGAAAAAACCTATCAGGGGGACAACGTCAGGCTGTAGCAATTGCAAGAGCAATGATTAATGACCCTAATTTTTATTTATTAGATGAGCCAACCGGAGCCTTAGATCTGCAAAGTGAAAATAAAATAATCAATTCTTTAACCAACCTCAGCATTAAAAAAACACTGATTCTAATCACTCATAAATCATCTTTATTAACATTAGTAGACCGAATCATTGTTTTAGATAGTGGCAAAATAGTCGCTGATGGCGCTAAAGATAAAGTTATTTTGTCTTTAAAGACAGGAGAGGTTAGCAAAGCATCATGAAACAAAGTGACTCAAAAAAAGCTCAAAATAATCCCTCCGGTATTGAGCAAAAAAGCTTTGAAAAAATAGCCAAAATTACTCGCTATAAAGCTGCTGATAATACTTTTTTTGGTAGGTGGTTAGATAAACTGATTAAACCATCTAATCATAAGGACTGGGTGATTGACGCTAAATGGGAGCAAATACAACAAGAACCAGCTCAAGCCAGAAAACTATTATATACGATAGTATTAAGTATATTGCTTTTAATCGTTTGGGCTGGATTTGCTAAACTGGATGAAGTAACAAGAGGTGAAGGAAAAATTATCCCTTCTCAACAACTACAAGTTGTTCAATCTTATGACGGAGGCATGATTGAAAACATTTTAGTGACTGAGGGGCAGGTTGTCGAAGCTGGAGATCTTTTACTTGAGATAGATCCAACTCGCTTTATGGCAAACTTACGCGAAAACCAAACTCAATACTACTCTCTCAGTGCTGAAGTTATTCGCTTAAAAGCTTTAACCAGTCATACAGAGCCTATTTTCCCTGAAGATTTACTAAAAAAATCACCTCAATCAGTCAAACATGAAAAGCTAATTTATCAATCGAACCTTGAAGAATTAAAGCAACAAATTGAAATTTCAGCTCAACAACTAGAACAAAAGCAACAAGATTTAAATGAAGCGCTCGCCGCAAAAGAGCAATACACAAGTGCATTAAAACTTGTTCAAAAAGAATTGTCAGTCACTAAACCACTCTTAAAGTCAGGCGCCGTTTCTGATATGGATATTATCCGGTTAGAGCGACAAATCATAGAACTAGAAGGAGGAATAAAAAAGTCACAAGCATTAATTAGTAAAAGTCGCTCAGCAGTTGAAGAAGCAAAAAATAAAATTCGAGAAACCGAACTAAGTGCCATTAATCGTTGGAATAATCAGTTATCTGAAACATTAATAAGATTAGATTCTTTAAGAGAAAGTGAATCAGGGTTAGCTGATAAAGTAGCTCAAACAGCTATTCGCTCCCCTGTAAGAGGGACCATTCAACGCCTGATGGTGAATACGGTTGGGGGGGTTGTTCAACCTGGGAGCAATTTGGTAGAAATTATACCTTTAGATGACCAATTGATTGTTGAAGCTAAGATATCACCAAAAGATATTGCTTTTTTAAGAGCCGGACAAACTGCAATGGTAAAGTTTACCGCTTATGATTTTACCATATACGGCGGTTTAACGGCAGAGTTAATACACATTAGCCCAGATACAATCACTGACGATAAGGATAATACTTTCTATCTCGTAAGGCTAAAAACTCAAGCTGGTAAACTTGCTGAGCAGTTTTCGATTATCCCCGGTATGACAACTCAAGTTGATATTATTACAGGAAAAAAAACTATTTTAGAGTATTTACTTAAACCTATTTTACGCGCCACTTCTCAAGCGATGACTGAAAGATGAAACGACATATATTTATTACTGAAAAAGATTTAGTATCTCCCCGCTGGGAGCAGGCCTGCCCTGTCACCCAAATAATCGCACAATCTAAATTTGTACCTAACTTTCAGGATACGGAAATATGTTGGATACTGGCAGGGATACCTCAATGGCTAAACATTATCCAAGAGTATTCCGAACAAGGTACTCCTGTCATTGTTATGACTAAAATGTTATCTGTTGAAGAATTATGTCAAGCATTAGAAGCAGGCGCTAGAGGTTATTTAGAGGCTCTTTCGAGTCGCCATATTATAGAACAGGCCAGCATTACAATTTTATCTGGTGCACTTTGGATCCCGAGTGGTTTACTGGCTAATTTAGTTGGCCGCCTTGCCAAAAATACACCAGCATCGACCCATAAAAATAATTTAATTTCGGAGAAACTGACTAAGCGTGAAAGCGAAGTTGCCAATCAAGTAGTTACAGGAAAAAGTAATAAACAGGTAGCTCAAACTCTCAATATAACCGAACGAACGGTAAAAGAGCATCTTAGTTCAATTTTCTATAAGTTAAATGTTAAAGATAGAATGCATTTAATGCTACTCATTAAGCAGCAATAAAAATAATGCAGCCCCACCAATAAGTCATATTAAAACTCTTCTTTTGATTTATCTTGGAAGGAAGGAATCATAGCATCACACCCCATCTCAAAAATCAGCTCCGCATCTAAAGGAGAAGAAATTCCATCAGCGACGACCTCAATACCAATAGAATGAGCAAGAACACATAGGCCTCTAATATAAAATTGATTAGATTGATTATTTGCTATGTTATGAACATAAGCACAATCAACTTTAATCGTATCAAAACCTAACTCATGAATTTTTGGCACTTTTGAAAACTTAGCTCCAACTTGTCTAAGACCAAACTTGGCTCCGGTATTTTTGATTTCTTTGCAGAATGAAATAAACTCTGCCCGGTGACTTATTGCGACACTTTCCCTCACCTCAATATATAAACGTTTGATCAGTTCTTTATTTTCAGATAATAAATTAACCATTTTTTGCCTTGTTTCAGGCTCAACCAGACTGGACTCATGTACTAAAAAAGATACCGCATCTAGCTTATGATTATCTAAATACCTAATAATAAGCTGCAGGGCCGCTAAATCGAACTCAGGATACAAACCAAGTTCATTAGTCCACTGACTAAACGCACCACCAAAATAAGTATGCTCTTGTATACCTATGCCTGCCATAACTTGTTTATGGGATAACATTCCAGATTTAGTCAATACGGAGTGAAAGGATAGTTTAATGCTATCATCTCGAATCGCGTTTAATATATTCATTTTCCAAATATCAGCTTCACCAATTAATACAGGTTTTGCCGGTTTAATTGTTTCTCCATAAACTGTATTTTTTTGCTCGGCTATCGCCAATATACTTTCAAGTGGTTTTAATAATGTAGAAATAGAGTGGTGCTCTTCAATATAGCAACCCACATGATTTAAACTTAAATTAAATTCATCTTGGTACTCTTGGGCAATTTGGTTATGCTTTTTTAAAATAGTTTGGCTAATTAAATCGATATCAACCGTTTCCGAAAACAAGACTGCAAACTCGGAACCACTTAAACGAGCGACATGACTATCTTTATATCTTTCTTCCACTTCTTCCAACCAGATAATTAAAGATTCTGATATTTCACAAATAATATCGTCTAGCTCTGATTTATCCATTTTAGAGCTAAGTTCTGTCAGATTAGCAATTTTAAATAAAAATATGGCACCAGGTACTTCCTGACCAGCTAGACTCACAGCAGAACTTAATGCGCCCATAAAATAATCTCGGTTTGCTAACCCAGTTAATTGATCGTGCTGAGTTTGAAAACGCATTTTTTCGAGCCTTTTATTTCCATCCATAATGGTTTTTTTAAACCGAACAGAAAGAGTATTTATTGCTTCAACAACCACTGCAAACTCAGGTGTTCTTGGTACAGGAGACTTAATAAATTGCTTATTACCCAGAGCAACTGCATGCTTAACGACATTTTTAAGTGGTTTAAGAATTATTTTTAATAAGCTTGAGCCTAAAAATCCCGCAATGATTGCAACAGCAAAAAATTGAAAAAATAGCTTAATGCAAGTTTCCCATAAAGCGAACATGGCATACTGACTATGACTTTCAACATAAAGTGTACCGTATTGTCCCCACCCATCACTCACTTGGGCTACACCAGGCTTAATATTGAACTGGACTAAATTTAAAAACCAATCTGGAGGTTGCTTTTTAATCTCACCTTCGTGATTTAGTGTTATTAAACTGGTGTTATCTTCAGCAGAAACTAACTCAATTCGGGCATAATGCCCAGTATCAAAAGTTGCAGTAATGAGTAACTCAATAGTAATAAGGTCTTTATCCAACTGCGATAATGTCATCGCTAAAGCATTAGCATTATCAACATTTTTAACATACAACTGTTGCTCAAAATATTCTTTCGCCGATTTTATACTAATTAGAGTGCTTCCTAAAAAACAAACAAACACGATCAAAATAACCGCAAGCCATAGCTGCTTAATTAAAGACATAATAATCTCCTTTAGGCCTTACCATTTGATTCCCTGTTTACTCGATCTTTCTATTACATCTCGCCAATGAGATAACCTTGCGGTAGGACTAGCAACACTTGATTGGCTATTTTTAGACCAAAGTCCTTCGCTATTAAAACTAAAAACAGGTTTTAAGTCAGTTCTTTTATTTGCAGGTAAAACTTGATTTATTAAACTATCTAAAATAAGTGGCATCGCATTCGGTTTTTCATAATATCCTAAAACCATATGAGCCAATGGCTTAGGTTGATTAGGTAGCTTAGCTTTAACATAAACTAACCTAAGTTTATCTTCACTAATCCCCATTGCTCGCAAACTAACATATTTAGCGATAGCATAATCTTCACAATCACCCATACCTTTTCCCAGTGTTTCTAATGGTGTTGCCCAATAGTCGTTTTGCTGCCAAAGTTGAATATCTGTTTGATAAAATAATTGTGTATTAAAAAAACGATTTACTAGAGTTACTTTCTCCTGCTCAGTTAGACCTACCGAATCCACAATCATTTTTTGCCATTTTTCGGCAACAACTAGCCTATCCCCACCGTATTCTTTATTTATGATTTCAAAAAATTGATTAAATTTAAGTTCAATATTATTCGCAACAAAACAAGTAAGTGCTAACCATATATAGAGCCAAGGGATAAACGACTTTTTATTTAGTTTTAAATACGAATTCAAATAATTGACTTTGGGTACATACATCTAAAATACTCAATGAACCTTGGATATAACCAGTAATTTGAATCGATTTAAGTACACATCCAAATTACTGAATGACTCAGTTCAGGTTTAAAGGTAACAGTCAAACTATTTGAGTTATCTCATATCTAAACCCAATTAAAAGCATAGCAGTTAAGTTCAAACTTGCTATATAACCTTAAATTCAAATCATAAAAAATGCTGTGTAAAACAGGCTATAGAACGTCAATGGTAGAGAATAAACATTTCACATTTAACTATGTAACCTCTGGTTTATTTACCTGTTTCGCTTTCACAAATTTTGATAATAACGCAGGTAATAAAGTTAAATCAGTGACCAGTGCCAACAACATAGCTAAGCCGGTTAATAACCCAAATAATATACTGGGGACAAAATCTGAAAAACTTAATAATGAAAAACCTAAGGTAATAATGGTTGTCGTAAATAACAATGCAAACCCCACACTGTTAAACGCTTTTTGCATGGCTTGTTGTGGATCATTTTGTTTAATTTCATCCAGATACCTATGGGTGAAATGAATGGTATCGTCAACTGCAATCCCCATTGCGATAGCTGAAATAGTAATGGTCATTAAATCCAGCGGTATGTTTAACCAGCCCATTACACCTAATACAGCCACAGTTGAAATCACATTTGGGATTAACGCAATTAATGCTACTTTAAATGATCTAAAAATCAGTAATAAAACTACAAATAACGCTATATAAACTATGCCTAAAGTTAAAATTTGCGATTTAAATAAGCGCTGTAAAATATCCTGATACAGCACAAATAAGTTGGTTAACGTGTAGCTGTCTTCTTTAATTCCATTATCAGCTAAGCCTTGTTTAATATCGCTTAAAAGCTCGGCTCGGTCTAAGCCTTCGGTTGTATCTTGCACACGGCTACTAATACGTAGTTCCTGTGTTTGTGGGTCAAAATAAGCACCTAACAACTCGTCACGTAGCGATTTATCCAGTAAGTTATAAATCACACTCAATTCATATTCAGTGAGTGGTTTGCCTTGATTAATTTGTTTGGCTAGCGCTGCAAAATTAACAATTGAGGTGGTATTTCCCATTGCCTGATGCTGAGTCAAAATATGCTGAATAATTTGTAATGACTGCAAGCCCTGCGCGGTAATCGCTAAATCATTTTGCTGCTGTGATTGAGGTAAACGGTAAACCAGATCAAACGGGGTTGAACCACCAAATTCCTGATCAATAAATTTAAGTTCCTGATGTGTTTTGGTAGTTGATTTAAAATAATTAATAAAGCTGTTTTCTACATCCAGTTTTAAACACCCTAAAACCCCAGCGCTAACAATGGCGATTGAGCAGATAAAAATAAGCGCTTTTTGTTTTTCACAAATTGCTGCAAAACCACTAACCACTTTTTGTGACCATTTGTTTTGTATATCTTTTTGTTTGGGGCTTAATACCACCAGCCAAGCCGGAAACAGTAATAAACTCACCGAAATAGAAACCAACATAGCGACTATCATCATCCAGCCAAAAGCGACTACGGGCTGAATCCCACTAAAAATTAAAGAGGCAAAACCAACCGAAGTAGTTAAACCGGCATAAAAACATGGCTTAAATTTAGCTAAAAAGGTTTTTTGGGCAAGCTCGGTATGTGATAGCGATTTATTTTTTTGTGCAATCTGGCGATATTCAACCATTAAATGGATCACAATGGCGAGTGTTAAAATAAGTTGCAGCGCAATAAAGTTGGAAGAAATCACCGTGGTTTTCATATCCAACATGCCAAATAAACCTACGGTCATGATTACACTTACCGCACAGCAAAAAATAGGAATAAATACCCATTGCCACTGGCGGAATAAAATAAGTAATAATAAGCAGATAACTAAAAATATCGCACTGCCAAATAAAACTAAATCGCTTTGAATTATCTGAATAAGTTGGTAGCCCAAAACATGCGCGCCACCTAAATATAAATTGGCATTTTGTTTATAGGGTTCAATAATTTGGTAAATCTGATCAATTTCTTGTTGGCGCTGCTTATCTAATTGAGCAATTAAAGGTTCGGCTTGTTTGGTCAGTTCATCTACGGTTTGTTGATCGGCTTCGCTAAATTCATCAGTTAATACTTTCTTTTTTAAATCCGTTATCTGATCCTGAATTTTGCTTAATTCAGGATTATCTTTAAAGACAACCTGAATCGCGGTCGCGGTTTGTTTTTTATTAACTAATAAATCGGTATATAACGGGTGATCGCTAAATACCGCCTTCATTTTATCTGCTGGGTATTGTTGAGTTTGCCAAGTTAGATCATCCGGGTTTAAATTTGGACTTAGCTCCGGCATCAATGATAGCAGCGGCACATTTAAAATAGAGGTAACACCTTCAACTCGCTCAAGTTTTTTAAACTCTGCCATCATTTGGCTTAAATCATTAAATGTTTTATCAGAAAATAACGCTTGTCCGTCTTTTACCTGATAAGCCACCAGAATAAATTCCTGCGGTGAAAATCTTTTATTCATCAACTGAGTTTGAATATACAACTTATTATTTTTTAATAATAAAGTTTCAGCCGATGCATCAATTTTAAAATTTTGCGCAAACCACGCCAAAACAGCAGCAATGACAATAAACAGCGCAATAACAATTTTAGCCGAACGGGTTAACCAGTTTGATATCGTCTCCATTTATTACTCCGCCTGCTGTTGTTCTTGTTCGGCTTGCTCACGGTTTCGTTCTTTAACCGTTTTATTATAAGCTTGATCTCTTAATACACTTTGCAAATATAAGTTTCTGAAAAAGATATAAGGATCGTCATTTTGTTTACGTAACTCAGGATAATTCACTGCGGTTGGCGCTATTTCATGAAATTTTTCATAGGTTTGAATATATAAAGCGTCAGGGTTATCTGTTGTAAAGTTAATTGGATGGGCTAAGCCTTCCGCTAAGGTAGAAAAACCGTTGCGTAAGTCAGTTTGCCCTAAAATTGGTAATACCAAAAATGCACCATAATCAACTTCATAGCTGACTAAAGTTTGATTTAAATTGGTATCTTTATACTCAATTTCAAACCAATTGGTTGCTGGGTCAAACAAACCAAATATGCCAATTGTGGTATTAATTAAAAAGCGCGCTAAGCTGCGACCAGAATCTTTACCTTCTAGCTGAAATGCGTAATTAATTGCGTTAAGTGGCTCATCTAAGTTACTAAAAAAATTACTCACCCCTTCTCTAAATAAATCCGGGGTGTATTCCATATAGCCTTTACTAATTGGTACTAGCGCATTGCGGTAAACAAAATCGTTAAAATTAAAAATGGGGCGGTTTAACCATTCGAGCGGATCTTTAAAATCTTGCTCTTCTTCATAACTCACTACTAATGGCTCAAGCTCGACTACGCCCTCTTTAGTTTTAACTCTAAGTGGATGGGCTGGCTTGTTTGGATTGGCGCTTTCATATTGGCTGGTATTAGCTTGGGTTTTGGCCTGTTCTGGTTGATTGTCATCATCCGGCATACTAGAACAAGATGCCAGAGTAAATACCATGCCAAGCATTAAAGTACGGCTGAGTCGTTGATTTGATGCGAAAATATTTTTTATTGTTGTGACATCAAGACTTATAAACATGACGATTCCCTACCTATGCTATTAAGTTATTGTTATTTCCAATAGTGAGATTTAAATTGCGCACTTCGCACAATGAGCAAACTTGAGCCTACCCAAGCCTACAATATTTATCAAATTTATACGGTTAAGCTTGCGCTCAGGTTCACATATCCAGCTTAACTTTTAACCATAGAAACAGAATACTAAATTTTTGCAGCTAAAACAGCAGCTTGTTTGATTGCATTTTTAGCATCTAATTGATTAGCAAGATAAGCTCCGCCAATAATATGTACTGGTTTATCATTAATTTGACTGGCTAACTCAGCTAACGACTCTTGTCCAGCACAGACAATCACCTGCTTAACCGGCAAGATTTGCGCTTCGCCATTACAGTTTATATGCAAACCCTGATGATCAAACTTTTTATATTCGACACCACTTAACATAGCAACGCCCTGCTGTTTTAATTCCATTTTATGGATCCAGCCAGTGGTTTTAGCCAAACCAGCGCCAACTTTATCGGTTTTACGTTGCAATAAAAAAATCGTTTTGGCCGATTTTTCCACTTTTGCTTTACCAAGTCCGGATCTAACAGATAAATTCAGGTCAATTCCCCATTTATCTGTAAATTCATCAACTAAATTTGTCTCTTTTGCAGATAAAACCCCACTTTGTTGCACTTTGCTATCATCTTGCGGTTTGATATTCACTTGTATTGGGTTCTCGGCTTTATCTGCAAAATGGCAGACATATTCGGCAATATCAAAACCAATCCCACCAGCTCCAATAATTGCTACGGCATCGGCCGGTTGAGTTTTACCGGTTAAAATATCCAAATAACTCACTACGCTGTCGCTATCCGCTCCGGGGAAATCAACTTGCCTTGGCACCACACCGGTTGCCACTATCACTTCATCAAACTCGTTAAAATCAGCCGGTGTCGCAATATGATTCAGTTTTATATTAACTTTGTTTTCAATGAGTTGATTTTTAAAATAACGCAGCATTTCATAAAACTCGGATTTACCGGGAATTTGTTTGGCTAAGTTTAGCTGGCCACCTAAACGCGGTTGCGCTTCAAATAAACTCACCTGATGACCACGCTGCGCAGCATAAATCGAAAAAGCCATTCCGGCAGGGCCTGCACCAACAACAGCTAATTTTTTTGGCTGAGCGGTTAATGTGAAATTAAGCTCGGTTTCGTGAGCGGCTCTTGGATTAACTAAACAAGAGGCTAACTTACCTTCAAAAACATGATCTAAGCATGCCTGATTACAGGCAATACAAGTATTAATTAAATGAGTTTGTCCGTTTTTTGCTTTATTTATCCAATCGCTGTCGGCTAAAAAAGGCCGAGCCATTGAAATTAAATCTGCATCGCCCTCAGCTAAAACCTGCTCTGCGGTATCCGGCATATTAATTCGATTACAGGTAACCACCGGAATATTTACCTGCTGCTTAATCTGCTTACTCATTTTGGTAAAAGTTGCTCTGGGTACCATAGCAGCAATGGTTGGAATACGCGCCTCATGCCAACCTATTCCACTATTTAAAATATTAGCTCCAGCTTGCTCTATCTGTTTTGCAAGGCTGACCACTTCGTCAATTGAGCTACCTTGCTCAACTAAATCCAGCATAGATAACCGGTAAATAATGATAAATTTATCACCTAGTTGCTGGCGTATTTGGCTAACAATTTCGAGCGCAAATCGGCAGCGGTTAATAAAACTACCACCCCAGTTATCGGTTCGTTTATTAGTGCGAGCGACTAAAAATTGATTAATTAAATAGCCCTCAGATCCCATAATTTCAACGCCATCATACCCTGCTTGCTGAGCCAATTTGGCGCTGTTTACAAAATCAGCTATTTGTTGTTCTATTTGTATTTCGGTTAATTCTGCTGGTAAAAATGGGCTAATCGGGGCTTGAATAGCGCTTGGCGCAACAATGTTAGGATGATAACCATATCGTCCGGCATGTAGAATTTGCATGCAAATGAGTCCACCAGCCTGATGCACACGGTGAGTGACTACTTTATGATTTTGTGCATCTTGCTCAGTTTGCATTAATGCTTGATGAGCTGTAAGCGCCCCTGAATGGTTGGGTGCAATGCCGCCGGTAATAATTAATCCAACCCCACCAGCTACCCTTTCCTGATAAAAACGCGCTAACTTTTCAAATCCATTTTCTGATTCTTCCAAGTTTGTATGCATTGAGCCCATAATTACTCGATTATTAAGCTGCCAGTGAGAAAATTTTAACGGGGTAAAAAGATGTGAATAGCGCATAAATCTGTCACTCTTAGTTTTATTTTTGTTTGAGTATAGCTATGGTTAGCAGGTTTAGTTATCTATATACTTACTTTTAACAGATTGGAGGCTTATATGGACTCCCTGTTAATCTCAAAAACAAAAATGGAATTGTTAAAATTGCTTACAACTATTTTGAAAGCTTGCTGGCGTTTTTCTGTTGAATGTTATCAAAAATGTCAGAAAGATGAACTCACCATTATTGCCGGTCACCTCGCCTTTGTGACTTTATTAAGTTTTGTGCCTTTTGTAACTGTGGTATTAGGCGTATTTAGTGCGCTGGATGTATTTGACGACGCCAAACACTTAATTGAAAATTTTTTATTTAACCAGTTTGTGCCCAATACCGGTGCTGAAGTACAAAACCATATTGTTAAATTTATGGATAATATTGGCAAAATGACCGGTATTAGCTTAGCCGCCTTGGTGGTTATTGCCGTTATGTTGCTCAAAAATATCGACAAAGAACTTAACCGGATTTTTGTAACCGACAAACGCAAACCCTTCTGGAAAGATCTACTCATTTATTTACTGGTGATTGTAGTTGGCCCGATTTTAATTGGGATTAGCGTGGCGGCAACCAGTGCATTTATGGCATTAGAGTGGATTGAAACGGTTGCAGGCTGGCTACCAACTAATATGTTAAATGCCAGTTTGCCGATTTTTTTCTCTTTTTTATATTTTTTACTGCTGTACCGAATTGTACCAATTCGTTCGCCATCGAGTAATGTGGCCATTGTTGGTGCAATCATCACCAGTTTATTGTTTGAATTATCAAAATATATTTTCAGTTTGTATATTAGTCTGTTTCCAACTTATCAGGTGATTTATGGCTCACTTGCGTCAATTCCAATTTTTTTCTTATGGGTTTATTTTAACTGGTTGATTGTTTTATTTGGGGCTGAATTTACTTGTGTATTAGATGACAACTTAAAAGCCAGACGCTCTATAATCAATGAAAAGCAGTGAGTAAAAAGATTAATAACCAAACCACATTGGCAAATTAAAACGGGTCATACTTATGTTTATTTACCCAGATATTAAAACCAATCAAACTTTATGGCTGGATACCACAAACGGCCATCAAATTTATGTAGAAGAATCCGGCAATCCTAAAGGTTATCCGGTAATTTATTGTCACGGCGGACCGGGTGGTGCGAGTAGCAGCCAGTTTAGGCGTTTATTTGATCCCGAATTTTACCGGATCATCATTTTTGACCAGCGAGGTTGCGGCCAGTCTAAGCCGTTTTTATCACTGGAAAATAATACAACAGATGATTTAATTGCTGATATAGAGCAAATCCGAAATCATTTTAAGCTCAATAAAGTTTTATTGGCTGGTGGCAGCTGGGGTACAACATTAGCCTTGTTATATGCGCAAAAATATCCACAAAATGTCAGTGCTATGCTGCTACGCGGTATATTTTTAGGACGCAAACAAGACCTAGCTTGGTTATACGAAAAAGATGGCGCAGCCAGATTATTTCCAGATTATTATCAAGCTTTCAGACACTATTTAACTGACTCAGCCCAAAGCAGCCAACAAATTATTAGTGAATATCTAGCGCATCTTAACAGTCAAAATCAACTTGAGCATTTGGCCGCCGCCAAAGCTTGGTGTGCATGGGAAAGCCAAATTGCACAATTACATTACAGCCACCAAGAAACCGAAGCCGCGACAGAAGCCCACCATGCGCTAGCGATGGCTCTGCTTGAGTGTCATTATTTTAAAAACAACTGTTTTATTAAAGAAAATCAAATTCTTGAGAATTTGGATAAAATTGAACACATTCCGGCCATTATTATTCATGGCCGTTATGATTCAGTATGTGATTTAAGTCAGGCTTGGCAACTTCATCAAATATGGCAAAATAGTCAGTTATTTATTATTCCCGAAGCAGGCCACTCATTAGGCGAAATTGCAATTGCTAAAGCCTGCTGCCAAGCCAGTAACGATTTTATGAAATATTTTAAAGAGCAAAAATGATAGCTTTATTGCAAAGAGTTCAACAAGCAAGTGTTGTTGTAGACGGCCAAACCATTTCCAGCATTAATAAAGGATTATTAGTTTTTGTTGGCGTAGAAAAAACCGACGATGAAAAAAAAGCGAAGCGCTTGGCCGAACGGGTTGCCGGATACCGGATTTTTGAAGACGAAAATGGCAAAACCAATTTAAGTGTGCAGGATATAAAAGGTGAAGTGTTAGTTGTCTCTCAATTTACTTTAGCAGCCGATACCAAAAAAGGCATGCGCCCAAGCTTTTCTGATGCCGCTACCCCACAACTTGCAAATCAACTTTATTTATATTTTGCCGGACAAATTGAAACTCAAGGTTTACCAGTGCAAACGGGTCAGTTTCAGGCTGATATGAAAGTGAGTTTAATTAATGATGGTCCTATGACTTTTACTTTGAAAATATAAACAATTGCATGACAGAGTCGAAAATGACGTCAAAATCTCTTATCATCAAATAAACCTTGAATGGAGCAAACCTATGTTCAAACCTTTAATGCTTTTAATCTCGGCTTTGTTAATCAGTTTTAATCTATACGCTAAAGATTTATCCAAGCAGGAAGTTGAAAACTGGATTAGCGCTGCGCCGACGATTTCTCAGTGGTTAAATAAACATAAATCAATTCTGAATGATGAAGAGAAAATTGATTTTCTTGAGTCCAGCCCAACTGAAATATCAGCCTATGCCAGTAAAATTTTAAAAAAGCATAATTTAGATAAGCAGTTAAAAACCCAACTATCACAATATGGTTTTAATGATTTAAACCGATTTTTTGAAGTGCAAGCACAGGTTTTACAGGCATATTTTGCCGTTTCAATGCAGCAGGCAAATGTGCCAACGTCAATCAGTGAAGAACTGCAACAATCTTTAAAAGAAATAGATAAAACCGAAGGCTTAACCGCAGAACAAAAACAACAAATGAAAGATCAGTTAATGCAAATTATGGGGCAGGTTTCAAAAATGCAATCCGCGTCAAAAAGCACCGCCGATCAAGCCACAATTAAACCTTATTTAGACAAAATAAATTCGGCGCTTCAAACATTTGAATAAATTAAAGCCAATGCCACGAAAATAACAATAAATGAGACACAATGGATAATACACAAAAACAACCAACTCAAGCTAACCCTGTAGAAATCCCCGGCCCGTTTGATATAGCCATGATGCTGCTATCGGCATTTGCTATGGGCATCGTCATTTGCGTATTTACGCTTCCGCTGGAGGCAGAAACCCGCCGCTTGTTAATGTCTATTGATACTTTTATTTGTGTCGTTTTTATTTTGCATTTTGTTGTTTGTTTTATTCAGGCTGATGATAAAAAACGTTATTTTAAGCGTCACTGGATTGAGCTAATTGCCAGTATTCCAATTATCGAGCAATTAAGATTACTGCGTTTATTGCAAATATTTCGGGTAATTAAAATGCTCAGTTTGGCAAAAAACGTATTTATTCCTATGCTTGCCAAGCGCATTCAAACTACGATGGCGGGTCTATTAGTATTTATGATCACCATAGTTGCCAGCAGCGCGGTGGCCATTTTTATTATTGAAAGTGATAATCCAGCCAGCAATATTAAAACGGCGGAAGATGCTCTGTGGTGGGGGCTGGTAACCATTTCTACCGTTGGTTATGGTGATTATTATCCGGTCACTCCGGCTGGCCGTTTAATTAGCAGCATATTAATCATCAGCGGGGTGAGTTTATTCGGTGTGATTTCAGGTTATATCGCTTCTAGCTTTTCTCGCCCATCGGCTGAAGAAGAGCAGGAAGAAGAAACCGACAGAGCCATTTTAAAGCAGTTACTGGTAGAAAACAGAGAGCTTAAAATGCAGATGAAATCAGAGCTTGCAGAATTAAAAGCCGAGATAGCCCGCCTTAATCAACAGAAATGATCCAAACCATTCTCGACTGACGTATAAGCCTCAACCAGCTATATATCAATAGAGAATAATTTGTTTGCTTTAAACCAGTCTAGCCAGATTATTAGTAATTTTGTTTTGTTTCAGGTGATTTGGTTTGCCAGTGTATTATTGGCGAATCATAGCCTGTGGCTAACTTTACCTTGTTTATTGGCTTTATTTGTTTGCTCTAATCACAAAATCACTGATCTTAAACTGTGCTTTATTTGTGCTTTGCTGGCTTTTGTTGTTGATGGCAGTTTAATTGCCAGCGGATTTTTTATTCTACCCTCCCCATCTATTTTTATTACGCCGCTGTGGTTATTAGCTATTTGGCTTGGGTTTGCACTGACTTTGCAACATTCTTTATTTTGGCTCATGAAAAAACCAGCCTTGGCGTTTTTATCCGGCTGCATTTTTGGTCCGCTGACTTATCACGCAGGCATGCAATTAGGTGCAATTAGTTTTGGGGTGCAAACCTTAACCATTAATTTAGTGCTGGGCTGTATATGGGGCTTTACCTTGCTTTATCTAAGCCTTTACTTAAAACCTAAATCGCAAACATTGAATAAAGGAGACTAATTTATGCGTCAGTTTTTAATTTTATTAACCAGCTTGTTTTTATTGGCTTGCTCCTCAAATATTGATGACTATCAAACCAGCCAGCCTGAATTTAAACTGGAAGACTACTTTAACGGCGATATTTTAGCTTGGGGCATTTTGCAGGATTACTCTAATAAAGTAACCCGCAAATTTACTGTAGAAATTAAGGCAAACTGGCAAGGCAATACCGGCACTTTAGATGAATTTTTTACGTTTGATGATGGTGAAACCCAATCTAGAATTTGGACAATCACTAAACTAGAAAATGGTTTATATCGAGGAAGTGCAAATGATGTGGTCGGTACAGCTGAAATAAAACAACAAGGCAGTGCGGTGAATTTACAATATCAGTTAAAAGTACCAATAGATAATTCTACTTATACTTTTACCATTGACGACTGGATGTACCGATTTGATGAAAAGCGCGTTTTTAATCGTTCAAAGCTTTATAAATTTGGGATTGAAGTTGCCGAAATCACACTGTTTTTTGAAAAAATTTAACCACTTCTGGACTTTTGAGTATTGAGCTAGCATCATTACTTTTCATTTAAGCAACTTAGTGAAAACAATGGCAAATATCGCAATTTATCCGGGCACTTTTGATCCTATCACCAATGGCCATTTGGATTTAATTATCCGAGCCAGTAAGTTATTTGAAAAAGTTATTGTAGGTGTGGCGAATAGCCCAAGTAAAAAGCCATTGTTTGATTTAAATGAAAGAGTTAGCTTAATCTCAACTATCACTCAAGCTTATTCTAACGTGAGTGTAATTGGCTTTAACGGGCTGCTGGTGAATTTGGCAAAAGAACATAATGCCAATGTATTAGTGCGTGGCGTGAGAGCCGTTGCTGATTTTGAGTATGAATTTCAGCTCGCTAATGTTAACCGAAATTTATACCCGACTTTAGAGACTATTTTTTTAACCCCAATTGAAAAAAATAGCTATATATCTTCCACCATAGTGAAAGAAGTAGCCAAACATGGCGGTTCAGTTACAGATTTTGTCACACCGGAAATTGAACTCGCTTTAAAAAATAAGTTTAGCTAAGCTCTGAACTAACCAAAAACGCTTATATTTTGTTCTTGTTTAGGAACTCTAAAATAATGATGATATTCTGGATAAAGGGCATACTTGATTTGCTTAATAAAACTTTTACTACGATTATGTCTTAATTCTTCACTTTGAATTAAATCAACTTTATATAAGCAACGTGATGAAACCTTGTTATTACTCAAAGTTAGTTCAACGCTATCAGTCATTTCTGTTAACCTAAACCCAAATTGTTTAAGCGCTCTAGCCATTTTACGTTCAATAAAAATCAAAGCGGAATTTAAACCTATTTTTTCAGCGATCACATTTACAGATAAAAAAAGAGCATTAAAAATTAACACTTGAATATTTAAATCTGATAATCGATTTCTATATTTAGGACAAACAACTAGCCTAGATATTTCTTTATCGGTTTTTGCAATTGGATAGTCGGTAATATACTCAGAAAAAGGAAGTTTATTGCTTGGATTTGGGTTAACTAAACGAATACAGCCAATCACCTTATTTAGTTTCTTATCTAATACTACACAGTGCATGGCTGTATGATCAAATTCATCATTTTCTAAATTGCTAAAGTTACGCTCAGCTTGTGCGAAATACCCTAACTGTTGACAAAAAACTTTATGTCTTAGCTTAAATGCCTCTTCCAACTCTTCCGGTTCCGGAATTTTAATGTCAAAATTATCAAAAAATTCATCGCAAACTAACTTCTGTTGGCCTCGTTTTACATGCTCTGTTGAACGCATTAAACAAATCCTCTTTAGATTATCTACCTTTTAACTTTATACCTGATTTCAGAGTAAAAGCGGGTATAAATGAAAGATTGCAATCTAAACAGAACTTCAACAACCTATCGTATTTATGTAAACTAACCATTTCTGGTTAACCAAAATTTAATGCATTTTATCATGTAAACCAAGTATAAACTGGTATAGCCTGTGCCATATTTACAAGCAGAGTTAGTATTTTGTGCATAAGTTCACAAAAAAACTTAACCTAATAATAAAATTTGTGAAAAGAATAAGCTTTGAGAAAAATTCACTCTATATGGATATGTATATTCCCCCATATAGAGGAAACTTATTATAAATTGAATACTAATACCTTGGATTTTCTCTGATAATTATAAAGTTCTTGTTTTTTACCCGGTAAGTCTTCGACTCCACCCAATTGAAAACCTAGCTCCATAAACCAGTGAATACTACGAGTTGTTAGTGCAAAAATTCGTTTATAATTTTGTTTACGCGCTTTTAAAATAATATGTTTGAGCAGCATAGCACCACGATCAGCATCCCGATATTTAGGATGAACAGCCAAACAAGCAAATTCGCCAACCTGCTCATCATCAAACGGGTATAAAGCCGCGCAACCAATCACTAAACCATCACGCTCAATAATAATAAAATGATCAATTTCCATTTCTAGCTGCTCGCGTGAACGGCGAACTAGCAGGCCTTGTTCTTCCATTGGCCGAATCAAATCTAAAATACCGCCAATATCACCAATAGTTGCAGCCCGTAATCGCTCTGCCGGTTCAGTAACAATTTGAGTACCAATACCATCGCGTGAGAAAAGCTCTTGCAGTAATGAGCCATTAATTTGATAACTCACTAAGTGAGAGCGTGGCACGCCAGCACGAGCGGCAGTAATGGCTGCATTTAAAAATGCGAGCGTTCCTGAACAGGCTTCATCGTCCTGATCCATTTGGTCGTAAATACTCTGCGCGTCATTTGGCATCAGCTCAGCAATAATATTACCGTCTTCACCAGCAATACCATTACTGTCGCTAAAGCCGATCATTTTATCTGCTTTGAGTTTAATCGCGACCTGAGTTGCAATTTCTTCAGCGGTTAAATTAAAGCTTTCACCCGTTACCGAAGCAGCAATTGGCCCTAATAAAACAATACCGGACGAATCTAATTGACGGCGAATCCCTTGCACATCAATTCGGCGAACTTTTCCGGTGTGATGATAATCAATGCCTTCGTCTACTCCCAGCGGCTGGGCAATGACAAAGTTACCACTAATCACGTTAATTTGTGCACCTTGCATCGGAGTATTACTTAAACTCATAGATAAACGTGCGGTAATATCCAGTAGTAAACCACCAGCCACCTGTTTAATTAAGTTAAAAACAGCATCATCGGTAATTCGTACCCGCTTATGGTACTCACTGCTTAAACCTGAGCTTTTGATTGCCTGATTAAATTGAGGGCGCGCACCATAAACCAGAACAATTTTAATCCCTAAACTATTGAGTAAAGCAATATCATTAATAATCGCATTAAAACCTGCTTGAGAAATGGCTTCACCACCTAACATGATCACAAAAGTTTTTCCTCGGTGAGCATTTACATAAGGTGCAGATTGACGAAAGCCATCTACAAGTTCGGTGGTACGCACATTTATTTCCATTGTTTTCTCAATTTTTTAAATCTGTTTTTAAAAATATACAAAAAAGCTAGTCAATTGACTAGCTTTTGTCGTTGGTTGAATAAAGCAAAATAGGCTTATTTTTTAGCAGCGATTGCTTCTTTAACCCGCTCTTTAGATGTGCCACCTAAAGCAACACGTTTTTCTAAACAAGCTTCAATAGTTAAATGCTGATAAACATCATCTTCAATTACCGCGCTGAACTCTTTTAACTTTTCAATCGGTAATTCTTCTAGTGGTTTTTTCTCAGCAATTGCAGCAACCACAGCTACACCAACAATATGGTGTGCTTCACGGAATGGAATGCCTTTAGCAACCAAATAATCCGCTAATTCAGTCGCGTTAGAATAACCTTGCTGTGCAGCCTGATAAGTTCGCTCTTTGTTTACTTTAATACCTTGAATACAAAGCACTGCCATTTGCAAACAAATTGTCCAAGTATCAATGGTATCAAATAAGCCTTCTTTGTCTTCCTGCATATCTTTGTTATATGCAAGTGGTAAAGCTTTCATGGTTACCATCATACCGGTTAACGAGCCAACAACACGGCCACATTTACCACGAATTAATTCCATCGCATCCGGGTTTTTCTTTTGTGGCATTAATGATGAACCAGAAGTTACATCGTCTGCCATTTCCAAAAAGCCTGCTTCACCCGAGTTGTAGAAGATAATATCTTCTGCCATACGCGATAAATGCACAGATGAAATTGAAGCAACAGATAATAACTCTAATACGTGATCGCGATCAGATACTGAATCTAAGCTGTTACGGGTTGCGCGGCCAAAACCTAAATCTTTTGCTAGCGCTTCACGGTCAATTGCATAAGCAGTACCAGCTAATGCCCCACAACCTAAAGGTGAAGTATTCATTAGCTCAAGTGCATTATTTAAACGCTGTACGTCGCGCTCAAACATTTCAACATAAGCTAAACACCAGTGTGCAAAAGTAACAGGTTGAGCACGTTGTAAGTGAGTATAACCCGGTAAAACCGTATCTTGCTCACGCTCAGCCAGCTTAACTAACTCATCAATTAAATTAGCTAATAATGATTTTAAATCTTCACCTTGCTGACGGCACCAAAGTTTTAAATCAGTTGCAACCTGATCATTTCGGCTACGACCTGTGTGTAATTTTTTACCTAAGTCGCCAACCGCTTCGATTAATTTAATTTCAACCCAGCTATGAATATCTTCTGCATCATCAAGCAATACCATTGCCGGATCCGCCTGAACCTGAGCTAACAAATCAGTTAATGCTTTTTCAAGATCGGCCACTTCCTGAGCGGTTAACACATTAACCGTAGCTAATGCGCGCGCCCAAGAAATTGAACCAACAATATCCTGCTCTGCCATGCGGTAATCCACAGGCAGAGAGTCATTAAACTGCTTAAATAAATCACTTGTTTGGCCTGTAAAACGACCGCCCCAAAGTGCCATCTTATTTCTCCGCTTTTTGAGCTGCTTTGTTTAATGCACCAATTCGGCTTGATAAGCTGAATAAACGAATGAAACCTTCTGCATCTTTTTGGTTGTAAACTTCATCTTCACCAAATGTTGAGAATTCTTCGTTATATAAGCTGTTTGGTGAACGGCGTTGAGTAACGGTACAGTTACCTTTGTATAAACGCACCACGATATCACCAGTAATATCTTCGGCAAAAGAAGCTGCCGCAGCTAATAAAGATTTAGATAATGGCGTAAACCAACGGCCGTCATAAATAACATGAGAGAATTCTAAACCAACTTGCTCACGGAATTTTAATGATGCTTTGTCTAAAACCATTGTTTCTAACGCTTTGTAAGCTTTCATTAAAATGGTACCGCCCGGCGTTTCATAACAACCACGAGATTTCATACCAACTAAACGGTTTTCAACAATATCTACACGGCCAACACCATGCGCTGCGCCCTTTTTGTTTAAATACACTAAAGCTTCGTGAGCTGATAATGCTTTACCGTCAACCGCAACTAATTCACCTTTATCAAAAGTTAATTGCACTGTTTCAGATTCATCTGGCGCATCCATAGGATCAACTGTCATCGTCCAGATGCCTTTTGACGGCTCACACCATGGATCTTCGATTTCACCACCTTCGTGAGAAATATGCCATGCATTCGCATCACGGCTATAAATCTTAGTTAAAGAGGCAGAACAAGGAATATTACGCTCAGCTAAGTAGTTTAATAAATCTTCACGTGAACGCATTTCCCACTCACGCCAAGGCGCAATTACTTTTAATTGTGGAGCTAATGCTGCAAAACAAGACTCAAAACGAACCTGGTCATTACCTTTACCAGTACAACCGTGACATACAGCGTCTGCGCCTACTTTCAATGCAACTTCAACGTGCGCTTTAGCGATAACAGGACGTGCCATTGACGTACCTAATAAATATTCGCCTTCGTAAACTGAGCCAGTTTTTACAATTGGGAAAATGTAGTCTTTAACAAACTCTTCTTTTAAATCAACAACGTGACATTCAGATGCACCAGAAGCAATCGCTTTTTCTTTGATGCCTTCAAGCTCTTCATCACCCTGACCAACATCGGCACAAAATGCAACAACTTCACAGTTATTGTATGTTTCTTTTAACCATGGAATGATAGCTGATGTATCTAAACCACCACTGTAAGCTAAAACAACTTTTTTAATATCTGACATCTTCTCTACTCTCTTTGTAGATCGGGCATAAACCCGATATGAAAAATTTATCGGGCTTATGCCCGACCTACAATCTTGTTTATTTGCAAAGCAAAGTCATTAAAATCGCATTTTGTGCATGCATACGATTTTCAGCTTGTTGCATTAACAATGAACCTTCACTGTCGACCACTTCGTCTGTCGCTTCAATACCGCGATAAACAGGCTGACAATGCATAAAATATTTAGCACCGGTATCAGTCATTAACTTGCCATTAGTCTGATAAGGCTTAAATATTTTTTGAATATCTTCTAATGATTTTGAATCCCCCATCGAGACCCAAGTATCATTATAAATCGCATCCACCCCTTTAGCATGGCTAACATCGTGGCTTAAAGTGATTGAACCACCATTTTGCGCTGCCAAATGTTTGGCTTCTTCATAAATTTGCGCATCCGGTGAATAACCTAATGGGGTAATCACTCTTACATCAACTCCTAAAATAGCACCAGCTAACATCAGTGAATGGCTCACATTATTACCATCCCCAATATAAGCAATAGAGGCACCGTCAAGCGAGTTGCCACGAACTTCGTATAAAGTCTGATAATCTGCCATTGCCTGACACGGGTGATATAAATTACATAACGAATTCACCACAGGTACAGAGCCAAACTCAACTAACTCTTCTAAAGTTCGGTGATCAAATACACGTGCAACAATCGCATCGACCCAACGCGATAAATTTAATGCAAAATCTTTAACTGACTCACGTTGACCTAACGCGCCATTTTGCTGATCTAAATAAACCGCATGACCACCTAATTTAGCAATGCCCACATCAAAACTAACACGAGTACGCAAAGATGGTTTTTCGTAAATGGTTGCAATGCTTTTACCAGCCAGAGCTTGGCTGTATTTACCCGGGTTAGCTTTAAAGTCGCAAGCTAACTTGATGATGTTCATCAGCTCTTGTTTAGAGCAGGTTTTTACAGATAAAAAGTTTTGCAAAACTAAAACTCCGCTTATTCAGTTGGTTGAACTGTCGTGCCACACGACTTTTCATTTAACCACTGAGAAATTAAATTTGGATACCGCCAATTTAAGATCCCGATAGGCGCATTTAATGCAGTTGCTGTTTCAAGCGCGGTATACACTTTTACAACCATCCCATCGGTAATCACATTTTGAGCAATTAGCGCTTCCGCCAGCGCCTTAGTCATGGTCGGAATCACTTGTTTATTACCATCTAAAATGCCATCAACATCTGATAATAAAACCAATTGCCCATTTAAAATTTTTGCAATTGCTTCTGCCGCCTGATCAGCATTTACATTTAATAACTGACCATTTTGGTCAACGCCAATCGAGCTAACCAAAGGTAAAAATCCTGCATCTAATAAAGTTTGGATTAATTGTGCAGAGCCAGATTCAACCTGACCAACACAGCCCAAATCTGGGTCGGATACCTTACAAACAATATCACCACCATCAGCCAAACTAATGCCGACTGCTTTATCGCCAATTGCTTTAGCAGTCGCAACCATTTGTTTGTTAGCTGTACCGGCTAAACCACCCACTACATAAGGAATATGCTCACTTGGCGTAATTCTTAAGCCGTTTTTCTTTTGACTTGTCAGGCCTAAATCACCCAATAACTGCTGTACTAAAGCTCCACCGCCATGTACCACAACCACTTTTTGTTGTTGGCGAATTTTTTTAAGTTCAGTTAAAAATGCCGCAAGCGAATCTGCGCTTTCTAATAAAGCGCCGCCAACTTTAATCACTAAAGTTTTATTGTCTGCCATTAGTTAACTAAGCCTCTGTCAACAGCAAAACCAAAACGTAAGTTCGCACATTGCATTGCCTGACCAGCAGCACCTTTTAATAAGTTATCAATCGCACTGACCACAATTAAATAACCGGTGTTTTCATCAAACTGCCAATGCAAATCAACAAACGGCGTTCTTTCAACTGACTGAATAGATGGCCATGACTGACGTAAACGAACTAAAGGATGACCTTCGTAAGCCTCTTTATATACAGAGTTAACTTGCTGGGCATTGGCGCCATCAGTCAGTTTTAGCGTGATAGTTGCTAAAATACCACGCTTAAAATTACCTAAATGCGGGGTAAAAATAACCGGATTACCTAAATGCTCACTAATTTCAGGTTGGTGTCTGTGAGTCATTACGCCATAAGGGTTTAAGCTCACTTCACAAAAGCTATTGCTAATTGCGGCTTTACGACCTGCACCCGTTACCCCACTGGTTGCATTAATAATAGGTAAAACATTGCTATCAATTAATTTAGCTTCTTTTAACGGTTTAAGCGCAGACAAACACGCGGTTGGATAACAGCCCGGAACAGAAATTAAATTGGTTTGACGAATTTGCGCATGGTTCCACTCAGCTAAACCATACACAGCCTCGCTTAATAAATCAGGATACTTATGCGAGAAACCATAATAGTCTTTAATAACCGATAAATCAGATAAACGGTATGCGCCGGATAAATCAAAAACAACACCGCCAGCTTTAATAATTTCAGATACCATTTCAACTGAGGCTTCGTGTGGTGTACATAAAAAAATCGCATCACATTCAGCAACAATTTTACCAATTTGCTGTTCGCTAATTGGGATTAAAGTGCGATCGATCTGATAAGCAAACTGGCCATGAATTGAAGAAAACGCTTTATAAGCGTCGTTGCTGTTTTCAGATACATATAAACCTGCAATTTCGAACTCAGGATGCTTATGCACTAATCCTGCTAATTCAGCACCTGTGTAACCACTTGCTCCAACAATTGATACTCTAATCATAAATTAATCCCCTGAACTTGCGCAAAACCAAACGTGTATTGTAGCAATCTAGCCACCAAAAAATAAAGCGCACAGCACAGACAAATTGAAAAAACTTGCCCAAGCTATGCGCATTTTTTATTTTTGTGGCTAAAAACAATTTTCAGTTAATTAAATAACTGATGAATGTTTATATATTAACCAATCTAAATTTAACTCTCAAGCACAAAATGAATACATATTCACAAATTAAAGATAATTACCCAAAGTTTATCCAGGTAGTTTTTCCTGTCTGTTACTTTCACTTAAAGAATTAAAACAGTAAATTATTCAACGGAATAAAAACAATTCGAACATACATCGAGTCATATTCGAATATTGGCACTTAACATCTTAATAGACTAGCAAAAAAAGATAGCGCTGCTGAGTTAGTTTAATAGAAGCTGCACAAGAGGCTCAAAAAAACGGTCACCATAACCCATGTTAATCAAGTGCTCGTACAGTCGCACTGGCGTAGCCACGAGCAACTAATTAAACAACAGGTGGCGTAATATCTGTGTTTAACTTTAGCCTTGTTTTGTGATTGAACGATCGAGAAAACAGGACTTTTAAATACTCGCTTCGTGAGCATTTAAGCAGAAAACATTCAGGGGCGAAAGCCCTTTTTTTGTGTCGACAATTTAGTTTAAGCCCTTATCTACAAGGCGTTCGATGCCAGTTCGGTTCAAACTATGACAGCAATTTGGCTGAGTTGAAAATTGTTATGATGACAGTGCGGTAAAGTAGTGTGTTTTTTAAGCGATCGTATGACCGCTAATTTGGGAAAAGTTATGATGGGAAAAAAGTACGCTACACTCAGATTACTTAGCAACTTTGTGCCAATTGCAGACACAGGGGTTTGTAAACCTCAATGTCGACTTTGAGCGATTTTCGGACCTTCGCATAGCTAGTTAAATTGCACCTATATACGACATTGATTCACTCTGGGTTTAGCGATATTTTTTTCATCTCGAAATATTTTAACTGCAATAGGAAATATAATTAGAAATGCTATTAATTGAGAGATATTCGAATCATTATGTTTTTCGGTGTCAAACTCGATATTTTTATTAGTAAACTTAGAAAATACAACACCATTGGTCAGAACTATGGACTCGACGTTGATAAACTTCTTTACTTCAAAATTATTCAAACATACCTTGTCATTGTCAGAGAATACATTGATATTGTTAAAAGATATGGAATGTCGATATCCATATTTAATTTTATGACATTTATAAGAATTGATTTTACTAGTGACCAAATCAAATTTTCCTTCATAAGGCGACGGTAAAAAATATGCAATTAGAAAAAATAAACTTAAGACAAATGCAATTAAACTCATGACATGTCTACGCATCACTGACCTCCACTTAATTTATCAATATTGTCTTGTAATTCATATTGGTACAGGATCATATCACTCCCAGTTATAACTGTTTCAAAAAGTAGCTTACCTTCACTATTTACAGTGCCTAAAGACTTTGCAAGACCATATAAATTATCAATATGTCCTTTTCCCCCACCAAGTAAATCTATAGTGGCTGCTGTGCCTTCAGCCCATGGACCGGGAACGCCTGCATAATTTTGTAGTCCTTCCGAAATAACACTCTTACCTGTACCGTCAGCGATGCTTACACCACCTAGAACAGCAGCTATCCCCCCCAAAATCCCACATGGCTCAGCAAAAATACAAGATCCAACAGCCAAACTACCTAAGCCTACTTTTGCACTTCTTTGTAAAGCATCATTAGGTAACGTGATACTTGAACAAGTCCTAGTTGCCCCTGACCAGTAACTAATGTACGTCCGCTCTGTACTCAAAGCTAACCTAAAAGTATCTTATTCTAAGTTACTTAAACAACCGCTTTGAGCGATAAGCAGACGTTTAAATAACTCAATTTTTCTGTGAAGCGCTCAGCGCATCTAATGTTTTGATGTGTTTTATCGGTCTATAGACTCAGTCATTACGAGGTATTAGGTTTCTGAATTTACAACATCGTAACTCATAACCTTTATCAGTAAGATTATACTCATATTCATTACCCCACGGGTCTCTAGGTATGTCGTTAAAGTAGTTGGCCAATTGAGAGAGGTTGTCTGGATAAACTCCATGCTCCCTTTGGTAACTAATTATTGCACTCTCGATAGTTATTAAATCGTTTTGAATTCGAATATTGATGACCTCATCTATCGAGTCATAAGTGCCAAAATTAAAAATATAAGATATGGCGATTAAACTTCCAAGCACGGTCAATACTGAGATAATTTTTAAGCTTTTTTTCATGATGAAAAACTCTTTCGATTACACTAGTCAAATTTTGCCGAAGGATAAGCCCCTAAATCTGGGAGCTCTGCACCAACCAAAGTCGTACCTCGATAGTGACTTCCTAGTTGTGCTGCCGTATTCTCTATCCAAATATGAATTTCATTTGTATTAGATGCACGTAGATAATTAAATGCTCCGATCTCTTGAAATATGTAGACATGTAACTTTTCATGAAAAGCCAAATCTTGAAAAATAGATTTGCTGACATTTAGTTCTAATATATTCAAATTGGGTGGTATAGCTATGTCTACTGGCGAATTCAACCTGATCAGAATATTTTTTGTATCTGGGAAATTTGAATAATTTCTCTTCAACCATTTGTCCATATTCGCCAGTTCTTTTATTGCCCACTGCTCAGTAACTTGGTTTTTGTTAGGCGTCCGCTCTGTACTCATTCCAGACAAAGTAAGATAGCATCGAGTCGAATTAATATCTGCGCATGGGTTTGTATCTTCTATCTCATAAACGCCTTCACAATGTAAGTCTGTATCCCTTGTACATTCAAATGATTCATTCTCTGCTTCATTTTTCTTTTTACATTCTGGGCGGTTAGCGTTATCACCTTCCTCACAAAAAGTAGGTAAATCTGAAGTTGCCACGTCTAATTTAGGCGAATATCCCGTCGGGTCAGTATATTTTGTTGGACTGTTTTGTACATAACTGTATTTGTTCCAACTTTGACTGTCATAAACATTATAAACAACTGGGTCGGGTGATAAAAACCGGCCTAAAACAGGGTCATATAACCTGCCTTGCATATGAATAAATCCACTTCTGTCTAGCTGAACATGGCCAGTATAACCAAGGTTTTTCCGCACATGATTAGATGTATTATTTAAAAGAGTATTTAACTCTGTATCTCCTGCTTGCAAGTCAAATAACCAGTCTTTACTTTCTCTTGTACCAAAAATACCAAATGACATTGCATCTGTAATGACTGGTGATGAGCTTCCATCATAACTGACGGCTTCAACTGAGCCTTGATAATCTTTATGCAAATATTCGTGTCGATTTATATTGTTGGTATTATTAACATATAAAACATCATCCGCTACTTTTACTTTATAAGTTGTCGATACGTTTTCGTTGTTATAATCGAAAAAACAGGGCTTTAAATGCTCGCTACGCGAGCATTTAAGCAGAAAACACTCAGGGGTGAAAGTCCTTTTTTTGTGTCAAAAACTAAACCAAAGCCCTATCTACAAGGCGTTCGACGCTAATTCGGTTCAAACTATGATAGCAATTTGGCTGAGTTGAAAATTGTTATGATGACAGCGCGGTAAAGTAGTGTGTTTTTTAAGTGATTGGATGGTCAAAAATATCGTGATCAGATTCATGTATCATTAATCTGATCTGTAAACTAAAAATCGAATTTTTCAGGATCTAAGCACACTAGATACTAAAAAATATTTAGCGGGCTACCTGTTATTAATATTTAACTGAGGAATTCGATATACCCTATCATTATTCTTCCTCATAAAAATCTTTAAGAGAAAAAAGAATAATGACTACAGTAACTAACAGACTGCCAACCAATATAATCGAGATCCCTAAAACTAGGCTTGCAATTGTGATATCTGTTTCCCCTTTTAAATATCTCATGAAGGTCATCGCAGCAACCGCAATAGTCAAAAATGTTGTTATATACTTAAAGGTAAGTTTGGCATTGAACCACATTTTGTCTTTATTTAATTTCATCTCATTATTTACAGTTCGGATCCGTAGCCGCATTGCAGCCAGATGATTGAGCCATATTCTCAGCTTCTTTGACGGCGACACCGGTTAATGCTCCAGCAGCAGTTGAAGGTACTAAATTAGAAACATTCTCTCCAGCCCCTTTTTGCGTAAGCTTTTCGGACACTTCACCAGATACGACTTTCCCTAATGTGGAACCATTAACCACGCCTGCTATCGATGTTGCGGCTGAAGTTAATGCTTTCCCTAAATCTGCAGCCTTACCATCAATGCCGTCATGGATTATAGACTCACTGGCAGATCCGACTGCATGTGTTAGAGTGTTAAATGCGTTTTTACCAATTATCATCAACTTTAAATTCGGTTTTATAACGGTAATTTGGCAAACTGAATTTCTGTGTAGAATTTTAACTTTTACTAAAATGGTTAATTTTCATGCAGCAATTTTTTCTTCACTTTTTGAGTTAGACTTTCTTACTCAATCTCTAGATAGCTTAAATTCTAATCAAACTTGCCAACATTGTGCTTGCTCTGATAGCTGGATATCGCATGGTTTTATTTATCGCCAGTCTGGGTTAAAAGTCGGTAAACGTATTTTGTGTGCTAAGCGTTATGGTAAATCGGGGTGTGGCCGTACTTTAGCTTTGTATTTAGCTGATGTTATCCCCAACCGTCGTTATTCTTTTAGTGTGATTTGGGCGCTTGTTTTGTCACTACAGCATGGTTCAACTGTTGAACAAGCTTATTATTTAACCATTGGCCATTGCCATTTTTCACATCGGCAAGCTTATCCTTGGCTTAGTGCTTTGTATGCACAACTAGGCTTTTTCCGTAGTTGGTTAGCGCAGTTTAATTCAGAATGTCTGAGCATAGTTTTGTGCGTTTTCGCTCCTCTCGTTCGTCAGTTTTATTATCAACGATAGCTAGCTTTTCTAAGTGCTTTTCTAAGTGCTTTGCCAATACCTCATCTATTCAATCTAGTTTAAACCTCAGATTTTGTTGATTTTTTATCTTGTACTGCATAAATTGGAAGTAGGCAAAAACCCACTTCCAAAATCAACTAATTACAGTGTATCCAATGCTTGTTTTACGTCTGCGGCTAATTCATCACCATCTTCAATCCCAACTGAAAAACGGATTAAAGTTTGCGTAATACCAGCCTTTAATTGTGCTGCTTCATCCATTGCGGCATGGGTCATGGTTGATGGATGACAAACCAAACTTTCTACTCCGCCTAAAGATTCAGCTAGTGAAAAATGCTCAAGTGCTTTAATAAACTGAGTCACTTCATCCACGCCACCTTTAAGCTCAAAACTTAACATAGCACCAAAACCAAGTTGTTGTTTTTTCGCTAATTCGTGTCCTGGGTGAGAAGCTAAACTCGGGTGATTAACTTGTTTAACCGCAGGGTGAGCATCTAATACTTGTACTAATTTAAGCGAGTTTTCCTGATGCTGTTTCATTCTTGGTACTAGAGTACGAACGCCGCGTAGAGTTAAATAACTATCAAATGCTGACCCAGTAATGCCAATACAATTTGCCCACCAAGCTAACTCTTCGCCCAATTCTTTGGTTTTAGTTACCACAACACCACCGACTACATCACTATGACCATTAATGTATTTAGTAGTTGAATGCACAACAATATCAGCACCTAAGGTTAAAGGTTGCTGTAATACTGGAGATAAAAACGTATTATCAACTGCAACTAGCGCATTGCATTGTTTAGCACGCTGACAAATATCAGCGATATCCGTAATGCGTAATAAAGGGTTGCTTGGTGATTCTACCCACACAATTTTAGGGTTTTGAGCAAATGCTTCGTCTAATTCAGCAGAGTTAGTTTGGTCTACCACTTTTAATTTAAACGCGCCACGCGCCGCTAAATTAATAAATAAACGATAACTGCCGCCATAACAATCATGCGGAACAACTAACAAATCTTCCGGCTTTAATAACTGGCAAATTAAATGAATCGCTGCCGTACCGGTTGCAGTCACAATACCGTGCTCACCTTGTTCAAGTTCAGCCAGTGTATTGGCTAAAATATCACGCGATGGGTTACCGCAACGGCTATAATCGTAAGGGCCTTTTTGGTTAAAGCCTTCAAACGCATAAGTGCTGGATAAATAAATAGGCGGCACAACAGCATTATATTGGCCATCATTTTCAATACCACCGCGCACTGCGATAGTAGATAAGTTCTTTTTACTCATTAATGATCCCTGTTGGGTTTATTTTAGACGTCTATACGTCTAAAATGTATAGATTAGCCGAGCTATGGTCAAGTGATTTAAGAGCTTTATTATAGACACAAGCAATTAATGTATAAAACTTAGCGGGCAAAGGATATACTTTGGACAAATTCAGGCATTAGACAAATACAATGAAAACAACCAACTCAACAAAGTGGAACGGGCAATATATTCATCCGTATGCTGAACACGGCAAAAAAAGTGAAATGGTTAAAAAAATTACTGTTTCAATTCCAACCAATGTACTAAAAGTATTAACCGACGAAAGAACCCGCCGTCAGGTCAATAATTTAAAACACGCCACCAATAGTGAGTTATTGTGCGAAGCTTTTTTGCATGCATTTACTGGCCAGCCATTACCAACAGATAATGATTTAGCAAAAGACAGCCGACATAGAATTCCGGCTGAAGCACGGCAAATTATGGCAGATATGGGCATTGAATTTAGCGAAGACGATATTCTAGATTCTGACGAATAGTCAACTTACAAAATGTTCAGCCAAGGTTTTATCTTAACCCGAAATGCCAGAGATACGGCTGCTGGCTGTGAAATACATTATTGGCTGACAACGCCAAACGGCGCTTGCGAGTTAGTATTAACTCAACAAAAACCGGTATTTATTGTTCTTAGTAACGAAAAAGCTGAAATCACTCAGCACTTAACTCAAGCCAGGCTAGCATTTGAATGGCGTGATATTCCGCTTAAAACGTTTAGCGGCCAACCTGTCGCTGCCTTGTATTTTCAAACTTTAAAAGCACAAAACTCAGCATTAAATAAACTCAAACAAGCCAATATAGACTGCTTTGAATATGATCTAAGATTAGCCGACCGCATCTTAACTGAGCGTTTTATTTATGGCTCGGTTGAGTTTTCAGGCGATCAGCAAGCTCAACAGCAATTTATCAACCCTAAAATTAAGCCCTGCGATTACCAACCTGATTTAAGTTATATCTCGCTCGATGTTGAATGCTCAATGCAAGGCGAACTTTATTCTGTTGCTCTACAAAATGATCAAACCGAAATAGTGATTATGATAGGTGAACAACAAAACAGCGAGCTAAACATAATTTGGGTGGTTGATGAAAAAAGCTTGTTAATTGAGTTGGTTAAACAAATCTCAGCGCTTAATCCGGATTTAATTATTGGCTGGAATGTGATTAATTTTGATTTCAGGCTGCTCATAAAACGCGCGGAGTTAAATCAGGTCACCCTGACTTTAGGCAGAGATAATTCTGCAATTAGCTGGCGCGATAATAAAACCGATAAAAGCATAGGGTATGTCAGTATTGCCGGCCGCGTTGTGATTGATGGTATAGATGCATTAAAAGTCGCAACTTATCAATTCGACAGTTTTAGTTTGCAGCATGTCTCGCAGCAATTATTGGCTAAACAAAAACTGATTGAAGATGTAGATAATCGCGGTCAACAGATCACCTATGATTTTTTGCACAACAAATTAAAACTGGCCCGCTATAACCTAGAGGATTGCCGCCTAGTTAGCCAGATTTTTGCGAAAACCCGACTAATTGATTTTTTACGCCTGCGCACCCAACTCACCGGATTAGAATTAGACCGGCAAGGAGGCTCAGTTGCTGCGTTTACTAACCTCTATTTACCTAAATTACACAGAGCAGGTTATGTCGCACCAAACTTACCTCAAGGTGGCGGCTTAGCCAGCCCCGGCGGTTATGTAATGAACTCCAAACCTGGGCTATATAAAAACGTGCTGGTGCTGGATTTTAAAAGCCTGTATCCGTCGATTATCCGCACTTTTAAAATCGATCCAATGGGATTAATTGAAGGTTTAAATGAACCGGATAACGCAATTGAGGGTTTTAAAGGCGCAAAGTTTTCACGCGAAAAACATTTTTTACCAGATATTATCACCAGTTTATGGCAGCAAAGAGATCAAGCCAAACAAGAAAAAGATGCTGCGCGTTCGCAAGCCATTAAAATTATTATGAACTCGTTTTATGGGGTTTTAGGCTCAGGCGGTTGCCGCTTTTACGATACCCGTTTAGCCAGCTCAATTACCATGCGTGGTCATCAAATTATGCAACAAACGGCTCAGTGGATTGAGCAGCAAGGCTACGAAGTCATTTATGGCGATACCGATTCAACTTTTGTTTGGCTGGAACAGATTAGCGATCCAACTCAAGCCAAACAAATAGGTCAACAACTGGCTGATGGCATTAATCAATATTGGCAAAACCAGTTAAAACAAGCGTTTAATTTAACCAGCGAGTTAGAAATAGAATTTGAAACGCTTTATTCTACTTTTTTAATGCCAACTATCCGTGGCTCTGAAGCTGGCAGTAAAAAACGTTATGCCGGTTTAATTAAACAAGCGGATCAGGATAAGCTGGTATTTAAAGGGCTAGAAACCGTACGCAGTGACTGGACAGAGTTAGCACACGAGTTTCAAACCGAGCTGTACCGGATTATATTTGCTGAGCAAAATCCGACACATTATATTCAAACCATAATCAGTCAGGTGCAAAATGGTGACAGAGATCACCAGCTTATTTACAAAAAACGCCTGCGCCGTAAGTTAGAAGCTTATGTAAAAAATATTCCGCCACAAGTTCGCGCGGCCAGGTTAGCCGATAATAAAAACAAGCAACTGGGCAAACGCTTAAAATATCAGAATAAAGGCTGGATTAAATATCTGATCACGCTAAATGGCCCAGAACCAGTTGAGTACCAAACCAGCATCATTGATTATCAGCATTATATTGATAAACAAATTAAACCAATTGCTGAGGGAATTTTACCTTTTATTGGTTTAAGTTTTACTCAACTGAACAGCCGCCAACTCAGTCTGTTTTAATCATCATAAATAATAAAAATCATGTTAAATCAAATACTCACCCCACTTATTTTAGTTATCAGCTTTATATTAATTGGCTTTTCATTTGCATTGCCTTTTACAACAATCAACCCTGAGTTTTCAACTTTATGGTTAGGCGTTAGCGGGCTTTTATATTTGTGTTTTCGTTATTATTATCGTGCCAGTATCCAATATAACTTAGTCAAAATTTTATCTGCTTTTGCCTGCGTTTTATTTGCGGCGGCTTTTGCTGTGCACTTATTTGATTCACCAAGCTTTTTTATCACTCAAGTTCAATTCTCCAGTAATGCTGAGCAGGTTAATATTTATTATAATTTTGATAAGCTGATTTTAGGCTTAATTGTTTTATGCTCTGCACCTTCTTTATTACAACGCTCATTTAAAACAAAGCCACTTACGCTGGATAGAGCCCTAAAATTACTACTGGTTTTTAGCTTGTCCTGTTTGGTGATTTTTTTAACTGCGATAGCTTTACAACTGGTCGCGCTCGATGTAAAAACTTTGCCACTCAGTTTATTGTCTATTTGGGCATTTAAAAATTTAGTTTTAGTTTGTTTTGGTGAGGAGTTATTGTTTCGCGGTTTTATTCAAACCGAATTAGCAAAATGGCACCCCAACTCTGCATGGTTAATTACGGCCGCATTATTTGGCTTAGCACATTTGCCCGCTGGAGTAGCTTATGCAATGGTCGCGACTATGGCTGGCTTATTGTATGGTTGGATATACTTAAAAACCGATAATATCCTATACCCCATTCTGGCTCATTTTGGCTTTAACTGCCTGCACTTAGTCTTTTTTACTTATCCTTATTTAATCGTTAGCGTCAATTCTGGATAACTAATTACTTTCTTGTGTTTATCTTCCCTTATCACTATGTTGAATTCGCTAGGACAGTTTAATTTTGAATGGTTAAATCATGTATTGTCCTTCTGTAGATCGGGTTTTAAGTCCGTTGAATACTTTGATTGACCGGGCTAAAGCCCGACTTACAAGGCAATTTTAATTTGAGCTATTCATTTTTAATGCCCCAAAAACAAAAAAGCACCCGAAGGTGCTTTTTAATATGAATTTAAGCTTTAAAGCTAATCTTTATGATTTTAGTATTTTCACTTTAATCTTTGCACTTTAGTCTTTACTACGTGACGCACGCTTACGTTCGTTTTCAGTTAAAAACTTCTTACGGATACGAATGCTTTTTGGAGTCACTTCAACTAATTCATCGTCATCAATAAATTCTAACGCTTGCTCTAATGTATAAACAATGGGTGGCGTTAATACTTGCGCATCATCAGTTCCGGCTGCACGAATGTTAGTTAACTGCTTACCTTTTAACGGGTTAACTGTTAAATCGTTATCACGGCTATGAATACCAATGACCATACCTTCGTATACAGAAACACCATGTCCGATAAATAAACGGCCACGCTCTTGTAGAGTAAATAACGCGTTAGTTAATGATTTACCCTGGCCATTAGAAATTAATACACCATTTTTGCGCTGACCAATTGTGCCACCTTTGTGTGGACCATAATGATCAAATGAATGGTAAAGTAAGCCAGAGCCAGAAGTCATTGTCATAAACTCAGTTTGGAAACCGATTAAACCACGGCTAGGGACTGTAAAGTCGATACGAACTCGGCCTTTACCGTCTGGCACCATGTCGGTCATTTCAGCTTTACGTAAACCTAAAGCTTCCATTACTGAACCTTGATCTTCTTCCTCAATATCAACCGTCATGGTTTCAATTGGTTCAATCTTATTGCCGTTTTCGTCTTCTTTAATAATAACTTCTGGACGAGAAACCGCTAATTCAAATCCTTCACGACGCATATTCTCAATTAATACACCTAAGTGAAGTTCACCACGGCCAGATACACGGAATTTATCCGGATCTTCTGTTTCTTCAACACGTAACGCTACGTTATGAACTAACTCGTCCTGTAAGCGTTCTAAAATTTGGCGTGAAGTAACAAATTTACCTTCTTGTCCACAAAATGGTGAGGTATTAACCTGAAAAGTCATAGTAACGGTTGGCTCATCAACCGTTAATGCAGGTAAAGCTTCAACATTGTTTTGATCACAAAGCGTATCTGAAATTTTTAATTCACCAGCACCGGTAATCGCGATAATGTCACCTGCACCCGCTTCTTGACGCTCGTATCTGTCTAAACCAAGGTAACCTAATACCTGACCGATTTTAGCATTGCGTTTGCTGCCGTCAGCGCCAACGACTGTCACTGCCTGATTTACTTTTACTGAACCACGCTTAATACGACCAATGCCAATAACCCCTACATAGCTTGAATAGTCAAGCTGAGAGATTTGCATTTGGAAACTACCAGCAGGATCTGCATCTGGTGGAGATACTTTATCAATGATAGTTTCAAATAATGGTGTCATATCTGTGCCGGTTTCGCCCTCATCATGAGTTGCCCAGCCATTAATTGCTGACGCATAAACAATAGAAAAATCTAATTGTTCATCAGTTGCGCCTAAATTTACAAATAAATCAAAAACCTGATCAATTACCCAGTCTGGACGAGCAGCTGGTTTGTCGATTTTATTAATAACGACAATTGGTTTTAAGCCATGCGCAAATGCTTTTTGAGTTACAAAGCGAGTTTGCGGCATTGGACCTTCTTGCGCGTCAACTAATAATAAAACGCTGTCAGCCATAGATAATACGCGTTCAACCTCACCACCAAAGTCGGCGTGTCCCGGTGTGTCAAGAATGTTGATGCGGTAATCCTGATAATCAATTGCTGTGTTTTTAGCAAGTATGGTAATACCACGCTCTTTTTCTAGATCGTTAGAATCCATTACGCGCTCGCCGGCATCACCACGAGACTCTAACGTACCAGACTGCTGTAATAGTTTGTCAACTAAGGTTGTTTTACCGTGGTCAACGTGCGCGATGATCGCAATATTTCTTAATTTATCTAACACAGGGCTTTTTCCAATTGAAAATAAAATAAATAACGTCTTATCAGGTTAAAAACCTGCCATTTTAGTTAACTAAAATTAGCAGCCTAATTTGAAACCTTGATGAAATTGCGCGCATTGTACACAGTCCGGTCGACTTATAGTAGCAATAATGTCGAAAAACTTGTCTGAATAAAGAAAAAAGCAGTTTGGCTATTGCTCTTATGTCTGAGAATACTGTATTTTAGGCAGGCTAATTTTTGGTGGAGTCGCACGGTAATGACGAGTGCAGAATGCACCATAATAACGCATAAATGCACCACATTAATGCAGTAAATTAAAACTTTGCTATTTATAAGTGACAAAAACCCAGTAAAATGCACCATTGGCGTGTTGGCATGTTTGTTGCTTATTAAGTCGCAAGGCGTAGTTCATGATGTGCGCTAGTTAAATTATAATTTTCGGAGAAATGCAATGTCTGCAGAAATTCTAGATATGTTGAAAGATGGCGAAATCAAGTTCGTCGACTTACGATTCACTGATACTAAAGGTAAAGAACAACACGTTTCTATTCCAGCTCACCAAGTAACTTCTGACTTTTTCACTGAAGGCAAAATGTTCGATGGTTCTTCAATCGCTGGTTGGAAAGGCATCAACGAATCTGACATGATTTTAATGCCTGATGCATCTACAGCTATCTTAGACCCGTTCGCTGAAGAAGCAACTTTAAACGTACGTTGTGACATCATTGAACCTGCAACAATGCAAGGTTACGACCGTGACCCTCGTTCAATTGCTAAACGTGCAATGGAATACTTAAAATCAACAGGTATCGGTGACGATGCTTTCTTTGGTCCAGAGCCAGAGTTCTTCTTATTTGAAGATGTTAAATTTGAACAAAAAATGGGTAGCGCTTTCTACAGCGTAGATGCTGAAGAAGCAGCTTGGAACTCAGGTAAATCATACGAAAACGGTAACATGGGTCACCGTCCTGGTGTTAAAGGCGGTTACTTCCCAGTTCCACCAGTCGATTCAGCAAACGACATCCGTGCTGCAATGTGTTTAATTCTTGAAGAAATGGGTCAAGTAGTTGAAGCTCATCACCACGAAGTTGCAACTTGTGGCCAAAACGAAATTGCTACTAAGTTCAACTCAATGGTTGAAAAAGCTGACGAAGTTCAAGTTAAAAAATATGTTATCCACAACGTAGCTCACGCTTACGGTAAAACAGCGACTTTCATGCCTAAGCCTTTATTAGGTGATAACGGTTCTGGTATGCACGTTCACCAATCAATTTCTAAAGATGGCAAAAACATCTTTGCTGGTGACAAATATGCTGGTTTATCACAAGAAGCTTTATGGTACATCGGTGGTATCATCAAACATGCTAAAGCAATCAACGCTTTCACTAACGCTTCAACTAACTCATACAAGCGTTTAGTACCACATTACGAAGCGCCAATTATGTTAGCTTACTCAGCTCGTAACCGTTCTGCATCAATCCGTATCCCATACGTAACAACAGATCGTGCACGTCGTATTGAGTGTCGTTTCCCTGATCCAACACAAAACCCATACTTAGGTTTCACAGCTATGTTAATGGCTGGTCTTGACGGTATCATCAACAAGATCGATCCAGGCGCAGCTATGGACAAAGATTTATATAACTTACCTGCTGAAGAAGAAAAAGCAATTCCAAAAGTTGCTCGTTCATTAGAAGAAGCATTAGCATGTTTAAATGCTGACCGTGAATTCTTAACAGTTGGTGGCGTAATGAGCGACGACATGATCGACGCTTATATTGAGCTTAAAACTGAAGAAGCACAACAAGTTAGTGTTGCTCCACACCCAGTTGAGTTCCAATTATACTACAGCTGCTAATAACTCAATTTAAGTTATTCGGTTTTAAAAAGTCCGCTTAGGCGGACTTTTTTTATGGCTAAAAACAAATTCAGCGATTAGAGTAAATAAACGCCTAATTGAAAAACACAGTCTTTATGTTTATTCGTGAGCACCTAATACTTAAATTATGGTTTTTAATATTACCATGCATTATGGGTGGGATTTTCTCAGCTAAAGCCGAAATTTATCAGTATGTAAATGAACAAGGGGTGACTGTTTTTACCGATAAACCTCGTCCAGATGCAAAACAAATAGAGGTTAATCAAAATATCCCAAATATGCCGGCAACACTTACCCAAGCTAAATCAAATAGTGCAGCCAGTAATCAAAAACCTCAACCTTTTGTTTATCAAATCACAATATTAAACCCACAACCTCAAGCCACTATCAGAAATAACCAAAGCGAAATGGAGGTAAGTTTTCAGCTAAATACTGAGCCTAATTTTGCTTATCAATTTGTGATTTATTTAGATGGCAAAGCCGTTAAAACAGTCAATCGACTTACCAAAGTTCAGCTCCAGCAGGTATATCGTGGCGAGCATCAATTAAAAGTCGAATTAACCGACCTAAACGGCAAGCTTATTGCATCGTCCAAACCAGTGATTTTTTATATGCACCAAGCTAGCCTAGTACCTGCGAATTAGCGCTAATTTGGGCTTGAATAATGCAGTGAATATGCTGCATTATTGTGAAATGCACAAACATAGTGCACCACTATCAGCAATGAGGCTATCGTGTTTAGTGAATCTATTGTAAATAACATCAGCAGTTGCATTTTAATAACCAATGCAGAATTAAAAATTATTTATGCGAACCCTGCTGCTGAAAACTTTTTTAAATTAAGCGTACGTCGCTTACAAGAGCTTAATTTTGCTCAGTTATTCAGATACAGTTCATTTGACTTAGAAAGAGTTCAACAAGCGGTTCCAACTCAACAAAGCTTTACCGAAACCGAAGTTTCATTGGTTACCATGGATGAACATCACACTATGGCTGAAATGACATTCACGCCAATAAAAACCCATGACGGTGCATCATTATTAATTGAAATTCACACCATTGATCAAATTAAAAAAGTCAGTCAAGAAAGCTTTGTTCAATCGCAAATGCTGGCATCACGCGATTTAATCAGAGGGTTAGCTCACGAAATTAAAAACCCACTTGGCGGTATTCGTGGTGCCGCGCAACTATTAGATAAAATGCTGGATGATCAAGGTTTAAAAGAATGTACTCAAGTTATTATTAGTCAGTCTGACCGGTTACGAAATTTAGTAGACAGATTATTAGGCCCTAATAAATTACCACAACGTGGAATGGGTAATATTCATAAAATTCTTGAACAAATCAGGCGCTTAATTGAGCTTGAAGATGAAAACAGCAATATTAATTTTGTCCGCGATTATGACCCGAGTATTCCTGATTTTAATATGGATGAAGAACAGGTTTATCAAGCTTTATTAAATGTTGTGCGCAATGCTTATCAAGCACTGCAAAATCAGGAACATGGAAAAATAACCTTTCAAACCCGTATCGCAAATCAAGAAACCATTCATGGGCAACGCCATAAACTGACAGCAATAATAAAAATTATCGATAATGGTCCGGGTATACCAGAGAACATCAGAGACACATTATTTTATCCGATGATCACAACAAAATCAGATGGTACTGGACTTGGGTTATCCATTTCTCAGACCCTAATTAACCAACACAGAGGAAGAATTCATTGTGAGAGCTGGCCGGGGCGCACAGAGTTTACAGTTTATCTTCCTATAGATTTAAGGAATTGATTTGTTATGAGTGCAACGAAAGTTTGGATTGTAGATGACGACAGTTCAATTCGCTGGGTGATTGAAAAGGCGCTTGATGCAGCCGGTATCAGCAATACCTGTTTTGAGTCACCAATAGACTTATTGCAATCGTTAAAAAACGACAGTCCGGATGTCATTATTTCTGATATCCGAATGCCGGAAATGGATGGTATGGACTTATTAAATCAGGTTAACCAACACGATCCTGATATTCCGGTTATTATCATGACTGCGCATTCTGACTTAGATTCAGCAGTCAATGCTTATCAAAGTGGCGCATTTGAATATCTACCAAAGCCTTTTGATATTGACGACGCGGTAAGTTTAACTCAACGCGCGTTAACCCATGTTATTGAAAACAGCAAAAAGAAACGGGCGCGACCAGAAGTAGAAAATATTTCAACTGACATTATTGGTGAAGCGCCCTCAATGCAGGAAGTTTTTCGTGCAATAGGCCGTTTATCACGCTCTAGCATTAGTGTATTAATTAATGGTGAATCCGGTACAGGTAAAGAGCTGGTTGCACGTGCACTGCATAAACATAGCCCACGCCGCGATAATACATTTATTGCGCTGAATATGGCTGCAATTCCTAATGACTTAATAGAGTCAGAATTATTTGGTCACGAAAAAGGCGCATTTACCGGTGCAAATGCCATACGCGAAGGTCGTTTTGAACAGGCGAATGGCGGCACTTTATTCTTAGATGAAATAGGTGATATGCCTTTACAGGTTCAAACTCGTTTATTGCGTGTTTTGGCCGATGGTCAATTTTATCGGGTTGGTGGTCGCCAACCACAAAGTGCAGATGTACGAATTATCGCTGCAACTCACCAAAACTTAGAAAAATTGGTGGCAGACGGCAAATTCCGTGAAGATTTATTTCATCGTTTAAATGTAATTCGTATCCATTTACCACCACTTAAAGAGCGTCAGGAAGATATCCCACGTTTGGCAACTCAATTTTTAAGCCGCGCAGCCAAAGAAATGAAAGTGGAAGAAAAACGACTTTCAAAAGAAGCGGCCGAGTTTTTAAGTAAATTACCTTGGCCGGGTAATGTTCGCCAACTGGAAAACACCTGCCGATGGTTAACCGTAATGGCAAGTGGTCAGGAAATTTTAATTTCTGATTTACCGCCAGAGTTATTAGAAAGTCAGCCGCATAAAGTTGCAGTTAGCGCCGCAGAAGTTGAAGGTGACTGGCAAACTTTATTAACTCACTGGGTAGATGAGCAACTGGCAAGCGGTAAAGATAATATTTTAGATGAAGCCATGGCAACATTTGAAACCATTATGCTCAAGCGCGCGCTACACCATACCTTAGGCCATAAACAGGAAGCCGCCAAACGTTTAGGCTGGGGAAGAAATACTATTACCCGAAAAATGAAAGAGTTAAATATTTAACCTTTTTATTCTGTCAAAACAAATGACTGCGCCAAAACAAAACTAGGGTCTGTTGATCTTTTGAATACAATTTTGCAGCAGTTTTGTTTGGTATTTATCCAAGGCATAGCGATTGACGTGTAGTGAGCTACATAAATGAGCTATAACGCAGAAGAAATGCCAAACAAACGCTGCCCTTTGGGTTCGTCCTAAATGCTTTTTTACTCTTTGTTACCTACATGGATGTAGGTAAGGGGCGAGAGCATGGAGCGGAAGCTTTGCAGCATTTTGACTTAATCCATTAGGCCTTCAA
>NZ_JAOPFU010000036.1 GCF_025515275.1 Catenovulum sp. 2E275
CGTTTATTTAGAACAACTAAACCACACTCATTCTGCTTTGTTAATGATTAAAATAGCCTATTGCTCAAAAATAATACAAAGATAAACAGGCTCTAGTATTCCATTTATGGCGTTCAAAGCGACAGGCGTAAAACGGGCTAACGCCCGCTCTACAATGTCATTTCAACTACTCAAAATTTTATAGAAACGGTACAAGGTTATTTAGGGTTGAGTGGTGATAAATCCTGTGCTTGTGCCTTTTGCTGTAGTCGATTTTGGCGTTCTGTTTTTAATAAACTAATTAATTTATTTGCTTGCCATTGGCTGCTGTTTTTAGCAAAACGACTGGCTTGCATTTGGCTAATTTGCTCATTAATTGCAACATTGTTTAGCTGGTTAATTGCCTGATATACAGTGGCAACCGACTGGCCAGTAATTTGGCTTGTCCAGTTTGGTAAAAGTTGCTGAATAAGCTCAATATTATTTTTTTCACAAGCTTTAAGCAAACGTGACCATGCAATTTTTTCTGACTGGCTATTATCTGTTGGCTGTTGATTTGGTTTAGTCGCTGCTTTTGCATTGATATACCAAAGCAAGCCAATAAGCGTCACAATCCAAAGCGAAAATAATAAAATCGCAAGATAATTAAAATGCCAAGGCGATGGTTTAATTAACCTTGTTGGCTCGTTTTGGCAATTACAGTCGGTTTGAGTTGGTTGATTATTTTGTGATGGCACAGATGTAATCGGCGTTGCCGGTACATTACTTGGGGCTTGCTGCGATTTAATATTCGGATTGGCAACCACTTTAATGGTTTTGGCTTCAATGCTGGTGGTTTGCATTTTTTCGCGTTTGGTATCCCACCAAGTGACACTGACCGCTGGTAAGGTTAATGTACCGGTTTGGTTAGGAATAATCGCTGAGGTTTCAACCCGTTGAGAAACATAATGGTCATCTCTTAAATTAGAACGAACATCTGCTTGATCCGGATACACTTTAATACTGGCCGGATACTCGACTTTAATTTGTGGTAATTGCTCTGCGCTGACATCTAAAGCGGATAGGGTGATCACCCGAGTAATAGGCTCACCGACAAAATATTCTGCTTGTTTTGGCTCTAACTCATCATTAAGCATCACCAGTTCAGACGGCAGCCAATGGCCGCTATAATTATCTGGAATAGCTTTTACCGTTAATATTTGGCTAGGGCCAACTCGGCTAATGGTTTTAGTTCGGCCAAAGCCAAACTGACGGCGGTTAGTATCTATTACTTCAGCCTGAAACAGCGGGCTTTCAATGGTAAATTCGCCGCTTCTTTGCGGGACTATTTTATAGCTGCGCTCTATTACCCGATACGCGACACCATTGATAATTTTGTCGTATTCTTTGTCTTTGCCTTGTTGTTCAACCACTGCACCTTCAATTTCTGGCTGAGTTAAGCTGCCGCTTGAAATTTGAGTCGATAAATATAAGCGGGTGGTGTAGGTAACTTGTTGTTGTAACCATACTGAGTTTGCGCTGAGTTCAGTTTCAACATAAATGTCTTTTTCGGCTTGTTGGCTATCAGCTTGCGCTGTTACCGTTAGCGTAATTGGCGCTGAACTAACGCCTTGATGCGTAAATTCGGGAATGGTTAATTTTCCGGCTGTGCGCGGCATTAATCTGGTTGTAAAACGGGTAATGCGGCTGGTATCAAAATTTATCATCCGGGTTTCGGAGCTAACCGAAGTCCCTAATACTCTGAAATTTTGCTCAAGTACACTAAAATCAAAAATATTAGAATCGACTTTATCATCCACCGTTAATACCAAATCAATTGATTCGTTTAACGAAACCGGATTTTCACTCACACTGGCGGTAATTTTAGATAAAGCCGCTGCATGAAAGCTCATAAGCATTGCTAAGCTAAAGCAAATTGTTTTAATCATTTTACTTACCAAGGCTGGGTTACTCCTGTAGGCGCATTGCTACGACGACGTTTTTCGTATTCAAGTTGCATTTTTCGACGTATTAAATAAGACGGATCATCTTCAACTTTATTTAAAAGCTGGCGATAGATTTCTTGCTGTTCTTGTTTAGCTCTTTCTTCATCTGTCATTGGCTGTTGGCTGACAGCTGCTGCTTGCTGCTCTGTTTGCTCAGCATTATCTTTTTGCTGTTGCTCTGACTGATTAGCCATTTGTTGAGCTGAATCTTGTTTTGAATCATCGGCTTTGTTTTGCGGTGATTGATTTTTCTGCTGAGCCTGTTGCTGGTTTTTATCTTGCTGTTGTTGCTCGTTTGCCATTTGTTCGGCGGAACGATGGGCTTGATCATTTTGCGGATTATCACCAGATTGCTGCTGCGATTGGTTTTGTTGATCTGATTGCTTTTGATCTTGGCTTTGATCTGATTGGTTTGGATTCTGGTTATTTTGATCCGCATTTTGCTCTGAATTTTGGCCGTTTTGATCTTGAGATGAAGGATCTTGTTGCGACTGGTTTTGTTGACCTTGATTTCCCTGCTCATTATTTTGCTGACCATTTTGTTGGTCACTATTTTGCTGATCACCGTCTTGTTGATCTTGGCTATCACCTTGTTGATTCTGATTTTGCTGCTGTTGCTGTTGTTTTAACTGTTCAGCCAAAGCTTTATTTTTTTTCGCTTTATCAAAATCTGGTTGGTTGGCTAATGCTTTATCGTAAGTTTCAATCGCTTTATCTAATTGGCCTAAATTAGCATAGGCATTCGCCTGATTATACAATGAATTAGCGTCGTTTAAGCCTTGATAAGCCTCAATGGCAGCTTGATATTCACCTTGTTTAAATAAAGCGGCGGCTTTAATTTTCTGGTTCTGTGCCAGTTTAGCAGCCTGCTCAAATTGGTTATCTTTAAGCGCTTGATATGCCTGCTGATCTTGCGTTTTAAACATATCATCCAAAGTGGAAGCATGAAGTTTTTGACTGGTTGGCAGGCTAAAAAAACCAACCAATAGCACATAAATTAACCCTTTTCTAAACGCATAAGCAGCAAACGGTAATAATGCAATGATCAACCAAGGGCCGGCTTCTTGCCATTGATCGCCCAATTGATTTTGCTGAATATCCTGTTTTATTTGATCGGCTTTTTGCATACGTTGAATTAGGTTTTTAATATCGGCATCGCCCGCTTGAATATCCTGATAATAACCCTGATTAATTTTGCTCAGTTGAGTTAATAAATGGCTTTCAAGTTTTGGGATTACTATACTGCCGCGACCATCTTTTAATAACTCGCCCGATTTAAGTTTGATTGGTGCGCCTTCTTTTGTACCCACCCCTAAAGTTAATAACCGGTATTGATTAGCTGTTAAAATCTTTTGTAAGTCCTGATATTCATCATCATAAATACCGTCGGTTAACCAAAAAATATCACCTTGCTGATAACCTGCGTTTTTAAGTAAATCAATTGCCTGTGTAATTGCTAAAACGGCATTACTGCCCATCACTGGCATAATTTCTGGTGATAAACCGGGTATTTGATTAACGATATTTTTACTGTCTGGGGTGAGTGGACTAATTGTAAAAGCATCACCGGCATAAGCAATTAAACCAATATCGCCTTCTTTTAATTGGCGGGCAATTTCAATGGCTTTAAAACGAGCCATGGTTAATCTGTCTGGTTTTATATCATCGGCGCGCATAGACATAGATAAATCGAGCACAATCACTTTGCCGGCTTTAGTTTGATAAACCGGTTGAGGCTGTTGTTGCCAAGTTGGACCAGCCAACGCAATTACACTAATTAACCAGCCAAAAGCAATTAGCCAAACCGGCAGTTTAGCCTTTTGTTCGCTGCCGACTAATAAATGGGTGGCTAAATGTTTGGGAATAACACTGTTCCAGCCAGAGCTTTTTAAAGTTAAATGGCGCAGAGACCATAAAACCGCTAACAGCGGAATCAAAGCTAAAAACCAATAAGGTCGTAAAAAATGAAAATCAGCCATGATTATAATCTACCTCGATTCAATAAACTGCTTAGGCCGGGTTGAATGGCTAATAACACAGATAAAACGAGTGCAATTGCAAGAGGCCAATAAAATAGGGCAGTTAAAGGTCGCATTTGTAAACTTTCGTCACTGACGGGTTCAAGTTTATCCAGTTCCTGATAAATTTGTTCTAGTTCGTTGGCATCTCTGGCTCTAAAATAACGTCCACCTGTTTCAGTTGCTAGTTTGGTTAGCATGTTTTCGTCTAAATCGCGTGATGGATTTTGTTTGCTAAACCCAAAAAAGCCTTGCACCAGCATTTCATCCGCGCCAACCCCTATGGTATAAATTTTTATTCCTTGCTGTTTGGCAAGTTCCAAGGCTTGCATGGGTTCTAGTGCGCCGGAAGTATTTTGGCCATCCGTTAATAAAATTAAAATTTGATTACTTTGCTCTTTTTGATCAAAGCGTTTGGCGGCAAGGCCAATGGCATCGCCAATTGCGGTTTTATCACCGACTAAACCGATAACCGCTTCAGTTAACATTTGATTGGTTGTGTTGCGATCAAAAGTGAGTGGGGTTTGCAAATAGGCTGTATCGGCAAATAAAATTAAGCCTAATCTGTCCCCTTCGCGGCGCTGAATAAAGTCTTGCATTACATGCTTAATCATCACCAAACGATTCACTTGCTGACCTTGTACATGCATATCTTCAATTTGCATTGAGCCGGATAAATCAACCGCCAGCATTAAATCTCGGCCTTCGGTTGGCATGCTCACTGGTTCGCCTAACCATTGTGGACGAGCTGCACTTATTACTAACAGTAACCAAATTAAGCTGATCGTTAGCAATTTAAAAATAGATTTTTTACCAGACTGCTGATGCTGTGGTAATTGGTGAAAATGTAAAATAGGGGCTTTTAACGCCGCCATTTGCTGATTTTTCACCTGAGGTAATAATCGAAACAGTAGCGGTAGTGGTAAAAATAAAAAGCTCCACAGCCATGCAAACTCAAACATTGGATGCCTCCTTTGTATGGATTGCAGGTTGGATCGGTGCTTTAGTTGATTTAGCCGGAAGTGCTTTTTTAAGATAATGAATAATCAGGGTTTTATCTTGTGCACTTAGCTGTTTATTAGGCTGATATTGATGGTCACAAAATGCTTTTAAATCTGTAAATTCAGCTTGATCGTTTGGTTTTAACTGAGCGATTAAAAACTCATACCAAGCACGACCACTTAAACTGGCAACTTGTTCTCGCGGAAAATAACTTAACATGGCTTGTTTCAGCAAAGTATTGAGCGCGTTAATGCTGGCATTATCGTCCAACTGATTAATTAAACGGATAGCTTGTTTTTTGGCGCGCTGCTTTTTTTGATAACGGATAAAACCAAAGATTAATCCAGTCACTAATAAAATAGCGAGTGCAATTAGCAGCCACCAACCCCATGCTAAAGGCCACCACGAAACCGGATCTGGCATTTGTATATCTTTAAAGGCGGCAAGCGGATCGGCTGCATTGCTCATTGGTGACGGATTAACTGCTGGCGCTACAGGCGAATTAGCCAGTTGACTCGCCGCAGGATCGGCCACGTTGTTGATCATATTTTGCTTAGCATCGGTTGGCATTATAACTGCTCCTCCAATGGTAAAGCGGATGAGAGTTCGGTTAGGCTACAGCGGCATTTATTTAATAACTGGCGCTGCTGATTTAAAAATGCTTGTGCTTCATTGTGATACGCGGCCGCAGCACGTTTATCACCAAGCACCAATGTGCCGGTTTGGGATTGATCCTGCACTTTTAAACTTTGACGAATACCCACTTGAGGTAAATTCAGTTCTAGCGGATCTAAAATCCGGTACGCTTGTAATTCACAATGCTGACTTAATAAAGTGAGCTGTTTTACACAAGACTCATCTAGTTTAATAAAGTCGCTAATTAAAATCACTTTACTGCCCGGTTTAGCGAGTCTGCGCAAACGCATACAAGCCTGACTAAAATCCAGCTTATCGTTAAGAGCTGAATTTTTTGTCTCAGTTGAATTATTGTGTTCTGGCTGGCTCAGCATATCTAATGCATGAATATAATGTAAAACCCCAGATTGGCGACTTTTAGGTTTTAGCTCTTTATGCGACTGATGATTAAAAATTAAACCACCAAGGCGGTCGCCACGTTTAATCACATTCCAGCTAATGAGCGCAGCTAAATGCGCTGCCTGTACTGATTTATACAAGAGTTGGCTGCCAAACTGCATCGACTCAGATAAATCGGTTAAGATAAATACAGGGCGTTCGCGCTCTTCTCTGAATAATTTGGTATGGGTTTTACCGGTACGAGCGGTTACGCGCCAGTCGATCATTCTAATGTCGTCACCGGGCTGATAATGACGCACTTCGTCAAACTCCATGCCACGGCCTTTATGTTGCGATACATACTGACCAGATAAATGCGCTTTTTGAGCTTGTTTAGGCGATAAATTTAGCAGAGCCGTTTTACCGCGATAATATAACAGCTCGTGAGTTGCCGCATGAATACCATTAGCACTGAGCTGATTCAGCCAAGTTAGATGCGAATTCACATTTTTCATTTTAAATTTAAGGTACAGCGACTAATTGTAAAATACGGTTTAATACATCGTTGGCTAAAATGCCTTCGGCTTCTGCTTCGTAACTCAGTAATAATCTGTGTCTGAGTACATTAAAAAATACCGCCTGAATATCTTCCGGTGTAACAAAGTCGCGTCCGGCTAACCAAGCTTTAGCTCGGGCACACTTATCTAACGCTATGGTTGCGCGAGGCGATGCGCCAAAAGCTATCCATTGTTTTAATTGCTGATCGTATTTTTCCGGTTGGCGGGTTGCAATAATTAGCTCAACTAAATATTGCTCTAAACTTTCAGCCATGTGAATTTGCAACACCTGTTTACGGGCGTTAAAAATATCTTGTTGAGTCAGTTTAGGTGGGGTGATTTTAGTATCGCTTATGGCTTCGCCACGGGTTAAACGCAAAATTTGTTGCTCGGTTTCTGCGCCCGGATAAGCAATATCCAAATGCATTAAAAAGCGATCTAACTGAGCTTCTGGCAATGGGTAAGTGCCTTCTTGCTCAAGTGGGTTTTGAGTCGCCATCACCAAAAAAAGCTCAGGTAATTTATAGGTTTTTTTGCCTACTGTAATTTGATGCTCAGCCATTGCTTCAAGCAGTGCCGACTGCACTTTAGCGGGGGCTCGGTTGATTTCATCTGCCAAAATTAAGTTATGAAATAACGGCCCTTGCTGAAAAATAAAGCTACCATCTTCCGGGCGATAAATATCTGTGCCGGTTAAATCTGCCGGTAATAGATCTGGGGTAAATTGCACCCGATGAAAATCGCCCTCAATACCGTTAGCAAGTGCATTAATGGCTCTGGTTTTAGCTAACCCCGGCGGGCCTTCAACTAACAGGTGGCCATCTGCCAATAGGGCAATTAACATGCTTTGCGTTAATTCAGGTTGACCAATTACTTGTGAATCCAGATAGGTTTTAAGTTGCGAAAATTGTTCAGCTGCCATAATTATTATTCTTACGCTTATTTTGAGCTTGGTTGAATATGAATTTTTAATTGACTGTCAGACTTGTTAAACCCTAAACAGTTCCATTTATATACTGAGATAAGTTATATAAGGTTCAAAAAAAGAAAAACAAGGTAAATTGTGTTAAATTTATGCGTCGATTTTTAAAAAGCAGTGGCGATTAAATGAATCAAAAAGCCGAGTGTTTTAATGCTCAAATAACCGATAACTGCCGTTTTTTAGTGTTAGGCAGTATGCCCGGACAAATTTCACTTAAACAACAGGCTTATTATGCCCATCCACGTAATGCGTTTTGGCCGATTATGGCAGCTATTTTTGGCTTTTCATCGACGTTAGATTATTCAGCCAGAGTTGAGCAATTAAATCAGCATGGCGTTGGGCTTTGGGATGTGATCGCCAGTTGTTACCGGCAGGGCAGTTTAGACAGTGCAATTAAAGCCGACGCTTTAGAGGTGAATGACTTTGTCAGTTGTTTTGAGTTATATCCAAACTTAAATACCGTTTTATTAAACGGACAAAAAGCAGCAACTTTATTTAAACGCCAAGTTATGCCAAAGCTGACACAAGCTAATATTAAGCTAGAAACTTATTTAATGCCGTCAACCAGTCCGGCTTATGCGAGTATTCAGTTTGATGAAAAGTTAGAAATTTGGCGGGATATTTTACAACCAAAGAGTTCATTAAAAAACGCTTAGTTATTTCACTAAGCGTTTAGGTATTATTCTGCTTCTAGGCTAATCAATTTATTAACTTGCTGATCAAACAATGCCGGTGATACATCTGGATTTCGTTTACGCCAGCAAACTTGTAACATAGTGAAAAATTGGCTGGCACTAGGTTCACTTTTACCCACTACCCAGTTGTGGTAAGTGGCTCGTGAAACATTAACTGCTTGATATAAGTCTTTTTGAGAAATTCCAATTAATTTGCGGGTCTGCTCTAAGTTTTGGCCCGATGCTTCAATATTCATAAATAGTGACTGTCTTGTTATGTGATAATGGAATACAGCTGGATATATTACATACCCAACACCAATTAATAGCATAGCAATGCGCTCTATAATCCTTCTTAATTTAGTCCATTTTACATCACCACCGTAAATAAAGTCTTTGATATAACAAGTACCTTAAAGTTCCGGCTGCAATATAAATTTTAAGAGCGAATACGCTTATTTTATACCACGAATATTAGTGATAGCAAAATTTAAATAAGATTTTATATATGTTTTTCAAGGTGTTGGTTTTTAAAAAATATAAATTCTTACTGAGTTTTCAATAAACTAGACATTTTAAATTTAAATGTAACTTTTTGTAATTGAGCGTTTTTGATTGATATATGAGGGGGAATTAACTGAGCGTTAATTTATTGAATATAAATTTATATTGGTTTTTTTTACTATAAGTTGAGCTGAATTTTTGAGTTCAGCTCTAAAGATTTTTCATAAATTGGGCTTTATTAGGTGGTTTTAAATAACTCCAAAATATTATCTGCGGTTAAATCTTTAATTGAATCTATGCTTTGTTTACCAAACATGCTCTGATTAAGCGACTTTTTGCTTTCTTGCATTTTTAAGACTTTTTCTTCTATGGTTTCTTCACAAATTAATTTGTAAACAAACACAGGTTTGGTTTGGCCAATTCGGTAAGCACGATCACTGGCTTGCGCTTCCGAGGCAGGATTCCACCAAGGATCATAATGAATAACTGTATCGGCTGCGGTTAAGTTTAAACCTGTGCCGCCTGCTTTTAACGAGATTAAAAATACAGAGACTTCACCATTTTGGAATTTTTCAATTTGCTGTTGGCGATCCCGCGTTTCGCCAGTTAACTTAGCGTACGGAATGCCTAAGGCTTCAAGCTCACCTGAAATAATATGCAGCATTTGCGCAAACTGAGAAAACAGTAAAATTTTACGGCCTTCTTCAAGCATTTCTGGCAAGGTTTCTTTGATATATTCCAATTTAGCGGACGTGCGAATTTGCTGGGTGCTTTCAAAATTAAGCAGTTGCGGCGCACAACAAATTTGTCTGAGCTTTAACAGCGCATCTAAACATTCTAATTGGCTTTTGGCTAATCCTTTGTCTTTTAATATGTTCTTTACTTTATCTTCCATGCTAACGCGAATCGCTTCGTACAACATGCGTTGGTCGTTATCCAGTGAAATGTATTTGATTATTTCGGTTTTTTTCGGCAGCTCTTTGGCCACTTCTTCTTTTTTACGGCGTAGTACAAACGGCTTAATTTTTTTATGTAAGCGTTTTTGCACGTCTTTATCGCCAATGGTTTCAATGGGTTTACGGTATTCGCGGCTAAATTTATTTTGTGGGCCTAAAAATCCGGGCATTAAAAAGTCAAATAAAGACCAAAGTTCACCTAAGTGGTTTTCAATTGGCGTGCCGCTTAAACATAAGCGGTAGTTTGCGTTTAGGCGTTTTATGCTTTGGGTCATTTGCGCGCGTGGGTTTTTTATATTTTGCGCTTCGTCCAAAATTAAAATTTTAAATTCTTGCTGCTCAAGTTGTTCAAAATCACGGTTAATCAGCGGGTAGGTTGTGATCACCACATCGTAAGCAGCTAAATTATCCAGCGTGCTTTGGCGGTTAATACCGTGAGCTGATTTTATTTTTAACTCTGGGGTAAATTTTTCTGCTTCATTCAGCCAGTTACCAACTAAACTGGTTGGGCAAACAACTAATGCTGGTTTATCCAGTTGTTGATTCAAGCGCAAAACTTCCAGCATGCTTAATGTTTGCAGGGTTTTACCCAAGCCCATGTCATCAGCCAAAATACCACCAAACTGGTATTCCATTAAAAACATCAGCCAGTTTAACCCTTGCTGTTGATAAGGGCGTAAATCGGCATTCACACTTGGCGGTAAATCAATCGGACGAATACCTTCAAAATTAGCCAGAATATTGGCTAAGCGTTTGACATGCGCACCGCCAATACAAGAGTTAATTTCAGGAATATTATTTAATAAATGTGCTTGGCGGTTAGAAAACTGAGCTTGTTTGTTGGTGGCTTCCTGTAAAATGTCGAGTACAGGTTTGAGTTTATCAATATGAATACGGACAAACTGGTGGCGATTAAGTGCAATTTTTACTCGTCCGGTTTGGTTGCGCCAGTTTTCGGTTTGTTTTAACCAACTGACTAATACCGGAATTAAATCAATTTTTTGGCCTTCAAAATCAATTTTCATCCCAAGTTTAAACCAGTCTTTATTCTCGTTGATTTGGTATTCAAACTCAGGATCGTTAATGATACTGATTGGATGCACACCTTTTTCAAACTCAACCTGCCAGCCCTGTGAAATGAGTAGAGGCATGACTTCTTCAAAAATATTGAGCCAGAATTGGTCATATCGAATACCAATTTCGGTATTGTAGAAAAACATAAAGTCGTTATTTTTGGTGGTGCCTTTAATATGGGCAAACCCATAATTTTCGAGCAAATAAAAGGCTTTACGCTCTTGCGATTGATTACGGTAAATCTGAATACTGGCGTGGGTTGTTTCTAACTGGTAATAAGGTTGGCTCACCAATGTCATCGGAATCTCGTATTCGCCATATTTTAGTCTGAGTTTGGCGATATAACCTGAGTCGTTTAAACCAATCCGAAAAACCGGCGTTAGTTTTTCTTTTACCACTTTAATCTCTTTGGTGAGTGGCAGTTCAATTTTTGGCTCGATAGCATGTTGAGTTTGCCAGACTGAAAATTCGATGAGTTCTTTTTCATCTAATGCGGGCAGATTAATCAGACTTAATAACATTTGGCCGCTTAAATGAGTGGAAATTGTGCCGATTGTGCCTTTTGCCGGATCATAATACCAAGGTTGTGCAGCCGGAATTAAAAACCATTTGTCGGCTTTATCCAGCTCAAAACTGAGCTTAAAAGTATCATCCTGCTTTTTCCAGTGATGCTTTAATTTACGTGGCGCGCCATATTGTAATGGTGTTGAGTTGGTATTTTGCCAAAAACAGCGGCCGGTTTCTAACATACCGGGCAAAGCTTTAGCTGCGGTTTCACCTTCCAAATAAGTTTGATTGGTTGATTTACCTGATGCGGTAATTCCTGCATTTAAAATAGCGACAATTTCGTTGTCTTCTTCGGTTTTGGTTGTTGGCAGTGTCGCTAAATTGAGCTGAATTCGGGTAAATTGGGTATCTGTATCTAAAACCGGTTGCAAACAATAAGCAATAGCTTTTTCTGGTTGCTGGATTGTTTGAGTTTGCTGCGACCAGTTAAGGGCGTTTTCACTATGCTGCTGCCATTTATCAAATGGATTAACCGGTGTTCGGCTAATTAAATTTTTTGCCTCGGCTGCAATTAATGTTGCGACAGCATGTTCGCATTGGCCACTGTTATCACAGGTACAAATACTGGATAAATCTGCTTTATCTATGGCAACTCTAAACTGTTGGTTTTTGTTTTCAACCACAGCGGTCACTGTATTAAGCAAACTGATTGATTTGAGTTTTTTTACATTATCCTGCAAATAATGCTCTAAGCCTTTTTTGTAAGTCGCTTTCCCAAATTGTTCGGTTAATTCAGCGTCGTATACATTCATTAATTTATTTCGCCTGTTTTTATCTACTTCTAAACTCAAATGTTTCAGAGTGCTTGATTTAAGTTTGTCTAATTGAGCATCGACCAGTCTATCAAACTAATCCGGAAAATTATGCAATTTAACAAAAAATTATTAGTAATTAATGACAATCCTAAGTGATTGCTTTACTTAAAAGGGGATAGGGTTAGAATGTGCGCATTATTGCTAATTGAGATGTATCTGTGAATTTTTCTGATTTAGAACTTGATGACGTATTGCTCCAAGCGGTTGAGCAAGCCGGTTATAAAAAACCTACCGTTATTCAACAACTGGCTATTCCACCTGCGCTGGAAGGCAAAGATGTATTAGCTAGTGCCGCAACAGGTACCGGAAAAACAGCCGGTTTTGTCTTGCCAGCACTACAACATTTATTGGATTACCCAAGAAATAGAGCGGCAAACGGGGTGCGGATTTTAATTTTATCACCAACCCGTGAACTGGCAGAGCAAACTTATAAAGTTGCAAAACAACTCAGTGCATTCACCGAATTTAATTGCGCCATTATTACCGGCGGAATTAACTATGGCAAACATAAAGATATTTCACAGGGCAAAGTTGATATTTTGGTGGCCACACCGGGCCGTTTAATGGAATACATTGAAGAAGAAAGCTTTGATTGTCGTGAAATTGAATGGCTGGTTTTAGATGAAGCAGACCGCATGTTAGACATGGGATTTGGTAAAACCATAGCTAAAATAGGTGAAGAAGCCCGCTGGCGTAAACAAACTTTATTATTTTCAGCCACGCTGGAAGGTAAAGGGGTAGATAGTTTTGCCGCTCAGTTTTTAACTGCTCCTATTTTAGTTGAAGCCGAATCGCCACGCCGTGAAAAAGCTAAAATTATTCAGTGGGTGCATTTATCGGATGATCGCAACCATAAGCTGCAACAGCTTATTTGGTGGTTAAAACAAGAAGACGTTAAAAAAGCGATTGTTTTTGTAAAAACCCGCGAACGGGTAGCTGAATTATGCGGCCAGTTAAATTCAGCTGATTTACCTTGCGCTTGGTTACAAGGTGAAATGGCGCAAGATAAACGCCAAAAAGCGGTTAAAGCTTTTGTTAGTGGCTATCGAAATATTTTAGTGGCAACCGATGTTGCTGCGCGTGGCATCGATATTGACGATGTGAGCCATGTTTTTAACTATGATATGCCAAGAACCGCTGATATTTATGTGCACCGCATTGGCCGTACTGGTCGTGCTGGTAAAAAGGGCACAGCGATTAGTTTTATTGAAGCGCATGATGTTGCTGTGTTAGGTAAAGTTGAGCGTTATATTAAAGAAAAACTGGTTAGACGGGTAATTGAAGGGTTAGAGCCTAAAAATAAAGAAGCTCGGATTCCATCGAAAAAAGCAAAACCTAAAACCCGCAAATTACTGCATAAAAAACAGCAAGCGGCTAAAGCTAAAAAACGGGCAAAAAAGTCAATAAAGAATCTCGATTAAATTTGTAATTGACTCGTTTATTTGATTTAACAGGGATGTTTCGAAACGAGTATCTTAACTTGAACCGCGTATAAGAAATGTTGCAGCAAAATTAGTAACAATTCGATTAAATAATACGACATCAACCTTATTTTATATTCCAGCGGTGAAAGGTAATAGCCTGTTGGGCAATTTTTCTGCTCGACAGCTTAGGTTATTTAGCTTTATATCTTGCTAAAAATAGTTCAATCGTCTCTTCAATAATGGTTTTTTCCTGCTCGGCGGTTGGGATTTCGAAGCCATATAATCTTGGATAAAAAATAAAAGATTTAAGCTGAAAAATTAACTGCTTCGCGGCAAATTCAGGATCATTGATATTGAGTGCTTTGGCATTAACGGCTTGTTCTAAAAAAGATTCAAGAAATGTCAGACAACCTATTTTGTTATTACTCAGTTGTTTTGCCAGCTCTGGTTGTTGCAGCATTTGCATAAAGGCTACTTTAGCTATTCGTAAAAAGCTATCAGAGCTTAATAACTGAGCCTCCTGCTGAGCGATTTGTAAAAGCTGGTTTTTTATTGGCAGGGCAGGGTTGTAATCCATTTTATCAATCGAGTCTAACTGCAAAAACATACGGTTTAGAATCGCTTCAAATAACACTTCTTTGGTCGAAAAGTGATTATAAACCGTACGCTTAGATGCATTTGCTTGCTTTGCAATTTGATCCATACTGGTGTGCTCAACACCCTGACTATAAAATAAATCTTGTGCTGCGCTAAGAATATCCAATCTTTTTTTATCTGATAATTTCATGATTTACCTTAATTTGTTCTGCGCTATTTTAACTTTTTATTTGAAAAATGCACTTACAAGTTTACTTTTTATATTTTAAAAGTAAACTGTTCGGTGTAGTTTACTTTTTGGTTTGGGATGTTAAGTGGATCGTTATGTTTAAGTGGATTGTCAGTATTAGTTTGGTTTTGGTGGTTGTTTTATTAATAGGAGCCTGCGCCGTGAATGAAAATTTAGCCAGTTCAACTCAGAGTTACTCGTCTAGTCAGTTTAAAAGCGGACAGTTTTTTAATGAAAAACCGGTTGAATCCGGTGGTTTGATGAAAACCCTCGCAATTTTTTATCGCTTTTTTACCGAGAAAAAAATTAATACCGTCCCACAACAAGCTTTACCGGTTAACACATTAACGCGTGAGCAATTATTGGCTTTGAGCAACGACCAACTGCATTTAATTAAATTAGGCCATTCGTCTGTGTTACTTAAAGTATATGGGGAATTTTGGTTGTTAGATCCGGTGTTTGCCGAGCGGGCTTCACCGTTTTCGTTTTTGGGACCAAAACGCTTTCACCAGCCGCCCATTTCAATTGCTGAGTTACCGCCAATTGAGCGGGTGTTAATTTCACATAATCATTATGATCATTTAGATAAATCCGCAGTTAAACAATTAATTGATAAAACCAAACAGTTTTTAGTGCCGTTAGGGGTTGAAAATGATTTGATTAAATGGGGTGTTGAACCAGCTAATATTCAAACTTTTGACTGGTGGCAAGAGCTGAAAACGCCAAATGCACTATTGGCTTTTACCCCAACTCGACATTTTTCAGGGCGAGCTTTGGGTGATGCCAACAGCACTTTGTGGGGATCTTGGGTGATAAAAACTCAGCAGCAAAGTATCTATTTTAGCGGTGACTCGGGTTATTTTGATGGTTTTAAACAAATCGGTCAAAAGTATGGTCCGTTTGATTTAACCCTGATTGAAACCGGCGCTTATGATAAAGATTGGCCTGAAATTCACATGACCCCCGCGCAAAGTGTACAAGCGCACCTTGATTTACAGGGTAGGGTGATGCTGCCAATTCATAACGGGACTTTTGATTTAGCATTTCATGCTTGGTATGAACCTCTTGAGCAGGCGGCTGCAATTGCACAGGAGAAAAACGTTGAGTTAATGACTCCGGTTGTTGGCGAAGTGATTAATTTAAATAAAACAGCGGATAGCCAAAAATGGTGGCAAAGTTTTATGTAATTTGTCATGTTAGGTTAATCATTCAAAATTAACCGGAAAAATGATGCGTTTTAGCGACATTGTCCGGCTTTGCCTGTATCCTTTAGTGTATTTTGTAGAACCAGAACAAGCCTAATTGTTCTGGTTAACAATCTTTCTTATTTTAAATCACTCTTGTTATAAACCGCTCTTGCTATAAACGATTAAGGGTTACCTGTGAATCAGACAACATTTCAAGCTTTACCACTTAAACCAGAGCTTATCCAGAATTTAGAATCATTGGGTTATATTCAAACTACTCAAATTCAGGCTGAAAGTTTACCGCTTATTTTGAAAAATCAGGATGTTATCGCCAAAGCTCAAACCGGTTCAGGAAAAACAGCCGCGTTTGCTTTAGGCATTTTAAATAAACTGAATGTAAAACAATTTAGAATTCAAACTTTGGTATTGTGCCCAACCCGCGAGCTGGCTGATCAGGTAGCAAATGAAATCCGTAAACTTGCTCGTGCAATTCATAATATTAAAGTATTAACTTTGTGTGGAGGGGCTCCGTTTGGCCCTCAGGTTGGTTCACTTGCACATGGCGCACACATTATTGTTGGCACACCGGGTCGCATTGTTGATCATTTAGAACGCGCAACTTTAACACTGGATAATGTTGATACTTTGGTATTAGATGAAGCTGATCGTATGCTGGAAATGGGCTTTCAAGATGCGTTAGACGCGGTGATTGCAGCCATTCCGGTAGAAAGACAAACTTTATTGTTTAGCGCAACTTACGATAATAAAATTAAATCTATCGCCAATGCATTTATGAAACAGCCACAAATGATAGAAGTTAAGGCGGATATTAAAGCAGATAATATCAGCCAATATTTTTATCCGGTGGATGGTGGCGGGCAAAGAGCAAACCATTTAAAACGTATTTTATTGATTCACCAGCCACAAAGCGCCATTGTATTTTGTAATACCAAACGAGAAGTTCAGGCAGTGCAGGATAGCTTGGCCGATTTTGGTTTTAGCGTGGTGAGTCTACATGGCGATTTGGAGCAAAAAGACAGAGATCAGGCATTAATTTTATTTAGCCATAAAAGTGCAAACGTATTAGTCGCAACCGATGTTGCCGCACGTGGTATTGATATTGACTCAGTTGAGCTGGTGGTTAATTATGATATGGCACATGATCCGGCGATTCATACTCACCGAATTGGCCGCACCGGTCGTGCCGGTAACAAGGGCATTGCTTGCTCGTTATTTGATGAAAAAGAAGCATTTAAAGTAGCTATGCTAGATTTAGCCAGTGATCCTGTGGTTAACCCGGATAATTTACCTGAGCAAGCATTAGATCGGCAGCTAGTTCAATCGGCACTGTATCAAACGATTCAAATAGATTCGGGTAAAAAACAAAAAGTCAGAGCCGGTGATATTCTAGGCGCGTTAACCGCAGATAAAGATATAGATGGTAAACAAATCGGTAAAATTAACGTTTATGATAACTGGGCGTTTATTGCATTGGATAGCCAGATAGCTAAAAAGGCATTGAATAAACTCAATCGTAATAAAATTAAAGGGCGTTCAGTACGCGCCAGGATTTTAGCGCTTTAATTTAACCAGTTGATAATAAAAAAGCCGCAAATTTTGCGGCTTTTTTATTTTAAAGTCAGTTTGTTATTCAGAGTTAGGTTATTTATTCTCAAGCAAGTCTTGTGACTTTTTAACCCCGATTGGAATCGATTTTGGTTTAAGTGCTTCCGGTACTTCACGGTATAAATCTATATGCAATAAACCTTGTTCAAGCTCTGCGCTACTCACTTTTATATGGTCGCTTAACTGGAATTTTCGCTCAAAATTACGTGCCGAAATGCCTTTGTAAATAAAGCGTTTTTCAGTATCTTCGCTGTCAGCTTTTGCTTTTTTACCTGTGACAGTGAGTGTATTGTTTTCTAAATTAATATCCAGTTCGTCTTCTGCAAAGCCGGCTACCGCTAAGGTAATTCGGTATTTATCTTCGTCGGTTAATTCGATATTGTATGGCGGGTAACCTGCTGATTTATCGCTTCTGGCAGCAGCATCCATCATGTTTGCTAAATGGTCAAAACCAATGAATGAACGGTATAATGGTGTAAAATCGAAAGTTTTCATAATCATATCCTCACTATTAAGCAATATGTAACGCAATCTAAGCGTTTTAAATTAAATTGAGTGCCACCCTATATGGGCTGGCAGTTTAGACCCGTCATCGGCGTCTAATTTATATATAAGGCTGGCTATTTTATTTTCAAGAGATTTTTATGATTTTTTTTGATTCACATTGTCATTTGGATTTACTCGCTAAAAAACTGGATTTAAATCAGGTTGTTATCAATTGCAAAAACAATCAAATAAACCGAATTTTAATGCCGGGCATTAGCAAAAATAATTGGTCGGAAATTAAACAGATTGCGAATGGTTATTCTGATCAGACTCTAAAGCTGGATTATGCGTTTGGTTTACATCCTTATTTTATCGCAGAGCATGATATTCAAACTGATTTAACTGAGCTTGAAACCCAACTGAAACGAGATAAATTTGTTGTTGCTGTCGGTGAAATTGGACTGGATAACTTTGTTGCCAAACAAATGGATAATCATAAGCAGCAAGAAATATTATTGATTGAGCAACTTAAATTAGCACAAGCTTATCACTTGCCTGTGATCATTCACCACAGGCAAAGTATAGATAAAATTTGTCAGTTAATCCGTGAGCAAAAATTTGAATATGGCGGTGTTGTACATGCTTTTAGTGGTAGTCAGCAGCAGGCGAAAAACTTAATTGAGCTTGGGTTTAAGTTAGGCATTGGTGGCATTATTACTTATCCGCGTGCAAATAAAACCCGGCAGGTAGTTAAAACATTTGGCTGTGAGCATTTTTTATTGGAAACTGATGCGCCTGATATGCCGTTAAATGGCAGGCAAGGGCAGGTTAACTCACCTGAATATTTAATTGAGATATTTAATCAATTAGTGGCATTAAAATCAATGCCCGCTGAGCAACTCAGCCGGGTATTGTGGCAAAATACATTAGATTGTTTTCCAAAGTTAAAAGGAATAACGGCTTAGCTCTATTGGTTTAATTTGTACTTAAAGCTTTTAGCCTTAAATTTTATTTTTTAACTTTTTTAATTAGCCCGTTTAAGCCCGTAATTTTTTTAAGTTGATCACGGATTATCTCGCTTTGGTTTAAATCCATTAAAATACGGCCAGATTGCTGATTTTGTTCGTTGTCTGCTTCGGCGACTTTTCCGGTGACGAATACTAAAGTAAATTGCTCAACTGCTTTAAGCTGGGTGTGATAGCCGGCTTGAATCAATTTATTAGCAAGTTGTTCGGCGTTTGTTTTAACTGAGAATGTGCCTAACTGAATATAGTATGGTTGACTCTGTGTTAATTGTTGCTGAATTTTAATTGATTCATCTGTAATTAACTCAGCTTCTTGATGGTGAGTTAAATGGCGTGGATTATTTTCTGAAGTCGTTTTAGTTATTTGATTAGTTGTTGGTGCTGGCTGGCTATTGAAGTTGACTCGTTGAGCATCGCTACCAAACTGATAACTAATTCCTAGATAACTTAAAGAGAAATTTGGTAAATTTTTAAGTCCCTGTAATTTTTCAAGGCCAATTTTTAAGCTTAGATTCTGGCTAAGTTTCCAGTTTAATCCAGCAGCATAACTTACGCCTACATCACCTTGTTGATGTAATATTTGGTCGTTTTGAGCAATATCACTTAATGAATAAACTGCATCTGCTTTTAATTCAAATTCGACAAATTCGTTTAGGTCAAATGGGTAACTATAACCAAGCTTTATAAGTTCAAGCGCTTGCTCGTTTTGCTCTGTTGAGGATAATAGTATTGGTTGCTGAATTTGCAGATAGGCTAAGTTTAAAGCGCTGTTATTAATAAACCTGTATTGATAATTAAGACTGTAGCCCTCTGAGTTAATATCTGTTTTTGCCTGATAATAAAAAAGCTCGACTGCTTGCTCTGCATGCGTATAAAAAGATGCGACAAAGGTTACTAATAAAGAAAGAGGTAAATTAAGCGCACCAATACGCAAAGATAAGCTGTTATTTTTCATTAAAGAGGATCTATTATTATTTTGCTAATTGAAAAGATTGTTGTGAATAAGCAATGAGTCTAATCATTTTTATATAAAAAATAAACAGGATTATATATTTGTGTAAATTCAAAATACATTTTTCTCTGGTTGAAACTAAGTATCTTGAAAGTGCGGGTATTAATAAAAAGCGAAGTGTTTTAGGCACTTCGCTTTTTTTGTTGCGTGATTTATCTGGTTAAAAGCTACGGGATATTCACCACTGGAATAATTAAGGCTTCTTTTTCCGCTATTTTACGGCCATGACGGCGCATTGCATAAATTGCAGCCATACTGATGATTAAGCAGCCAGTTAACCAGCTTGCGCTAAATGTAGGGTTATCACTGAAAGTGGCTACCTGATATATACATGAAGCGGTGATATAAGCCAGACCGGTTGACCAAAGTGCAATAAAACTCATCCATTTTAATCCAGCTTCACGATACATTGCGCCCATTACAGCCACACATGGAGTGTAAAGCAAAACAAAAACCAGATAAGCAAATGCGCCGGTTGAGCCATTAAATAAGTCACCCATCGCTTGGAATGTCGATAATTGAACTTCTTGTTCTTCTGCTGCGGCTTCTAAGCCAGCATCCTGAATAATGCCTAAACCTAATGGATCGAGCAAATTGTTAGCAACATCGGCTAAGTTTGCTGGAACAGTAGCAAATGCTTCGCTAATACCAGCCATTAAATCAAATTCAGTAGCTTCACCTTCGTCAGATTCAGGCTGGCCAATTTGTGCATACAGCGCATCTAAGGTACCAACTACCGCTTCTTTTGCAAAAATACCGGTAAAAATACCAACCGTTGCAGGCCAGTTATCTTCACTGATCCCGATAGGATTAAAAACAGGGGTAATGGTTTTACTGATTTGGCTCAATACAGAGTTTTCCGAATCTTCATTACCAAAACTGCCGTCTGTGCCCCATGAATTCAAAAAGCTTAATAAGGTTACAACTATGACGATAGTTTTACCGGCACGAGTAATAAAGCCATATAACTTATCCCAAGTCTTAATTAAAACATTTTTAACTGAGGGGACATGGTAAGCAGGTAGTTCCATCACAAATGGGGTTAAAGTTGGCTTAAATAATGTACGTTTTAATAATAAACCAGTTAAAACCGCCATCACTATGCCTAATAAATAAAGCAGAAATACCAGATTATGACCGGTATGAGCAAAAAAGGCCGCAGCAAATAAGGCATATACCGAAAGTCTTGCGCCGCACGACATAAATGGCGACATAGAAATCGTTAATAATCTGTCTTTATGGGTATCTAAAGTTCGGCTTGCCATCACAGACGGTACATTACAGCCAAAACCGACAATTAAAGGGACAAAAGATTTACCCGGTAAACCCAAAGCGCGCATTAATCTGTCCATTACAAAGGCTGCTCGTGCCATATAGCCGGTATCTTCGATAACTGATAAAAACAGGTATAAACCAGCAATAACCGGAATAAAAGTAGCAACTAACTGAATACCGCCACCTAGCCCTTGGCTCAATAAAGTAACGAGCCACTCTGGTAAACCAATTGCGCTAAATAACTCAGCTGAACCATCTACAAAAATAGTGGCAAATAAAATGTCAAAAAAGTCGATAAATGCGCCGCCAAAACTAATCGCAAATAAAAACATTAAGTACATCATGCCTAAAAATACAGGAATACCTAACCAACGATTAAGCACAATGTTGTCTACTTTATCAGTAAAGGTGACATGGCCTTTGCTATCATGTTTTACGGTTTGTGAAACCCAGTCTTGTGCTATTTGGTAACGTTTAGAAGCGAGATAGGTCGCTAAATCCTGCTCCAATTTTTCATTTAGTTCGTTAAATACAGCTTCGCTTTGTGATAACCAAGCAACCGCTGATTTTTTATCGTAATTGCCTTCTAGCAGAGATTTTGCTTGGGTATGGCTTAGGTTGTATTCGGTTTGAAGCTCTTCAATTGCGATTTCAATTGAGTCCGAAATATCTAACTGGAATTCAGGCGGTTGATTAGACGCATTATCGATAATACTTTGTTTTAGCTTATCTAAGCCTGTTTTTTTACTGGCGCTAATGCTCACAACCGGAGCACCGGTTAATTTTGTTAATTCTGCTTCATTGATAATAATGCCTTTTTTAGCAGCAATATCCGCCATATTCAGCACAATTAAAGTTGGTACACCTAATTCACGTAGTTGAATGGTTAAGTAAAGGCTACGCTCAAGGTTGGATGAATCAATAATATTAAGCACAAGATCAGATTGGCCTGAGCTTAAATAGTCTCGCGCAATTTTTTCGTCAAGTGAAATATCTTTATCTTCAACATCAAGCGAATATGTGCCCGGTAAATCGACTAATTCAACGCTTTGTTCTGAATTTAAATTAAACTGACCTGTCTTTTTTTCTACTGTTACACCAGACCAGTTACCTACTTTTTGTTTCGCGCCAGTTAGGGCATTAAAGAGGGTAGTTTTACCGCAGTTGGGGTTGCCTATTACAGCAATAGATAACTTTTTTTGCATTAATTAACACTTCTCAACTAATATGGTTTCAGCTTCGGCTTTACGTAAACTTAAGTTAAATCCACGAACTTCGATTTCCATTGGATCACCAAGCGGTGCTAAGCGCTTAACTTTAATTTGAGCACCCGGAGTCATTCCGAGCGATAATAATTTACGGCGAAAGCCTGCTTGACTGGGGGCTATCGAAACTACTCTAACTGACTCACCTACATTAACTAAGTTTAAAGTCATACATTCCCCTGATTGATAACGAGTAAAAGCCCGATTATATGCTAAATGATATTGATTATCATCTTTAATCTATGGTTTTTTCAATCTTTACACTTTCTTTAAACTTTGCACTTACTTATATGCTGTATCAATGATTTATTTTTTGAGTTGAATTTAATGGATTTGAGCGCCAAAATGAGCTTGATGCCAAATAATACGATTTGTTAAATGAATTCTAAATTTAAAACTCAACTTAAAAAAGTTTTATGGCCAGATTGCCCTGTTTGTCGTAAATGGCGCTTGATAGCAGTGTGGGGCGTGCTGATGCTTTGGTATGTACTTTACACATTAAATTAACCAAGGTTAAATCATTCAATTAGTTAGAAAATGCAATAACCAGAATTGAGGTTAAATTAGCTTTTAGGCGTATTTATGTCAAATCAAGTAAAGACTCAATATATTTCTTCTGTGGTTAAACATAATGGTCGAAGTTTGGCTTTGGTTAGTTTGTTTTCACTATTTATTCTTATCATTTTATTTTCAGAGTTAGCACATATTGCAGAACTTAAACTGCCTTTAATTTTTTTGATCAGTGCCAGTATTGTTGGGGTTGTGATTGCGGTATTTAAAATACTGGAGCCTGATTATAGTTTTATGCTGAGTCAAGAGGGTTTGGTTTATCATCATAAAAAAGGATTTTTGTTAATTGAGTGGGAGAATATTCAACGGTATGGGATCCCAACTTTGCATCAGGGTATGCAAACTCATGAATTAGCATTTATTGGGATTAAATTAAAAGATCCTGAAAAGATATTACCCAGTATTAGTTTACGTTTAATCTCTCATTTATTAATTGAACAAAGAGCTACTTTTCACCAATATTTGCGTAATCAGGCTAAAGATTTAAACCAAAGCGCATCTGAATTATCACTAAATACTGATCCATATAAAGATAAATCTGGTTATGTATACAAAGGGCTGAGAGGGATGTTTGCACACCGAATGAACTATTTAAGGCAATTTAGTGGATTTGATATTTTAATTCCGTCAACGGCTTTAGATAGAGATGCAGCAGACTTTCTGGTATTACTTAAGCAATTTCAAAATGAAGTAGTAAATAATGTTTGATGAGAGAGTTTATATAAGGCTTTAAAAAGTTGTAAATTAAGTTTTTTAAAATGTTTTTTTTTGTTAATCTCAATTTGGAGTAACATAAAACATAATAATGTCGGCTGTCTGATAAATAATTTTAAAGTTAAACCTGAAAATACATTCTTTAAACAAGCAATTATCACATTTTTATGTAAATATGACCGTTATCGTAGTATTCGGTTGTTAGGTTATCTTAATAACCACTTTAGGTCATGAATTGATTCAATCAAGAAACAATTTATGAATGTTAATATTTAAGTTGTAATTGACGGGCTGTGCTATGTCTAATTTGGCATTTGAATTTGATAAAAATAATAATAAATTATTTGTTCTAATAAATTGTACTGAAGGAGATAGCTTACCTACCGACGCAAGTATAAAAGCACAGTTTGAAGAATCTAAATATAAAGAATTCTTTTATTTCCCTGAAGAAGCCTCTAAAGCTGTTGCTTTAGTAACCCAGTATTTTACATCAAAGCAGTTTGGTAAAGAAGTACGGTTTGCTATAGCGGAAGCTCGTCCCGCCAAAATTAAAATTCGAGTAGCTGAAGATAAGATGACTGCCAGTGTTGAACTAACAGCGGCATTTGGCGGACCTAATTTAAATGAAAAACAAATTATAAAATGCGCGACCCAAAAAGGGGTTGTCATGGGGATTGATGAATCTGCGCTCGGTGAATTAGTTCAAAAAATTAAAACGGGTCCAATAGGTGAAGTCTACCATCAGGTGATAGCAAATGGACAGTTACCTAAGAGAGGAGACGATAGTACATTTGAGTACTTAACAAAATCGATTAAAGACAGAGTACTTCAACCTCAAGAAGTTGATCATGGTAAAGTCGACATGCGAGATTTAGGCTCATTGATGTCTGTTAAACCAGGAGACCCTTTGGTTCGCCGTCATCCTCCAACAAAAGGGCGAGCAGGCTATAATGTATTAGGAAAAGCTGTATTAGCGGAACCTGGTAGTGAAATTCCTTTTGAGATAGGTTCTGGTAGCTGTATTTCTCCTCAGGACCCTAATTTATTAATATCAGAGATCCATGGACTACCTTATACATTTGAAAAAGGGGCTAGGGTTGATAATGTTCTGGAATTGCAAAAAATTGATGTTTCAACTGGACATATAGATTTTAAGGGCGGCGTTATTGTTAATGGTGACGTATCTGAAGGGATGAAGCTAAAAGCGAATGGGAATGTAACCATTGCGGGGTTTGTTGAAAATGCTGAGCTAGAGATAGATGGCGACTTAACCGTAATGAAAGGGATTATAGGCCGTAAAACCGATGATGATAGTGATCCCGAACAAACTGCATTTCAATGTAATGTCAAAGTATCAGGTAATGTCTGCGCCAAGTATATTCAAAATGCATTTGTCGATGCTGGAAAACAAGTCCAATTCCAAGGGCAGATTTTACATTCGAGAATTATTGCAGACAGCATTTATGGTGGTACAGATAAATCTCCAGCTGGAAAAATTGTTGGCGGGTTTTATCAGGTATCTAAAGGTGTCAGATGTGCCACAATTGGCGCAATTGCCTCTACTAACACTATTTTTCATCTTTATCCGGAATTAAACGAAAAGTTAGAAAAAAAGCAAACTTTGATCAAGTTACTTAAAAACAAAGAAGAGATTTTGCAGGAAATTAAAGCTGCATGGGAGCACTTAAGGGAAGATGATAGTTCAGAAAACAAAGCAAAACTAATAGAAGAGACTATTGCTTCATATAAACTGCATGATAAAGAATTAAAGAAGTTTTCCAAAGCAATTGAACATTTAAATGTTCAAATTGAAAAAGGGATGCAGGCTGTAACTGTATACGCCAGTCGGGAGTTCTTTAGTAAAACTCATTTACGTATGGGGCAGGTACGTTATGTTTCACAAGATGATATGCGCAATACCAAAATAGGTTATAAAGACGGCCAGTTTACTAAAGTGTAAGTCGAATTCATTTGAATAATCGCCAGCGTTTTGAGTCGCTAGAACGGGTTGGTGTGCAGTTTTCTCTGACATAGTGATCAACTGCATCTGTGATAACTAAAGCGCGCTGAATGGGGCAAAAAAAGCTAAAAACATCTTTTTCAAAATCAGCATCAATTGCGGTTGTCATTTTATATAAAGTGCCAACGGCTGTTTCTTCTACTCTAAAAGGCAGTTTTACCACAAAATCTCGTTCAAGCCACCAGATTAGACTCATGTGTTCTTCGTTAGCAATATCTATCATACGTTCGCGTAAAGTATCACCTTCAACAAATCGGCGATTTCTAAAAGGCCCAACCCAGTGACCGCTAACGGGTTTTACACTTGGTCCAATTCGCATTAGTTCTGCAGTTAAACTGGTATCGGGTCGTTTTAACTCAATCACATATTGTTCTTGATCTGGGCTGGTTAAACTGTCTATTTTTGATTTGAGGCTGGCATAAAAATTAGTAAAACCTTCAGCGGTTTTAGTGCCTGAAGCATTATTATTGGATTTATTTTGGTTTGATCCTAAGTTAGTTTCCTGAGATAAAAAAGGTTTTTCGGCTACGGCAATATAGACACCTAAAGCAATTAAAATGAGAGCGGCTGATATATGCCTAATCCAGAACCACATAATACGTTTTAAATCCTTGTTAGTATTTTCTGAGCTTGCCTATAATTGGTTTAAATAGCAACTGCTTGATAACAGATTAGGCGATTTTTAGCTTATTTGTAAACCGAGGGTTGCTTTTTATCCGGCCGGGTTTTAAAGCGGCGGTGAAGCCACATATATTGCTCCGGTGCTTTCATTATGCCAGTTTCTATCAACTGATTTAAGCGTGCGGCATCGGCTTCATCATCTCCACTTGGGTAATTATCTAATGCTGGGGTTAAAGTAAGCTTATAACCTTTACCGTTAGCTAACCGCTCAGGCATTAATACAATCACTTTACAGTCTGCTTCTTTCGCAAATAAAGTGGTGCCTGTTGTAGTACAAGCTTGTGGCTCTGCAAAAAACGGGACAAAAACACTGCGGCGGCGACCATAATCCTGATCCGGTAAATAATGGCAGGCTTCATTGTTGGCTAATGCCTCTAATAATCCTTTTACATTTTTAGCGCCAATTAAATATTTATTGTCGCGTGCGCGGCCATTGTACTGAAAATATTCCATTAAAGGGTTGTTATGCGGTCGGTAAAAAGCAACGCATGGATGTTTTTGTGCAAATACTCGTCCACAAATCTCCAAACACATCATGTGATATGTCACCAGTAATACGCCTTTACCAGATTCAAGTGCTTCGGTTAAGTGCTCTACACCTTCGTAATGGGCTAATCTTTGGATTCGCCACTTGGGCCACCACCAACCCATGCTGCTTTCAAATAGTGCAATACCGGTTGATTCAAAATTTTTAATTAATAATTGCTGGCGCTCGTGCGCCGGCATATCAGGAAAACAAATTTCTAAATTTCTCTTGGCAATTTTGCGTCTACTTTTTACAAAGGTGTATAAAAGACGACCAATTAATTTGCCTAAACTAAGTTGTAGCCGGTAAGGCAGCCAAGAAATTAAATATAAAATGGCGAGGCCAATCCAGTTTATCCAATAACGGGGATGAAAAAATTTGAAGCTAAATTCTGGCGTATGCACTGTTATTGATTACTCTAATTAAAAATTTGCGAAGTATTTTAAGCGCTAATCAGACTGACTGCCAGTATTAACGTTTAAGCTTGTGACTTTACTGAAAATACTGCCATTGGCTAAGCGGGTTTGAATGATCTCATCCGGCTTAACTTGTTCAACGCTATGCAGTGCATTGCCTTGATTATCAAATGTTGCACTATAACCTCTTTGCAACGTCGATAGTGGGCTGTAAGCCTGTAATTTTTCTATCAGTAAACTATGTTGGTAACTTAACGATTTAAATTGATTTTGTAATGCAGTGTTTAATCTAGCTGCTAATCCAGATAAATTTTGTTGTTGCTGTTGTAACTGATATTTAGGGTGAGCAGCCCAAAGAGATTGCTCTAATCGGTTAAGTTGAGTTTGTTTAGTTTGCTTTTTATGTAACAAATGGTGATGAAGTTGATTGAGCTTTTCATCTAACCATTGCTGTTGATTAAACATTTGTTTAACCGGATCTTGCTGATTTAATCTAAGCTCATACCGGTTTAACTTGTGTTGATTAAGCGCGATAATGCGTTCAATACTGCGGTTAAGTTGGTGGCTAAGGCCAGGTAGGTGGTTTTTAATTTTCACACTGCTTTGGCTGATCATTTCTGCCGCAGCTGATGGTGTTGCAGCGCGTATGTCCGCAACTAAATCTGCTATGCTGATATCTGTTTCGTGGCCAACTGCGCTAATAACGGGTAAACGGCTATAGTGAATAGTATAAGCAACCGCTTCTTCATTAAATGCCCACAAGTCTTCAATTGAACCACCACCGCGGCCAACAATAATCAAATCTAGTTCTGTGTTTTGATTGGCCAGTTCTATCATTTGGCAGATATTAGGGGCTGCTTGCTCGCCTTGAACCAGACAAGGGTAAATCACCACTTCAATATTTGGCGCTAATCTTTTTAAAATACTTAAAATATCATGAATCGCTGCCCCTTTAGCTGAAGTAATAATACCTACTTTACGAATATTAACTGGGAGTGATTGTTTTTCTGCCGGATCAAATAAACCTTCGCCAGCAAGTCTTTGTTTTAATGCTTCAAATTTTTGTTGAAGTTGACCAACACCAGCAGGTTGCATTGATTCCACCAGTAACTGGTATTCGCCTCTTGGTTTATACAGGCTAACCCCGGCCCGCACTAAAACCTGAGTACCATTTTTTGGCTCGAACTGCACAAAACGATTAGCACCTTTGAACATGGCGCATCTCACTTGAGATTGGTCGTCTTTTAACGAAAAATACCAGTGCCCTGAACTGGCTCTGGTTAAGTTGGATATTTCAGCCTCTAATAATAATGAAATAAAGTTTTGCTCTAATAAAACTTTAATCTGCTGATTTAAACTGGAAACGGTATAAATTTGTTGCGAATTTGTCATAAAAAAGGGCGTTTTTATTGTTTTAAATTCAATCACTTTAATTAAAAGCGAATTTTAGCAAATATATAGGCTAAATAATCGGTTTTAATTAAAAATTTAGTTTACCTTGAGCAATAAAGTCGTTAAAATTCTGCCGCAACTGTTTATACCTCATGAATATTGGTGAGAAGTTGCAATGCTAAGAATCGCTCAAGAAGCTTTAACGTTTGATGACGTTTTACTTGTCCCAGGACACTCTACTGTTTTGCCTCATACGGCAAGCCTAAAAACTCAACTAACCCGTAAAATTACGCTGAATATTCCTATGCTGGCTGCAGCTATGGATACTGTGACCGATGCGCGTTTAGCTATTGCGCTTGCTCAGGAAGGCGGTTTAGGGTTTATCCATAAAAATATGACCATTGAAGAGCAAGCTGCTCAGGTTCGTCAGGTTAAAAAATATGAATCGGGTATTGTATCTGATCCTATTACGGTAACACCTGATATGCTGATCCATGAAGTGATCGCTTTATCTGAACAGGTTAAATTCTCTGGTTTCCCAGTTGTTGATGCTGAAAATAATTTAGTTGGTATCGCTACTGCGCGTGATATTCGTTTCGAAAAGAATGTTAGTTTACCTATTTCAACTGTGATGACGCCAAAAGAAAAATTGGTCACAGTTAAAGAAGGTGAAAATCCAGCTAATATTTTAGATTTAATGCATACACATCGTATCGAAAAAGTATTAGTGGTAGATGATAACTTTAAACTGGCTGGTATGATCACAGTTAAAGATTATTATAAAGCTGAAAATAAACCACATGCGTGTAAAGACGAATTAGGTCGTTTACGTGTAGGGGCGGCTGTTGGTGTTGGTGCAGGGACAGACGAACGTGTTAAAGCGTTAATAGAGGCTGGCGCGGATGTGATTTTAGTGGATACCTCGCATGGCCATTCACAAGGCGTAATTGATCGCGTTAAATGGGTAAGAGAAAACTTCCCTAACGTACAATTAATTGCCGGTAACGTAGCAACCGCAGCGGGTGCTGAAGCGTTAGCTGATGCTGGTGTAGATGCCGTTAAAGTGGGAATTGGCCCAGGCTCTATTTGTACAACTCGAATTGTAACTGGTTGTGGTGTACCACAAATTACTGCAGTAAATGATGCGGCAACTGCAATGGCAAAACGAGGCATTCCTGTCATTGCTGACGGTGGTATTCGTTTTTCTGGTGATATTGCAAAAGCATTAGCAGCCGGTGCAAGTTGTGTTATGGTTGGTTCAATGTTTGCGGGTACGGAAGAAGCACCGGGCGAAGTTGAATTATTCCAAGGCCGTTATTACAAATCTTATCGCGGTATGGGGTCTTTAGGTGCAATGTCACAAAAAGAAGGCTCAAGTGACCGTTATTTCCAAAAATCAAATGAAGCTGACAAATTAGTACCAGAGGGTATTGAAGGTCGTATCGCTTACAAAGGTCCAATTGCAAATATTATTCACCAGCAAATGGGCGGCTTGCGTTCTGCGATGGGCTTAACCGGTTGTGGCACAATTGAAGCGCTAAATACTAAAGCTGAATTTGTTCGTATTACATCTGCTGGTATGGGTGAGTCTCACGTGCATGATGTTCAAATCACTAAAGAAGCGCCTAACTATCGTTTAGGTTAAGCGATTTAAAACTTAAAATTTTTCTTCAGGCTAGCCTTTGCTGGCCTGATTTATTTATAAAGCGGAATTTTTTATGAGTAAAAATATTCACGAAAGTCGCATTCTGATTTTAGATTTTGGCTCTCAATACACTCAGTTAATTGCACGTCGAGTTCGTGAAATTGGCGTTTATTGCGAACTTTGGGCTTGGGATGTGACCGAAGCACAAATTAAAGAATTTAACCCAACCGGGATTATTTTATCGGGCGGACCGGAAACCGTTACCGCAGCTAATACGCCAAGAGCACCAGAGTACGTATTTAATGCTGGTGTGCCGGTATTTGGTATTTGTTATGGCATGCAAACCATGTCGCAACAATTAGGTGGTCAGGTACAAGGCTCTGAACATAGAGAATTTGGTTACGCTAAAGTTGAGATTGTTGAAGCAAACCCATTACTTGAACATATTGAAGATCTCATTTTAGACAATGGTAATGCTGCGTTAGATGTGTGGATGAGCCACGGTGATAAAGTGGTTGAAATTCCGGCTGGATTTACCACTATTGCAAGCACGCCAAGCTGCCCGCATGCCGCGATTGCTAATAATGAAAAACAGTTTTTTGGTGTTCAGTTCCACCCAGAAGTGACTCATACTAAACAAGGTATGCGTCTGTTAGAGCGTTTTGTGGTTGAAATTTGTGGCTGTGAAAAATTATGGACTCCAGCTTCTATTATTGAAGATGCTGTTGCCAGAATTAAAGAACAGGTGGGTAATGATGAAGTTATTTTAGGTTTATCCGGCGGTGTAGATTCATCTGTCACTGCGATGCTATTACATCAGGCAATTGGCGACAGATTAACTTGTGTATTTGTTGATAACGGTTTATTACGTTTAAACGAAGGCCAACAAGTGATGGATATGTTTGGTGATCACTTTGGTTTAAACATTATTCATATCGATGCTGAAGATCGCTTTTTAAATGCGCTTAAAGGCGAAGATGATCCTGAGAAAAAACGTAAAATTATCGGTCGTGTATTTGTTGAAATTTTTGACGAAGAGTCTAAAAAATTAACGACAGCTAAATGGTTAGCGCAAGGCACAATTTATCCAGACGTTATTGAATCTGCGGGTTCTAAAACGGGTAAAGCGCATGTGATTAAATCGCACCACAATGTGGGTGGATTACCAGACGATATGGAATTAGGTTTGGTTGAACCGCTGCGTGAATTATTTAAAGATGAAGTACGCAAAATTGGTTTAGAACTGGGTTTACCGTACGACATGTTATATCGTCATCCATTCCCAGGACCAGGTTTAGGTGTGCGTGTACTTGGCGAAATCAAAAAAGAATACTGTGATTTATTACGCCGTGCTGATGCTATTTTTATTGAAGAATTACATAAAGCAGACTTGTACCATAAAGTGAGTCAGGCATTTACGGTATTCTTACCAGTTCGCTCTGTTGGTGTGATGGGCGATGCACGTAAATATGACTGGGTTGTTTCACTGCGCGCAGTAGAAACTATCGATTTTATGACCGCAATTTGGGCACATCTACCTTATGAATTTTTAGGGCATGTATCTAACCGAATTATTAACGAAATTGATGGTATTTCACGCGTTGTTTACGATATTTCAGGTAAACCGCCTGCGACCATTGAGTGGGAATAATTTTTCTCGCAGCTTAATAATCTAATACAGCGTTAAAGTCCTGAATGCAAAAGTTTAAAAATGCCACTCAATTTTATTAATTGGGTGGCATTTTTGTATTGATTTAGCTAGCTTCGTTATTATGCTAAAACTAATATTGTGTTTTAGTAGATAATGGAGAGTTAAATGACTGATAAAATCTATACACCGCCAAAAATCTGGCAATGGGAACAGGGTAATGGTGGTCAATTTTCTAATATTAACCGACCGGTATCTGGCGCTACCCATAATAAATCTCTCCCAGTTGGACAACATCCTATACAGCTTTATTCTCTAGCAACACCTAATGGGGTTAAAGTGACTATTTTATTAGAAGAGTTACTCGCGCTCGGCATTAAAGGGGCTGAATATGATGCACATTTAATTAAAATTATGGAAGGTGAACAATTTAGCTCTGGGTTTGTTGAAATTAACCCTAACTCTAAAATTCCAGCCTTAGTTGACTACAGCCTGACTAAACCTTTAGCTGTCTTTGAATCAGGCGCAATTTTATTATACCTTGCTGAAAAATTTAAGCAGTTTATACCTAGTCAAATATCAGATCGAGTTCAATGTTTATCATGGTTATTCTGGCAAGTTGGTACAGCACCTTTACTCGGTGGTGGCTTTGGTCATTTCTATGCTTATGCACCTGAAAAATATGAATATCCAATAAACCGATTTACAATGGAAGTCAAACGTCAACTTGATGTGTTAGATAAACAACTCGCTAACAATCAATATATTTGTGGGAGTGAGTATACTATTGCTGATATAGCTATTTTTTCTTGGTACGGTGCTTTAGTTGAGAACAAAATATATGATGCAGCTGAATTTTTACAAACTAATAGCTATCAAAATGTGATTCGCTGGGCTAGATTAATTGACTCTCGCTCTGCTGTTAAACGGGGGAAAATGGTTAACCGAACATGGGGAGAACCGGAAGAACAGTTGCACGAGCGGCATCAATCAAGTGACTTTGAGTTAAAAACTCAAGACAAAAATTAGTCTTTAAGATTGTTTGGGAAAGCTAAAGTAAACATACAACCGTGTTGAAGTTCAGATTGAAGCTGAACTTCGCCTTTAAGTTGATTAACCACTAGATTATATAAGATAGATAATCCTAAGCCTGTCCCGCCACCTTGCCGGTTAGTTGTATAAAATGGCTCAAAAACTCGTCTTTGATATTCTTTGGCTAGACCTTGGCCATTGTCTTGTGCTGTTAATATAATTTTATTCTCACTCTGTTTAAGTGTTAATTGAAATGATTTATCCGGTTGGTCTGCTAAGAATGCATGGGCGCATGCATTTTGAATTAATATTGTGATAATTTGAGCAAAAATGCCTGGTGGAGCATAAATTTCAATACCATCATCTAGTTGGGTTGTTAATGTGACATTATGCCGCTTTAATAATGGTTTAAGACTGGAAAGAGTTGAAATTAAATACTCACCTAAATTGAATCGATATTGTGTATGTCCTGACTGATCTGCTGCTGTTTGTTTAAAATTTTGAATTAAATCTACTGCTCGGCTTAAGTTATTATAAATTAATTCATTAGCTGTTTTTATATTAGTTAAATAGCTTAAAAATTTTTGTTTGCTTAATTGGTTATCAGTTATTAATTTTTCTAACTCTTTAATACTTTCAATGCTATGAGTTGTTCCTGTTATAGCTACTCCTATTGGTGTATTGACTTCATGTGCAACCCCCGCAACTAAGTTACCAAGTGATGCCATTTTTTCAGATTCAATCAATTTTTCCTGTGTACTTTTTAAATCATCAAGACTGGACTCTAATGCCTGTGTTCGTTTCTGAACCAGTTTTTCTAAATTAATATTTTGTTCTTCAAGTTGTTTTTGATATTGATTACGTTGATAAGCACTTAGAGCTCTTCCGTATAGATCGGACATCGCGCTGGCAAAAGTAATTTCATCTTGGCACCAGTTTTTTTCATTGCCTATTTCTTCACAACAAATAATTCCAATCATTTTGCCTTTGTGTCGGATTGGAATATCTAGCATTGAGTTTATTTTATTTGGTGATAAATAAACTTTGGAAAATTCTGATGTGGCAGGGTGTGTGTGCGCATTGTGTGCAATAATTGCACGTTCAGTATCCAAATAAGAAAAATAATTTGGAAAGTCAGAGCGGTGTAGTTTTAAAGATTCTAACTCGGTATCATGATAGGTATCGATCAATAATTTACATTCTATTGAGTTTTTATCTGCATCTGTCAGCCAAATACCAACCCTCTTAATTTGTAAGCCTTGAATCAGTGAATGAATGATCAGTCTTCTGGCCTGATCAATATTACCATCATCAATCATTTCAGATTTAGAAACTGTTAATAAAATATCTTCCAGTTGTACTTTCATCGTCGCTGACTCACCTGATTTTAAATTAAACTATAGTATTTTACTTGTAGAGAGGCAAAACTGAATTTAGATATTTATTAGATATATGTAGGTTGAATATATCTTTATATTGCTGAAATTTACCAAAAATTATGGATAGTTTACGCTATCAGACTATTTCTGTTATATACTGCCTGAAATTATTGGGGCTAGTCGTTATACTCATTGCATTTTAAAAGGTAGGTTTGCGCTTTGTGTCGTTTATTTGCTGATAGTTATATTTAGATGTCAGTTTGATTATTTATCATATAATTGGCATAAGCAAATTTTATATACTTTGTGCACTCTAAGTTTGTCTTGTTAATAAGCTCTCTGTTATACTGCTGCCCCGTCAATAATGTCTAATTTTGTTCTATTTTTTCAGGTTCCACATGACAACTAGATATATTTTTGTAACAGGTGGGGTGGTTTCCTCGCTCGGTAAAGGTATTGCCGCTGGCTCATTAGCCGCTATTCTTGAAGCTCGTGGTCTTAAAGTTACCATAATGAAGCTTGACCCTTATATTAATGTGGATCCGGGCACAATGAGCCCAATTCAGCACGGTGAAGTATTTGTAACCGAAGACGGGGCTGAAACGGATTTGGACTTAGGCCACTATGAGCGTTTTATCCGTACCAAAATGACGCAGGGAAATAACTTTACCCAAGGTCGTATTTATCAGGATGTGATTGCTCGTGAGCGCCGTGGTGATTATTTAGGGGCAACTATTCAGGTTATTCCTCATATCACTAACGAAATCAAACGCCGCGTTGTTGAAGGTGCACAAGGTTCGGATATCGCTTTAGTTGAAATCGGCGGTACCGTTGGTGATATTGAATCACAACCGTTTTTAGAAGCAATTCGTCAATTAGGTACAGAAATTGGCCGCGAACATGCTATGTACATGCATTTAACTTTAGTGCCGTACATGAAAGCATCTGGTGAAGTGAAAACTAAACCAACTCAGCACTCAGTTAAAGAGCTACGCTCAATCGGTATTCAGCCGGATATTTTAATTTGCCGTTCAGAAAACGCGATTCCGGCTAATGAACGTAAGAAAATTTCGTTATTTACCAATGTAGAAGAAAAAGCGGTTATCTCACTGAAAGATGTCGATAGTATTTATCGCATTCCTGCGTTATTACGATCTCAAGGTTTAGATGAGCTAATTACCCGTCGTTTCCATATTGATGCACCAGAATCAGATTTAACTGAGTGGGAGCAGGTTTTATACGAAGAGTCTAACCCTATGGGTGAAGTGACTATTGGTATGGTCGGTAAATATGTTGAATTAGCAGATGCTTATAAATCAGTTAACGAAGCATTAAAGCATGCGGGTCTTAAAAATCGCGTAACCGTTAATATTGAATATATTGATTCTCAAGATCTTGAATCTAAAGGCGTTGAAAAGCTGAAAGGGTTAGATGCGATTTTAGTTCCGGGTGGTTTTGGTGAGCGTGGTACTAACGGTAAAATGTTAGCGGCTCAATATGCCCGTGAAAACAAAGTGCCTTATTTAGGAATTTGTTTAGGCATGCAAATGGCGTTAATTGAATTTGCGCGCAATGTTGCAAACCTAGAAAATGCAAACAGTACCGAGTTCGACTCAAAAACACCGCATCCTGTCGTTGGTTTGATTACTGAATGGTTAAACTCAGAAGGTGATGTTGAAACCCGCACTAATAACTCAGATTTAGGTGGCACTATGCGCTTAGGTAGTCAGTTATGTCATTTAAAACCGGGTACTAAAGCGGCGGATGTCTATGGCTCTACTGAAATTTATGAGCGTCATCGTCATCGTTATGAAGTAAATAACAATTATATTGAACAACTGGAAAAAGCTGGTTTAGTTTTCTCTGGCTTATCTGCTGATCGTAAATTAGTTGAAATGATTGAGATCCCTGATCATCCGTGGTTTGTGGCTGCTCAATTCCATCCGGAATTTACATCAACGCCAAGAGATGGTCACCAGTTGTTTAAAGGTTTTGTTGCTGCTGCATTTGAATGCCAGAAGCAAACGGATCAATAAAAGTTAGATTAAAAAATTGATAAAGCGCCGGTTGGGCGCTTAATAATAAATCATTAAAGAGGAAGAAAATAATGGCATCTATTGCAAAAATTCATGCCCGTGAAATTATCGACTCACGTGGTAACCCAACAATTGAAGCAGACGTAACGTTAGAAAGTGGCGCATTTGGTCGTGCTGCTGCGCCATCTGGTGCATCTACTGGTACTCGTGAAGCATTAGAATTACGTGACGGCGACAAAACTCGCTTTTTAGGTAAAGGTGTATTAAAAGCTGTTGCTAACGTAAATGACATCATTGCACCTGCATTAGTTGGTAAAAATGCATTAGAGCAAGCTCAAATCGATAAAATTATGATCGATTTAGACGGTACAGAAAACAAAGATAAGTTAGGCGCAAATGCAATTTTAGCCGTTTCTTTAGCGGTTGCTAAAGCAGCAGCGGCTGAAAAAGGTGTAGCTTTATATGAGCACATTGCTGACTTAAACGGTACGTCTGGTCAATACAGCATGCCAGTACCTATGATGAACATCATCAACGGTGGTGAGCATGCAGACAATAACGTTGATATTCAAGAGTTTATGGTTCAACCAGTTGGTGCTAAGTCTTTCAAACAAGCTATCCAAATGGGGGCTGAAATTTTCCATAACCTTAAAAAAGTATTAGCTTCAAAAGGTTACAATACAGCTGTTGGTGATGAAGGTGGTTTTGCTCCGGATCTTAAATCAAACGCTGAAGCATTAGCTGTAATCGTTGAAGCGGTTGAAAAAGCTGGCTATAAAATGAATGAAGAAGTCACTTTAGCATTAGACTGTGCATCTTCTGAATTCTACGCTGATGGCAAATACAACTTAAAAGGTGATGGTAAATCGTTCACTTCTGAAGAGTTTGCTGATTACCTAGCTGGTTTAGTTGCTCAATACCCAATCGTTTCAATTGAAGACGGTTTAGACGAAAGTGACTGGGACGGCTGGAAAGTATTAACTGACAAGTTAGGTGAAAAAGTTCAGTTAGTTGGTGATGATTTATTCGTAACTAACACTAAAATCTTAAAGCGCGGTATCGAGCAAGGTATTGGTAACTCAATCCTTATCAAATTCAACCAAATTGGTTCATTAACTGAAACTTTAGAAGCTATCAAGTTAGCTAAAGATGCTGGTTTTACGGCTGTTATTTCTCACCGTTCTGGCGAAACAGAAGATGCTACAATTGCTGATTTAGCAGTTGGTACTGCGGCAGGTCAAATCAAAACTGGTTCTATGAGCCGTTCTGACCGTGTTGCTAAGTACAACCAATTATTACGTATCGAAGAAGTATTAGGCGAAAAAGCTGTATACAAAGGTCGTAGCGAAATTAAAGGTCAAGCTTAATCGCTTTAAATGCTTGTTTAGTTTTAAATAAGCATACCATTTAGTATGATTAGGTGTTTTAATTGGTTGTCAGTTAAAACACCTTTTTTATATCTGGAGTAAAGCATTGGCGGATTTTCCAATGTTGCAACAACAAGATTTTGCACATCAAAATGAACGTTTATTAGATTATGCGCAGTTGTGTAATGTGTTTTACGAGCGTGAATTAAAATTACTTGCTGAGTGTCAACTTAGCCCAGAGTATGTTGCCAAAAGGCTGAGTAGTTTACCTTTTTATATAAAAAGAGCAGCCGAAGCAATTTTATCTTTAGAAAACCCTTTAACTTTAGATGCGCAAAACGGAACTTGGTCAGCTAAACAAAAACGCAAATCTCCCGCTGACAAAATAACACCAGAACAAAATCAAAGCTGGCTTGAAAAAAATGCACAGTTAGGTTTAGTGGTGGTGGTGATTATTTATGAAAAAGGCCAAACCCATTTTAGGCTAGATTGCATAGATGTGATTGAGGGCAATAAAATCAGATTAAATGAGCATGGGTGGTTTAATTTTTCGGGGAATTATTTAGAATCAAGCCTAGTTGAAAAACGTTTAATTAAATCAACTAAAGATATTATGACTGCTGCTTGTTGTGGCCATCAATGGATTGGTAACGATATGACATTTCCGCGAACTTTAACGTTAAGAGAGTTATTACTAACCACAGTGATTAACTGGACTAATTTAAATAAACCTTTAGCTTTAACGCATTAACATTCATGAAAATATTCCGAATCATACTGATTATTGTATTAATTGGCTTGCATTACCGGCTATGGTTTGGTGATAACGCGTATTCTGAGCATTTGGCGATGACTCAAAAAGTAGCTGAATTAAAAAAAGCTAATGAAGCACTTAAACTGCGTAATAAGATCATGATGGCGGATATTAAAGACTTAAAATCTGGCTTAGATGCGATTGAAGAAAAAGCAAGAAACGAGTTAGGTATGATAAAACAAGACGAAGTTTTTTATCGGATTGTACCTAATTATAAAAAAGCCACCAATAATTAAATATCAGAATGACAGAACAGCAGATAGCATCAATACAAATTGCCGCTATTATACCAGCCGCAGGGGTTGGTAAAAGAATGCAGGCTAATATCCCTAAACAATATTTAACGATTAATCAAATTAGCATTCTTGAGCATACCATTCGTAAACTCTCCCAAATCACCAATATTACCCAAATTGTGGTAGTCGTTTCGGAAAGTGATCCTTTTATTAAACAGCTACAAACGCAGTTGCCTGCTCAGGTTAAATTGGTAACAGGGGGCGCGGAAAGAGTTTATTCGGTACTTGCCGGTTTAAGAAGTTTAGATTCTGAGCGTTTTCAATGGTGTTTGGTACATGATGCCGCCCGACCTTGTGTATTAGCTGAAGATATAGAAAAATTGATACAATCTTGTCTGAGCTGTAATGTCGGTGGCATTTTAGCAACTCAGGTACGCGATACAATGAAGCGCCAGTTGGTTAATCCACATCATAATGTGGCTGTGATTGAAAAAACCGAAAACCGAGACGGCTTATGGCATGCGTTAACGCCTCAAATGTTTAAAACTCACGAATTAATAGCTGCAATAGAGCTTGGGTTAGCTGAAAATAAGGCGATTACTGACGAAGCATCGGCAATGGAATTAACGAACGCAGAAATTAGATTGATTGAAGGTGATGCTTCTAATATTAAAATTACCAGAGCAAGTGATTTAGCGCTTGCCGAATATTTTTTAAATAGAGAATAAAATGAATATTAAAATCGGACATGGCTTTGATGTACATAAATTTGGTGGTGAAGGCCCGATTGTACTAGCTGGCGTTAAAATTCCGTATGAGCAGGGGTTTCTTGCGCATTCGGATGGTGATGTTGCGATTCATGCGATTATAGATGCTATTTTAGGGGCTTTAGCTTTAGGTGATATAGGGTATTTATTTCCGGATACTGACGCTAAATATGAGAATATAGATAGTAGAATTCTATTAAAGCAAGTTGTTGAATTAATGAAAGAAAAATCATTTAAGATAGGTAATTTAGATGTCACGATTATTGCGCAGTCACCTAAAATGGCGCCTCATATTCAGGCAATGCGTACAATATTGGCAGAAGATTTATTAACCGAAATTGATAATGTGAATGTGAAAGCAACTACCAGCGAAAAATTAGGTTTTACTGGTAGAAAAGAGGGGATTGCAGTTCACTCGGTTGTATTATTGGAGAAAATTGCATGAACTTAGCTTATTTACATGGCAAACCTGAAGTAAAAGCAAGTATACGTAATCAAAATGAAGATTTTGAAGTTGAAGAAGTGCTTGGTTTTGAACCTGATGGAGCTGGCGAACATTTGTGGCTTTGGGTTGAAAAAAATGGTCAGAATACGGCTTTTATCGGAAAAGAAATTGCGAAAGCATTTGGTGTTTCTGCAAAAAGTGTATCGCATTCAGGGTTAAAAGACAGACATGCCGTGACAAGGCAGTGGTTTAATTTACCTTGGCCTATCAAGCAGGATATTCCAACGGTTGAGCTTGAAAACGCCAAAATTTTTAAAACGGTTCGTCATGGCAAGAAACTAAAAATTGGCACCCACAAAGCGAATTTTTTTAGATTAAAAATTAAATTAGAGCAAGCTGTTAATTTAGATGAAAGGCTAACGGCCATAAAACAATTTGGTGTTGCAAATTATTTTGGTGAGCAACGATTTGGTCGCGACGGAGATAATTTAGATAATGCCATTAAAATGTTTAGCGGAGAGCTAAAAGTAAAAGATAGAAAATTGCAAAGTATTTATTTATCTTCTGCGCGTTCTTATTTATTTAATCAGATATTGGATGCCCGTATTCAGGCTAATATGTTTAAACCGGTTGCTGGCGATGCGTTTATTTTGTCTGGGAGCAACTCTTTTTTTAAAGCCGATGTTATTGACGATGAAATTATTGCCCGTTTTGAGTCTGGCGATATTTTATTAAGTGGTAGTTTGTTCGGTAAAGGTGATAGCATAGTAAGCGGGGAAGTTGCCCAGCTTGAAGAGAATTGTTTAAATGCTTATCCGCAAATTGTGGCAGGTTTAATTGAAGCAGGCTTGAAGCAAGAAAGAAGAGCATTACAGTTACCCGTGTCTGATTTTAACTGGTCTTACTCTCAGAATAACAATGAGTATTTTTTAGAAGTTGAATTTAAATTACCCGCGGGATGTTTTGCTACCTCTGTGTTACGTGAAATTGTAGATTATCAGGATGTGTCAAAATCATGAAAATATTATTGAGCAATGATGATGGTGTTCATGCCAGAGGCTTAAAGGCACTATATGATGCTTTGTCTGTTGCTCATGATGTAAGAGTGATTGCTCCTGATAGAAATTGCAGCGGAGCCAGTAATAGTTTGACTTTAGTGAATCCATTAAGATTACACAAAATGGATTCTGGTTTTTATTCTGTTACCGGAACACCGACTGATTGTGTGCACATTGGGGTGAATAAACTCTTAGATTTTGAACCGGATATTGTGGTATCCGGGATCAATCATGGTGCAAACTTGGGTGATGATGTGATTTATTCTGGTACAGTTGCCGCCGCAACGGAAGGTCGTCATATGGGGTTGCCTGCGGTTGCTGTCTCGTTAGATTCTTTTGCTCCGGATGCTGATTTTTCGATTGCCGCAAACATTGCAGCCAAGATCATTAGTCAAATTCAAACTCATCCCATTCCATCCGATCAAATTTTAAATATCAATGTGCCAGCCGTTGGGCTTGATGAAATTAATGGGGTTAAAACGACCCGCTGTGGTAAACGCCATCAAGCTGATACTATGGTTAAAACACAAGATCCGTTTGGACGGGATGTATTTTGGTATGGCGCGATAGGTAAAATCAAAGATGCTGCTGAAGGCACAGATTTTGCTGCTATTAAAAATAATTATGTATCTGTAACACCGTTAACTGTTGATATGACAGCGCATCAAAGTGTTACATTATTAGAAAACTGGATAACCCAAATTCAAATTTAACGGGTTAAAAATAATTGAAGCGTATTTGGTAATATTTAGTCGATGTCGTTAACTTTAAATAAAGCAAGAAGTGGAGAAAAACTTGCGCAATTATTGATGCAAGTAGGAATAAAAAACCACCAGGTATTAGAAGCAATTGCAAGAGTGCCAAGAGAAGCATTTGTGCAACCAGCCTTAACTCACAAAGCCTATGAAAATACAGCCTTACCTATTGGTAAAGGGCAAACTATTTCTCAGCCAGCCATTGTAGCTCGGATGACAGAAATTATTCTGGATGCAGATAAACCGATTAAAACGGTATTAGAAATTGGAACAGGTTGCGGTTATCAAACGGCTGTTTTAGCTCAGCTAGTTGATAAAGTGTGTACCGTTGAGCGAATTGCATCGCTACAATTTCAGGCAAAAAGAGTATTGCGCCAACTTGATTTACATAATATTAGCTTTAAGCACGGAGATGGTTGGAAAGGCTGGATTAATAAAGCGCCTTTTGATGCTATTTTAGTAACAGCCGCAGCGGCCACTTTGCCTACTCAATTGCTTGAGCAGTTAACGGATGGTGGCGTTATGGTTATACCTATTGGTACAGAAGAGCAAATTTTGAAAAAAATAATACGTAATGGCGATGATTATAAAATTACAGATGTCGCAAATGTGAAGTTTGTGCCTTTAGTTGCCGGTGAAACTGAATAATAATACCACCTTTTTGGGTAATGGATTAAATGGAACACTATGAAAACTAGAAATCGGAAAGATTACTTTTTATTAACGGCAAAAGGGATGGCCATGGGAGCCGCTGATGTTGTGCCTGGCGTTTCAGGCGGAACCATTGCTTTTATTACAGGCATATATGATGAGCTACTTAACTCGTTAAAACAATTAGGTCCGGCTGCGTTAAAAATTTTATTTAAAGATGGCTTTGCTGCATTTTGGCAACATATTAACGGTTTTTTCTTATTATCTGTTTTTGGCGGTATTTTAATTAGTTTAAAAACCTTTGCGGCTTTAATTACTACTGCTTTAAATTATTACCCTCTGTTAGTTTGGGGATTCTTTTCCGGTTTAATCGCTGCATCTGTCTATTTATTAGTAAAAGTACAACCTAAATGGAAAGCGACTCAATGGATAGCTTTACTGATAGGGATTGGTATTGTGGTGGGAATTTCGATTGCAAAACCTGCGCATGTACCGGGTGATTGGTGGATGTTGTTTTTAGGTGGCTTTATTGCAATTTGTGCCATGATTTTACCCGGTATTTCAGGTAGCTTCATTTTATTGTTAATTGGTTTATACCCTATCTTTTTAAATGCTATTAATCAGTTAGATATTATTGCACTGGCAAGTTTTGGCGCTGGTTGCATCTCTGGTTTATTGATATTTTCTCGTGTATTGGTTTGGTTATTAGCTCGTTTTTATCATACAACTATTGCAGTCTTAATTGGTTTTTTAATTGGTTCTTTAAATGTCACTTGGCCATGGAAACAAGTTATTAGTTCAGCTGTTAATCGGCATGGAGAGGTGATCCCTTTGCAGCAACAAAATGTTTTACCGGCTCAGTTTACTCACTTAACAGGCTTAGACAGTCAGTTAGCTGGTGTGATTATATGTACTATATTGGGGATTGTGTTAGTTGTTGGTATCGAACGAATCGCTGAAAACTTAAATAAACACAAAATATCTGATTAATTTATATAGTTGAGTTAGACAATGAAGTTAGCTGTATATCAGAATACTCTAATTATATGTATCGTGTGCGCTTTATCGGCTTGTGCTCAGAGAAACACTCCTGCACCGGTTGATTCAGTTTATCGAGGAAAGAGTATTCATGATTTTCAAGCTAACTCACTTAGACAATCACAATATAAAGTATCAAAAGGAGATACTCTATATAGTATTGCATTTAGAGCTGGTGTTGACTTTAAAACACTTGCTCGGTTAAACGACATATCTGCACCCTATTCAATTTACCCAGGGCAAATCATTAGGCTTAACTCCTCTCATAAATCAAACTCTTCTAATCAAATATCTAAAACGAATAAAAAAAAGTCAGATTCGACACAAAAAACACTTGATAAGGATTCTCGTCAGGAGTATGTTGTTACTAAAGGTAAACAAAATGTTACAAATGGTGGCGAGGGAAGTGAGTTCTCTTCTTTCAGTCAAAGTAACTGGCAATGGCCAGCCAAAGGCAAAGTCATTGAGCGTTTTTCCTACAAAGAATTAGGAAATAAAGGACTAGATATAATAGGGAAAAAAGGCGAAGCTGTTTTCGCGGCAAATTCTGGCAAAGTGGTTTACGCCGGAAATGCATTAAGAGGCTACGGTAACTTGATCATTATCAAACACTCTGACGATTATCTAAGTGCGTATGCACATAATAGTTTGATTAGAGTTAAAGAAAAAGATTGGGTGAAAGTAGGTCAGCATATTGCTGATATGGGCGACACAGATACTAACAGGGTCAAGTTACACTTTGAAATTCGTTTCAAAGGTAATACGGTTAATCCTGAAAAGTTTTTACCTAAGCGCTAATTTGCTTGGTAATGTGAGTTTAAATATGGATATAGATAATAGCTAATTACTGCTGTCTTTGTTTTCTAAGGGGAATGACAATGAGCCAAACTGAACGCGCTACTAATCGAGATATGCCAACAGAAGCTGAAATTTCTGAAATCGAAAATTCACAGCTTGAAGACGAAATTCTTACAGTTGATGATTCACATAAAAATTTAGATCCTACCCAATTATATTTGGGGGAGATTGGTTTTTCCCCTTTATTAACTGCAGAAGAAGAAGTTTATTTTGCACGAAAAGCATTAAAAGGCTGTGAAGCATCACGTAAACGAATGATCGAAAGTAACCTTAGATTGGTTGTAAAAATATCCAGAAGATACAACAATCGCGGTTTAGCATTATTAGATTTAATTGAAGAAGGTAATTTAGGATTAATTAGAGCCGTTGAAAAATTTGATCCGGAACGTGGATTTAGATTTTCAACTTACGCAACTTGGTGGATCCGACAAACAATTGAGCGGGCTATCATGAACCAGACCCGAACTATTCGATTACCTATTCATGTTGTTAAAGAATTAAATGTCTATTTAAGAACCGCTCGTGAATTAGCTCAAAAATTAGATCATGAACCAACAGCAGAAGAAATAGCTGCTGCATTGGATAAACCTGTTTCTGATGTCAGTAAAATGCTCAGATTAAATGAAAAAATTAGTTCGGTGGATAGCCCTATAGGTGGTGATTCGGAAAAAGGCCTGTTAGATATCCTGACTGACGAACGTTATGACGGCCCTGAAGATTCATTACAAGATTCAGATATTAAATCTAATATTGTGCATTGGTTAGAAGAACTAAACCCAAAACAAAGAGAAGTATTAGCTCGTCGATTTGGTTTGCTAGGCTATGAAGCTGCAACTTTGGAAGATGTAGGTAAAGAAATAGGATTGACCAGAGAAAGAGTAAGACAAATTCAAGTTGAAGCTCTAAAACGTTTGAAAGATATTTTAAGCAGTGAAGGTTTATCTATCGAATCTTTATTCCAGATTTAAAACTATCTAAATTTCCATAAAGCTTTTAACCTTGTTGAGGTTAAAAGCTTTTTTATTTTATGAATCAATCTCTCCCCATCCAACTAAGACTTTTCCCTAAAACGAATTAAAAATATACAAAATGTCTCAAATTTGCTTGTTAATTAACCGAACGATAAAAAAAAAGAAATAAATTCAAAAAAAGCGTTGACGGGGTTTGTTTTGTCCCTATAATGCGCCCCCACAACGCAGCG
>NZ_JAOPFU010000037.1 GCF_025515275.1 Catenovulum sp. 2E275
TTTAGACTTAACCCATTAGGCCTTCAATGCTGCGCCTCGATTAAAAAGCATTTAGTTAGAACAAAATTTGTACATCAAACGTCAACAGACCCTAGGGTATAAAGTATGATTTTTCCTGTTGCGTAAATGTTAACTGTTTGGCATTATGCTAAGTCAAAAATAATAAGCAAAGGATGCCCTAAATGTTATCTAATTCATTAAAATCTCAAGAAAAATTAAATATTTCAAACCTAAATAAAGCCAAAATAATTGCTTTGGTTGTCATTGCCATTGTGAGTTTATCGATTGTGATGAGCGCCGTTTATACGGTAGAAGAAGGCCATGTTGGTATAGTTAAACGCTTTGGGGAAGCAAAATATCAAGAAAACCCGGGGCTACATTTTAAAATACCCTTTATTGATTCGGTTGAGCCGATAGAGGTTCGTACCCGCAAAAATGCAGAAAAAATGGCTTCCAGCACAAAAGAGCAAATGCCGGTAACAATTGAAGTATCGGTTAACTGGACCGCAGATAAAGAAGCTGCATTAGATTTATTTAGAAAATACGGTGGTTTAACCCAGTTTGAACAACGTATTTTAGATCCTAGATTTCGCTCAGCCACTAAAGACACCATTCCTAAATACGAAGCCGAGCAACTAATTCAAGACCGAGCTTTAGCGATTCAGGGGATTGAACAAAGGCTAATTGAAGAAATGGCCGGCTTTCCGGTTGTTGTCGATAATATCCAAATTGAAAATATTGAGTTACCTGCAAAATATATACAGTCAATTGAGATTAAACAAACCGAAAAAAACTTAGCCGCAGCCGAAGAGCATAAGCTTGAACGCCAACGCCTTGAAGCACTTAGAGAAGTAAACACCGCAGATGCCAAAGCACAAGGCATTATTAAAGTTGCAGAAGCCGAAGCAAAAGCCATTGTATTAAAAGGTGAAGCAGAGGCCACCGCGATAGAAGCTAAAGCCAAAGCACTACGCGACAATCCATTAATTGTGAGTTTAACTGAGGCACAAAACTGGGATGGTAAATTACCAACCACAATTATGGGAGAAGGCAGTTTACCTATATTGGATATGCGCGATAAAAAGTAGTTGGCTGGGCGATTCTGTCGGGATTCGCTTCGCTCGACCCAACCTACACAGGTTTTTCGACGTTGCGAACAATAAACTTTTGAGGACGAGATTTTTATACCGTCTTGTTATGTGTAATGAAGAAAATATTAATTAGTGTAGTTTTGTTAGTTACGTTTTGCAGCTTTAATACTCAGGCCATGCGTTTACGCAACTGCTGTGATTTAGAAATCGAGTATATAAAACAGCAATATCAAAGTGGCGCCTTAATTAAAAAAAATATTTCTGATAGGGAATTTGAGCGTGGTTCACTGAGAGTCGCTGAAATGTGTGACCTGAGAAGTGAATTAGTTTCAGATGGCTTAGCTTTCACGCTATTTAAACCCAAGGGTGAATCATCGAATTATATATCGGTTTACAATGGTATAGATGGCAGTTTCAAGTTGTACGGCCCTTTTTTGGAAATTCCACATGACAAACCATTGTAGTCACTCGCTAATGCTCGCGGGAGATATAAACACGTAGGCTCCTGTATTTTAGCGTGCGTATCTTTGTTCCTAAGAAGGCATTAAACTTGTTTTTTCGTATTTTTATTTAGCCCTTGTAGGTTGGGTCGAGCAAAGCGAATCCCAACAATTTGGTTTTACGCAACCAAACATGCAAAGCCTGAATCACGTAAAAATCGTGCTAATCACGATTCTGTAGACGTTTAAAATTTACGAATAAACTCCCGCTTTTGGTTCTTAATTTGATTGAGCTTTATAAATAAAGTCTTAAAGATAAATTAAGACTTATTCAAATTAGCTAATATAAATCAGTTATAAAAGGATTTATTTTTTATGTCGGTAGAAATTGAAAACAGCAGCCAAGATGATGCTCAAATGCTATATCAACTACACTTGGCTGTTGCATCACAAAGCAAATTTATGCTTTATACCCCAGCGATTTTGCAAAACAACCGCGATGACTACATTCTGCATTTACAAAAAACAATCGCAGCATCCAACAATATTAACCTGCATGTTAAACAAAATGGAGAGTTACAGGCTTATGCTTGTGGCTGGCAGTTACCCAACCTTAAAAGCCAGAAAAAAATGACGATTGTTATTGCAGTTAGAGCAGAATATTACCGGCAGGGGATCGCATCGGCTTTATTATCTGAACTTGAAAAGCAAGCTTTGGCTAAAGGGATTCGCAGACTCGAATTAAGTGTATTTGAAGCTAACGAACCAGCGCATAAATTGTATTTAAAACTGGGTTATCAACAGGATGGATTTAAATTAGATTCATTTTATATGGATGAGCAATACCACAACGAAATTCAACTTTATAAGTTATTGGGTTAGCTTAACGGCTGCTAAAGTCATAAACTAGCGCTGAATTTATCTTTGATTTTTAACCCTTATTTTTAACGGAGCTTTGATTTTGCTTAACCGGATTTGGCTTGGGTTTATTTTATCTGCTTTTGTTTATGCCAGTTTTAACGCGTTTATTTTGGGGGATGGTGATATTTATGCCCGCATGATCCAAAGTATTTTTGATATGGCAAAGCTCAGTGTCGAAATTTCAATTGGTTTAGTGGGATTACTCGCGTTTTGGTTAGGGATTAGTAAAATTGCCGAAAAGGCGGGTTTAATTGATAAATTAGCGCACCTAATGTCTCCTCTTTTTCGGATATTAATGCCAGCCATTCCGGCTAATAGTCCGGCTCAAGGGCATATTTCAATGAATCTGGCGGCCAATATGATGGGGTTGGATAATGCCGCTACCCCTTTGGGTTTAAAAGCAATGCAAAGCTTACAAGCGCATAACCCAAATAAAGATACCGCCAGCGACGCACAAATTATGTTTTTGGTGCTTAATACCTCATCTGTGACTATTTTTCCGGTAACTGTATTTATGTATCGCGCGCAGGCGGGGGCGGCAATGGCAACCGATGTGTTTTTGCCCATTTTATTAGCCACTTTATGCTCAACCCTAGCCGGAATTATTGTGGTGGCTAGTATTCAAAAACTCCCCTTATTTAAATTAAAACCACTGGCAATATTCGGATTTGTATTTGCTTTATTGGCCGCCGCGATGAGCTATTTACTCACCCTGAGCGCAGAGCAATTAGCACAAGCGTCATCGTTTTGGGCAAATTTTTTATTAATGGGATTTATTTGTTTAGTGCTGGCAATTGCCGCAATTAAAAAAGTGGCGGCTTATCAAGAATTTGTTGAAGGTGCAAAAGAGGGCTTTGGCGTTGCGATTCAAATTATTCCGTATTTATTAGCTATGTTGGTGGCTATCGCCGCTGTGCGTGCAAGTGGCATGCTAGAAGGTTTATTGGCTGGGATTAAATGGTGCGTATTGGCATTAGGGCTGAATGCTCAATTTGTTGATGCGTTGCCAACCGCATTTTTAAAACCGCTCTCCGGCAGTGGTGCGCGCGCTATGATGGTCGAAACCATGAATACTTATGGCGCTGACTCATTTGCCGGTCGCCTTGCGAGCATAATGCAAGGCTCAACCGAAACCACTTTTTATGTGCTAGCGGTTTATTTTGGCAGTGTTGGCATTAAATATACCCGTTATGCCATTAGCTGCGGATTAATTGCCGATGCCGCCGGTCTTACCGCCGCTATTGCTGTTTGTTACTGGTTTTTTGGTTAGTTTGGTGTTTAAGGAATATTAAATGGAATTAACTCAGCTCAAACCATTTTCATTTTTCATATTGTTTATCTGTATAGCAATGCCGGTATTTTCAACCCCTAATTCTGAGTTGGTTGCTTTAGTCGCACAAGATCAGTCAGAACGCGAAAACGGCGAATTTACCTATTACAATGATTTGGAACGCTTGAAACGTGTAAAAGAAATTATTGCAGCGGGCGGGTTACAAGAAGGAATTGATTATTATAACGCCGCGCTAATTTTTCAGCATGGCAAAGCGCCGGAAGACTTTTTAACTGCATCTCAATTGGCATCTAAAGCTGTTGAATTGAATTACCCTAAAGCCAAATGGTTATCTTGTGCTGCAGAAGATAGGTATCTTCTTCGCACTGGTAAACCTCAAATTTGGGGGACTCAATATAATGCAATTAATACCTATGAACTTATGCCATTAGATGAAAGCTTAAAAACGGATAAAGAGCGTATGGAGCGGTGTAATCTCAAACCGCTGGCGGAGATTAAAGCCAAAATCACATCACCCTAAAAAACAATTAACTGTCGTTAATTTGTCACTTTTATTTTGTAAGGTATTAAGCAATATAGATTTTTAGGATTTAGTTAGATGGTAAGGATTCCGGTTGTTTTTGCATTCGACAATAATTTAGCCACACAGGCAGCAATTTGTTTTAAATCATTATTAGAGTGCGCCCAAGCCGATACATTTTATGAAATTATTGTGCTTTATTGTGATTTAAATGAAAAAAATCAACAAAGCATTAGCCAGTTAACTCAAGCTTACAGCCAATTTTCTCTGCAATTTATAGATTGTCGCCACCTTTTTGCTGGTGGTTTTGAAACCCGCGGGATTACCAGCAGCACTTATTTAAGATTATGGATTCCTGAGTTATTAAAACCACGCTCAAGAGTTTTATATTGTGATGTTGATATTATTTTTAGAACCGATTTAACCGAGTTGTTTAACTGGGATATTGGCGATGCGTGTTTTGCTGGTGTTAAATCGCCACCGCAGCGACAAGCTTATGCAAAGCAGCAAGGCTGGGGCGAAAACTATATTAATGCAGGTGTGTTAATTATGCAGTTGGACAGCATTACAACGGGTGATATTAACCAAGCTTGCCAACTTGCAAAAAATAATCAGTTTAAATATCAGGATCAGGACATTATAAATTCTGTTTTTGCCGATAAAATTTATAGCGGGATTCCGCCAGTGTATAACTTTTCGCCTAACGCTTATCGCCAACAAATCAAAAATCGGTTTTTAAAAGGCAAAGCAAATCAAAATTTAAATACCAGCGCCATTAAAATTATTCATTATATTGGCATTAAACCTTGGCAAAAAAATGTTTATTTAGGTGAATACTGGTGGAAAACATATTTAGACAGCTTTTGGTATGATGATGATTTTTATCAAAAATATTGTTTTGATTTACAACAAACTCCCTCGCTTAAAAAAGCATCACGAAGCTTTTTAAAAGCTTTATTTGGGGTTCGCTATTAGGTTTTGGGTGCGTAGGAAAATAAGCTTAATTGTTTCTAACAAATACAATTGCAGCAGCGCCAGCTAAGCCTAAGCCAGCCGCTAAAGTTAGCATTTGTAAGGTACTTAAATTTAAAGTCGATACAGAGACGCCAGCAATTGCTGCTGTTATACCAATAATTATGTAACTGAGTATTTGCTTATTCATGTTGAATGCCTGAAAGTTTTGTCAAAAATGTAGCGATAGTTAAACCATAAAAGGGCTTTAGTGGTTAAATAAAGCCCTGCCATTTATTGAACTAATTCTGTAGCTTACCTTGCTGCTGTTTGCTGACCTTGAGATTCAACTTCAGATAAAGATTTTAGTTTGGCAAAATCTGTATCTTTAAAGTTTTCACCGCGGTATTGAATCGCAAATTGCTCGTGTTTACCTTGCAGTAAAAGCTCATCATAAAGTTGAGTTAAGCTGGTTTTATTGACATTTTTTAGCGCCGAAATTAATTTTTCACGCTCATCAAATGTCCATTTGTGATCTCGCCATTGAATATGATACTGCGCAAATTCTTGCTTTAAATCAGTCGGTTTTTGTTCTAATTGCTGAATGATAGCGCTAACCGTTTGTTTAATTTGCTCATCTGTTAATTTAGCTAATTCAGCCTGATAGCTTTGGATAAATGTCAGAACTTTACTATAAACCTGGTTCAGCTCAGTGTTATTGCTTTGCACTAAAAAGGCTTGAGTCGTGTAGTCGTGCGTTCCCCAAGCTGAACTTTGCACAATATAACCTAATTGTTGTTGTGTTCTAATTTCATTAAAAAATGCTGGGTGCATAAACTGATTTAAAACCATTAAATTAGTTTTAGTCGCTTTACTGTCATCTTGGGGAATAAAACCTAAAAATAAGACCACATCATTGGCGTCTATTGATTCTGTTACATTTACGTTTTTACCTATTTCTGGTTTAAAGTCTGAGCTTAACTGCCAGCTAGCCTGTTCAGCTTTACCTAAAATATCACGCCCAGATTTTGCCATTTGGGCCAACTCGGCTTTGCTCATATTACTCATTGAATAAATTTGAAGCTGACCTTTTAGTAAAGTTTGATGAAAATCAGTTAAGTCTTTTAGGGTTAAGCTTTTGAGTGCGGCCAGCTTTTCTTCTTTTGTAAATACTTCAGCATATATTTTATAGGTTTCGCGGTAGCTATTAAGAGTTTGCTGAATAGGCTGCTGTTTAGCCATGTTTTCATAACCCTGAATAAAAGACGCTTTGATATTATCAAATATTTGTTGATCTATTTTCAGCTCGCGAAATTGAGTAAGTGCTTGCGTAAAATATTTTTGCTGATGGGCTAATTTCCCGTTTATGGTGAAAAAGCTAAAGCTATGGGCATTGCCTTTAGCGTAAAAGTCTACAGCGTCCATTAATTTAGCGTTTTCTGATAATGCTTTGGTTTGTTTATTAAATAAGTCACTAATGATATGGTTCATTATCATATTTTTAGCCGATGCATTAGTCGCTGGTGATTCAATTGTGGCTTCTGTTACGGCTTCATTGTCATCAGCAAAATACTGGCTGGTCGCTAAAAACGCAGTGACGCCATTTTGATTAATCACCTGAATTGGTGTTACATAATTTTGTTTAGTTTCTTCAGCTGTTTCTTTAGCTATTTGCTCTGTTTTCAATTCGTCCGGTACTTGCGCCGCAGGTAACTTTAAAGCAACCTCTAACGTTTCAGCTGCTTGGTATGTAGGCAATGCTTTAACCGAATATGAGCGTTTAGAGTAAGGAATTGGCGTATCTGCGCTCACATCTTTGCCTATGTTGCGCACTATCATATTATTGGGTTTCAGTTGAGCCAATATTTCATTAACTCGTTTTTTATCAAACCCTTTGTAATATTGATTTGGCATTAATGTATATTCTGGATCATGTTGCTGTAACGTGGTTGCCAGTTTTACCGCAAATTGCAATGGTGGTGTATCACTAAATCGTTGACGTTGACTCTGTAAAATGTATTCATACTCGGCAATATAATCATCTGTTACTGCTTGTTGCTTGATAATATTTACATATTCAAAAAAAGCGGTTACAACCTGATTTTTATCGGCTAGGCCTTTATCTGTTAAGTTGAAATGGCATTGCATAAAGCCTTGTGCCTGATAAGCATTCTCAGCATAACCACAACCCGCATCGTGGGTTAACCCAGCTTTTCGTAAACCACCTAATAAAGCGGTTTCATCATGGCGATTTAACTGGCGTAATATAAACTGACCAGCGTGTGAGTATTTACTATCAGCTTGGTAGTCAAGTGGAAGCTGTAATTGCAGATAATTGGTATCCTTTGGGATCTTAATATTGATTTCTTGACCTGTTTGGGTAAACGCTAATTCGCTAATTTCCGGCTTTTTAATGTTTTTATTTTTAATCGCTGAAAAATGAGTTTTAGCTTTGCTGGCCAGTTCATCCAATGGCTGATTACTGACAATCGCTAAAGTCATAATATTGGCTGAATAATATTGATTATAAAAATCCCATAAAGCCTGATTTAAAGTTTTATCTGGTTGATCGGTTAGAGTCTCTAAATTACCTGTTGTAAATCGGCTACCAGGATAATCAGGATTCATTATTTGTTGGGTAGCTGACTGGATATCATAATCCGAACTATTTAAATTTCGGCTCCATTCTGAATTTACTGCGTTACGTTCTCTATCACTAAAACTCGGTTCAAATAGAGGCTCTGCGATTGCTGCGCCTAATCTATCCAATGCACCATCGAGCGCGTCAGAGTTTATTTGAAATAAATAAGTGGTATTGTCCAAGGCTGTAAAGGCATTTCTAGCGCCTGCGTTTTTTGCAACAAACTCGGCTATTTCATTCTCTTGTGGATACTTTTTAGAACTTTGAATCACCATATGTTCTAAATAATGCGCTAAACCTAAAAAGTTATCTGGGTTTTGATTAGAACCTACACCAACTGAGAGCGCTGCCGCTGCTGTTTTTACGTTAGGATCTGAGACTAAAATAACTTGTAAATCATTCTCCAGTTTTAAATATTTATACTGACGTTGATCTTTAACATTTTTTATAAAAACGTCTTGTTTTATATATTCTGCGGGTAAGTTATTTGTGGCTTGTTGTGCACTTGTTTTCGCGCTAGCAGAAGATTGTACTTCTGCGTTTTGGCAAGCCGCTAAACAAGCAGATAATACACTGACAGATAAGAAAGTTTTTACCATATTGGTTTTCATAAATATCCTTTTATATTAAGAAAAAATCAGAGAACTACTGATAAATTAACCCTTTCAATCATCATCCCTGATTAAATAAGGTTAATATAATATTACTTAATTGTTATTGAATTCAAGTGTTTTTGATTGAATTTGGTTTTTTTTGATTTATTTTTGGTTGAATTTGTAAGGCTCTGTCGCCTTTGATTTGGAACTGCTATTTGGTATATAGGTTTGTATGTTTGAATAATGTTTCCTATTATTATTGAGTTAAAATTATTTGGAATAAAAAGAAGAGAAACTTAATAAGGAGTTCAACTGATGAGCTTTAAATCGTCATATCGACAGAATAATAAAACTAATCACCTATTGATCACACTGCTCTCATCAAGCTTGGTTTTGTCGGCATGTGGTAGTGGAGGTAGCGATGATAGTGATGGTAGTAATGAAGACAAAAATGCACCGGTTATTTCTCTTAATGGTGAAAGTACTGTATCTCTAGCCTATAACCAAACTTATACCGATGCTGGTGCTACCGCTTCTGATGATGTTGACGGCAGTGTTTCAGTAACAACTACTGGCTCTGTTGATAGTTCAACAATTGGCTCATATACCATAACCTATAGTGCAATTGATGCTGCTGGTAATGAAGCTACCGCAACTCGAACGGTTAATGTGGTTGACGTGACTGCACCAACAATTACGGTTATTGATGGTAATGCTGAAATATTTATAGGTGACACATACACTGATGCAGGTGCGACTGCGACGGATGATGTTGACAGCTCAATAACGGTATCTAGCACTGATGATATTGATGAGTCAATGGCTGGTTCTTATACGGTCACCTATACAGCAACTGATACCGCAGGTAATGAAGCAACTGCTACGCGTATTGTTACTGTGGTAGTACCAACTCTGAGCGGGACAGCTGCCGCCGGTGCTGCTATTGTTGGCACTGTAACCGTAAAAGATTCGCTTGGCGCAACTAAGTCTGAAGTAATAGAAGCTGACGGTAGTTATAATGTTGATGTAACAGGAATGACTCCACCTTTTAGGCTACGTGCCGAAGGTACGGTTGGTGGAAAAGTTTACAAACTTCACTCTTATGCCGAAGCTGCTAATAGTGAAGGTGCGGTTAATATTACTCCTTTTACCGACTTAATTATTGCTAATACTGCTAAAGAGTTGGCAGAAAGTTTCTTTGAAGCGGATACGCTAATTCCATTAGAAAGTGATGAGCTAGCAGCTCAAGAAGATGCGTTGCAAGCAAAGCTGCAAGACGTATTTACCGCTCTTGGTTTAGATACTGCGATCAATTTATTAAATACTAGCTTTAGTGCCGACCATTCAGGCTTAGACGCTGCCTTAGATGTCATTCAAATTGAAACAGATACAGAAAGTAATATAGCGACAATTACCAATTTAATTGATAACTCAAGTATTGAAGATAACTTCACAGCTGATGAAGATCCTTCAATAAAAATTGAAGTAGCAGATAGTGGAGCCTTAACTGCAACGGTTAACGAAACAATTGCTATTGCAAACTTATTTGAAATGTTTGGAGCTAGTTTTGCTGATGGCTTACCGACAGCAGCAAACCTTGAGAGCTTCTTGGCAGCAAACTTTTTGCATGAAGATCAAAGCAGAGCACAATTTTTAACTGATATTACAACCGATCCTAGTTTAATTGGTCTGAAATTTTCAAGTGTCTCAGTTCGCAATTTAGATACAGATGCTGGTACAGCTATTGTTGACTTTAATGTTACCTTTAATGGCATGACTGAACTTGAGCCTGAAACATGGCAAGTGGCTAAAAATGGTGATTTAGGTTGGCAGTTATTAGGTAATCAACTCATTGTTGAAGCTGACACCTTAACCTTTCATTGTAATGATTATGATGGAACGGATACTAACACAGGTGGTTGTGGGTTAAATGCCTCTTTTTATGATAATGACTTTACCAATAACGGTACGGTTAACGATGCTCCTATCGCGTCAGCTACTATGGAAATTATTGATGCTAATGATGGCACAGTTAAAGACACAGTGTATTTTGGTAACTCAATGTACAATGGCGCTGGTGAATTATCGGTTTATAACCAAACACTGCAAGATTATACTAGTGATTACGTTAACTTCGGTAGTACTGATGGTGAAGTGAATCCAAGCATCTTTGAAGTAGGGGATATTATACGTTACAAGTTATATACCGAAGCTTTAGATATTTCAGTACCTAATCAACCTAATATTCCATCTGATCAAGCCTTGGTTAGCTTTGACAGAACTTTATTATTCTTGCCAAAAACAAGTGGCCTATATCCGGTACTAACAACTGAAAGTATCAATGCAATTAATAACTTTGATCCTAATACAGACTTAACCTTATCGTGGACAGTGCAAGCTAGTACTGTGATTGATTCTATTCGTATTGAAGTGTATGACAATCAAGGTAATTATTATGATATTGAAGATGAAGCGATCAGTCATGATGCTACAAGTACTGAACTTGAAACGACATCGTTAATTGAATCAATAACCAATGACGTTGATTTTGATGAAACTAATTACACCTTATTAGTGCGCATTTATGCAATTGAACCAGCAACAGGTCAATTCTATTCTACTGATTATCGCAAACAAATTGGCGGTGAAACTGGTGGCGGTACAGCAGAGCTTAGCTGTGCAACGGAATCCGGCTGGGACGAGACGTGGAACAATGGGGAAGGTAAACCAACTGATTTTTACTCTATTAATGACTTTAATACTGTGATTGCTGATTGTGCGAGCAGTCAAACATTGCCTGACTTTTCGGTTAATGATTTAGCTAACTTGTCTTGGTATATTGATGATGAAGTTATTACATTTGATGAGACAGGTACGAATGGTGTGATCACTGCTTATGGTGACGATGGTATATTGGGGACGGCTGATGATGAAACATTTTATGTCGTCGCTAATGATTATGCGGCTAACGTTATTCAATTTTCGTTTTCTGAAACGGAAGGTGGTGCCATTGTTGGTCGTGATTTAGTTCGCGTTATATCTGAGTCAACAATGGCTAATACTACTGTATATAAAGCACGTATTTTATGGGAGTACTATAGTTGGGAAGAGTCAGATCAAAACAATCAAGATACTACTCATCAAGGCGCTGAAATTTATCATGAAACTTATGCTACGGACTCAAGTTATTTTAATCAACCTGATACTAGTAACTTAACTTGCAGCACAGAATCGGATTGGGATGATATTAATGATAAACCATTAACCTTTTATTCTATTGATGACTTTAATACAGTAATCGCTGATTGTGCTAATCAAATGACTTCTCCTGGGATCTCTAAAGCAGATTTGGAGAATGTAACTTGGTATGTTTATGACGCTCGCTTGGTTTTTGATGCCAATAGTGATTTAGTGTTAACTACTTATGGTGATGACGAAATACTTGGTACAGCGGATGATGAGCAATATTTTGCAACTGTGAGTGATATTGGCACTAATGTAATCGAACTGGCTTATTCTGAAACTAAAGGTGGAACTATTCTTGGTAAAGAGCAGCTTTATATAAAGTCTGAATCTACCTATGGCGGGAAAACCGTATTTACCAGTGTCATATTATTTGAAGATTACAGCTGGGCTGAGTCAGATGGTGATGATTCAGATAGCACACATAAAGGCGCTGAAATATATAGTGAAAATTATTCGCCTGATGCAAGCTTTGATTTTGATAGTTTTACTGGACCATAATAAATCAAGTAAATAAAAAAGTGCCGTTTACATCATTGTGAACGGCATTTTTTATTGCTTGTTTAAACTAATCTTAAACTGCTATCGAGTTAATTAAATCAATGTGTTGAATGGATATTCAGGCCAGACCGGAATATTCAGAACAAAACTTTGAGGTTTACCCTTCCAACACTCTAATAGCAATGGCAGCCGCAGCGGTACGGTTGTCTACCTCAAGTTTTTTAAAGACCATTTCTAAATGTTTGTTGGCCGTTCTTGGGCTCATTTCTAATATTTGTGATATTTCCCAATTGGTTTTTGCTTGCGATAACCAATATAAAACTTCAGCTTCGCGTTTGGTGATAGGCAGTGCGTTTTGTAAATCTTTTGCTGTTTTTTGCACGCTTGCTTTGGCGAGTCTTAATAGGTGCAGTTCATCTTGTTTGCGCTCGTATAAGATCTGCACTGCGGTTTGCGGTTTATCTAATGAAAGAGGGGTTAATTCGCCTGTGGCTAGCCAGTTTTTAATAACGGGTTCAAGTTGCAACCAAGGTGAATCCTGATTTGGCATAATCTCTTCAATTAATTGATAAACATGCGGTGTCGCCCAGGCCAGTTGGCCTTGATTATCAACACAAAATACATTTTTACCGGCATGGTCTAATGCGCTTTGTGCACTCAGTGCGAGCTTTGCGGTATTTAAATGTGCTTTTATTCGCGCTAATACTTCATCGGTCGAAATGGGCTTGGTGACATAATCTACGCCGCCTGCTTCAAACCCTTTTACCACATCCTCTGAGTCTGTTAAGCCGGTCATAAAAATCACAGGGACTGACGGGAATAAATGTTTGAATCTTTTGCAGGTTTCAAAACCGTCTAGTTCGGGCATGATTGCGTCCATTAAGACAATGTCTGGCTCTACTTTTTCGGCAATAGACAAAGCTTGCACCCCGTTGAGAGCAACCAAAGCTGTGTAACCTGCGGTATTTAACGCGACATTTAACATGCCGAGCGATTCCGGTGAATCATCTACCACTAATACGACATTATTGATTTTGCTGTTCATCTATTAACTCACGAAGGTATTCGGTTATTCGGGTAAAATTACAGGTTTGTACTAACTCATTGAGTTGCGATAAGTTTGCCTGACTAAATTGATAATTCTGCGATATTTCGGCTAATTTATCTTTAAAACCGGACAAATAGCCAATTTCTGCCAGTGCAATAAGAGCCTGATATTGTGCTTTACCTGCTTTTGGTTTGTTATCAGCCGCTTGGGTTTGTGGCTCATTCATCACCGGCTGATTTTCGGTATCTTGAAACATCCACTCTAAGTTAAGTTGCTGACCTATTTTTTCAAGTAAATTATCCATATTAATTGGCTTTGCCATGTAATCGTCATGAAACCCTGCATTTTGCTGATCTTTCTCAGTGTCTCTAGCATTGGCAGACACCATAATAATTGGCATTATATATTTGTTTTCACGTAATTTTTTAGCCAGTTGCCAGCCATTCATTTCTGGCATGGTAACATCCATTAATACTAAGTCTATTTTATATTCAGCCAGAATATTTAATGCGCTCGACGGTTTATCCGCCAAGTGTAAATTAAACCCAAGTGGTGATAAAAAATCATCCATTAATTTGCGCTGATTCGGATCATCATCCACCACTAAAATTGTTTTTTCATCACCATTATAAGCAACTGCTTGAGCTTGACTATATTCTGGTTCGGCTGTGCTGTTATTGACTCTGGCTAACATTAGGCTGAGTTTAAAACAACTGCCTTGACCCAGTTTACTGCTTAGGCTGATCTCTCCACCCATTAATTCAGCAAGCGATTTTGAAATTGTTAACCCTAAGCCGGTGCCACTAATTGCTTGAATTTGAGCATCTTTTACCCGCTCAAATGGTTTAAATATATGTTTTTGGTCTTCGGCTGAAATACCCACACCGGTATCTTCAACAATAAATTGAGCAACCTGATTACGGTATTTTACGCTAAAACTAACGCTGCCTTTTTGGGTAAATTTAATTGCATTGGATAATAAATTAATCAGAATTTGGCGAAACCTTTGTTTATCGGTTGCAACTACATCAGGTAAAAACTCACAGGGGTGATAGTGAAAATCTATGCCTTTATTTTTTGCCTGCATTTTAAACATATCCGCTAGCTGATTTAAAAAAGGTTTGATTCTGATTTCATCCCGTTGCAGATGCATTCGCCCAGCTTCAATTTTGGATATTTCTAATAAACCCTCAATTAAATCTGCTAAATGTTCGCCGTTACGTTTTAAAATGGCGATAGATTCTTTTTGTTTATCTGGAATCGCTTTGTCTTGATTAAGTAATTGGGCGTATCCAAGTAAAACATTTAATGGTGTGCGTAGCTCGTGGCTTAAACCAGTTAAATAGCGGCTTTTAGCTTGGTTAGCGGATTCTGCTGCCTCTTTTGCTTTTTGCAGCGCAAGTGCTGTGCTTTCGTGAGCATCAATCTCGTTTGCCAAGGTTTTGGTTTGCAGGCGCAGCTCTTTTAATGCCAAGCGGTTGCTGCTACGTGCTAAAATAAATAGCCAGCTAACAATGCCAATAATAATCAGCAATAAAAAAAAGATTTTAAATAAAGTGACTCCAAAAACAGCTTTTAGCTGAGCATCGGTAGATGGGATTTGCATATAAATTAAAAATAAAATACCGGCACTAATTAAACTTAAAACCAGAGTTAACCCTATAAATTGTGACAGCGGTGAACTCATTTTTTTAAGTAATTTGGTGGTTAAAAAGCGGCTGAAAAAATGCTGAGCCTGTGCAAATAAAGTGGCTTGTTCACGACATTGATCGCCGCAGCGCACATCTAAACTGCAACACAATGAGCAAATCGCTTTGCCGTATGCCGGGCAAAATGTCATATCTTCTGCTTCAAATGGATTTTCACAAATATGGCAGACAGTATTATCTTTAACCTTAATGTGTTGCTTTTTAACTAAATAATATTTTCCTTTAGTTAATACACCAATTAAAGGCACTGTGATAAAAGGTAGAAAAAAGGCAAGGTAAGAAGCGAAAGCTTCGATCATTTCGCCGTACCAACCAAAATGTGCAGTAAAGCCAATAACCGAGGCAATCAGCATTGAGCCAACACCTACCGGATTAATATCGTATAAATGTGAGCGTTTAAATTCTATATGTTTTGGGCTAATTCCCAGCGGTTTATTTATAATTAAATCGGCAACAACTGAACTCAACCAAGCCAATACAAATACAGAATAAACTTGCAGCATATTTTCTATGGTTTGATAAATACCAAGTTCCATCAATAAAAGCGCGATAGCGACATTAAAAAACATCCAGACAACTCGCCCCGGATGGTTATGCGTCACCCTTGAAAAAAAGTTGGACCAAGCCAGTGAGCCGGCATAAGCATTAGCAACATTAATTTTTAATTGGGAAATCACCACAAAACTGGCCGCTAAAATAATGCTGATTTGAGGGTTATCAAAAACATAGCCAAAGGCGACATGGTACATGTGCGCAGGATCGGCGGCGACATCGGCATTAATCCCTTGTTTGAGCGCAAGCCATGCTAAAAAAGAGCCTAAAAATAATTTAGCTGCGCCAAATATCATCCAACCAGGGCCAGCCATTGTCATTGCTAGCCACCATTGCCAGCGTTTACCTTTGGGTTTTTCCGGTAAAAAACGTAAAAAATCGGCTTGTTCGCCAATTTGGGCGACCAAAGCTAATAACACAGCAGAAGCTGCACCAAACAATAAATAGTTAAAGCTTTGCCCATTTTCGCCAGCAGAGCCAGTGAAACTAATCCATTCATTTAACTGACTGTCGGGATGGTTAAATACATAAATGAGCGGGACAATTTGCAATAATACCCAAATTGGCTGAGTCCATACCTGAAAACGGCTGATATTAGTAATGCCGTGAGTCACCAGTGGAATTACCACCAGCGCACTAATCACATAACCAATTGCCAGTGGCAGCTCAAATAAAAGCTGGAGTGCCATTGCCATAATGGCTGCTTCCAGTGCAAAAAATATAAAAGTAAAAGAAGCATAAATCAGCGAAGCTATGGTTGAACCTATATAACCAAAACCAGCGCCGCGGCTGAGTAAATCTATATCTACCCCATATTTTGCAGCGTAATAACTGATAGGCCAGCCACTAAAAAACACTACCGCAGTAACCGCGGCAATAGCCCATGCTGCATTGACAAAGCCATAGTTAAGCGTAATTGCGCCGCCGATAGCTTCTAATACTAAAAACGAAACTATGCCCAGCGCGGTATTGGCGATCCAAACCGAAGACCATTTTCTGGCGCGCTTCGCAGTAAAACGCAGTGCAAAATCTTCCATCATCTCGTTGGCAACAAGCTTGTTGTATGTTCTTCTGGTAAAACGAATTTTTGGATTTGGCTGCATTAAATACTTAATTTTTATGAGTTATAGATAAGGTCTCGGTTAATTTTATCAGCTATAGATTTATTTATATATGCGTAAAATTGCGTAGTTAATCTATTGAGATGGAGTTGGATTTTATACCTAGCATTTTTACTAATTTACTAATAGTTAAATTAACTAGATAAAAAATTATAAATAATAAATTAAATTTTAAAATTTTGTTAAGTCTGGCTTCTGTTAGTATCCATTAAATTAAAATAAAAAAGGATGATTTATGCAGCTTTTCTCTCGGCTAGTTTTAATTGCTTTTGTTTCTTTTTTCATGATGTTAGCTAAAGCTTATGCAAAGCAAGATATTAACCCTAACTCACAACTTTGGTACGACCAACCTGCAACACAATGGGTAGAGGCTTTACCTATAGGTAATGGCAGACTAGGCGCTATGGTTTTTGGTGGCATTGGCATGGAGCAAATTCAACTTAATGAAGATACGCTTTGGGCTGGAGGGCCATATAATCCGGCTAATCCAAATGCTAAAAAGTCACTCAGCAAAATTAGAACCTTAATTGCTAATGGTGAATTAAGTGCAGCTCAAGCTTTAGTTGATAAAGATTTTATGTCGCAGCCCCTTAAACAAATGCAATATCAAACTATTGGGAGTTTATTAATTAATATGGCTGCCAGTGAGCAGGCTGAAAATTATATTCGCGAATTAGATTTAGAAACAGCTATAACCAAAACCAGTTTTAATTTAGGAGATGTGTTATATACCAGAGAAGCATTTGTTAGCCCTGTAGATCAGGTTATTGCAATAAAATTAACGGCTAAGCATTTAACTCGCACTGATAAACAAGGGTTACTGTCATTTAATTTAGCGTTTCAATCTCCTTTACCAGCACAGGCTAAAAGCCTCAATGATAATACGTTGATATTAGCAGGAACGAATACGGCTTCTCGCGGGGTGCCGGCAGCACTCAATTTTGAAACCAGAGTTAAAGTTAGGCTTTTAACGGGTCAGGGGGAAGTTAAAAGCTCTGGTCAGCAATTACATATAACAGCCGCAAATGAGGTATTGATACTGATTAGTAGTGCGACCAGTTATAAAAATTATCAGGATGTATCAGGCGATCCTGTTGTATTTAATACTCGTCAACTTAATCAAATTGCGAACAAATCATATAACCAGTTAAAACAAGATGCCGTGAACGCACATAAAACATTGTTTAGCCGGTCATCACTCGATTTAGGGGTTAGTCAGCAAAGTTTTTTACCAACTAATAAGCGTATTGCTCAATTTTCAAATGGACAAGATCCTGCATTGGCTGCTTTATATTATGCCTATGGACGCTATTTATTATTGTCTAGCTCTCGTCCGGGCACTCAGCCTGCTAACTTGCAAGGTATTTGGAATGATTCTATTGATCCGCCGTGGGGATCAAAATATACCATTAATATTAATACAGAAATGAATTATTGGTTAGCTGAACCGAGTGGTTTGTCAGAAACAACAGAGCCGCTGGTTCGCTTAATAAAAGAAATTGCACAGACTGGTGCAAAAATGGCGCAACAGCAATATGGCAGTAACGGCTGGGTCACACATCATAATACTGATTTATGGCGCGCTACGGGGCCGATTGATGCAGCATTTTATGGTATGTGGCCTATGGGTGGAGCTTGGCTGTCAACACACTTATGGGAACATTACGCTTATACAGGCGATAAAGATTTTTTACAGGATATTTATCCAATTTTAAAAGGGGCTAGTATTTTCTTTATCGACAATTTAATTGAAGATAAAAGTGATGGGACATTAGTGACCAGCCCTTCTATGTCACCAGAAAATGCGCATCATGACAATATATCTATTGCACAGGGACCAGCAATTGATAATCAAATCTTACGAGATTTATTTGCTCAAACTGCGACAGTTGGGCAAATTCTTGGTCAAGACTCTGACTTTCAACAAAAGTTAATGCAAATAAGAGCTAGGCTACCTAAAGATAAAATTGGTAAACAAGGCCAACTACAAGAGTGGAAAGCCGATTGGGACGAGTTTGCGAAAGATCAACAGCACCGACATGTATCACATTTATATGCGCTTCATCCAAGTGCCCAAATCTCTCCCAGAAAAACGCCTGAATTAGCACAAGCCGCTAAAGTCACTTTAAATAAGCGTGGCGATATAACCACAGGCTGGGCAATCGCCTGGCGAATTAATTTGTGGGCAAGGTTATTAGATGCGGAACGGGCATATTCTATTTTAGAGTTGTTAATTAGCCCACAGCGTAGTTATCCTAATTTATTTGATGCACACCCTCCATTTCAGATAGACGGTAATTTGGGGGGCGCAAATGCAATTATTGAGATGTTATTGCAAAGTCATCAACCCTTAAATATGGAACAAGCTGCCCCAGAAAATTTGGCTTATTTAATTGAATTATTACCTGCATTACCTGTGGCTTGGGCAACTGGAAAAATAACAGGACTCAGGGCAAGAGGTGGGTTTGTAATTGATTTGGAGTGGCAAAATCATAACTTAACCCAAGCAAAAATTCATTCGCTCTTAGGGACTAAAACACAATTGAAATGGGCTGGTAAAACACTCGACTTAAACCTTAAAGCAGGTGAAAGCTATATTTGGCAGCCGAGTATTTAAACTCAGCATAAATTTAACCGTCAAATTGATAAATTATTTTGAGCCGTTATAAATCTATGCTATTTAGCAATTATATTTTGATAAGAATTTACCGCGATGAATACTCAGTTTGACGATTTTATTGATGTTTTAAAAGTATTGGTGCGTGCGCCTAGTGTTACTGGCTCTGAGCACTCTTTTTACCGTGTTTTACAGCGCGAGTTGGAAGAACGTGGAGCAAAAGTGAGCTGGTACGAAGGTTTATTGGTTGCACAGGGCAATAAACCTAACTCTGCAATGTTTTCTGCTCATATTGACCGCCACGGCTTGATTTGCACCGGACCAAATGAGTTTCAGTATGCTGCGTTTGTGGCTGGTAGCCGGTCTGATTTATTAGGTAACTCAGTGTCGGAACAGCTGATTAATAAAATTGTTGACCGGTTTAATGATGCTGATGTTATCGCTTATGAACCTTGGTCTGGCGCTTATTTAGGACGTGGTCAAATTCATAAAAGTTATATTTGTGAATATCGTAATAACCTGATTTTTGAGATAGATGGTTTAAATCATTTATTGGCAGGCACACCGGTTGCGTTTACCGATAAGCTGGAAATTAATCAGGGCTATTTGAGCAGTCAGCTAGATAACGTATTAACCGCGGCAGCTTTAGTGCATTTATTTTCGTTAGGATTTGAGGGCACTGCATTTTTTACTGCGCAGGAAGAAGCCGGTAAAAGCTGGCGCTATTTATTAGAGTGGTTTCGCCGGTTTGGGCAATCCGCTAATAATTTAATTGTGGTGGATACCTCTCCTTACCCTGATACTCAAGCGGCAGATCAACAAAAAATTGTGCTCCGACACAGAGATGCCAACGCCTTTTTTGATGTCAAAATGTCAGAAAAAATAGAAAATATTTGTCAAAATCAGCACATTAGTTATGCCTATAAAGATGATTTTATTAGTGCTAAAAACCGTGAAATTGAAAAAACAGGCGGCGAGTTGTTGTCTTATGGCAGTACCGAAATGGGGCGGATTATTCAAGCGTCCAACGGTGTGGTAACTGGCACGACTATTCAGGTGCCAACAACCGGTTATCATACAATGGAGGAAACGGCTTCGGTTGAGTCGATTAAAGCATTTTTAAGTGTGTTAATGGCGCTATCAAATTAACAAAATAAATGGGGATTAAAACGGGTGCTGTTAAGTTTGCATCATATTCAAATTTCTATTGCTAAAAACGGTGAAGCTGCTGCTCGCCGTTTTTATTGCGATTTACTTGGTTTAAGCGAAATAGAAAAACCACCGCATATGCTAAAAGGCGGCGGACTTTGGCTTAAATTAGCCGATCAGCAAATTCATTTAGGCGCAGAAGATTTTGCCGCCAGAGCCCATACCAAAGCGCATCTGGCGTATCAAGTTAATGATCTTGAATATTGGAAAGTTAAGCTTAACCAAGCTGATATTCAGTTTATTCAACCGGTTAATATTGATGGTATGCAGCGTATATTATTGAGTGATCCTTTTGGTAATAAAATAGAATTGCTTGAATTGATTTAATATCTATTTTTAATAAGTTAGCTTTTACGTGGATAAAAAATTTACTGGGTGTGAATTTAAAATTTTAGGGATACATTGGAAGTGAGAAACTGGATGTCAATGAGTACCGTTTTATAAAGTTTTGGCAGGACTGAGCATTATCAGCTAACCCATTCTTTAGCTATTTAAGGCTAAAGAATGGGTTGGGTTTATAAAATTAATAACAAACTTTGTTACGACCTTCGGCTTTTGCTAAATATAGCTTTTTATCACAGCGCTCAAATACAGAGTCAAAAGTTTCATGCTCTAGCCAGTTAGCAATACCAATACTGGTTGTAATGGGTGACTGCTCAATTGAATCCAGCGTTAAATGGCTAATCGCTTTTCTAAGTTTTTCCGCTAACAATAGCGCATTATCAATATTGTCTGTAGTTATGCAGACAATAAATTCTTCACCACCCCAGCGGGCAAATAAATCATCTTCTCTTAAATTATCTTTTAAAAGTTTAGCCACCGTTTGTAACACGACATCACCGGCAGAGTGGCCATAATTATCATTAACTTTTTTAAAGTGATCTAAGTCTATTAACAAAAGATAATTATATCTAAGTTGTTGTTGTAGTCCTTGAGTGAGCTGGTACTCAAAGCCTCGTCGATTTAGCTGGCTAGTTAAAACATCATAGTGGGATTGTGATTTATATTCTTCAGATTGTTGCTTTAAGGTTTTATTTTTTAACTTGAGCATGGCTCTTTTATTTTTTTCCATAATTAAACTAATTACAAGATAACAAAATACAGATAGCATCCAGATAATCAGAATGATTAAATAATAATTAGATTTAGAAATGAGCGGACCAGTCAAAGTGATTTGATTAAGTTCCACAATGTGAGTATCACCACGGTATTGGTTACCAGAAAAATCGATACCAATAGAAGTCACATATTTAAATGAGGGTTTGGCAAATTTTCTTGGGTGGTTGTATTGCGCCATCCACCAATCGGCTACAGTAAACTCGTTTAAATCTATATGGATAGATTCATTATTAATATGTCGCTTTTGCAGCATAGTAAAATTATATTGGCCGCTATTACCATCTTCTTTAGTTGCATAAGCCGGATCTGCATTTCTGACAAACAGTTTAAAGCTCTCAGCATTACCATTATATTTTAAATGAATGTTAAGTTTGGTAAATCCGGATAAGTCTCGGCCATTTTGGAATTGTTGTTCACGCCATAATAAGTTTATTCCGCAGTACTGGTAGTTATTTATATTTAAAGTATCACACTGCCAAGTAGAAATATCTTTATGCCAGAATATATTAGGCTTTTCGTTATTTGTTGTATTTTCTGCACCTGAATATAGGAGCCCAAATGTTTCCTGAGACGGATGAATAATGAGCTTTTGCTCGGGTAACATAGGGTAGAGCAAAAGCATTAACCCGGTTAATGGGAATGCTGCCCAAGGTAAGATTTTTTTAAAACTGAATTTATTCTGCACTTTTATACAACCTAATTAAAATGTGAATCAAGGTTATTTTTACATAAAAGTTTGTTTTAGTTAACCTTAAGTTAACCTTATGTAGAGCAATTTTATAGTCAGAGTTTTATAACGCGATCACAAATTTTACTGATTTGTTGTTGATCATGACTAATAAATATTAAGCCTGCTTGTTCAGTGTACACATAATCGAGTAATAGGGTAATTATTTTTTGAGCGTTGATGGGATCGAGCCTTGAAACCGCCTCGTCAGCAATAATAATTTTAGGTTTCAGTAACAAAACTCTTAATAAAGCAATGCGTTGTAGTTCGCCGCCGCTCACTTGATCACGGTTACGTTCTAGCAAGCTTTCGGGTAAATCTAATTTATTCAATAACGCAATAACTTTTTGCCAGCTAAGTTTGTGGAGCAGGGTTAAATCTTTAAGCAGTGTTTTTAACGGCAGTTGATTAGCAAAAGCGGATGGCGGATCTTGATATACTTTTTGGCAATCGGTTTTGGTTAAACTGGGTGAAAATTTAACTGTGCCTGAGTTTGGCTTTAAAATGCCACAAATAATATTACCTAAGCTGCTTTTTCCTGCACCGCTCTCGCCGGTTAAACCAATTATTTCTCCGGCATGTAAAGTTAAGTCGATATTTTTAAGCACATGCTGAGACTGATAAAATTGATTTACACTCGTTAGTTTCACTAGCTCGGTTTGAGCTTTATCTGTCGCTAATTCGGGCTTTAAGTTATGCCAGTTTTTGGATTGTGCTTGAATTAGTCGTTGTAAATAATCACTGCGCGGAGAATTAAGTAAACTCGAAGCAGCTCCTTGTTCGGTAACTTGGCCTTGTTCGATAACAATTAAATATCCGTTTAGTGCGGCGGCTAAATCTAAATCATGCGTAATAATAATTAAGGCAGATTGCTGGGCGAGTTGTTTAATATTTTGCTGTAATTTTTGGTTGAGCGCCTGATCTAACCCTTTGCTTGGTTCATCTAGTAGTAAACAATTTGGGTTGGCCATAGTCGCTGCACAATAAGCTAACCGCTGAGCCATTCCACCGGATAATTGATGAGGATATTTATGGTTAGCCTCGGCTAAACCAAATTGTTGCAAAGCTAAAGCTGTAGTTTGTTGGCTTTGTTTTGCCGGTTGCTTTAATACATAGCGGCTAACATCTTCAACTTGCTGCTGCGCGGTTAATAAAGGGTTAAGTGCATTCCAAGGCTCTTGCGGCAATAACGCAAGTTGTTTGCCCCAAAGTTTGGTTAGCTGCTCAGGCTGGCTTAAATCAAATACTTGTTGATTCAAGGTAACTTGCCCGCTGGCGTGCAAAGGTGTGCTTAAATTACCTAATATTGCGTTAGCTAGCAGGCTTTTTCCTGCACCTGTATGGCCGATAATGCAAACCGGCTGACCTGCGCTGGCAATAAAATTTAAGCCGGAAATTAAACTTTCACCGGCATTAAAAACGGCTAAATCTTGAATGCTGATTTGGTTCATTTTAATTTTCCGGCGAGTAGGTTAAACCCCAAAATTAATAAAAATAATACCACTAAAGGCTGTAATAAAACCCAAGGTGCATCGGCATAATAAGGAAATAATTCGACTATCATTAAGCCTAATTCTGCTGTTGGTGGTTTTAAGCCAACATAAACAAAACCGACTGACGCCATGGTTAAAATAGCGGTGGCAGCACCAAATGATGCTAACGTAAATATTTGCTCCTGCAAATTTGGCCACAGGTGACGTTTAATAATATAAAACCAGTTAAAACCAAGTTGGCGCGATGCTTCAATTTCGCTACTGGCTAAGACACTTTTACTAATTGCTTTAACTACTCGGTAATATTCGACCCATAAAGTGATCGCTATCCCTAAATATAAAACGACAAACGAGCCGGGCGCTATTGCTGCAAATAACAAAACTAATACTAAACCGGGTAAAGCTAAAATAGTATTAGCGATAAAATCCATCACTTTTTCTTGCCAGCCTTGAGCCCATGCTGCATAAATTCCCGCACTAACCCCTAAAGCTAGTGCGCTGAAAACACATAATAAACAGAGTAAAAAAGACAGCCGAATAGCACTGCCCAAACGGGCATACATACTGCGGCCAAACTGATCAGTTCCTAATAAATATTGACTGTTTGGTAGGGAAAATATATTCGATAAATTTTGTTGTGCTGCGGAAGTAGAGTCAAAAATGCCCTGAACAAACGCAAAAATGAATAAACAGGATAAGATAGATAAACCAACTTTTTGGCTAAGCGCAAATGATTTAATCATGCATTTTCACCCTGTTTTACTTTTTCACCTCTGGGATCAAGCAGCGCGCAGCAGGCATCGGTTAAGGTATTAATAAAAACAAATAAAATACCCATCATTAATGCTGTGCCTTGTAGCATAGGTATATCACGGGCAAAAACCGCATGTGATAAAGCATGTCCAATACCCGGCCAAGCGAATAAGCTTTCTATCATAATGACCCCTTCGATCACGCCGATAAATTGCATACCGGTAAATGCGATGATTGGAATCGCCATATTTTTTAAGCCGTGGCGCAAAAACAATTTAGGCTCTTTTAATCCTTTAATTTTGGCAAACTGATAATACTGCGAATTCAATACTTTAATTGCACTATCGCGGACAATCCGGTTAGACACTGCCGCTAAACTGATCGCTAGGGTTAACACCGGCAAGATTAAAAATTCGGTTGAACCAAAACCAGCAACCGGAAACCAGTTTAATTCAATGGCAAATACTATGGTTAAAATCAGGCCGAGGCTAAACACAGGCTGCGCCCGAATAAAGCTGGATGTATATAAGCTAGTTTGGTCTATGACTTTTTTAGGTTTTTTAGCCGCTAATAAACCCAATGGTATCGCGATAAAACTGGCTAAAATAACTGCGCAAACTGCTAATAATGCGGTGTAACCAAGTTGATGCTGAATTTCGTCAATCACGGGCAAACCACTGACTAAGCTGTTGCCTAAATCGAACTGAAATAAATTGCCTAGCCAGTTAAGATATTGCTCAAAAATGGGTTGGTCTAAGCCTAATTCGGCTCTTACAGCATTGGCTGCTTCAGTGCTAACGCCATCATCGCCATAGCGCCCGGCTGCTACTTTATAAGCAATGTCCCCGGGGAGTGAACGTACCAGAAAAAAAGTTAAACTGCCGACAGCAACAGCCATTGAGATAGCTTGTAGTAAACGGTTGAAGAGAATTTTAATGAGCATGGTTAACGACAGACATCTTAGAAATATTAAAATTACGCTCGAACGGGTCAAAGCTAAATCCTTCGACCGCCTGATTCACCGCACTACTTTGTTGATAATAAGCAATTGGGATTAATGGTAAGTCAGCCATAACTAACTTGGCAATTTGTTGGGCTGTTTGGCGATATTGTTCAGGGTTAGTTTGCTGGGGAAGCTGATTTAACAAAGCCGATACTTGTGGGTTATACCAGTTCATCGGCCCCCAGTCGCCACCGTCAAGGCTACTAAATTCAGCTAAAATTAATCCGAGTGGATCGCCAATTGTGCCAAAGTTTCTGGCGATTAATGCCATTTGCAAACTGCCATCTGCATGGCCGGATGGAATCGCACTTGAGTTTTCCATATTTACGGCCAGTTTGATGCCAATTTGTGATAACTGATCCTGAATGGCGGTGGCAATTACAATCAGTTCTGGCCGATTGGCATAAGTGATTAAATTTAATTTTAGTGGCTGTTGTTGTTTTTCCCGAATGCCTTGCTTGTTTAAATGCCAGCCTGCTTGTTGTAATAATTGTCTGGCTGTCGCTAGGTTTTGCTCAATAGCGGCTTGTTGTGGTATATGCCATTGCGATAACACTGGGCCGAATATTTGATTCGCTTCGCTATTTGGTGCTTTTAAAATACCTTGGGTAATGCCTGTGCGATCAATCGCTAAATTAATTGCCTGACGTACGTTTAAATCGGCTAATGCTGGCTCTGCTAAATTGAGTTTTAGCATAATGGTACGTGGAATTTCGGTTAAATTGACTTTAACTTGTGATGCTTGGTTCAGGCTATTTAAACTGGCGGGATCTAAATTATAAACAATGTCTGCCTGACGGGTTTTTACCATCATAGCGCGGCTTTCTGAGCGATGGCCGGTAATATACTCGACTTCTTTTATTGCTGGTTGCCCAGCCCAATATTGCTCAAATAGCTGAGTGTTAATTCTGTGAGGCGGAGTAAATTCAGTTATTTTATAAGGGCCAGTTGCTAAAAGCTGATTAACTTCGCCATTTTGGGCGTAAGACTCAGGTGCTAAAACAGCGGTACTATAATTGGTTAAAATGGATGGAAATGGCAAATAAGCTTTAGTTAACTCTATATTGAGAGTTAAATCGTCTTTTATCGTGATCGTTTTTATTTGAGCTAATTTGAGTGGGCCGGGCTTACGCATAGCGATTTGCAAAGCCTGTTTCACATCACTTGCCGTCATTGTTTTACCGTTGTGAAACAATACTTTGTCTTTAAGTTGTATCTGCCAGTTTTTCCCTTGATCGACACTTTTCCAGTGAGTTGCTAACCCCGAGGTTAATTCACCGGTTTGGCTAACGTTAACTAAAGTTTGTAATACTTCTAAACGCTGGAAAATATAGCCGGTGGTTGCTGGATCTAAATTAATGGCTTCAAAAGGCCCGCTGATCACAATGGTATTTTCTTTAGGTGGTTTTACACAGCCATTGAGCAATAAACAACTTAAAATAAATAAGCTACCAAATACTTTGTGGTAGCTGAACTTAATAACCTTGGGACACATAGATAATGAATTTTATTGATACAACTTTTTGTAGCAAGATCCTACCCGAAAAATACTAAGCCGATTATCTATCGGTTTTAAAAATATTAAAAACTACGTAGATCTACGTAGTCTTATGCGCACTTCTGCGAATATTCATCATTGCTTTTTAGCGTAATACTAAGTCTCAGTTGTAAACATAACCTTGCACAAGCTTCCTTCCCAATTGTGAGTCATGATTATGTTTACAGCCCAGCTAACCAGTTATCGGTTAATTACAACAAAAATTAATTTCAGGGGTGGAAACAATGAGAGTATCTAAGCGCAAAATATTAAGTTTAGCGGTGGCGATGGCAGCTGCAACAACTGCACCTTTAACTCAGGCGGAAGGTTTTCAGTTATCAGAAAAACTGACAGCAACCGGCTTTATTGATATGTCTTATGTTTATACCGATGTGGATGGCGGTGATTCTGTCAGTACATCTGGTTTAGATCAATTTGAAATCGACTTTTTATACGACTTTGATGACAAATTAAAAGCTCAGGTAGATTTGGAATATAAAGATTCGTACGGCTCGGTTGATTTGGAGCAAGCATTTTTAACTTATGCCTTAACGGAAGAATTTACGATAAAAGCAGGTCGTTTTTTAAGTTACTCTGGCTGGGAAACTGAAGAGCCAACCGGTTTATTCCAATACTCAGGTACAGGTTATGCCCCGTATTTTTATGGTTATTATCAACAAGGGGTCTCTGGTTTATATAGCTCTGGCAATTTTTCTGCTGCACTTTCTGTTATTAACAGCCCATACAGCCCGGAAGATACAGATTCTGAAAATCCAGGCTTTGAAGCCATGCTTGCGCTTACCCCAACAGAATCAGTCACAATAAAAGCATTTTATTTACAAGATGGCGATACCAATACAGCTAACTTTTGGGCCGCTTATTCTGAAGGCGCATTAACTCTAGCTGCTGAATATAACCTAGGTGATTACGCGGATGACAGTGAAGGTTCGGGTTATTTATTAATGGGTAATTATGCCTTTGATTCTGCTGGCATCACGCTTAGATACCACGACTTTGAAATTGAAGATGCAGCCGGCAACGTGATTGATGATGGTAGTGCAATCACTATATCACCAAGTTATACAGTGAGTGATAACTTACTTATGGTTTTTGAATATCGTATGGATGAAAGTGATACCAATGGCGACTCAAATACCATTGCCGTCGAAGCTTTGGTGACTTTCTAAACTCGTTATCCCGTTGGCATAAAAACAATAACAGAGCAGGTGAGCTATCACCTGCCAGCCAAATATAAAAATAAGCAGTAAATAAAAAGCAGTAGAACAAATAAACACTTTTAGATTTATCAAATTTTGAAAGGAAAAGAATATGAAACTTAAAAAACTCATTGCAGCCAGCTCAATTGTTGCTTCTAGCTTAGTCTCTTCAATGGCAATGGCGGCAGATACGATTAAAGTGGGTGTTTTGCACTCTTTATCTGGCACTATGGCAATTTCTGAAACCACATTAAAAGATACCGTTTTAATGATGATTGAAGAGCAAAACAAAGCCGGTGGCTTATTAGGTAAAAAGTTAGAACCAGTTGTGGTTGACCCTGCTTCAAACTGGCCATTATTTGCGGAAAAAACCCGTGAGTTATTATCAAAAGAAAAAGTGGATGTTATTTTTGGTTGTTGGACTTCGGTATCACGAAAATCAGTATTACCGGTTGTTGAAGAGTTAAACGGTTTATTGTTTTATCCGGTTCAGTACGAAGGTGAAGAGTCTTCTAAAAATGTATTTTATACCGGTGCTGCGCCAAACCAGCAGGCGATCCCAGCAGTGGATTATTTAATGAATGATATTGGTGCACAGCGCTGGGTATTATTAGGTACAGATTATGTATATCCACGTACCACCAACAAAATTTTAGAGGCTTATTTAAAAGCAAAAGGGGTCGCTGAAAAAGATATTATGATCAACTACACACCGTTTGGTCATTCAGATTGGCAAAGCATTGTCAGTGATGTGAAAAAATTCGGTTCAGCAGGTAAGAAAACTGCAGTGGTTTCAACCATTAATGGTGACGCAAATGTGCCTTTTTATAAAGAGTTAGGTAACCAAGGCATTTCTGCAGAAGATATTCCGGTTGTGGCATTCTCGGTAGGTGAAGAAGAATTATCTGGTTTTGATACCTCTCCTTTAGTTGGCCATTTAGCGGCATGGAACTACTTCCAGAGTGTTGAAACAGAAGAAAATGAAGCGTTTATTGCACAGTGGAAAAAATTTATTGGTGATGACAAACGTGTAACTAATGACCCAATGGAAGCAACTTACATTGGCTTTAAAATGTGGGCAAAAGCTGTAGAAAAAGCCGGTACAACTAAAGTAGATGCAGTTGAGAAAGCTATGATTGGTATTACTGTACCTAACTTAACAGGCGGTACAGCGGTAATGAATGCGAACCATCATTTATCTAAGCCTGTGTTAATTGGTGAAATTCAGGATAACGGCCAGCTAGAAGTGGTATGGGAAACTGCAGGAACAGTAATTGGGGATGCTTGGTCAGACTTTTTACCTAGCTCTAAAAATCTGATTGCAGATTGGACTGCACCAGTTAATTGCGGCAACTTTGATATTAAAACAGCTAAGTGTTCTGGTCAGAATTTTTAATCACTCAATTTAAATTAGCTAACTAAGTTTGAATTAGACTTTGTTCATCAAACTTAGTTATCCGGTTAATTAATCTAGTAATAATCTCCCAAGTGGTATCGCTGTTTTAGTATGTGCTGCTAAAGCAGCGATATTTATCTGGATATAAGTAACACCAAATTAAGGAATTTCGCAATGCTGCGCACATTCTGCCTCGTCATTACACTTTTGATGTCAGTGTTTAGCGCATCTGCTTATTCAGATGAGTTTGAAACTCTGGTTCAGCAACTCCCACATAAAAATTTACGCAATATCACACCGGTTTTAACCCAAATAGCAGAGCAAGATAACGAGCAGGTTCGCTTTGTATTAACCGAAGCGTTAAACGGTGATCTTTATTATCTTAAAAGCAATAAACAAGTTGTTAGTATTCGTAAAACCAGCTCTGGTGATTACACGGCAACCCAGATTATTGGTGGTCAGGTTTTACAAAATCAGTCCAAGTCGGATATGAAAAAAATTAAAACCAGCAATAGTATTCGTAGTGAAATTCGCGGTTTATTAGCTCAAATTGACTTAACTCATAAAAATAAAAATGTACGCTTAGGCGCGGTTAAACAAATTTTGGATGACCCAAGTGACGATTCAATTAACTTGATTAAAGCGCGTTTAACCCAAGAAGAAGATGCCGATGTAGTCGAGCTAATTGAAACCGCAATAGCGGTAAATCAGCTTAAAAATGCGGATGATGAAACCAAGCTAGCAACCGTTGAGCAATTAAAGCAAAGTTTAGAGCCTGCTGTGCGCAATGCTATGGTGGCGCAAATTAATCGTTTAAACGAAATAGATGCCAGTGAGTTATCGGCAACTCAAAAACAGCTTAAAAATGAGTTAAATAAGGCGATTGAATCGATTAAACAGCAGCGTTCGGTTTATGAGTTTATTGAAAACTTATTTTTTGGCTTGAGTTTAGGCTCGGTTTTATTATTGGCTGCGATTGGCCTGGCGATTACGTTTGGGGTCATGGGGGTGATTAATATGGCACACGGCGAAATGATTATGCTGGGTGCTTATACCACTTATGTTATTCAACAAATGTTTCCACAATGGATTGATTATTCATTGTTTATTGCGATTCCGGCTGCATTTTTAGTTTCAGGCTTTGTTGGGATATTAATTGAACGCGGTGTGATCCGTTTTCTAAAAGGTCGCCCTTTAGAAACTTTGCTCGCTACTTTTGGGATTAGCTTGATTTTGCAGCAATTGGTTCGTAGTGTGTTTTCGCCGCTTAACAGAACGGTTGCAGCACCAGAATGGATGAGTGGTTCATGGCAGATTAATCCTATTTTCTCTATTACGTTTAACCGCTTATATATCGTTATTTTTGCGTTAACTGTGTTTTTTGCTTTGCTTGCGTTTATGAAGCGATCCTCTTTAGGCTTGCATGTTAGAGCGGTTGCACAAAATCGGGAAATGGCACGAGCTTTAAGTGTACGCAGCGACAGAGTCGATGCGATTACCTTTGGTTTGGGTTCAGGTATTGCGGGTATAGCCGGTGTGGTATTAAGCCAGCTTACCAATGTGGGTCCTAACTTGGGTCAGTCTTATATTATTGATTCATTCTTGGTTGTGGTGTTTGGTGGTGTCGGTAACTTATGGGGTACTTTAGTTGCGGCTATGTCGCTTGGCACAATCAATAAATTCCTTGAGCCGGTTACAGGTTCTGTATTGGCAACCATTATTGTATTGGTTGGTTTGGTCTTATTTATCCAAAAACGACCTAAAGGTCTGTTTCCACAAAAAGGGAGAGCAGCAGAATGATCCCGAATTCAATTCAATCTTTATTTTCAAATTCCGCATTTAAAAAACTTGGAAGCTTACCTTTTGTGGTCGGTTGCCTGTTTATCACTACTTTATATGTGGCGGTTTGTAACTTAGCTTTTCCGGCTGATTCAGCTTTGCATGTTAGCACTTATACAGTCACTTTATTTGGCAAATATTTGTGTTATGCATTACTCGCTTTAGCGGTCGATTTAGTTTGGGGTTATTGCGGCATTTTAAGTTTAGGTCATGGTGCATTTTTTGCGCTCGGCGGTTATGCAATGGGCATGTATTTAATGCGCCAAATTGGTGATCGCGGTGTTTATGGTAATCCGGAATTACCTGATTTTATGGTGTTTTTAAATTGGGATAGCTTGCCTTGGTATTGGGCGGGTTCTGACAGTTTTATCTGGATGATAGTCATGGTATTGGCAGGTCCCGGATTATTAGCTTATATCTTTGGTTCTATGGCGTTTCGCTCGCGAGTGAGTGGGGTGTATTTATCGATTATGACTCAGGCTGTAACTTATGCGCTGATGCTGGCTTTTTTCCGAAACGAAATGGGCTTTGGTGGTAATAATGGCTTAACTGACTTTAAAGATATTTTAGGTTTTTCATTGCAATCAGATACGACCCGAGTGGTGCTATTTGCTTTAACTGCAACCTTTTTAGCGTTAGGTTTTGCGCTGTGTCATTTTATTGTGAACTCTAAAATGGGACGTGTGGTTACGGCAATTCGCGACTCTGAAAATAGAGTGCGTTTTATTGGCTATAAACCAGAGCATTATAAAGTATGGATTTTTGTTGTTTCTGCCATGTTAGCTGGGATTGCGGGTGCATTATATGTACCTCAAGTGGGGATTATTAATCCGGGAGAGTTTTCACCGCTTAACTCAATTGAAATGGTCGTTTGGGTTGCTATTGGTGGACGTGGCTCTTTATACGGGGCAATTATTGGTGCTTTAGTAGTGAGTTACGCCAAAACCCGTTTTACCGCCATTATGCCAGAAGCTTGGTTATATGCCTTAGGTGGCTTATTTGTCTTAGTCACTCTGCTGTTACCAAAAGGTATCGCTGGTTTTGTGCCTGCTATCGCCGACAAATTTAAAGCAAACAAATCAACTAAAAATACGCAGTCAGTTTCAAATAAAACCACGCCGGAGGTGAAATAATGGTTGTTGATAAGCATGGTTCTCCTTTATTGGCGGAAGATAATATTTCACCGGATACTCGTCATGGTGTGATCCTGTATGTGGAGGATGTCAGCGTCAGTTTTGATGGGTTTAAAGCGTTAAATGATTTGAGTTTGTATATTAATGACGGTGAGTTACGTTGTTTAATAGGGGCAAATGGTGCTGGTAAAACAACCTTGATGGATGTAATTACCGGTAAAACTAAGCCTGATGTTGGCAAAGTGAGTTTTGGTCAGCAAGTGAATTTATTGGATATGGATGAAACGCAAATTGCACGTGCCGGGATTGGTCGCAAATTTCAAAAGCCAACCGTATTTGAAAAATTAACGGTATTTGAAAATCTTGAATTAAGTTTGGCTGGCGATAAAGGGATATGGACTAATTTATTCCACAAATTATCGGGTGAGCAAAAAGACGAAATTGGCAAAATTTTGCACACCATAGGTTTGGTTAAAGAGTGCAATATGTTGGCAGGGGCTTTATCTCACGGGCAAAAACAATGGCTTGAAATTGGGATGCTATTGGCGGCTAAACCTCGTTTACTATTGGTTGATGAGCCAGTTGCCGGGATGACAGCACAAGAAACCGAGCGAACGGCAGAGCTATTAACTTCACTTGCTGGCGAGCATTCTGTGGTAGTGGTTGAACACGATATGGCATTTGTACGCTCAATTGCGCGTAAAGTAACCGTTTTACATCAGGGCAGTGTATTGGCAGAGGGGTCAATGTCAGAAATTCAGGCTAACCCGGAAGTGGTTCGAGTATATTTAGGTGAAGAAACGGGGGATGCATGATAGAGCTTAATTCAGTTAATCAAAAATATGGTGGCACTCAGATTCTGTGGGATCTGAATATGAAAATAGAAAAAGGTTCACGCACTTGTATTATGGGGCGAAACGGGGTGGGTAAAACGACCTTGCTCAAATGCATTATGGGGATGTTGCCAATTAGCACAGGATCATTAACCATTAATGATCTTGATATGAGTAAAAAGTCAGTTGAGCAGCGTCCGGAAATTGGGGTAGGTTATGTACCACAAGGGCGTCATATTTTTGGGCAATTAACAGTGGAAGAAAATTTAAAAGTTAGCTTAAACTGTAAGCGCCAGAAAAATAAAGAAATTCCAGAACATGTATTTGAGTTATTTCCGGTACTTAAAGATATGTTACATCGCCGTGGTGGTGATTTATCCGGCGGTCAGCAGCAACAATTAGCAATAGCACGTGCTTTGGTGCTGAATCCTGATATTCTTATACTGGATGAGCCAAATGAAGGTATTCAACCCAATATTGTTCAGCTTATTCGAGATGTTTTGTTAAAACTGAATAAAGAGCAGGGCATGACTATTGTATTGGTTGAGCAAAAATTGCCATTTGCCCGAGCTGTAGGTGAATATTTTCATTTAATGGAAAAAGGCGAAGTGGTCGCATCCGGAGCGATGGAAAAATTAGATGATAAATTAATCGCACAATATTTAGCGGTTTAACTTTTATCGGTTTTACGTAGCGGTTTTACGCTTAGCAGTTAAACAATAACGGAATAATAATGAATCAATCTGCTGCTATACCAGTTAATACGCCAGCCAATGGGCGAAGCTGGATAGCAAATTTAAATTTAAATTTTAGCCGGACACAAACTGGTAGCCGGCTAAGCTCGGTTGAGCGCAATGGTCCTTTATCTGTGCAAAAAGCTTTTTATCCTGAAGGGCCTGATTGCGCGCATGTTTATTTATTACATCCGCCTGCCGGGATTGTCTCCGGTGATGAATTACATTTATCGGCAACACTGGAAGCCAACAGCCATGCTTTATTAACTACGCCGGGTGCAAATCGTTTTTACCGCGCTCGTGATGATAAAAATTTAGGCACAACGCTTCAACTTCAACAAACCCATTATCAAATTGCAGACCACGCAACTTTAGAACATTTACCGCAGGAAACTTTAATTTTTCAGGGCGCAGATGCGGTTAATAAAATTAAGATTGAGTTAACACCATCCAGCGTTTATTTAGGGTGGGATGTTATTTGTTTGGGTTTACCAGTAATGAATCAGGCGTTTGATAAAGGCCAATTTGAGCAATTATCTGAAGTTAAAGTGGGTAACAAATTAGTCTTTCACGATAGATTAAAAGTAAATCAGGACAACCAACTATTAAATAAAGCGGCTGGTTTAGGTGGGCACCATGTGGTTGGTACTTTTATTGCCGCTGCGCCAGTGCAATTATCTGGTGAGCAAAACCGGCATAAATGTGAAGCGCTGACTGAACAATTAAGAGCAAAAATAACTGAGCTAAATGCGAGTGATAAAGTCAGTATCAGCCAGTTAGATATGTTATTTGTGATCCGTTATTTAGGTGATAAAAGCGAAGAGTGTAAAAAGTATTTTGCCGCGCTTTGGCAAATTTTACGTCAGGCTTTATGCCAGCGTGAAGCAAATATCCCAAGAATCTGGTTGACTTAAATTATTGTTATATCCATGTGCGGTTATTCAGCATGACGCTGAGTAATAAAATTGGATTGCTGCCTGCGCAGGAATGACCGCTATGCGCAGGAATGACAATAAAAAACAGTATTCAATATCTTAATTTTAAGAGAAAAAAGTATGGATTTATTACCAAGAGAGAAAGATAAATTACTGATATTTACTGCGGCTTTATTAGCTGAGCGCAGATTAAATAGAGGGTTAAAACTTAATTATCCAGAAGCTATGGCCTATATCAGTATGGAAATTATGGAAGGTGCGCGTGACGGAAAAACCGTTGCCGAGTTAATGGATTATGGCCGTACTTTATTAACCCGTGATCAGGTAATGGAAGGTATTGCTGAATTAATTCCCGAAGTTCAGGTTGAAGCCACTTTTCCCGACGGCACTAAATTAGTGACAGTGCACAACCCGATTGTATAGGAGCAGAGTATGATCCCCGGTGAAATTAAAACACCTAAAGGTGTGCATGAATTAAATGTTGGCCGAGAGAAAATCAGTTTGGAAGTGGTTAATACCGGCGACAGACCCGTTCAAGTTGGTTCGCATTATCATTTTTATGAGGCGAATCCAGCACTTAAGTTTGAACGTGAGCAAGCTCTAGGTTTTAGATTAGATATTACCGCAGGTACCGCGGTGCGTTTTGAACCAGGCCAAAGCCGAGAAGTCACTTTAGTTGCTTACGCAGGCAGACGCAAAGTATATGGTTTTAGAGGTGAAGTAATGGGAGCGCTAAAATAATGGCATCAATTGATAAACACGCATACGCTCACATGTTTGGTCCAACGGTTGGCGATAAAGTACGTCTAGCCGATACTGAACTTTGGATTGAAGTTGAAAAAGATTTCACCACCTATGGCGAAGAAGTGAAATTTGGTGGTGGTAAAGTCATCCGCGATGGGATGGGGCAAAGTCAGGCGTCCTGTGCTGATACCGTTGATTTAGTGATCACCAATGCATTAATTTTGGATCACTGGGGCATAGTTAAAGCGGATATCGGCATTAAAGATGGCCGTATTCAAACTATCGGCAAAGCCGGTAATCCAGATATTCAGGATGGCATTGATATTGAAGTCGGTCCGGGTACTGAAGTGATAGCTGGAGAAGGCCAAATTGTTACCGCCGGTGGTATAGATGCTCATATTCATTATATTTGCCCGCAGCAGGTTGAAGAGGCGTTAATGTCGGGTGTTACTACTATGATTGGTGGTGGTACCGGCCCTGCTACCGGAACTAATGCAACCACTTGTACTTCTGGGGTTTGGTATATTCACAAAATGCTTGAAGCCACTCATGATTTACCAATGAATTTTGGCTTTTTAGGCAAAGGCAACGCCAGTTTACCAGAGGCTTTAGCTGAGCAGATTGAAGCCGGTGTGTGTGGTTTAAAATTGCATGAAGATTGGGGGACAACACCTCAAGCAATTGATACTTGCTTAGGTGTAGCTGAAAAATACGATGTGCAAATTGCGATTCATACCGACACCTTAAATGAGTCTGGTTTTGTTGAAGATACCATTGGCGCATTTAAAGGGCGTACTATTCATACTTATCACACTGAAGGCGCAGGTGGCGGTCATTCGCCGGATATTATTCGTGCCTGTGGCGAAGAAAATGTATTGCCATCGTCAACCAATCCAACAAGACCTTATACGGTTAACACCATAGATGAGCATTTGGATATGCTGATGGTATGCCATCATTTAGATCCGTCTATTCCGGAAGATATTGCGTTTGCTGATTCGCGTATCCGTAAAGAAAGTATCGCAGCCGAAGATATTATGCATGATATTGGTGCTATCAGCATGATAGCGTCTGATTCGCAAGCAATGGGACGGGTAGGCGAAATGATTTGCCGCACTTGGCAAACGGCACACAAAATGAAAACTCAGCGTGGCCCGTTAGCACCGGATACCGAAGCAAATGATAACTTTAGAGCCAAGCGTTATGTGGCTAAATACACCATTAATCCAGCAATTAGCCATGGTATTGCGCATGAAGTTGGCTCAATTGAAGCCGGAAAATTGGCCGATTTAGTTTTGTGGAAACCGGCTTTTTTTGGAATAAAACCAGCTATGATTTTAAAGTCAGGCATGATTGCCGCAGCCCCAATGGGTGATGCTAATGCTTCTATTCCAACGCCGCAGCCGGTTTATTATCGCCCTATGTTTGGTGCATTAGGTAAAGCGGCTTCGCAAACTTCAATGACCTTTTTATCGCAAGCAGCGGTTGACAATAAAGTACCAGAAAAGCTGGGCTTAACCCGTAAAATCGGGGTATGTAAAAACACCCGAAATATTGGTAAAAAAGATATGATCCACAATAGTTTAACGCCAAAAGTTGAGGTTGATCCGCAAACTTATGAAGTAAGAGCTGATGGTGTTTTATTAACTTGTGAACCTGCGAGTGAATTGCCACTAGCACAGCGTTATTGTTTATTTTAAAAAATAAAATTTTGGATTACTTGGGTTATTTGGTGTTTTGTAGGTCGCCCTTTAGGGCGATTAGATTTTAAATCTAACTTTTATTCGGGCTGAAGCCCGACCTACAAGATGCTGGGGAATTAGATTGCGCTTTTAGATTAAGAATTTTTGAGGAATTAAATGTTACAGGTTTATCAGCGATTATCGCATGTACACGAGCCAGTTTTAGCCAGCATTACGCTGGATCATGGTACTCGTCAAAAAGCCAGAATTAAAGCAAAAACCGATCAGGGTGAGGATATTGGCATTTTTGTTGAGCGTGGTCATCCACTAAAAGTAGGTGAAATTTTAAAAACTGAATGCGGTAAATTAATAGAAGTCAAAGGCGCGATAGAGCCGGTAACAACCGCCAGCACAAATGACTGGCATACCTTTAGTAAAGTCTGTTACCACTTAGGGAATCGTCATACAGTGTTACAGGTAGGTGAGCGCTGGCTTAGATTTAAACCGGATCATGTTTTACAAGAATTATGTGAAATGTATGGTTTAACGGTTAGCAATGCCCCTGATATTTTTGAGCCAGAAAGCGGTGCTTATGGCGGGCATTCAGGGCACGCTCATTCACATAGCCATGAACATTAATTGATAATAAAAAACAATATGATAGAGAAAAAACCTTTAGCCGCTTTACAACTTAACCGGTTATTACAACTTTGTAGTGTTGGTTTACCGGTTGGTGGTTTTTCATTTTCTCAAGGGCTGGAATATGCAATTGAATTGGGTTGGGTGAATAATGTAACTACCACAGGGCAGTGGATTGAAACCAATTTAATTGAATCTATTGCAACCACTGATTTGGTGGTACTTGCTGAGCAAATTAGTATTTTACAGGCAAATGACTTTGCTGAATTTGAACAACTCAACCAGCTTATTATTGCTTGTCGGGAAAGTGCAGAATTGAGGCTAGCCGATCTCGCTATGGGTAAAGCCTTGATTAGACTGTTAAATCAGCAAGCGTTAGATTTTGGACAAGCACTAGAGTTAGCCAGTCATTGGGATGAAGTGAGTTTTATCAGCGCATTTGCACTGGCATGCCATTATTGGCAAATCGATATAGACGCTGCATTAGCTGGATTTTGTTGGACTTTTATTGAAAACCAAGTCGCTGCTGCAACTAAATTAGTCCCGCTTGGGCAAACTCAGGCGCAAAATTTATTATTTAGTTTGAGTGAAAAAACACAAGCAGCGATTGAAAAAGCGCAGCAAACCGGATTGGATGAAATTGGGTCGAGTTTGCCTCAAGTAGCGATGGCCAGTGCATGGCACGAAACCCAATATACAAGATTATTTAGGTCTTAATAGATTGATTTAGCTCTACTATAAATAGTTTAGCTAAGCTCCGAGTTTAGCGAGTTGGAAAGACGATATTAACAAATTGATTGTAGGTCGGGCTTCAGCCCGAGTGGCAAATAAGCCCAGCTTGTCGGGCTTTCGGCATTGTGCTCCTGCAATGCTCTACCACCGACATCCCTGTCGGCGATACCGACCTACAATTTTGATTTAATCAAATCAAAAGAAATTGGAGAATTATATGAAAAAACAAACGTTAAGAATTGGTGTCGGTGGTCCGGTTGGTTCGGGTAAAACCGCTTTATTAAGAGAGTTATGTTCGGCTTTACGTGATAAATATAATATGGCTGTTGTCACCAACGATATTTACACCAAAGAAGATGCTGAATTTTTAACCCGTAATAATGCCTTGTCGCCAGACAGAATTATGGGGGTAGAAACCGGTGGTTGTCCGCATACCGCCATTCGTGAAGATGCCTCAATGAACCTAGCTGCCATTGATGAGTTACAAAAGCGCCACGGTGATTTAGATTTTGTTTTGGTTGAAAGTGGCGGCGATAATTTAAGCGCAACTTTTAGCCCAGAATTATCCGATTTAACAATTTATGTGATTGATGTTTCCGCAGGTGATAAAATACCCCGCAAAGGCGGCCCGGGTATTACCAAATCTGATTTGTTAATTATCAATAAAATTGATATTGCTGAATATGTTGGTGCATCTTTAGAAGTAATGGACAGAGATGCGAAAAAAATGCGCGGTGACAGACCTTTTATTTTTGCTAATATCAAAGCTCAGCATGGGTTAGCCGAAATTATCAGTTTTATCGAAACCGAAGGTATGCTAGATATAACTAAAACAGCCTGATTTTAATCCAGTTTAAAGGTAGAGGAATTTATTATGTTACGTTCAATCTTTGTTTTATTTGTTGCTTTATTCAGTAGTCAGGTTTTAGCGCATCCGGATCACAGTTTAGGTGAAACTGCTCACTCGTTTTACCATGCTATCTTCTGGATTGCTTTTGCCGCTGTTGTTGTAAAAGGCATTAGCTGGTATCGCAATCGTAAAAACCAGAAACAAGATTAATTTTGCTCCACAACTGATTTTGTTTTCCCGGCTTATGCGATTTTGTCGCTAAGCCGGGCTACATCCATAAAACAGCTCTAAGCTCTATAAAACCGATTAACCTTATTTACTTTCATCTGCTGTTAAATCTGCTAATGTCTTTTCTAATTCCTGTTTTCTCGGAATCAGATCTTTTTTTACTGCTCTGGCATTCAGCCAATACACAGCAATAAATACAATTCCAATAAAGCCGAAATACAAAGGCATAGTCCATTTAAATAAGTCATCTAGATTGTCACCGATATAAATTAAACTCACGGTAAAAAATAATGGCAATAATGACCACAGCCAAATGGAATTTAATAAGTTAATTTGTTTATTAACCATAGTTAACTGATTTTCCAGATACGATTTGGTTGAAAGCAGTTGAGTACCCGGAGTCGGTTTTGCCCGATTTAAAATAAAAGGCTGAGTTAGCATTAAAGCTATGGTCAACAAGCAGCCAAGTGCACTAATCCAATGTTCTGCTTTCCACGCGATTAGAATAAAAACCGGAATTGCAGGCAATAGCAATAAGGTTTCGCGTTTATCGCGAAAAGCGATTTGTTTTTCCAACTTTTCCATGTTTTGACTAACATCTTCAATTTGCATATTTAAACTTGGGCTTTGATTTAACATTTTGATCTCCTTTTGCCACTGGATTTTTAAATCATCTAATTTCATACATCACCTCCAACAAATGTGGATTCTAAAAACTGCTTAATTCGACTAATTCGTGCACTGGTTGCATTTGCACTTATCCCTAAAATGTCGGCAATTTCGTTTACCGCAATATCATCAAGATACAAAATAAGTAGTGCCGCGTCGGTATCATTCAAAGCATTGAGATAGGCTTGTAGCAAATCTGCTTGAGTTGTATGCTCTGTAACCGCTTTTTCATGGCTTTTGTTTAATTCGGTTTGTGCTGGCATCTTGTTATGTTTACGTGCATAACCTAAAGCGGTATTCAACGCGACTCGGTAAAGCCAAGTGCTAACCTGCGCATCACCTTTAAAGGTATTAAAGCTGCGCCAGAGTTGCATCAATATTTCCTGCACTAAATCATCTTTGTCGTCTGAGCGGCAATATCGCATTGCGATATACCGTATTCGCCCCTGATTCTGTTGGATGAGTCTATTAAATGATTCCGTCATACCGGTCCGATAAAAATTAGTGTGTTTAAAATATTAGTTGTTCGAAAAATTAAGATCTGACAGGTTAAATTAAAAAATTATGCTGAATTTTTCTAATGTATTGATTTTAATATAGATTAACTTTAAATATATTTTTATAAAAAGCAGAGCAAGTTAATGACGGGCGGTAGGTTTATACCCAAGCCACTTGAAGGTGTATGTTCCAGAGCTATCACTGCGTTTTTTAATATAAGGCATGTTAATGCTGGAGACATTATCTTTATTTATTTTGAAAAGGGATAATCATTATCTTCAATCAATGCCTTGTCTAAATGCTTTTTAGCTCTTGCTGAAATCTCGCACCTTCAAGTAGCTTGGGTAGATATAATTTGAAGTAAGTTTGATATATAAGGCTTGGCAGATTACCCCAAGCCTTAGAAAACGATATTTATTCGGTTTCTGAACTATTATTTTGTGGAATTCTCAGCGCGGCATACAAACTATTTAAATCGTTTATACCTGAGTTTGATTTGCTTTGCTCACCATAAGCTTGCATCATTTCACGGCCTTTTGGTGGTGGCGGCAGCATAGCTTCTTCACCAGATTCCAGTCGATTTGCCATATCTGTTAATAATTCTTCGGTAGATAACCCCATATCGGATGCCATTTGATTTAGCCCATCCGGTGCTTGTTCAGCTAATGCTGCTAAATCATATTCACCACTGGCAACTGAATCTTCAAACAGGGCTTTAAAATCCATCATGTCTGATAATTCTGAATCTGTAGTTGATTCTTCATCTGATTCATTTTCATTGGCTGGTGGTGGCGGAGGCATTTGCCCCATTTGCCCTTGTGGAGGCGGTGGCATGTCAGATTGGCTTTGAGTATTTTCCAGCAAGCTGGTTAAATCTAAATCCAATTCGGATGCTAAATCCTGTAATGCTTGTGGTGCATCTTCTGCCAGTGCTTCTGCATCAAAAGTACCATCTTCTTTAGCTTGTTGAACTGAATCAAAAAAACTTTGTAATTCGCTGGTTTCCTCTTCACTCAATTGTGATGCAAATTGGCCTATCGCGCTAATATTTGCATCGTTTGGTGGAGGCGGCGGTGGCGTAAACTGGTTACTTTGAGTTGTTTGGCTGCTGGTTAATGCGGTATTGGTATAAAGTTGATACTGGCTTGAGCTGATTTCGTTCATTGCACTTGACTCCTGTAAAATTTAAATTAAGTCCCCCCTACCTAACACAAAGTTAATCGCTGATTGTGCAAATAGTTGTGAGCAAATGTGCAAATAATGTGGAAGTTAATTTCTCAATGATTGGATTAAATAATGTCAAACCAAGCTTATTTATGTTTCAACGGGCTATTTTCTTATGTCCAGTACAGGTTAATGCAGGTTTGGGTTGTATTATTTAATTGTCCCGATAAGCTTGAGTTAATATGCAAATAACAGGAGCAAGCTATGGCTAGAAAGTTAAATGCAAAACAACACGATTTAGGTGGTTTAACCGTTAAACGAATTTTGCCAAATCCGGAGTGCAAAATGGTGGGACCTTTTATCTTTTTTGATCATATCGGGCCTGCTCAATTTGCTGCTGGTGAGGGGATTAATGTACGCCCGCATCCACATATTGGTCTTTCTACATTAACTTATTTATTTGATGGACATATTCTTCACCGCGATTCGCTTGGTAATCATATCGAAATTGCCCCAGGTGATGTTAACTGGATGACAGCCGGAAAAGGCATAGTGCATTCAGAGCGCGAGACGCTGGAAACCCGAGCCAGTCAACATACTATTCATGGCTTGCAGTGTTGGATTGCTTTACCTAAAAACTTTGCCGAAATTGAGCCGGAATTTATTCATGTTAAAAAAGAGCAATTACCGGTTTATATGTTTGACAATGTAATGAAGCGGCTAATTGTAGGTGATGCTTATGGTATGAGCTCGCCAGTAAAATCTCATTCACCAATCTTTTATCTGGATGTTGTTGCCCAGCTTGGCAGTCAAGTTTTTCGCCCTAACTTAGACCATTTAGCTGAACAGGAAACTGCTATGTATGTTATAGATGGGGAAGTTTGTATCGGTGATGTAAGTTATAAAGCCGGTGATTTTGTTTTATTTGAGTCAGCAGATCATGCAATTGACTGTGTAACTCATGCTCGTTTTATTTTGTTGGGCGGCGATAAATTTACTCAAGTGCCTTATATTGACTGGAACTTTGTCTCTTTTGATAAGGCCAGAATAGAACAAGCCAGAGATGATTGGAAAAACGGTCGCTTTCCAACTATTGCTGGTGATGATAAAGAGTTTATTCCGTTATAACCCGAGTTGTTTGCAGATAAACCAGCGTATTTCAAAATAAGGAGGAAATATGAAAATTTTAGCCATTAGCGGTAGCTTACGAGCCGATTCTTTTAATACTCAATTATTACAAGCGGCTGGGCAAATTGTTCAAGCGCAAGGCCATGAATTTGAAATATATGATTATGCAGATGTGCCTTTATATAACCAACAAATTGACGGCGATAACAAGCCGGATTCAGTTAAACAGTTAATTACTGCAATTGAATCAGCCGATGGTTTATTGGTGGCCACACCTGAATACAATTATAGTTTTTCTGGAGTGTTAAAAAATGCAATTGATTGGGCATCTCGTCCAGCTTATAAATCTTGCCTTGCTCATAAAAAAGTAGCCATTGTCAGTGCCTCAATGAGCCCAATTGGCGGTGTACGTGCCCAAGCTCATTTACGTGATGTATTCGCCGGAACATTAACCGATGTTTACCGCGCGCCAGATTTTGCATTAGCGACAGCACAAAATGCATTTTCAGCAAGTGGCAGCTTATTAGATGAAAAAATACAGGCTAATTTAAATCGTTTGATTGAAGGTTATCTTGATTGGCTGGTGTAGCTGATTTTATTTGTAAGCAAAAATAAAATGCAGGTTTTTGAGTTAATCAAAACCTGCATTTTAAATTCAATTTAGCGTTTTATGCTTGCTCTACAAAAGCTTCAAGTTGAGTGAGCGGTAGTGCACCAACCTTAGTTGCTACTTTTTGTCCCTGATTAAATAACAGTAGAGTTGGAATACCACGGATGCCGTATTCACTCATTAATTCAGGTGATGCATCAGCATCTACTTTTACAATTTTAACATCATCGCGTTTTGCTGAAAGCTGCTCTAAAATCGGGGCAACCATTTTACAAGGGCCGCACCAGTCAGCATAAAAATCGACTAATACTTTACCTTCAAAACCTGTTACTTCGTTTTTAAACTCTTCTGCCGAAATCGTCTTAACATTTGCCATAGTGGACTCCTAATGAACCTCAACCCTGGATAAGAAATTGCTTTCTAGTGGTTATTTTCTCCGATAACTTCGTTGAATTCGCTAGTAATAGCCAGCTATTACGTACGCAAATTCGCCTTGTTCTCAGAAAAAATCCCTCACTAGAAAAAGAACTTAAACTAAAAA
>NZ_JAOPFU010000038.1 GCF_025515275.1 Catenovulum sp. 2E275
AGAAAAATAGGTAAAAGTAAATATCAAATTAATTATTAAGCAGATTGTGGCTAAACCGGAGCTTTAAAACAGGTTTTTCTACAGTCTCGTTATGTGCACATGTTAATGCGAATATTTTTAGTTTTATTATTACTTAGCGGTTGTTCAAGCATAGACAATAAAATTGGCTACGGTGTTAGTTTTGAAGTACCAATAAAAGCTTCGTGCTTAATACACGCTATAAAAAAATATGAACCTTTTAGTTCGACTATAATTGTTGATACAGAGTTGAAATTCTATTACTCAGATAACCGAGTGGAACTAGAATTTTATTCTCACAATTTAACAGCTGGCTATAAGCTAACTATTGACGGTACCTCAAAAGGAAAGAGTTATAAGCAATTTATTCAAGAAGCCGAAGAAACATCGAAAATAGTGGGACAACTCGTTAGTAAAGAATGTTCTTAGTCGGTGGTGCACATAACAGTGCAATTAAGGGCGGACTAAAAAAGCTTGGCTTAGTTCGTATCTCACTAATTTTAGCCAAGCCTTTTTAGCCGCTTATTGCGGCGTTGAGATTGTAGAATTACTCATATTTGGCATTTTGGGTAGATAATTAACGTTTTATACGCCAAAAATGGCCTGTCTACGTGAAATCTAGTTAACTTTTCATCTGAAGGGTAGCTAAATTTTAGGTAGGAGCGCACAATTTAATTTTATTTTTACAGACTGGAGTAATTCTTACAGTCTCGTTATACAGCAAGGACGTATGGACGAAACATTCAGACAAAATAGTATTAATTTAGTCATTTCTACCTTGGCTATTTTGTGTTCTTATTTCTTAGACCTAGGCGGCGGTCTATTTTGGTTTGGTGGGCTTCTAATAATTCCTGCCATTGCTTTTTTGTTTCAGTTTAAGTTTGCCTGCGGTCCATACTTATTACGCCTCAGTATCGCAATCTTGCCTTGGTTAGTTCTGTGCATTATTGGTTTGCTTTGGGCATCAAAAACGGAGCATGATGGTCAACGAACCATGAATATGTTCTTTTTTGAAATGCCACTGTACTCTGTTGCAGCGGGGAGCGTTTTAGTGACCATATGGTTTCTCATTCAAAAAGCGAGAACACCAAGTTAGTTGCTGTATAACAAACCAAGTAAGCGGGACAATAACCACGTGGGCTCCCGTCACTTCGTTCCGTATTTTAGCCCACGTATTATTGCCCTTTCTTGGGGCGTTGAACTTGTTTTTCTGTATTTAAGTTTAGTCGGCTAACTGGCTTTAGCTGACGTATATATCCTAGAGCTCAACTTCCGCTTCTGGCACAATTTTGACAAAGCCACCAAACATGGTTGTTAATCTCTATTAACACTCATGGTGAGTGACGTTCCAAAAGCTACTGACAGATTCACTACGTTTATCAACACTGATTAGTGGCATATTACAAAATTTTAATTTATAGCTTTTAGGTCGTGGCCTATTTAACTTGACTACTACAGGTATAAATTGCTGGGCGAATAATCATTAATTGCAAAAGTTGCTGTTATATTGATAGACAGATTGAGTCTTTGTCGTTGAACCTAATTCATTCCAACTATCTAATGTCAACAAGCTATCAAAAGCGGCTTTTGCTCTTTTTACGACTTTTTGTGTGTAATCGGCTGATGGATCTTCATATTTAAACGAGGCTTCAGCAATAAATGGGCTTTGACTGCCTGATGGTGAGCTGGTGTACCATAACGTGATACTAACCTCGGCATCAATAGAACCTAAATCAATCTCTGCACCTTTATAGACTCGTTCGTGGATAGTTAGGTTACCGACTAAATCCAAAGCTAAGTTATCGTTGAAACCATAATCGTTTTCAAAACCTGGATAGTGAGTGTTGATGTCTTTAAAATCGTTAATGGTTCTGGTGTTTGGTGCTTTGGTTGAGTGTCCATATACAATTTTGTAACCAGCGCTATTGATCCCCCAATCGGCTTCTAATTTAGTTTCGGCACCACTGGTTGCTGAAGATAAATCCTCAAAATCTGAGATATATCTATCTTGGCTACGGAATTTAAGGGTGACTTCAGAGTTCCCATTTTCGATGCGCTCACGAAACACATAACCCAAGGCGTTAAGTTGGCAGCTACCTGAAGTGTCGAAAAACTTAACGGTACGAACTTTATCAAGCGACAAAGAGCCTGTAACATCACGGGAGATAGCCGCTTCTACCACAGTTTCAAACGCACTGAAATAATTAGCAACCTTGGTGGATTCTGTGTTGTAAGTGAATAATGTCGGGTCTAATAATCTTTTATATTCACGTGATGTTACATCAGGATTTGCCATTGCTAGCTCACAAAACATAGTTGTAGCAATACATGCGATACCAGTAAATAAATGCTTATTACGCATAGTCATCGTCCTTATACATTAAATTAAGTGGATTATGAGTAGGTAAAAAAGAGCCGACATTAAGTCAGCTCAGGTTTGATCTCTTATTAAGATTACAGCTTAGTTAGCTGATAAATCTAAACCAGCAACGATATATAACGTATTGCCGTCAACAACCGTGTTGTTGCTGTCTAGGTATTTTTGACCTAATGGACCACCACTTGTTGCTTCTGACCAAGTTGCGAAATCGTCGTCGTTAAGTACGCCTAAACGGTGTTCATCAATTACCCACAAGCCTTCCATTTTGTCATGCGGGTATGAAACTTCGTTCACCATATCAACTACTAAACTTAGTTTTTCAGCTGGAACAATACCGTTGTTTGAAAGGGTATTCCAACCCGTATCATAATCTGCTGCGTTATTGACAACTTGCTCTAACGTTTCGCCTGCAATGGTTAAACCTAGCGCGTCGTCTTGTGCAATGTCGCCAGCTGCCGCAATACCTTCAAGGTTTGTTGCATTGCTGATATCAATTTTATAGACGTATTTCTGAGCAGTGTCGCCGCCTTTGTTGTAGAACGCGCCATCACGCTCTAATACTAAGAACTGAGTTGCACTTAGTGCTTTAATCGCAGAGTTAGAGTTCGAACCTTTATCTTGTCGGTAAAGATATTGCGCAATGGCTCCAGTTTCTAGGTTAACCGTAACGATACGAGTTAAGTCAGTGCGGTTTTTACTAGGGTTATCTAAGCTAGATTGCATAATACCAACTAAGGTTTTTTCATCAGGTGTAATCGTTAAACCTTCCATTCCACGGTTAGCCCAACGGTTACCAAATTCAGCTGGTAAGTCATAAAGATTACGGTCATCTGCCGCAAATGGGTTGATGCGCTCTAACTCAACGCCTTCCGCACTGTAATGAACCATGTGTGGGCCGTATTCGTCACTTACCCAGAAAGTACCATCGCTAAGTGCAGCTAAACCCTCAGAATCTAAACCATAGTCATCAAATACTGCTGGGTTAGTCGTTGCATCATATGGTTGAGTCATATCTTGGCGAATAACTTCACCGTTAGTGTTATAAGGTACTTCGCCAGTGCCACCTAATGCAGATGAATTAGGTAAACCGCTGATTGCATTGCCATCACGGTCTTTTAATAAAATATCTTTAATTTTAGCAATAGAACCGTTGGCTTGGATTTCGAATAAACCGATGCGAGGTGTGTAATCTGGTGTTGGGAACTTTTTACCATTACCGTAAGGTGCACCTTCTTGAGTGGTACGGTAGTTCGCATTTGGACCACGGTCAGTCAATGCGTAAAATTGCATTGGGTTAGTTGGATGGCCATCCATATCTGAACCATAACCACCATTACGTACTTCAAACGTTGAACCAGTGTAATACACGTTGTTTAGATCGTTACGCATAACTGAATAGGGTAAACGAACGCCGCTTGTACCGAATGTATCAGGATTACATGCATATGAAGTGCTAGTGATTTCGCTCGCTTCTAAAGTTGCATTAGCATCTTGATCTAAACCAGAATCGATTTGTACACCACCTAACCAGCAATGCTCATTACCTGTACTCAACTGAGTTTGTACAAGTAAGCTATTTAAGCCATTGTTACCAGCTGCGCCATCTACACCGTTAGTACCATTGGTGCCGTTTGCTCCGTCTTTACCATCATTACACGCACTTAGTAGTAAAGCTGTCGTAACGGCTAGTAGAGAAAAGTTAAATTTTTTCACGGTATAAACCTCTTTTTTATAATGTTTTTTAATGAAAGCGTTTTAAAGGTAACCAACATAGCGAGACTTAATTTTATTTTGATATGCTTTTTGTGAATTTTTTATGTGAAAAATATTAAACGAGAGGGGAGTGAACATTACATACTTTTAATATGCCGAATTTGTTAGTTAAGAATATTCAACCGAAGATGCATGATTTCATCAAAAGATAAAAGCATTTAAACAAGGTATTGAACACAGGTAAATATTTAGCCTCCTGATTAGAGGTATTAAATATCAATCATGAGCAAAATTAAGTCAATTGAATTGAATCTGCAAAAATCTAACATTGAAATTCTGTTATCCGTTCGTTACGGTGACCCTGTAACAGATTCTGTGTAACTGCCATTTAGTTTATATGTCTTTCGAGGCGTTCCTCGAATTCGATAATAAATCGACTCATCGCCTGACGCTAGTTTTGAATGGGCATAGTCCATTTTTTTACTGGCATTCTTGATACCAAGGTAAACCATCTTTTTAGCTAAATCATCGCTGGGGAAGATTTTTCGCTTCTTTATAGCCTTGCGGGTAACGCTGTTAAGTGACTCAATGGCATTCAGGCGTTTTTATTCCTCTGTCCGCTTCCTTTGCGAAAGCTTAAAGTTCTTTTTTGTTCATTTGTATCTGCCTATCCTTAACTCTCAATAGGGTACGTTGTGATAGGCAGTTACACAAAATTAGTTACAGACTCGCTTTTTTGTTGTGGTGTAATACTCATCGAATAACTCATACGAGCTATCCGTTAATCGCTCAAACCAACCAGATGTCTCCTTAGGATCGCATATCTGACCTGAGTAAAGTTTTTACTAAGGTTCCCAAAGTGGCATAGTTATGAAATTTAGTCGAGAGTATTTTCGTCCGCTCTTGCTTGAGTTTAAATGAGCAGAAGCGGGAGTTTGATCGTCGGTAAATGGCACCTTGGCGACAGCCTAGTTTGATTAATTCCTCTCTGTTTATTTACCTAAAAGCTACTTTTAGTGTGATTATCCTCTCAGGTTAATTAATCGGATAAGCCTGAGTGGTGATATTAACTAAGCGCATATCCTGAAGCTGCATAAAGCCTAAGCTTGAATCTTCGCCATTGCCGCTAAATTCAATTTCAAATTCACTTTGCCATTCAATCAGCTTTTTTTTGAATAGTTTTATTTTGGTTTGTTTACGGGCAAGCGAAATAAACTGCAAATTATTTTGTTCGCAATAATTATTCGCATAAGCCAGCGCAGCTTCAGTTTGTTTACGGAGTTGCCAAAACTGAAACCCGACTAAAAATAGCCCAATTAAAATAACAATATCAATGAGCTGCATTATATTTACCTGCAACCATTTTACTTAATGCTTCACGGGTTTTGGGGAGTGCATTTGGGTTTTGCAGCAATGCAAAAATACAGCGGCGAATATTTGGAATGGCGACTAAATCGGTAAACAAAGCTTCAAATAAACCATCAGTCGGGTAAGCTGCGATTTTTTCAAGATACAGGCTTAATAATAATGGATCGCCCAATGCGGCAAAACAGCGGGCGCTAATCACTGCCAATAAATCTGCATCCAATGTTTGTTCTTGGCTCAGTAGCTCAGTTAAGTATTGATTAAATTCTGCGTCATCAGAAAATCCAGCTAAGCAGCGTAATAAAGTGACTTGCTCGGTTTTATCCAAATCTTTATTTTGAAGCTGTCGCACAATTCGTCGGTATGCTGCGCGGCTTAACTGTTCATGTTCAATTAAACTGGCTAACTCGGTTTTCATCTCAGCCGGAAATTCAAAAAAGCCATCGTCAAATAGCTGATTAACTTTCGGATCGTTTAATCTTACTAATAAGTCTGCCCAACCCTGAATTGCAAGGTTTTGCCAGTTATCCCAGTTTTGATGCGATAAATAACTAATGCAGTCGGCTAAATATTTTGATGGTGGAAGTTTTAATTTTTGTTTTAATTTGGCATTAACGACTGCTAGTTTTTTTGCATCCGGCGCTTTTATATACGGATTATCCGGCAGTTTATCTTCACTGCCTTGGGTTATTTGACCGCCCATTGCTTCTTGAATAATCGCTACAAAATGATTTCGAGATGCCAGAATAACCTGACTTTCTTCATTTAGCGGTAAGTTCATAAACCAGATATAAGGATTATTGGTTTGCCCTAAAGGCCAATAAACCAGTGCAAATCTGGCCGTTTTTTGAATTGGATACGGGTAGGGAATTTGAGTATTTTCAAACTGTTCAAACTCGGTTTTTGAAATTTCGGTGACCCGGCGACCAATATCGTAAATGCAATAATCGCAGCCAGCAGCTTGAACCAGTTGATATAAAGTTGAAATAGTATCCATAACAAAATTCAGTAAAACATAAATAATTACATTATATCAGAAGCTGACTCAGGCTATAATAGCCATTTTGCCTAAAAGCTTTAAATTATGACCCAAAATCAACATCTGGATATGCTATTAACCGAACTGGAACAAGCACTTAAACAAGTTAATTTATGGCAGCAAACCCGCCCGAGTGCACAAGCTTTAGCCAGCACTCAACCTTTTTGTATTGATACATTAAGCTTTGAGCAATGGCTACAGTTTATCTTTATTGAAAAAATGCGTATTTTACTGCAAACCAAGCAAGCCTTACCGACTACATTGGCGCTGTTGCCACTGGCAGAAGAGGTTTATAAAAATAGCCAGTTTGATAAACAGATTTTATTAAACGTGATTGTAAAAATAGATAACGTGTTTGCACCTTAAATCCAAGAGTAAAGATGATTAATCAAGTCGAATTAAACACAACGGAATCAGTTGAAACTGCTGAAAGTATGCAGCGACAAACTGAACCTGAAAAATTGGAAGTGCTATATCAGGATGAATATATCATCGCGGTAAATAAACCGTCTGGCCTGTTGGTGCACCGCTCGTTAATTGATAAAAGAGAAACCCGCTTTGCGATGCAGATTGTACGCGATCAAATTGGTCAATATGTATATCCGGTACACAGGCTGGATAAACCGACTTCGGGCGTATTATTAATGGCGTTATCGTCGGATATCGCACGGGCATTATCTCAACAGTTTGAAAACCGGCAAATTCAAAAAACGTATTTTGCTATAGTACGTGGGCATTTAAATGATAGCGGTGTGATTGATTATCCTTTGGTTGAGCAGCTTGATAAAATGACAGATAAAAAAGCCAATCAACAGCAACCGGCAAAAGAGGCAATCACCGAATATCTATGTTTACTTCAGTCGCAAATTAATGTTGAAATTAACCGTTATCCGCAATCACGTTTTAGCTTATTAAAGCTGTTACCTAAAACGGGCCGAAAGCATCAAATTCGCCGGCATTTAGCACACCTTCGCCATCCAATTATTTATGATGTAAACTATGGCGATAATAAATACAATAAGTATTTCAAAACGTTAAATGATGAAACCCGATTAGCGCTACATGCCTGTCAATTAGATTTGCTGCATCCGGTTTCACAACAAAAATTAACTTTAATTGCCAAATTAGATTCCAGTTTTAAACAGTTATTGGCAATGACAAATTTAAATTTTAAAGAGGATATAAAATGAGCCTGACTGCAATTTTAGTCGGATCTGTGTATGGTGGCGCGGAAGATTTAGCAGAAAACACCTTAAAAAAGTTTAAGCAAGCCGGAGTTGAAGCTAAAGTTTTTTCAGATTGTTCCTTGGCTGATATTCTTGCCGAAAATCCAGAACATTGGTTGGTTATTACCTCTACCACCGGGCAAGGTGATGTGCCAGATAATTTAGCTAATGTGTATTTTGAACTCAAAAATACCCCCAATTTAACTGGCCAAAAATACGCTGTCATTGCGATGGGGGATTCATCTTACTTTGATACTTTTTGTCAGGCAGGTAAAGATTTTGATGAAGTATTAGCAGAATGTATGGCGACCCAGCTTCAACCTAAATTAGAAATTGATGCCTGCGAAACGATGGATGCGGTTGGTGCCGCACAAACTTGGCTTGATGAATTTATCGCTAAACTTAAAGTGTAACCAACAAAAATAATTAAAGTATGGGCCAGTTAAAATCGTTAAACTGGCTCACTTGAGTTAATAAATCTGCTGGTATTTGCTTAAAATAATCACCTTGCTTTGGGATTGAGATTAGGCTGATTTGTGTTTGTTGGTAATTAAAACTCAAAGCAAAAGCATGTAAGTATAATCTGTCTGCTTTTTCACCCTGATAAATATCATCACCGATAATACTGGCACTGATTGATTTCATTGCCACCCTAAGCTGGTGGGTTTTACCTGTGTAGGGTTTTAATAAATATAATCTTTTTTTATCGCCAACAGAAAATGAATAAAAGAAGGTTTTAGCTGGATTGAGTTTGGTTCGAGATAACTTCCATGCTTTATTCCGCGATTTTTCCATATCACCAATAATTCGCCCTTGTTTTTGTTTAGGCTTATGGCCCCCAATGGCAAGGTAATATTTATTGATTTGATGTTGTTGCAATGCTTGATTAAAAAAATGTTCAGCTGCTAAATTGCGGGCAAATATGATAAGGCCAGACGTGGCTTTGTCTAAACGGTGAACAGGGTAGAGTGACTCCCCCGTTTGCTGTTTAAACTGGTTAAAAAAGCCGGTTTCGCCTTGATTGTCATGAAAATCAACATTATGTGGTTTGTTAACTATATAAAAATCAGCGTGAGTGAAAACAATTTCTACCGGCTCATTGATTGCTTTCATATCTATTTCTGTACTCATCTTGGCTGTTACCCAGCGCCTCGTGATCTTAATCTGACTTTTTTAACTTTTTTAAACCTAACCCTTGATACTGGCCCTGATAACGTGCGTAGTAACTTGCACCAGTAAACCAGCAACAGGCCAGAATAAGTTCGGCCAGCGCTAAATAGCGTTCGCTTTCAGATGCATAAATTAACGTTAAACTATGCAAAAAGTAAAACATGCAAATGAAATTAGACCATGCATAAGTATAAGCTTTGCCTGTTATCATGCCTTTTAGTGGGAATAACAAAGGGACTAACCAAAGCGTTAATACAAACCCGACAGACATACCATCCAGTGGTGGTGCTAACCAAACATGCCAGATAGGTATTAATACAAATAACCCCAAATAGCCTACTAAAGCTAACGTTTTACATTGTTTGATTTTTTTTAGTCGCTCAGGGCTTTGATGCAAAGCCTGTTTGTCTTGTTCTGTCATTATGATAGTTTTTGCGCTATTTGAGCGACTCGTTTGCCTAACGCAAAAGCCAGCTCAGCTTCCTCTTTTGATAACTTGTTATTTTGGTTTGTCGCTAAATGGCTTGCACCATAAGGCGTTCCGCCAGTTGTAGTGGTATGTAAATGTGATTCGCTATAGGGTAAACCAACTAATAACATGCCGTGATGTAAAAGTGGCGGCATCATACTTAAAAGTGTTGATTCTTGTCCACCATGCAGCGAACTGGTAGAGGTAAAACACGCTGCTGGTTTACCGTTTAATTTGCCTTTTAGCCAAATCTGACTGGTTTGATCTAAAAAGTATTTGAGCTCTGCGGCCATATTACCAAAGCGGGTGGGAGAGCCTATGATTAAACCATCACAGTTTGCTAAATCTTGCTCGCTGGCAAATAAATCGCCTTCTGATGGAATCGCCGGACTGGTGGCTTGATGAGTGGTCGATAACTCGGCCACTCTGCGAATATTTGCTTGTGCACCGACCGACTCAACCCCATTAGCAATTTGATATGCTAAAGCTTGGGTAGAGCCGTGTCGGCTGTAGTATAAAACCAGTATTTCAGTCATTATTGGTTAATGAGTGAAAGTACGTTTTCTGGCGGACGGCCAATAACCGCTTTATCGCCTTTTACTACAATTGGGCGTTCAATTAATTTAGGATATTCGTTCATTAAAGGTAATAACTCTTCATCAGACATTAAGTCGTCTAAATCAAGTTCTTTATATATTGCCTCTTTATCACGAATAAAATCATGAACGGATTCTACATTTAATTTAGTTGCAAGCTCAGCCAAAGCTTCAATGCTTGGTGGTGTGTCCAGATATAAAATAACTTCCGGCTCAATGCCGTGTTCTTGCAACAGGGCGAGAGTTTCCCTGCTTTTACTGCAACGAGGATTATGATAAATGATGTAATTGGACATAGTTACAGCCTTTTCAGATTTTCTTGTTCATTTCTTAACTGTTTAATCCTGGCTGAAATTCGCTTTTTATCGATTTCAGACTGACGATCAATATGGTTAAACGCCGTGTGTAATTCATCAATAGCTTTAGGATAAGCTAAAACTAACGCGTAGAGTTCAGCTTGTGCCTGATGATATTGAGACCTGTTACCTAATTGTTTATAGGCATCAGCCATTATTTGCCAAGCAAGATAATGCTGTGGGTGCAGAATAATAAAATCTTTTAAAATATCAACTGCTTTATTTGCCTGATCGCCCTGAACCAGCGCGTTTGCATAATTAAGCACCAGCACTTGGTTATTTGGCATTAATTTTAGCTTCTGTTCGAGTAATTCATAGATGACTTTGAATTGTTTTAAGCCAATTACAATATCGGTTTTTAAATCCAGATAAAATAAATTACTACTGTCTCTGTCTAACAACTCATCAATAATTTTATTTGCCGCCAGATATTCTTCATTTTTCATTAACGCAAGGGCAAGGCCATACTGGAAAAAAGGTTTGTGCTGCGGGCTAACATTTTTGAGCCGGTTTTCAAAAAACTCAATATGATATTCTGGTCTTTGGGTATAAAACACCGCAGTACGGATTTTGGCTAACTGAAAATCGCTACTAACAGGTAAAAATACTGGGGCTAAGCCATCTATTCTAGCTCGAATATCGCTCACCCGAGTATCCGGTAACGGGTGAGAATACAGCATGGCCGGTAATTTACTGGAGTAACGGGTTTGCTCTGCTAATCGCACAAAAAAGTCACGCGCACCACGCGGATCATATCCGGCATCAATCAGTGTTCTGAGTCCAATCCGATCAGCTTCCTTTTCGTTTTGACGAGTATAGTTTAGTGTCATTTGCTGCGAACTGGCCTGAGCTGTGGTAATGGCAGCAGCACCTGCGCTAGGGTCTGCCATTGCAATTAAAATCGCCCCTAATAACGAGGCTATGGTTAATGGTGCATTTCTTTGTTGTTCTTCAATTGAGCGGGCAATATGGCGCTGGGTAACGTGTGCAATTTCGTGAGACAGTACAGAAACCAGTTCACTTTCGGTTTCAGCTTCAAGCAGAGTTTGGGTATGAATGGCAACCACACCGCCAAAAGTGGCAAAAGCATTAATTTGAGGATTTCTGATTAGATAAAAATCAAATGGATAACGTACATCATTTGCTTTAGATACCAGCTTTTTGCCTAATGTATTAATGTATTCATCTAATAAAGGATCACTAATAACAGGGGAAGTTGCTCTAAGTTGTTTTCTAATTACATTGCCAATTAACTTTTCTTTCTCAATTGTCAGAGAGCTGGCTGCAACTGTCCCTAAATTAGGTAAATTATGAGGGCTTTGTGAATTTGCAGATGCAAACTGCACTGTAGAAAGCTGACAAGCAATTGCTAAAGACGCAATAATTTTGTTAAACCTAATTTTCAAACTAATACCTTTTTATCATTTTAATCGTTTATGTTTGATTAGAGCATTGTTTGTTGCATTTGTTTCATTATTCCCCTAAAAGCAAACCATCCAGATCAGAATCATCCATTCTTTTTTCTAAATTTTTATAATATTGTTCAATACTTACACCATCAAATTTAACCACATCTACATGCGCTTTCATATAATCAATTAAATTATCAACTGCTTTCATGGCATAAAAAATTAGCGCTTTGTCGGCTTTATCACCACTTTGAAAATAATATTCGATAAATTTGTGTAATTGGTTAATTCGTCCCAATACTTTCATTGTTCCCGGGTCCCAAAGTTCAAATTCCATTAACCTGTGGCCTTTTACATATTGATCAATTTGTTTATCCTTAGCAAACGGAAAACAATGTAACTCAAAACCTCGGTCAGTAAATAACTGATAAATTGCTAAACGAGGTTTGCGCTCAACATGAATTTGGTTTTGCTCATCAATATAACCATCTAACAATTCAATATTCCAGTTAGTTGGATTGCAGATTTTTTTTAAGGCGTTATCAAATCCCATAGAGTGCTGGCTTTCTAATTCACTGATTGATGAAGCAAGCATGTGATAAAAAGGCGGCAAATCGCCCCAGTTTAATTGTTTTTTAAACTTATTAATGTCTTTTAATGTCGGATTTTGAGGAAGTACAGGTCGGTTAATTGAAGAATTCACCATGTATAAAAAACCTTTGATATTATTCTGAATATTAATATGTTGATAAATAAGTTCCAGCATCATAAATGAGATTTAGTGAATGCAATTTAATCTAGATACCCGAGGGCTGATTTGTCCTATGCCATTGCTTAAACTTAAAATGCTGTTAAAACAATGCCAGCAGGGTGATAGCATAACTCAACTTATTACTGATCCTACCTCGGTTAAGGATATTCCAGCATGGCTCGAAAAGAAAGGGCATAAAATACAAATTAAACAAGAAATAGATTCGGTTTTTGTGTTCCACATCACAATATTTTAAGTAAATTGCTGGCGTTTTGAACAATTCAGCCGATGTATAAGTCAATAAAGGTATATTTTGTTATTTCGGTGACCAAAAATGAGCCAAGATTTATTAATCCCATTTTTACCCAGAGTGGTTCAAAATAAGCTTGAACGGCCAAGGCTGAATGTAAAACGCGTTAATAAAGAGCCAAAAATTTCAGATGAAGCTTATAAAGAAGAAACTCAGCAAGAGCATTATGAGCAAAATAATGTTGTGATTAGCCGCAGACAAAACCGTCATTCAAGTCAACATCAGCAAACCGGAAAACAAGAAACCATTTTAGATGAAAAAGCGAATACGGATGAGTTAACTGAATCTGAAATGGAACCATCACAGATTGACTCTGAAGGTAAAGAAACAGAAGCACTAACACCTGAGCAGCAACAACAGCTAGTAGCTCAGCAACAAGCTTTTGAGCATCCTGTTTATGAAAAAGAAGAGATTTTAAATCATGAGCAACAAAAAGAACGCCAACTATCTGAAGATGTAGAAAAAACTAACTCTCATAATCAAGATAAATTAGATATTGAAGATGCTCAGGATAAGCACATTGATTTACTGATCTGAACGGATTAAAAATAAAATACAAGTGTGTTCTTAAGTGAAAATTGCTTTTAAAATTAGCGCTAGATAATTTAGTTAAAAACTGGATAATGGCTCATTTTATTGTGCCCAGAGGTTGTTTTGACAAAACTTGATCAGGTTTTTTCTAAAGATGGTGCGTTAGCCAAAGTGATCTCTGGTTATCAGCCGCGTCAGGCACAATTACAACTGGCCGAGGCGTTTGCAAGCGCAATAAAAAACAAAGATCTGTTAATTGCCGAAGCGGGCACAGGCACAGGTAAAACATTTGCTTATTTAATTCCGGCCTTGTTAAGTGAACAAAAAGTCATTATTTCAACCGGTACTAAAAACTTACAAGAGCAGCTTTACCACCGTGATTTACCCGTTGTAAAACGTGCTTTAGTTAGTAAAGCTAAAACCGCCTTGTTAAAAGGCCGTGGTAATTATTTATGTTTATTAAGGCATAAACAGCAACAATCTCCCGAATTATTACAAGATAAAAGCATAGCCAAAGATTTAAAACAAATAACCCGCTGGGCTGTGGCGACTCAAAGCGGTGATATTGGTGAGGTCACCAGCATTGCCGAAGACTCTAAAGCGATTCCTCTAGTTACCAGCACCATTGATAATTGTTTAGGTAAAGAGTGCCCAGATTATAATGACTGTTATTTGGTAAAAGCCCGTAAAAAAGCAGCCGATGCAGATTTAGTGGTGATTAATCATCATTTATATTTTGCGGATATGGCGGTGAAAAACACTGGGTTTGGCGAAATAGTGCCGGATTCTCAAGTGGTCGTGTTTGATGAAGCGCATCAAATACCAGATATTGCCTGTGAATATTTTGGCCAGCGTTTATCAACCCGCCAGCTTGTTGAATTAGCAAAAGATATAGAAGCCGAATACCGGACAGAACTTAAAGACATTCGCCAGTTAGGTAAAGCGGCTGATAAATTACAAACCAGTGCTAAACAATTTAGATTAGCATTTCCGATAGATCCTGAAAAAGGTAATTGGCGGGATAAAGGCCAAAGTGAGGAATTTAGCCAGCACATTGAACATTTATCACAAGCGATGGAATTTTGCTATGAGGTGATTAAACTGGCGGTTGGCCGCACCAAAAATGCAGATCACTTATTTGATCGAATTGTACAAGCAAAAGCAACACTGGAGCGGTTAACTCAGTGGCATCAAAGCAATGTTAGCTTGTGGTATGAAACCACCCCAAGACACGCGATGTTAAATTTAACGCCACTGTCAATTGCTGATAAATTTGCCAATTTACGTACAGATAAAAAACAAGCTTGGTTAATGACATCGGCTACTTTAGCGGTAGATGGAAAATTTGATCACTTTACCGATTTATTAGGATTAAATGAGTTTGAATCTTTATCTTTAGAAAGCCCGTTTGATTATCAAAACCAGTCATTATTATGTATCCCGAGATATTTCCCTGAGCCTCATGAGCGCAGTGTATTGGCTGAACTCAAAAAAATGGCGATTGAATTAATTAACGCCAGCCAAGGCCGCTGTTTCTTTTTATTTACCAGCCACCGGATGATGAATCTGATGGCGAAGAGTTTAAAATCGGCAATTGATAATCCAATTCTGGTTCAGGGTGAAGTACCTAAGCGTAAATTATTAGAACAATATCTGGCTGAATCTAACCCAGTGTTATTAGCAACCGGCAGTTTTTGGGAAGGGGTTGATGTGCGTGGTGATGCATTAAAATGTGTGATTATTGATAAATTACCCTTTGCTGCGCCGGATGACCCGCTAACTCAAGCGCGGATTGAAAATTGTCGCAGAAATGGGCAAGATCCTTTTAATAAAATTCAGATCCCTCAAGCGGTTATTACACTTAAACAAGGTGCTGGACGCTTAATTCGGGATGTAAAAGATAAAGGCGTATTAGTGATATGCGATCCAAGGCTGGTGAGTCGTCCATACGGGGAAATATTTTTACAAAGTTTACCGGATATGAAACGCACCCGAACGTTAAGTATCGCGTGCGATTTTTTACAGCAAAGTTAGGATTGGTTGACATTTGATGTGCAAAATCGTACTCAAAAGATCAACAAGCCCTAATCCAAGATTTGAAATTAAGAGATATTAAATGAGCGAAACGCAAAACTATCGCATTTTAGCATTAGATACTTCAACGGAAGCCTGTTCAGCTGCGGTATTAACACCAGAGGCTGAATTTGTTGAGTTTGATGTGTGCCCGCGCGAGCACAACAAGCGCATTTTGGTTATGGCTGAGCAGGTCTTGGCTCAGGCAAAGTTAACCTTGGCAGATATTGATTTTATTGCCTATGGCAAAGGGCCGGGCAGTTTTACCGGCGTGCGAATTGCTACTGGCATTGTGCAAGGAATGGCTTTTGGTGCAGATAAACCGGTTGTTGGTATTTCTAGTTTAGCGGCAATGGCACATGCGTTGTATCGTGAATATAAAACAGAAAATGTGATTAGTGCAATTGATGCCAGAATGAATGAAATTTATTTAGGCGCTTATCAAACCCAAGGATTAGGGTTAACTCAAGTATTAATCGATGAGGTGGTTTGTCCACCACAAAATGCACTCAATCATTTAGATAAAAGCATTAACTGGCAGGCGGTTGGTACTGGCTGGCAAACTTATCATGACCTGTTAACTGAGCAAATTAATGCTCAAATCTCAACAGACATTGAGTTCCCAAATGCTTTGGACATTGCTTATCTTGCGTTAACTGAATTTAAGCAAGGCAAGTTTACGTCGGCTGATAAAGCTTGTCCGAGTTATGTACGCGATCAAGTGACATGGCAAAAATTACCGGGAAAATAACCTAAAATAATCTCAGCCGATTAGGTTAAATCTGCTCAATAAGTTTAAACAAAGCTTGAATTTAAGAATAAAGCAGCTCAGGGTAAAGCTTAATGAAACATCCTAAAATTCAATTTATTGTATTTGTATTCATTGCTTTGGCTTTGGAATTTGTGCCAATTGTTAGAATTCCGCTGAAATGGTTTGAAACATATTTTCACGAAATTAGCCACGGCTTGGTTGCTTTAGCAACGGGCGGGCAAGTTTTGTCGATTAGTTTAAATCCAAACGGCTCAGGTTTATGTATTAGTCAGGGTGGCATGCCGATTCTGATTACGCTAGCTGGTTATTTAGGCGCTGTGTTTTGGGGTTGGCTAATTATTGGTATCGCCCAGAAAAAAGCTAAAATAGCCCGATTATTCAGCCTGTTAACTTTAGCTTTATTCTCTGTTAGCCTGATCCTGTGGGCACGCGATATTTTAACAATTTTAATTTTGGTTTTTTTATTGGCGCTGAATTTGTTGATGTTCCGCAAACTGGATCACAATTGGCTGAAAGCGGTTCTGATGTTTATCGGGATAAGCGTTATACTTAATGCCATCAAAAGCCCTTGGTATTTAATCGACGGGCAGGCCAGAGGAGATGGCGCAAGTTTGGCTAACTTAACTTATATTCCAGAATTAATTTGGATTATTATATGGTTAGCTGCTGGTTTATACGGACTTTATTCGAGTTGGCGAGGTATTTATGCAAGTCGCAATTAAACAATTAAAACTAAGTATTGCTCTGTTATCTACTTTATTGGCAAGTGCCTGTAGCACAGTGCCGGAAAATTTAAGAGTTGCAGACAATGTTAAACTGGTGAGCTATCAGCAAGCCAGTCAAAACGCGAAACAGAATGTAGGTGAACAAGCTCGTTGGGGTGGAGTGATTGCAAAAATATCACACAAGTCGCAGCTAACTATGCTGGAGCTGGTTCAGTACGATACTTACAACAGCTCAAAACCAAAGCCAGGAGATGACTCGTTAGGCCGGTTTCGAGTGTATGTGGATGGTTTTTTAGAGCCAAATATTTATAAACAAGGCCGTTTAGTTAGTGCGCTTGGGGTGATTGGCGAACCTGAGCAAGGCAAAATTGATGAGCAGGTTATTTATTATCCGGTTTTAAAACAAAGCCAAATACATTTGTGGCCAAAAGAGTCACAAGTTAGGGATAAAGATTATTGGCGTGATCCGTTTTGGCCTTATTCAAGCCGTTGGTATTGGAGCCGCTACCATCATTTACACCCGTACTATATTCCAAAACCAAACAATAATAAGCCAAAACCCAAATCTGAACGTAAAATGGTTCAGTAATTCTTTATTGATTTTATGGCAAAACAAGACTCATTTGGCTGGCAACAAAATGTTGTCAGCCTTAATCCCACTTTAAGTTATAGCTTTTTAACTAACTTTGATTTTTCTCAACTAAGCGATTCTTCCCAACCTAAGCAACTGGCTGATAAACCTGTATTGTTGTGTTTACATGGCTGGTTAGATAATGCGGCCAGCTTTACCCCGCTAGCTGCTTTTTTTGATGGTTATCATATTATTGCGCTGGAATTAGCCGGACATGGTTATTCATCGCATCGACCAGAATTTAGTCATTACCACTTAGTGGATTGGGTATATGATCTTTATTTATTGGTCGATAAACTCAATTTACCAGCTTTTTATTTACTTGGGCATTCAATGGGTGGGATGATAGCCTCGGTTTATACCGCGTTAAAACAAGATAAAGTAAAGAAATTGATTTTATTGGAATCATCCGCAGCCTTTACCTCTAATGCCGACGCTTTGGTAGACAATATGCAAGCTGCATTTGAGAGCCGTTTACAGCTTGAAAAATCCACACCAGATTCTGACTCTGCTAATAACAAAAATAACCGAAAAATGCGCAGTTTAAAATCGTTACCTGGTTTAATTCAGGCCAGAGCCAGAATGAGTGATTTAACCGACGCATTAGCCGGTTTATTAATTGAGCGTAATATCGAATTATTGGCAGATGGTTTTATTTGGCGAAGCGATCCGAGAGTCAAAACCTTATCACCGATTCGCTTAGACGAAGCTCAGGCCAAAGCTTATATTGAAGCCATTCAAGTGGATTGTTTGGTTGTTTTGGCTTTAAATGGGTATCCGAGCATTGCCCGCGCGATTTATAATCGACAAACTTATTTTAAACAACTTGAAATTCAACGTTTGGCTGGCGGGCATCATTTTCACATGCAAAATCCGGCTGAGCTGGCGGCTTTGATCAAGCGTTTTATTGCTGACTAGACTGCTGAATAGTAAAACCTGTATAAAACCGAGCACTAAACCGAACATCAAATCGAACAGAATAAAACAATGCAGCAAACTGACTTAATCAAAATAGCCAATACGCAAATGCCATTTGGCAAATATGCCGGCAGGGCATTAATCGATTTACCCGAAGAATATTTGTTATGGTTTCAGAAAAAAGAATGGCCAAAAGGCGAGTTAGGGCATTTAATGCAGATTACTTTAGCGGTGAAAATGGAAAATTTGGATTATTTAATTAAACCGTTAAAAGCGCAGCGCGGTTAAGCAAGCGAATAAAAGCACGATTAAATAGCACAATTAAATAACGCTATAAATAATAAAAAATATAAAACTTTAGATAAGAGAGGCAGACATTGGCTGGTTGGCAGTTTTGGGTAGATAGAGGCGGTACTTTTACTGATATTGTTGCGATTAATCCCAGTGGTGAATTTATCACTCATAAATTATTATCAGTGAATCCGGCACATTATCAAAACTCGGCTATTGCTGGGATTAAAGCAATCTTAAACTCTGCTAATGCTTTAATTAATAATCACCTTATCGACAGCCAAATAATTGAAAGTGTAAAAGTTGGCACTACGGTTGCGACCAATGCACTACTCGAAAAAAAAGGCCAAAAAACAGCTTTAGTAACGACTTTAGGTTTTGCTGATGCGTTAAAAATTGCCAATCAAAATCGGCCGGATATTTTTGCCTTACATATTCAACTGCCGGATACTTTGTTTGAAACAGTGATTGAAGTAGATGAGCGCATTCTGGTGAGTGGTGAAATAGAAACCAAGCTTAATCAACAGGCGGTTTTAACTCAGTTAACTCAATTAAAACAGCAAGGTTATCAGTCGCTGGCTGTAGTATTAATGCATTCTTGGAAAAATCCACAGCATGAACAACAAATTGCTGAAATTGCCCGTTCATTAAATTTTAAGCAGGTTTCGCTTTCGCATCAGGCCAGTCAAACCATTAAGTTAATACCTCGTGGTGATACGTGTGTTGCCGATGCTTATTTAAACCCGGTGATGCAAGATTATGTTAATCAAATTGCGGCAGAGCTTAATACTGTGCCTTTGTATTTTATGCAGTCAAATGGCGGGTTAACTTTAGCTGAACAGTTTCATGGTAAAGATGCGATTTTATCTGGCCCTGCGGGTGGGATTGTTGGTGCAGTTAAAGTATCAAAACAAGCAGGGTTTAATAAAATGATCGGCTTTGATATGGGCGGAACATCAACTGATGTGAGTCATTTTGCCGGTGAGTTAGAACGAAGTTATCACAGTGAAATTGCCGGTATCCGACTCGCTACCCCAATGATGAATATTCACACTGTAGCGGCAGGTGGCGGCTCGATTTGTTATTATCAGGATGGCCGTTTTCAAGTAGGGCCTGAATCTGCCGGTGCATTTCCCGGACCTGCCTGTTACCGAAATCAAGGGCCATTAACCGTTACTGACTGTAATTTAGTTTTGGGCAAACTTCAGCCAGAGTTATTTCCAGCTGTGTTTGGTAAAAATGCCGATCAAACTTTAGATAAACAAGCATCTTTGAGTGCAATTGAACACATTCAACAAGCATTAAAGCAAGATGGTGTGACCTTATCTGTTGCGGATATTGCCAGTGGTTTTATCAAAATTGCAGTTGATAATATGGCCAATGCAATTGCCAAAATATCAACCCAGCGAGGTTATGATATTAGCGAATATTGTTTAACTTCGTTTGGTGGTGCTGGTGGTCAACATGCTTGTTTGATTGCAGAAGAATTAGGTATTAAGAAAATATTAATTCATCCTTATGCGGGGGTTTTGTCCGCTTTTGGTATTGGGTTAGCTGAGCAAACTCAAACGGATGAAGTGAGTATTCAGCTTGAATTAACCCCACAAAACTTAACTCAACTTCAGCTTAAATATAAAACGGTAGCCGATAAACAAATTGCTTATTTAACTGCAATGGATAAGCAGGCTCAGATTAACTCTAGTATTAAAGCATTATTAAAATATAGTGGTGCAGAAGTTAGGTTAGAAGTTGAACTAGCTGATGTTGAAACCATGCAAGCTGAATTTGCGCAAAAGCATTTGCAAGAGTTTGGTTATCTGGATAGTCGTAGTGCTATTTTAATTGATTCTGTGATTGTTGAACATAGTTTAAATATTGAATTTAACCGCTCAGATAACCAACTTGATGATACGCCAATTATTACTTTAGACTCTTTAAAAACGGATACTCTTGATGATGTCAACTGTTATTCAGTGGATTGTTATTTAAAGTCTGACTGGCATCAAGTGAGCGTATATCAAAGTGCGGATTTGCTGGGTAAAGTGATTGATGGGCCGGCGATTATTGTTGAAAAAACCGGTACTAATTTAATTGAGCCAGGTTGGCAGGTTAAATTAAATCAATTTAATATGCTTGAAATTAGTCAAATTACAACTGCCAAATCTGATATTGCAAATAAAGCTGAAAATAAAACGACCAGTGAAATTAAAAAAAACTTAGCGCAGCCTCAAAAGTTACATATCAGCCCAATTGAACTGGAAATTTACAATAACCAGTTTATGGCAATTGCAGAACAAATGGGATTAACACTGGCTAAAACAGCTCATTCAGTCAATATTCGGGAAAGATTGGATTTCTCCTGCGCAATTTTTAATGCTAATGCTGAGTTAATTGCTAATGCGCCGCATGTGCCAGTGCATTTAGGCTCTATGTCGCATTCGGTTAGTTATCTTGCTAATAAGGTTACTAATATGCGAGCAGGCGACAGTTATATAATTAATTCGCCTTATGCCGGTGGCACTCATTTACCTGATTTAACCTTAATTACACCGGTGTTTACCAGTAACAGTATTCAGCCTGATTTTTATTTGGCATCGCGGGCGCATCATGCCGATGTGGGTGGCATTACCCCCGGATCTATGCCGGCTAATAGCACGAGTATTTTAGAAGAAGGTTTGATTTTTGAAGGGGAAAAGATTGCAGAAAATGGCAGTTTAAATACTCATTGGATCAAATCATTTTTTAGTCAGGGTGAATATCCTGCGCGTAATATTCAGCAAAATATTGCAGATTTAGCAGCACAATTAGCTGCAAATAAATGGGGGGCAGAAGCCTTAATTAAGTTAACTCAAAGCCAAGGATTAACTTATATCAATCAGGTGATGGACGCCATTTTAGATAATGGAGAACAAGCCGTTATTAATGCGCTGCAAAAACTCAAAAGTGGTCAATATGTTCAGCAGATGGATAATGGTGCAGTCATTAAAGTTAATATTCAAATTGATTTGCAAGCAAATCAGGCCAGTATTGATTTTAGCGGAACCAGTGAGCAGCAAAATAATAATTTTAATGCGCCGCGCTCAATTACCGATGCCGCAGTGATATATGTATTTCGTAGCTTGGTTGATAAAGCGATTCCGCTTAATTCAGGGTGTATGAGACCACTCAAAGTGATTGTGCCGTCAGGCTGCATGTTATCGCCTGAGTTTCCGGCAGCAGTGGTTGCCGGTAATGTGGAAGTGTCACAAGCGATTGTGAGCTGTTTATTACAGGTATTGGCGATTCAGGCATCCGGCCAGACAACAATGAATAATGTGTCATTTGGTAATCGGGATTATCAATATTATGAAACCCTAGCTGGTGGAACCGGCGCCGGAGATTATTATAACGGAACTGATGCGGTGCATAGCCACATGACTAATTCTCGACTAACCGATCCTGAGATCCTTGAGCAAAGATATCCTGTTATTTTACGTGAGTTTTCGATTCGTCAGCATTCTGGTGGCACTGGCAAATTTAATGGAGGAAATGGATTAATTCGTGAAATTGAGTTTTTGCAAAACATGCAAGTCAATTTGTTGACAAACTCAAGGGTTATTGAACCATCTGGTTTGGCAGGTGGTGAAAATGGCCTTTGTGGTAAAAACGTATTAATTAAAGCAAATGCACAAACTCAAGTGTTAGCGCCATCTTGCCGATTTGAGGTAACCCCAAAAGATAGATTTAGAATAGAAACGCCAGGTGGCGGTGGTTTTGGGAAAAGTGTTTAAATACGCCATGATAAAATACAAAAAGCCGCAACCTCAAAGAGTGTAAACTCAGCATGTTTAAATGTAAGCAATTTACGGTTAAACAAGATTTAGCCGCAATGAAAGTGAGCACGGATAGCTTAATTTTAGGAAGCTGGAGCCAGCTAGCCGATTTATTAGATGAAGATGATAATAAACTTAATTCAGCTAGCAGCTTGGCCGCTTCACATCACGTTTTGGATATAGGCACAGGTACTGGTATTTTAAGTTTAATGCTGGCGCAAAAAACACAAGCCAGTTTATCACCTGTTTATTTAGATGCTATTGAGCTAGATTCAGCCGCTTGCCAACAAGCTGAAGATAATTTTATAAATTCAAAATGGCGCGACAGGTTAGCGGTGCGACAGGTCAACTTTTTTGATTTGCAGCAGTCGGATTATTACAGTTGGGCAATTGCTAATCCACCTTATTTTTCATCTGATAATTGTAGTGATCAACAAAGGCAACTGGCTAGACAATTACAAGGCAACTCGTGGTCGGATTGGTTTACTCAATGCCATTTGGTATTAAAAAATAAAGCTAAACTAGAAATGATTATTCCGGCAGATATTGCGGATAAGTTAGTTAGTATCGCCGGTGAAAAAGGTTTTAACCTGATCGCCAGATTAGACATTATGCCAGCACCAAATAAAGCCGCTAAACGAGTTTGTTTAAGGTTTGAAAAATCTGCTGACCAGATTAACCACTATAGATGTGAAAGTAAGTTTGATCGCGAGCCTGCTTATCAGCAGCAAAGCTTATTGATTTATCAGCAAGATAATCAATACAGCCCAGCTTATAAAGCTTTATGCAAAGCGTTTTATTTAAAGTTTTAGATAAAAATCAAATGAAAAAAGAGGCCAGACATTTCTGGCCTCAGACTTTATTAACTGTTATTCGGGAACAACCTGCTGTAACTCTTTTAATTGGGCGATAAGCTCAGGTTGAGTGATTACGCCATCTAAGATCAATACCGCAACACCGTTAGCATCTAACTGATAACTTAGTTTATCTGCTAATTTGATGGTTTCGCCGTTAATTGCATTAGTATAGCTACCAGGTTGAATCAGGTTAGTTAACTCGATGGTTTTGGCCTGATTTGCTTTGTTAAGTAAAACTAGAGCCGTTTGGTTAACGCCATCTTTTTGGTAAACACGATAAAACGCAGCAGTATCTTTAGCAAAATCAATGTTAAGTTGTAAACCTTTTTGAAGTGCAACATGCTCAGCTCTCACATGCGCTATGGTTTTTAACGCTTGAGCAATTGGGTTACTCATGGCTGAATCGATTCTTTGCTGACCAAAATAATTACGGTTGCCTTCGTGCTCTTTAGTTCCGGCCATAAAACCAATTTCTGAACCATAATACACTACAGGTATACCACGGCTGGTAAATAACCAGTTATTGGCGTTGATAAAACCTTGCGTATCTGCATTCATGCGTGCCATATCGTGGTTATCATAAAAAGTCATTAAATCATAAGGGTTATGATAAGGACTTTGTTGTAAATAAAGGTAGCTTTCAAGTTCAGCAAAGCTGCTGTCTTTGTTTTCAAATACCTGAGTCATTGCTTTTTGTCCCGGAAAATCCAAGACACTCACTTTACCGTTTTCAGGTAAAGTATGCTCGGCAATAAAATCGGCTTCGTATACAAAGCTTTCACCAAACATAAAAAAGTCTGGGTGTTTTGCACGAATATTATCAGCAAAAGCTTTCCAGAATTCATGTGGCATGTGACGAATGGTATCTATTCTAAACGCATCTGCACCTTGCTCTATCCAATATAAATAGGCCCGGGTAAAATAATCCAGCACAGCTGGGTTTTCAAAATTAGTATCAGATAACTGAGCTAAGTCAGGTTCGTTACGATAAAACTGATGCAAAGAGTTATTTGGATCTAATTTGGTTGGGTGAAGATTTTGATGATCTGCAATTAAGCTGCCGTCTTGATCATAAATTTCGCCGAATTTTGCTTGATCTTCAGGCATGGTATAAGCCGGTGAACCGTGATTGGCGACTATATCTAAAACAGTTTTTAAACCTTTTGAGCGCATGGCTGCACTATATTGCTTGAATTTAAAGTTATCTGAATATAAATGTTCGTCTTCTTCAAAAAAGTTAACCCCCCAATAACCGTGGTAACCTGTTTTACCGCCATCTTTAAACATGCCGCCATAGGTTATTTCTTCACCGCCAGAAAAGTTTTGGTCTGGGTTATCAACAATTGGAGTTAACCAAACAGAGCTAAAACCAAGTGATTTAATATAATCAGCATTTTGATAAATCCCTTTATAATCGCCGCCAATATAACCCACATTGGCAACTTTGCCGTCTTCGCCTTTTAACTCTCGGTTGAACGTTGGGAATTTGCCTCCCTGAGTTTCGTAGTTATTACTTGGGTCTGCATCCACAAATCTGTCTGTCATCACAAAATAAACAGCTTCGCTGGCAAAAGGCTCGCTAGTACCGTAAAAGCTTAAATTAGATTCAGCTTTATTTTGTGGATTAGCTGGCGTTGAGTTACAACCAGATAATAATAAGCTGCTTAGAATTGCACTGTTTAATAGACTTAACTTAGCATGCTTGGGTTTAATTATTGTCATACAGTTTCCTCAATTATATGCTCAAAGTAACATTTGTATTTTGCTATTAATCATAGATGAATAAGTTGTAAAAATGTTACTTTTACATACGTATTCAATTTATTTAATTGGTTTTAATACATAAATTTTCGGTGACTTCTATTTAGATAAATTTATTTGTTAGCTGCATACGTATGCATGGTGCGAGTTTTATTTGATGCGTTAAGATAAATGTAAATGAAAGTTTAACAGGCTGATTCTCACCTGTATTTTTTAGCCCTAGAGGTGATGCTATGACAGAAAATTTAAATTGGTGGCGTGGCGCTGTCATTTACCAAGTATATCCAAGAAGCTTACACGATAGTAATAATGATGGCATAGGTGATTTAAAAGGCATTATTAATAAGCTCGATTACATTGCGAGTTTAGGAGTGGATGCGATCTGGATATCTCCATGCTTTAAATCGCCAATGAAAGATTTTGGTTATGACATTAGTGATTACCGTGACATTGATCCAATTTTTGGTGATTTGACTGATTTTGATGAATTAATCGAAAAAGCGCATTCATTGGATATTAAAGTAATGATAGATCAGGTATTGAGTCATACCTCTGATCAACATGACTGGTTTACGGAAAGTCGTCAGGATAAAACCAATCAAAAAGCGGATTGGTATGTTTGGGCCGATCCAAACCCAGACGGAACACCACCTAATAATTGGCAGGCCATTTTTGGTGGGCCAGCATGGCAATGGGATTCTCGACGTTGCCAATATTATCTGCATAACTTTTTAGCAAGTCAGCCAGATTTAAATTTCCATAACTCAGATGTTCAAAAAGCCGTATTAGACAATGTTGAATTTTGGCTAAAACGTGGGGTAGATGGGCTGCGCTTAGATGCGATTACTTTCTGTTTCCATGATCAGGAATTAAGAGACAACCCAGCTAAACCGGAAGAATTAAGAGCAGGGCGTGGATTTAGCGAAGATAATCCTTATGCTTACCAGTATCATTATTTTAATAACGAGCGTCCTGAAAATATTGGGTTTATTGAGCAAATCAGAGCTTTATTAGATAGATATCCGGGCACAGTTTCATTGGGTGAGATTTCATCGGAAGATTCGCTTAAAACAATGGCTGAATATAGTAAAGGTGATAACCGCCTACACATGACATACAGCTTTGAGCTATTAACCGATGATTACAGTACGGATTATGTTAAAAATACGGTATCCACTTTAGAATCAGCATTAACGGATGGCTGGCCTTGTTGGGCGGTGGGTAACCATGATGTTGCCCGTGTTGTGACTCGCTGGGGTGAAAATACGCAAAATCCAGATTTTCCAAAAATGGTGACTGCAATGTTAGGCTCGCTCAGAGGCAGCTTGTGTGTTTATCAAGGTGAGGAATTAGGTTTAACCGAAGCTTTAGTTCCTTATGATAAATTACAAGACCCGTATGGAATTGAGTTCTGGCCAACATTTAAAGGCCGTGACGGCTGCCGTACACCTATTCCTTGGGACGATCAGGCAAAAAATGCAGGCTTTAGTGATGGCACACCTTGGTTACCGGTTGATGAAGCGCATGTGACTAAATCGGTTAACTTACAGGAAAAAGATGAAAACTCAGTTTTAAATGCTTACCGTGCATTTATGAAATGGCGTAAACAGCAGCCAGCATTAATAAACGGTAGTTTAGAGTTTTTAGATTTAGATCCTAATTGTTTGGTGATTAAACGGGTTGATCCTGCATCAGGGCAGAATATTTTAGCGGCATTTAACTTTACAGATAAAGTGCTTAATATTCAGTCAGACGCATTAAAGGATTTAACTCAGATCAAATTAAATAGCCATAATAATGCAAAAATTGAGCAAGGAGAGTTGACAATTCCTGCATTTGGCGTATTTTTCTCTACCTTCCAATAAGACCCCTGCTCATTAGCTGTGGCATGGTGCAATCCTGAGTAATTTAGTCGGGTATTTACTTGACTATTTTACTCAGGTAATAGATAATGCACGCATAGACCACGGAGAATAATGAGTTATGAGATTAACATCAAAAGGGCGCTACGCCGTTACAGCCATGCTAGATGTTGCTCTGCATGCTAAACAAGGCCCAGTGCCATTAGCTGACATTTCTGAACGTCAAGATATCTCTTTGAGTTATCTCGAACAATTATTCGCTCGTTTAAGAAAACAAGGTGTTGTAACCAGTGTTCGTGGACCGGGCGGTGGTTATTTACTTGGACGAGAAATGAATGATATCTCTATCGGTCAAATTATTAATGCAGTAGATGAATCAGTAGACGCAACTCGTTGTAATGGCAAAGCGGGTTGTCAGGGCGGAGCTCAATGTTTAACTCATAGTCTGTGGGACGAGTTAAGTGATAGAATAGCCTCCTTTTTAAATGATATCACCCTAAAATCCTTGGTCGATAAACAGGAAGTTAGGGTAGTAGCTGAAAGACAAAATAAAAAACAAAGAACTCATTCAGCTTTTGCTTTAGGGCAAATATCGTTAGACGAAATTAGTTAGTTTGTAATTTGCAAAGTGCAAATTAAGCCATATTAAATGTATGCGGAGAGATAAATGAAGTTACCAATTTACTTAGATTATTCAGCAACAACCCCTGTGGATCCTCGGGTGGCTGAAAAAATGATGCAGTGTTTATGCCCTGATGGTGTATTTGGTAATCCTGCATCTCGTTCTCACCGTTTTGGCTGGCAGGCAGAAGAGTTGGTTGATATTGCACGTGGCCAAATCGCTGAGCTGGTTAATGCAGATCCACGTGAAATTATTTTTACCTCTGGTGCAACAGAATCAAACAATTTAGCGATTAAAGGCGCAGCTAAGTTTTATGGTAAAAAAGGTAAGCATATTATTACTGTAAAAACTGAACATAAAGCTGTTTTAGATACTTGCCGTGAGTTAGAGCGTCAAGGTTATGAAGTCACTTACCTTGAAGTTCAGCAAGATGGTTTAATCGATTTAGAAAAATTTAAAGCTGCACTTAGAGAAGACACTGTTTTAGTGAGTGTTATGCATGTTAACAATGAAATTGGTGTGATTCAGGACATTGAAACAATTGGCGAATTATGCCGAGCAAATAAGACCGTTTTTCATGTTGATGCAGCACAAAGTGCCGGTAAAGTTGAGATTGATTTAACTCAGTTAAAAGTCGATTTAATGTCTTTTTCTGCACATAAAGTATATGGCCCTAAAGGTATTGGCGCTTTATATGTAAGACGTAAACCAAGAATCCGCCTAGAAGCTCAAATGCATGGTGGCGGTCATGAACGTGGTTTCCGTTCTGGTACTTTAGCGACTCACCAAATTGTTGGTATGGGTGAGGCGTTTCATATCGCTAAAGAAGAAATGGTTGAAGAAAATGCACGTTTATTACATTTAAGAAATAAATTATTAGACGGCGTTAAAGGTATTGAAGAAGTTTATGTTAACGGCTCACTTGAACACCGAGTAGCAGGTAACTTAAACATCAGTTTTAACTATGTAGAAGGTGAATCGTTAATCATGGCTTTAAAAGACATGGCGGTTTCATCTGGTTCAGCGTGTACATCTGCAAGTTTAGAGCCTTCTTATGTATTACGTGCTTTGGGTTTAAATGACGAATTAGCACATAGCTCAATTCGTTTTAGCATGGGTCGATTCACCACCGAAGAAGAAGTTGATTATGTTGTTAGTGTGATTCAGGATGCAATCGCAAAACTTCGTGAAATGTCTCCATTGTGGGATATGTTTAAAGATGGTGTTGACCTGAGCAAAGTTGAGTGGGTTCACCACTAAGTTAAAGAGGAATTGAATCATGGCATATAGTGAAAAAGTAATCGACCATTATGAGAATCCTCGTAATGTAGGTAGTTTCGATAAATCAGATGCAAATGTTGCAACTGGTATGGTAGGTGCGCCAGCTTGTGGTGACGTGATGAAATTACAATTAAAAATTTCAGATGACGGCATCATCGAAGACGCTAAGTTTAAAACTTATGGTTGTGGCTCTGCGATTGCTTCAAGCTCATTAGTAACTGAATGGGTTAAAGGTAAATCGATTGAAGAAGCATCAAGCATCAAAAATACTGATATTGCGCAGGAACTAGCTTTACCTCCGGTAAAAATTCACTGTTCAATTTTGGCTGAAGATGCAATTAAAGCCGCAATTAACGATTATAAATCGAAGCGCAGTTAAGATTTATACAGTTACCCAGAGATAAATTTAGGAGTTAATACCCAATGGCAGTTACATTGACCGAAACCGCAGCTGACCGAGTTAGACATTTTTTGTTAAACCGAGGAAAAGGCATTGGTTTACGCTTAGGGGTAAAAACCTCTGGCTGCTCGGGTATGGCTTATATTATTGAATTTGTGGACGAGCTTAATGCCGATGATCAGGTTTTTGAAGACAAAGACGTTAAAGTCATTGTTGACGCTAAATCTTTATTATATCTGGACGGCACTGAGCTTGATTTTGCTAAAGAAGGGTTGAACGAAGGGTTTAAATTTAATAACCCGAATGTAAAAGATGAATGTGGCTGCGGTGAGAGCTTTCACGTTTAAAAATATTCTTCAACGCTTCTTCCATCGATAGGTAATCAATGAATTATTTCGAGTTATTTAACTTTGAAGTGGGTTATGACCTCGATGTGAAACAATTGGCGGATCGTTACCGCCAATTACAACGAGCTTTTCATCCTGATCAGTATGCCAGTGGCAGTGAATCTGAACGCTTATTAGCAGTTAAAAAATCTGCTCAAATCAATGATGCTTTTAGCACTTTAAAATCACCGGTTGCCCGCGCTGAATATTTATTAGCCATGGCCGGAATTGAACTTTCGCACGAAACTAAAACCTTGCAAGATCCTGTATTTTTAATGCAGCAAATGGAATATCGTGAACATTTAGAAGATATTCAGCAAATGTCTGATCCACTCAATGCGATTATGGAATTTGAACAAACGCTTGAGCAGGAACAAAGTGCATTGCAGCAAGCAATTAGTGCACAATTACAAAATAAAGATTTTGATGCAGCAGCTAATTCAGTTCGTAAACTTAAATTTATGATTAAATTAAATAGCGAACTAGAGCGTTTAGAAGACCAAATCGCAGACTAAAACCAACTAAGCAAATTAATCTATGGCTTTATTACAAATTTCAGAACCCGGTCAAACCGCAGCACCTCATCAACGTAAACTGGCTGTCGGGATTGATTTAGGAACAACCAACTCATTAGTCGCTACTGTACGCAGTGGCGAGGCGTTACCTTTAGCTGATCAAAATGGTATTAAAATGTTGCCGTCTGTCGTGCAATATCAGCAAGATAATATTGTGGTTGGTTACAATGCACTTGAGCAGGCCGAAGCCGATCCAGAAAATACCATAATATCGGTTAAGCGTTTTATGGGACGTTCTTTGGATGATGTATTAACCACATATCCTGAATTACCTTATCAATTTGAAGGTGACTCTGCTAATTTAAGCCGAATTAAAACCCGTCAAGGCAATAAATCCCCCATTGAAGTTTCAGCCGATATTTTATCTGCGTTAAAACAAAGAGCAGAGCACAGCTTAGGTGATGAACTACAAGGGGTTGTGATTACGGTACCTGCTTATTTTGATGATGCGCAGCGCCAAGGTACAAAAGATGCAGCCCGAATTGCTGGGTTAAAAGTTTTACGCCTATTAAACGAACCAACAGCCGCGGCGATTGCCTATGGTTTAGACTCTAAACAAGAAGGCGAAATTGCTGTTTATGATTTAGGTGGCGGTACCTTTGATATTTCAATTTTAAAGCTGGAAAAAGGCGTATTTGAAGTCTTATCAACCGGTGGTGATTCTGCCTTAGGTGGTGATGATTTTGATCAGGCAATTGTTAACTGGATTAAAGTTCAAGCTGAGTTAAATCAAGTATTATCTTCGCGCGAACGCCGAGTGTTAAAAGAGCAGGCTAAAAAAGCGAAAGAAGCGTTATCTGATGCCGATTCAACTCAAATTCAGTTTAAGTTGGATAATCAAACTCAAATTGAATTAACTTTATCTTTAGCTGAGTTTAACCAAATGGCGCTGCCATTAGTGCAAAAAACCATTATTGCTTGTCGCCGAGCATTAAAAGATGCACAACTTAAAGCCGGTGAGATTAAAGATGTCGTGTTAGTTGGCGGCTCTACTAGAGTGCCGTTAGTTCGCGAAAAAGTGGCAGAATTTTTTGGCCAGCAGCCGCTTAGCTCAATTAACCCGGATGAAGTTGTTGCAGTTGGCGCCAGTATTCAAGCGGATATCTTGGTTGGCAATAAACCAGATTCGGATATGGTATTACTGGATGTGACCCCGTTATCTTTAGGGATTGAGACAATGGGCGGGTTAACTGAAAAAATTATTAGTCGTAATACGACGATTCCTGTTGCTAAAGCGCAAGAGTTTACCACGTTTAAAGACGGGCAAACTGCTATGGCAATTCATGTAGTGCAAGGTGAACGTGAATTGGTTAAAGATTGCCGTTCACTGGCTCGTTTTGAGCTGCGTGATATTCCACCAATGGCAGCAGGTGCTGCGCATATCAGAGTGACTTTTCAGGTAGATGCTGATGGTTTGTTATCTGTGACCGCGATGGAAAAATCAACAGGTGTTCAAGCAAGTATTCAGGTAAAACCAAGCTATGGACTGGAAGAAGAAGAAATTCTTTCTATGTTGAAATCATCAATCGATAATGCTCAAGAAGATGTTGAGGCAAGACGATTTGCTGAGCAAACTGTTGAAGCCGCTCGCATGATAGAGTCACTTGGTAACGCGCTTAAAGCAGACGGTCATTTACTGGATGAGAAATCGCGTCAAACCTTATCAAACGAACTTGAGGTTTTACATCAGCTCACTTTGCAAAATGATGCAGAGGCGATAAAAAAACAAATTGAAAAAATTGATCAGTTAAGTCAGGATTTTGCAGCCTTGAGAATGGATCAATCAATTAAACTTGCCTTAAAAGGCCAACAGGTAGACGAGATTTAATATGCCACAAATTATATTTTTACCACATCCTGAGTTATGTCCAGACGGAGCAGTAACAGAGGCTGAAAACGGTGAAAGCGTATTAGACGTAGCGCTTAAAAACGGAATTGATATTGAACACGCATGTGAAAAATCATGTGCCTGTACAACTTGTCATGTGATTGTCAGAGAAGGTTTTGATTCGCTTGCAGAAAGTGATGAGCTGGAAGACGATATGCTAGACAAAGCCTGGGGACTGGAAGCCGAGTCACGTTTAAGCTGTCAGGCGTTTGTAAAAGACGAAGATTTAGTGGTAGAAATACCAAAATATACCATTAACATGGTGAGTGAAAATCACTAAATCAACAAACTTAAAGCCAGCTAAATTAGCTGGCTTTTTTTGCGCGTTTTAAAAATAGGTCAATTTATTGATAATTGAACTTGACTAAAACCATGAATTTATTGATAAGATTGAACCAGATTAAATACATCACTAGCATTTTAATTTAGGAATTAAAATAATGGCAATTGAACGCACTTTATCTATTATCAAACCTAATGCTGTCAGCGCCCATAAAATTGGTACTATCATTGAACGTTTAGAGTCAGCCGGTTTTACGATTGTTGCTTGTAAAATGGTTAAATTAACCGAAGAGCAAGCTGAAGGTTTTTATGCTGAGCACAAAGAACGTGAGTTTTTCCCTCGTTTAATGAGTTTTATGTTATCTGCACCAGTTGTTGTACTGGTTTTAGAGCGCGATAACGCCATTGAAGCTTATCGTGAAATTATGGGCACAACCGATCCTGAAAAAGCAGCAACCGGTACTATTCGCGCCGATCATGGTGAAAATGTGACAATTAATGCGGTTCATGGGTCAGATAGCCCACAGAGTGCAGCCCGAGAAATCGCTTATTTTTTTGCAGAACAAGAAGTGAATAGCTATTAAACTCTGATTAATAAATATTTGTTCACTAAAGCCAACAGTTTTACGTTGATTTACTAATCAAATTGCTTTTAAGTCGTTGCTATTATTTGCAATGTGCGGTGAATGCCGTAAAATTGCGGGCTGTTCGTTCATCTTAGGTAAGTAGTTTAAATGTCATCCAATTCAGCCAAAATTAACCTGTTAGATCTAGACCGCAATGCAATGCGGGAATATTTTGCTTCAATCGGCGAAAAAAGCTTTCGTGCCGATCAAGCTATGAAATGGATTTATCATTATGGTATGGATGATTTTTCGCAAATGAATAACTTCAGCAAAGCTTTGCGCGCGCGTTTAGCTGAAGAGTGTGTGGTTGAAGGGCCGGAAATTTCGGTTAGACAAGCGTCAAAAGACGGCACAATTAAATATGCGATGAAACTAAAAGGTGGACAGGAAGTTGAGTCTGTTTGGATACCAGAGGGTGATCGCGCTACTTTATGTGTATCGAGTCAGGTTGGTTGTGCACTTGAATGTACATTCTGTTCAACTGCGCAGCAGGGCTTTAACCGTAATTTATCGGTTGCCGAAATTATCGGTCAGGTTTGGCGGGTTGCTAAAGATATTGGTCCGGTAAAAGTAACGAATAAACGCCCGATCACCAACGTGGTCATGATGGGTATGGGCGAGCCTTTGTTAAATTTGACGAATTTAGTGCCTGCATTAGAGCTAATGATGGATGATTTAGCTTTTGGTTTATCTAAACGTCGGGTGACAGTTAGTACATCCGGGGTTGTACCGGCACTAGATAAGTTAAAAGAAAAAATTGATGTTGCATTAGCCATCTCACTTCATGCGCCAAATGATACTTTACGCGATGAAATTGTACCGATTAATAAAAAGTACAATATTGAAGCATTTTTAGCTGCATCTCGCCGTTATATTGAAGGCTCTAAAGCCAACGAAAAAGTCACGGTTGAGTATATTATGCTGGATCATATTAATGACAGTACCGATCAGGCGCATGAACTTGCTAAAGTATTAAAAGGCACACCATCAAAAGTGAATTTAATTCCTTTTAACCCGTTTCCGGGAAGTGACTATGGCCGTTCAAGCAACTCAAGAATTGACCGGTTTGCAAAAGTATTGGCCGGTTATGGCTTAACCACAGTGGTACGAAAAACTCGCGGGGATGATATTGATGCAGCTTGCGGACAACTGGTCGGCGAGGTGGTAGACCGCACTAAACGTATGTTGAAAAAACAACAAAAAGGCGAAAGCATTGATATTAAAATGGCCTGAGCTAAATAGTATGATTCATCACAAGCCGCTACTGACTGTAGCGGCTTGTTTGTTATTGTCTATTACGGTTAGTGGCTGTGTTCAGCATAAAACTTATGTGGGTACAGATAAACCCGTTGTTGAAAAAGAATTAGACCCGGTCAATGCGGCTAAAAACAGAATTGCACTGGGGTTAACTTATCTGCAAAAAGGTAATACTCAACAAGCTAAGTTTAATTTAGAAAAAGCATTAGAGTTTGCACCAGATTTAGCCGAGGCAAACTACTCGATGGCTTATTATTATCAAACTGTTAATGATTTTGATAAAGCCAGAGCTTATTATGAAAAAGTCATCGACTTAGATGATAAAAATGGTGATGCTTATAATAATTATGGTGTATTTTTATGCCAGCAAGGCGAAGTTGAAAAAGCAAAACAGCTTTTTTTAGCCGCGATTGAAATTGATAGCTATCTTAGAGTTGCACAAACTTACGAAAACTTAGGCTTATGTTTATATAACACAGGCATTGAGGATTATCAGACACAGGCTAAACCGTATTTTGCCAGAGCATTAGGGTATGACCCTAAGCTGGTTAAATCGGTGGCTTATTTAACGCAAATAGCAATAGATGAACATAATTTAGCAGACGCTAAAAGATTTCTGCAAAGATTAGATAAACTGGTTCAAGGACATAATGCGAGTATTTTATGGCTGTCTTATCAGCTAGCTCAGGCAAGCGGACAAAGTGCACAAGCGCAACATTATGCACAAATGCTAATCGGTGAGTTTCCGGAAAGCTCAGAAGTACAATTATATTTAGAATCGATTAAAAAATGATGACTCAAGTTGAACAAGAAAACGAAACTAATTCTGAAAATACGACCCATTCATTGCCGACTCCCGGCGCAATTTTAACGCAGGCGCGTGAGCAAAATCAGTTATCGCAACAAGATGTTGCAGACAGCCTAAATTTAAAATTAGTGATAGTTAAAGCAATAGAGCAGGATGAATTTAAGCAAATGCCTGCTGCTACTTTTACTAAAGGGTATTTACGCTCTTACGCGAAGTTAGTCGCGGTGGATGAAAATAAAGTGATTGAAGCATATCAGGCGTTAGGTATTAGTCAGGTCGCACCTAAAATTGATATGAAAAGCTTTTCTAAAAAAAATAAGCTAAAAAAATCAGATGACCGCTCGTTAGTCATGCCATTTATTATTTTGTTACTTATCATTATTGTTGGTGGCTTTTTATGGTTCAGCGGTAAAGATTCACTATGGTCTTTTAAGTCAGCTGATGAAATGAGTGCAAACTCGCCATTAAGTATCGAGTTAGATAATGTTGAGTTAGAGGTTGCTGAAACCGATAATTTTCCAACCCAAGCGGAGTTAACCCAACAAGTTCAGCAAAATTTAACCAATGAAACTGAATTGACTGCGGCTGAATATGAAGCAGAGCTAACAGAAAATGTACTAACAGATTCAGAAGTGGCTGAACCAGAAAATATAGAACCTGCCAACATCGAGGCCACTGAAGACGTTATATCCAGTTCTGAACAAACCTTTTTAGCAGAACCAAATACCAGTGATGCAGACGCAGAGCTAACAGCGGTAAATGCTGAGCCTGAATCAAATCAAGTGGTCACCGGTGAGCATGTTGTTAGTATGCAATTTGAAGCGGATTGTTGGATTAATATTTTAGATGCCACAGGTGAAAGAATTGCTTATGGGGTTAAAAAAGCCGGCCGTTTAATGCAAGTAAGCGGACAAGCACCGTTTGAAATTACATTAGGTGCACCGGAAAATGTACAAGTTAGTTATAATGATCAAGCTATTGATATGCAACAGTTTAAAAAAGGCATGGTAGCTCGTTTTTCATTACCGTTAGAGAATGAATAATTATGTTTAAAGAAACACCAATTAAACGCAAACAAACTAAAAAAATCTGGGTTGGCTCTGTTGCGGTAGGTGGCGATGCACCAATTGCCGTACAAACTATGACCAATACATTAACAACGGATGTGGAAGCAACGGTCGCTCAAATTAATCGAGTTGAGCAAGCTGGCGCAGATATTGTTAGGGTATCTGTACCAACAATGGAAGCGGCAGAAGCATTTAAGCTTATCAAACAGCAAACTAATATTCCGATTGTTGCCGATATTCACTTTGATTACCGCATTGCCTTAAAAGTGGCTGAATATGGAGTCGACTGCTTACGTATTAATCCGGGTAATATTGGTCGTGAAGATAGAATTCGTGCTGTTGTTGATTGTGCCCGTGATAACAATATTCCAATTAGAATTGGGGTCAATGGCGGTTCACTTGAAAAAGATTTACAAGAAAAATACGGCGAACCGACTGCGCAGGCATTGTTAGAGTCAGCGATGCGTCACGTCGATATTTTGGACAGGCTTAACTTTGATCAATTTAAAGTGAGTGTTAAAGCATCGGATGTATTTTTAGCTGTTGATGCGTATCGTTTATTGTCTCAGCAAATTGATAACCCGCTGCATTTAGGTATTACCGAAGCTGGCGGTGCACGAACCGGCGCAGTTAAATCCGCAATTGGTTTAGGCATTTTATTAAATGAAGGCATAGGTGATACGTTACGAATTTCACTGGCGGCCGATCCGGTTGAAGAAGTTAAAGTCGGTTTTGATATTTTAAAATCACTGAGAATCCGTAGCCGAGGAATTAATTTTATTGCATGTCCAAGCTGTTCAAGACAAGAGTTTGATGTGATTAAAACGGTTAATGCGTTAGAACAAAGGCTTGATGATATTACCACCGCAATGGATGTTTCCATTATTGGTTGTGTGGTAAACGGCCCGGGTGAAGCATTAGCGTCAGACATTGGTTTAGCCGGCGCAGCTAAACAAAGTGGGTTTTATGTAGACGGTGAACGCCAGAAAGAACGTATAGATAATGACGATATTGTGGATACGTTAGAGAAACACATCAGAGCAAAAGCGGCTCGGGTAGATGAAAAAAACAAAATTGATGTTCAGCAAGTAGATTAAAACAGTTCAATTGCATTAAATTGGATGTAAGTTGACTAGATATTAAGCAACTAAAATAGGGCGCTTTGCCTTTTAGGTGAAGTTCTCTATAATTCAGCCTTTTGTAATATATTGTTAATTAATCGCTGAGTGTGTAACTGAGTGTAAGCGAGAAAAAGCGTGTCAAAAAATATTCAGGCAATTCGAGGCATGAACGACTGTTTGCCGAGCCAAACGCCAGTCTGGCAAAAAGTAGAATCTGTATTAAGAGATGTAGTGAATCGCTATGGTTATAGCGAAATCAGAATGCCAATTGTCGAAATGACAGAGCTATTTAAACGCTCAATTGGTGAAGTAACAGATATCGTAGAAAAAGAAATGTATACCTTTGATGATCGTAACGGGGATAGCTTAACCTTACGACCAGAAGGAACCGCCAGTTGTGTACGTGCCGGTAATGAACATGGTTTGTTGTATAACCAGATTCAGCGATTATGGTATATGGGACCTATGTTCCGTCACGAGCGTCCACAAAAAGGACGTTATCGTCAATTCCATCAATTTGGGGTGGAAACATTTGGCATGAATGGACCGGATATAGATGCGGAAATTATCGCTCTAACGGCTAGAATGTGGAAAGAGCTAGGTATTAAAGAGCAGGTTCGTTTAGAAATTAACTCGTTAGGTTCAAATGAAGAAAGAGCAACTTACCGTGATGCTTTAGTTGAGTTTTTAAAGCAGCATGAATCAGCATTAGATGATGACTGTCGCCGCAGAATGTTAACTAATCCATTAAGAGTATTAGATACCAAAAATTCTGATATTCAGGTGATTTTAAAAGATGCTCCAAGATTATCTGATTATTTTGGCGAAGAATCGAAAAAACATTTTTCAGGTTTGTGTGAACGTTTAGACGCTTTAGGTATCCAATACCAGGTTAACGAAAGGCTGGTACGTGGTTTAGATTATTATAATTACACAGTTTTTGAATGGATTACTGAAAGTTTAGGTGCTCAGGGTACAGTTTGTGCTGGCGGTCGTTACGATGGTTTAGTTGAGCAACTTGGTGGTAAAGCAACTCCAGCCGTTGGTTTTGCAATGGGACTTGAGCGTTTAGTTTTAATGCTTGAAACTTTAAAATTAAATGAAGATGTTCGCCGTGCAGTTGATGTTTATGTCGTGATGTTAGGTGAGCAGGCAGAAATTAAAGCACCAGCCATTATTGAAACGTTAAGAGATCAGCTACCGGATGTTCGGATTCAACTGAACTGTGGCGGCGGGAATTTTAAAAAGCAATTTAAAAAAGCAGATAAAAGCGGTGCAGAAATCGCGCTGGTTTTTGCCGAAGATGAAATTGCTAACCAAAGTGTAAGTGTTAAACATTTACGTAAACAACAAGAACAAATAACAATAAGCCTGAGCGATGCAGCACAGGCAATTGCAAAAGAGCTATAAGGGGACAGTCATGGAAATTTATTCAACTGAAGAACAACAGGTTGAAGCTATTAAGTCAATTTGGAGCAAATACGGCGGCGCTATTATCGGTGGTGTTGTTGTTGGTTTAGCAAGTATCTATGGCTGGAACTGGTATCAAGATAATGAAAAAGCAACGCAAGAAGCACAATCATTAGCTTACCAGCAAGCAACTGAAAATGTATCAGTTGATAACACAGCAAAAGTTCAGTCATTTATTGAAGCAGAAAAAGGTTCAGGTCTAGCAACTTTAGCCGCTTTACAACTGGCTAAAACTTATGTTGAAGCTAATCAATTAGATAAAGCCGCAGAGCAACTTAAATGGGCAAAAGACAATACTCAGGATAAATCAGTTCAGGATTTAGCCACTTATCGTTTAGCCCGAATTGAATTTGCTCAAGGCAATGCCGATGCTGCGTTAGATTTGGTTAACGCACCTAACAGCGAAGCATTTACAGCACAGTTTGCTGAATTACGTGGCGATATTTTATTAAGCCAAGGTGATGCTGATAAAGCTCGTGGTGAGTATCAAACCGCTGCTGACAATGATGGCTTAATGGGTAACCCTGGCCTTAAAATGAAATTAGATAATTTAGCTCAAGATAACGGAACGGTTGCGTTGTAATGAAGTTTAAACAAGCGAGAAAAACGGCTGTTGCTATTTTAGTTATATCAGGATTAGTTGGTTGTGCATCAAACGACGAAGATCCAGATTCACTACCGGCTGAAAAACCGGAAATTCAGAATCAATTTTCAACCAAAGTTGAATGGCGAAAATCGGTAGGCGAAGGCATACAAGCATTTTATTCTCGCTTGAAACCTGCGGTTGGTTACGACAAAGTATTTGCCGCAGACCGCTCCGGTTTAATTACCGCTTATGAACAAACATCTGGTAAACAGGTTTGGGAAAAAGATATTCGAGCAAAAGAAGAAAGCTACTTACGCTGGTTTGGCATTAATATGTCTGCGGATGTAAGAGTTTCTGGCATGGTCGCATCTTACGAAAAACTGTTTGTTGGTTGTGAAAACGGCCAAATCTATGCGCTGGATATTAATACCGGTGAGCAACTTTGGCAGGCTTCTGTATTAGGGGAAATTTTATCAGCCCCGATAGCAGAAGAAGGTAAAGTGATTGTCAATTTAGGCGCTGGTAATACAGTTGCGTTAGATGCAGATGATGGAAAGCAGCTTTGGGATTCCATTTCTGAAGTGCCTACTTTGACTATTCGAGGTGTATCGTCTCCGGCTTATGCGCAGGGCGGTGTATTTGTGGGTGGTGCTAACGGTAAGTTATTAACTTATGCGGCGGCTAATGGCCAGCTTGCTTGGGATGTTGCCATTGCCAAACCTCAAGGTTCAACTGAGCTTGCCCGTATTGTTGATATTGATGCAACGCCAATTATCTCTGGTTACAACTTATATGCGTTATCAGCGGGCGGTGCGTTAAGTTCAATTGATATGCGAAGTGCGCGTGTTGTTTGGAAGCGTGAGTACCGCGGTTACGAAAATATGACGCTTGACGGCAGCCAATTATTACTCAGTGACGATCACAGTGTATTATATTCGGTTGACGCTCGTACTGGGGTTGAAAACTGGTCTAACTTGAAACTGCGTAATCGTCAGGTAACAGCCGGTGCTGTATTTGGTGATTATTATGTGGTCGGTGATTTTGAAGGTTATTTATATTTCTTTAATAAAACCGATGGTGAGTTAGTTTATATGCGCCAATTAGATAACGAGTCTTTGGTCGCTCAGCCCGTTGTTGAAAACGGACTATTATATGTTCAAACCAGAGAAGGTGATTTATTTGCAATTTCTCTGCCGCAAACTCAAGATGAGTCTTAATCATTTATAATGAAGCAGACTTCACCAGCCTGGCCAATTGAAATCATTGGTCAGGTTGAATCACCTTTCAAAGAAAAGTTCTCTGTACCACGCCAGCCAAACTTGGCCTCAGCCGTTAGAGGCAAAATTCATTTTTTTGCGCCTTTTAATCAAGCTCCATGTTTTGCTGGATTAGAGCAATTTAGTCATATCTGGCTACAATTTATTTTTGATAAAACCGCAGAGCAGGGCTGGAAGCCTAGTGTGAGACCGCCCAGATTAGGCGGCAACAAAAAAGTCGGGGTATTTGCAACCCGTTCACCGTTTCGGCCAAATCCAATTGGTTTATCTTGTGTTGAGTTAATTTCGGTTGATATTAATCAACAGCAGGAAGTCAGTTTAACCATTGCAGGGTTAGATTTGGTGGATAAAACGCCGATAGTCGATATTAAGCCTTATGTGCCTTATGCGGACAGTCTGGCCGATGCAAGTAGTTTGTTTTCACCGCAAGCGCCGGATTTATTAAATAAAGTCGAATTTTCTACCAACTTAACCAGCCAAATTCAGCAAATTAGTCAATCTATTCCAGAGTTTGCCCAAGTTGTTGAGCAGGTATTATTGCAAGATCCAAGACCGGCATACCATAAAAAAGATCCGCAAATAGATCGTATTTATGGCGTGAAATTATATAACTTTGATATTCGTTGGCAGATCAATGATCAGATATGTTATGTCGTTGCGATTAATCCGCAGGATCAGACTGAATAATATTACTTACCTGACGGTAAAATGCCCGGCTGAATAGCAGCCCAGCTAAGCCAGCTAAAAACAACATTAATCGGCCAGTAGAACTTTGTTTTTCAAGCATTTGTTGTTGGGGTTCATTAAAGCGGTTTTTATCATAGCTGACCCGTAAATAACCTAACAGAGTATGGTTATCGTCATATAACTCAGTTACGGTTGGAATAATTGAGACAGAGCCATAAGGGTTTAATCCGGTTGCATCTGCCACAGATAAGCTATTGGTTGAACGCGCAATGATTTTACCTTTTTCATCATACAAACTGGCATCAATAATACGCTTGGAAATCACAATATAATCCAGCGTTTCAGCGGCATTTTCAAAGCCTTTCATATATAAAAAACGCTGTGCCAGCATATCACTTAGTTCTCTTGCCGTTTGATAATTATACTCTCGGAACTTAACGTCAAAATAGCGGTTTTGATCAAGCCATAAACCTAAAATGACAAAAATAATAGCGCTGGCAAGGCCTGCCTGAACTATTTTTCGGATAATCCAGCGTTTATCACTTTTGTATATGTTATTGATTAAGTTCATAAAAAAATAAAGGTAGAGAAGACAGCCAGTGCCAAATATATCGAATGACAACAAATAACGCAAAAAGAATCGCGCAATCCGCTAGATTATCTTATCTTGTTTATTTAAATATCCGATTTTTTCAGTACAATATTCAAAATTTTTTAGATAAGAGCTTTTTGTGAATCCATTTTCAGAATTAACTGAGCAAACCATAAACTCAGATGCTTTGTTTGCTACACACTATCTTCCTTTGCTTTGTGAACAAAATAAAAAGCAAGATACATTAACCATTGAACTTGATCCAGCAGATGCCACACGTTATCGCTTAACGTCGCAATTTACGGCAACTGGTCCAGAATTAATTATTTATGCACAAAATTTAACTCAAGCTCAGTTTGACCATGTTAGTCGCTTTTGCCAGCAACAAGCCATTCAAATGCAGACTTGTTATTTAATTGCGGCAATTGACGGTCAAAATGATTGTGCAGTGAGTTGGTGTTTAAACCAGAGCTTAACCGAAAATGTTTTTGCCGAGCTAAAACAATGGGCTTTAGAGCAAGGGTTAGAAATTTGGCAAGTAAACCAGCGTCCAAGTTTATCTGAGCCGGGTTTATTGTTAATGGATATGGATTCAACCACGATTAAAATCGAGTGTATTGATGAAATTGCAAAATTGGCCGGAGTGGGTGAAGAAGTTGCAAAAGTGACTGAACTGGCAATGCTGGGTAAGCTAGATTTTGCTGAAAGTTTACGTGGACGAGTTGCTACGTTAAAAGATTGCAACGAAAGTGTATTGCAGTCGGTTGCCGATAATTTACCTTTAATGCATGGTTTAGAGCGCTTAATTAAAGTGTTGAAACAACATCACTGGAAAGTGGCTATTGCCTCAGGTGGTTTTACTTTTTTTGCTGATAAGTTAAAAGCGCAACTGGGTTTAGATGCCGCAGTAGCTAATGTGTTGACCATTGAAAATGGAAAATTAACGGGCGAAATAACGGGTGAAATTGTTGATGCCCAAGTTAAAGCACGCACGTTAAATGAATTAGCGGCAAGTTTTAATATTCCTCAGTCGCAAACAGTTGCAATGGGCGATGGTGCTAACGATTTAGTGATGATGTCAGCCGCTGATTTAGGGGTTGCATTTGAAGCTAAACCGATAGTGCAGGATAAAGCTGATGTTGCGATTAATCATCATGGCTTAGATGCATTATTATTTATTTTAAAAGCTTAATTTTTCTTTTTAGCTTTTTTATTTTTATAACTCTGGTTTTCATCACTTTGTTTTTATCTCCCAAACAAACCCGTTTGGGAGATAACTTAACTAACCTCAATTCGGTTTAATGAATATGTTTCAAACGGTCTTTTTTCGCGGGTACTGCGTTAAATTCACTTGCAATACGACCCCATGGATGGGGGAGGTAGAGCGACGTCGGAACTAAAGCCGAGACTAGCTAT
>NZ_JAOPFU010000039.1 GCF_025515275.1 Catenovulum sp. 2E275
GGACAGGCCGTGGTGGTGATACAGCATCAACTACCTATAATGTGTAGATTGATATGATTTGTCACAGGTTTGGAGAAATCCAACCGGTTAGCAAATCTGTTAAGTCAAAGTGAAAATCGCAAAGCGGATGAGTGAAAACTTGTCCGCTTTTTTTACCGGTTTTTTCTTTGAGAATCGGCACACAGTTTCAAACGTTCTTGCTTTCTCTTCGCGTTGACCAGTGTAAAAATATAACTGTTTACTGCAATCATTTTTAAGGAAGTATGTGTGCGCAAATATTTGACGGGTTTAACTCTGTTACTCATCTCTGTTAAAGCTTTGGCTTTTTCTTATACGCTTGAAATCCCTCAGGCACAACTGCAAACTAAAGTTGATGAAATGATGCCACTTGAACGAGGCAATTTTTTAGTCACTTTAACGCTGAGTCGTCCAATTGTTGATTTATCGGCTGGTGATGATTTGATTGCAATAGATTGCCAGATCGATGCATTAGCTTTAGGTTCTTTAACCGGTACCGGTACGACTAGAATTATCGGCAATTTAACTTATGATCCTGAATCAGCAGCTTTTTTCTTCAAGAATCCAAAAGTTGAAAAGCTGACCATAAAAAACTTACCAGATGCTTATTTGCCTGATGTGAAAGATATTACCCAAATGGCAGTGGCCAATATTCTGGCTACTTATCCGGTATATAAACTGGATGAAACTAAGCAAGATGAAAAGCTGGCTATGTCCTTTTTACAATCAGTTCAAGTTAAAAACAAAAAACTGATTGTCACCTTAGGCTTAAATAATAAAGCGGCTGATAAGATTGTTTCGTCTAATAATTAATCGATATCTGCAAAATGATCAGAATATAATGCAAAAACCAGCCGCAATGAAGTGTTGCGACTGGTTAGTTGTTAAGTCTTAATGGTCGTGTTCATCTTCGCTTGCTGCAATACCCAACCAGCTAATCGCTTTCGGGGCAAAGTTAAGCTCAATCTCACCTGTTGTTTCACCTGACTCCAAATTGATTTGCAAAATATGCTGAGCAATTGGATCGGCTATATAAACGATATGATCATTTTGTGAAATGGTCATGCTAAATGACAAACCTTCTGGCATATTCGCAATGTCTTGCTCTGAAATATCAATCCGGCTATCGAATTCCCAGTGGCTGTGATCATCATGTGTGTGTTCACTGAGCAAAGTTAAATAACCTTGATTATCTAAAATCAAAAAGTGTTCGCCATCAGCCGTAAATGAGTAAGCTAAAGGTTGTGCGCTGGTTTGTGGTTGCCAATCAATTGTTTCCATTTCATTATCGTGTGGGTTAATGTGAACCAAAATGGCTGCGCCACCACCATGGACAGAGGCTACACCAATAAAGGATTCTAGTTCGTGATGCCCATAAATCGAACCCACTCTTAATCCATCTAATGCTGATATATTGGCGATTTTTGCTGAGTTGTATTCAGAGCCATTTTGTTGGGTGACTAAAATGCCATCACTACAGCCAAAGACCTGGTATTCTTCATTTTGTGCTGCGCCGTGTAAATCTGGGCAGCTTTGTTCAAAAATATGCTCATGCTCATATTCACCGTCGTGTAAATGGTATACACCAACTTGGTCTGGTAATACTTTATTTGCTGAGGTACTGAGAGAATCATCGCGGCGAATACTGGCAATTAAATAGTCTTCGCTTGGCTCTGCAACACCATGCATATTCACACTATAATTAAGCACAGGTAAAGACTGAGTTTGGTTGGCAATATCAGTATCAGTTACAACTTGTACTGAAGCGACTTCCCCTGTTTCTGCATTACCGTCATAAAAAACTGCTAATTTACCATCGTGTTTGACTAGATGAGTCGGGCGGCTGCCATTAAGTGTGTAACCAGACATAGTAGGCGCTTGTTGGTAAGCATGTAAATGATCACCGTGATCTTCTTGCCATAAACCACCATCAATAAACTCAATTTGATCCTGAGCGCGGGTTGAGATCAGCGCATAACGAAAGTCTGCCGATGAAGACAAACTACTGGAGCTATAGGTAAGAGCAAAATTGCCAAGCAAGCTGTTATCGTCCAAATCGTAAATAAGCGCTTCATTGCTGTCGCTTGCTAAAATAGCTAAGCGACCCGCACTTTCAATGCTATAGCCATCGTCATGATCGTGATCATCTTCTGGCACTTCAATCGGATCTTGTTCAACAATGGTTGTTTCTGCGTCACCGCAAGCCGATAGCATAAACGCGCTTACAGCTGCGGCTAATAAATTTAACTGAAAAGATTTCATTTGCGTATATTCCTTTTTGTTTAAATTTTTCGATTAAAAATAACCACGGATACCGGCGGTGAAATTACGTCCGGGGCGTGGCGCTAAATCTTTTAAAAATGAGGTGTGAACTCGGGCTTCGCTGTCGGTTAAGTTATTTATTTTTAAATACAAAGCGGTATTTAAATTAAATAAAGATAAGTCATAAGCGATATTGGCATCGACTAGGGTATAACCCGAGGTGACGGTTTCGTAATCTGAAATTTTATCTTGCTCTTGATATCGAGTGATATCCAATTGTGCATTTAATTGACTGGTTTGGTAGCTAAACTGAGTACCTAAACGTAACGGAGGAGTACGTGGTAAATCACCGCCATCTTTTAATTTGGCGCGAACATAGTCAGAAAATAAACTGGTTTTAAATTCATCTGTGATTTGCCATGCGAGTTGGGCTTCAAAACCATGCAAAACAACATCATCTGTTTGGAATAAATAAACCGGTAATTCAGAGGCATGTTCGTGATCATGATTATGTTCATCTGTTTCTTCTGCATGATCATGTGTCACTTCTGCATATAAGCCAGTTGCTGTTTGGTAATAATAGTTATCAACCTGATTGTAAAAAGCGTTAAAGACAAAACCTAAATCGCCTTGAGTCTTACGTAAGGTAAAATCAATATTCTTTGCAGTTTCTAGCTCAACTGGTTGTTGATTAAGTTCAAAGTGGGTCTCATCTCCGTGCTGATGAAAATTAAATAATGAGCCAATTTCGTACGAGGCTGTGCCAATATGTGGACCAAAAGACATTAACTCTGATGCTGAAGGGGCGCGCTGAGATCTGGATACTGAAAGCCCGATATTATAGCCAGGGGTAAAATCCCAAACGAATCCAGTTGATAAGCTTACAGGGGTAAATTTTTGCTCAACACGATACACACTAGTGTAACCAGAGTTGTCATGATCATGGTCGTGCTCTTCTTCTTCGGTTTCATCTGAATGAGCATGTACTGCCAACTCAGGCAATAAAACTTGATTTGCGGTTAATTCAACTTGATCTGCTCTTGCGCCTAATTGCACTAAAACATCACCAAAATGTTTTTCTTCCATTAAGGCGATGGCAAACGTTTGTGATTCAGATGGTGGCGTAAATGCTTCGCTGCCTTTGGCTGAAATATCACTATTTTTGTAATGGAAACTCAATCCACCTTTCCAGTCAAAAAACGGATTGTGGTGTAACTCTACCCGTAATTCTTGGGTTGAGTTTTCAAATACAGTCCCTACGCTGCTATTTTCTATTTCGGCATGTTCATACTCAGTGCTTGCGGCGCGAATATTAAGTTGATTAAAAATTGAGTTAGCTAATTTAAGTTCACTTAATAATTGGATTCGGGTTTGCTCTAAATCAGCATACACATTTTCGGCAGTTTCTTCTGCATCGCTCTCTACTTCACCATGGGTATGCCCCGGAATACCGTATTCTCGGTTAAATTGCTCAACTGCAATACCGAGATAACCATTATCTAATAAATAACTGCTGCCTAATGTAAAACCATTAGACTCTTCGCTACTGTTGGCAATTTTGCCTTCAGCTGTAGGCACTTTGTAATCATCGGCTTCACGCCAATGGGCATCAGCATAAAAAGCAACTGAGTCTGACCCTGTGGTTAAATTAAACGCGGCTAATTTTTTGTCATTAACCGAGCTGGCTTCAAGTAGCCATTCGCCTTGAGTTGTATTTTCAACTGGCACTCTAAAATCGACAACGTTAACCACACCACCTATTGCGCCACTGCCATAAAACAAAGTAGCTGGACCGCGTAATACTTCAATTTGTTGTGCGGTTGAAACCTCAGATGACACGGAGTGATCTGGCCCGACGCGTGAAACATCGCCCACATCTAAACCATTTTGTGCAATCATCACTCGTGGGCCGCTCAAGCCTCGAATAATGGGAGTGCTGGCAACATTTGCATGAAAATTAGTATGTACACCGGCGAGTTTTTCTAAACTGTCACCTAAAGTTGCAGCTTGTTGCTGCCTTAATGTTTCACCGGCAATCACATTAACCGGAGTGGCCGATTCCATGACTGACAAATGAACCGGTGAAGCCACTACATCTATGACTTCAATCGGCGAACGGTTGAGTTTAATAATATATTGATTTAAGCCCTGCTTTGGTATTTCTACATGCTGATGGCGGTGAGCAAAATTTTTGGCAAAAATATGTAGCTCATTTTCACCAATCGGCAAATTAGAGAGCTGAAATTGACCTTGTTCATTAGTTTTGGCTGAAAATGGGGTGCCTTCGACTTTAACTCTGGCATTGGCGATAGGGTTTCCTTGTTGATTTAATACTACTCCGCTTAGATTTTGCGCAGCAGATACAAATGGAAATAGCGCAGCAACTGCTATTGCTATCCGTTTCTTATGATACATTAACCTCTCCAATTAAATTGTTATGTTATAACGTTTATTTATGTTATATTGTAACCATTGCAAAGGCAAGCCATGTAAACTTTATTTATTTTTGAGTGATGGCTGTTTCGATTCATGTAAGGATTTATAAATGACTAAAGTCCAGTTTTTAAGTGATAAGTTGGCAATTTTTCTCTCATCTGTTTGTTTAATTCATTGTTTATTATTACCTTTTGTTTTAATTGTAGTGCCATCATTAGGTACTTTATTGAGTGTCGACCATGAAACCTTTCACCTTCTTTTACTGTATTTTGTTGTTCCGCTAGGGCTAGTAGCTCTAACCTTAGGCTATCAACACCATAAAAATGGCAAAGTATTAACTATTGGTTTGGCAGGGCTATTAATGCTGACTCTAATTGCTGTGTTTGGGCATGATTTTTTAGGAGAAACTCTTGAGCTTGCTTTAACTGTGATGACCACAATTTTGATTGCTTACGCCCATTATCAAAACTATAAATTGCGAAAATATCACGATTGTAAAATTAAACTTTCAGCGAATCATAACCAGATTAAACCCATTGATGAGTCGAGATAATAATGGAACCTGTGATACAAATACCGTCAAAACTTCGCTTGAGTAATGAATCTGAAAATGTGGACGTATTAACGAACATTTATCAAGAACATTGCAATTTATCGGTCTGGAAACGCAATTTACCAGCCAGTTTAGTCAAAAATATTAATACTTTATTAGATTCCGATAAGCATTTAAAACTAATCAGGCAAGTCACGCCCGACAGTTTATATGATGATATTTATCCGACTTTAGATGAATTTGAATGTGCACAAGAACTCATTACAGATATGACTCTGTTAGTTGATATGTTTTGTTGTTTATTTGATTTAAAACAAGCTGGTTTACGCATGGCTATTTTAAATCAGGCTATGTGCCCTAAATTTCATGTTGATAAAGTGCCTTGTCGTTTAATTACAACTTATGCTGGTAGTGGTACGCAATGGTTACCGAATGAGTTAGTTGATCGTTTAAGTTTAGATTTAAAGACTGCTGAAAGTCATCATATTGCGCAATTAAGTAGTGGAGATGTTGCTTTATTAAAAGGAGAAAGTTGGCCGAATAATCAAAATGCGGGTTTAGTGCATAGATCTCCAGAGCTAAAAGCAGGCGAAAAACGATTAATTTTAACTTTGGATATTGTACATTAATTTATTTTTGGGAGTGTTTTATGGTTATTCAGGTCACTGATTTATTTAAAAAAATAGCTATGGTTGGTTTAATACCTTATCTATGTTGCTTGAGTTATGTTGCTATTGCTCATGAGCATATACATACAAGTCATTCACCTCATGTGCATGGAGTAGCTGAACTTAATTTAATTGTTGAACACAATAAGCTGGAAATACAATTTAATTCACCAGCTATTAATTTACTCGGTTTTGAATACAGAGCGCATACAACTGCCGAAATAGCTGAGGTCGAACAGGCTAAAGATCACCTTATAAATGCGAATAAAATGTTTGTATTTGAAAATGCTGATTGTCAACAGACAGCAATCAAACTCGACTTTTCGGCTGTTGAGCCAGTGACCAAACGTGATCAACATCAAAACGAATCACAAGCGCCTTTACATAGTGAGGTGAGTGCTAGATACCAGTTTAAATGTAATTCAGGAACAGAACTAACCAGAGTAAATGTAAAATTATTTGAATACTTTCAATATATTAAACACATAAAAGCTTTTTGGATTGCAAAATCAGGACAAGGAGTCGCTGAACTCAATACTAGTTCAACTACGATTAATTTAAACTGACAGGAAATGCTATGGATAGCTCAAACTATTTTTTGAATCAGGCTGAATATCTCTGTAAAGCAAACAACGAACGTTTTACTTATAAACGTAGGCTAATTTTAAAAGCGCTGCTGGAATCTCAAAAAGCTTTGTCTGCTTATGAAATCATCGAGTATTGTAAAACTGAGTTTAATGTGCGATTTCCTCCGATGTCTGTATACCGAATTCTGGAATTTTTAGTTGAACAGAACCTGGTATTTAAGTTGGAAATTGCCAACCGGTATGTTGCTTGCCATGCAAGTAAGAGTGACCATGCTATACAACTAACCCAATATCTGTACTGTAGTGAATGTAAAGCCGTAAAAGTGATTTTAATTGATTCAGATATTATCAATAAACTGACAGTGAAGCTCACAGATGTTAATTTGAGTTTAACTCGAAAACAAATTGAGATGAGCTGTATTTGCAGTTTATGCCAAAATTAAATATAGATTCGGTTTTTATACTCGAATTGTTTAAACCACTGTATCTTCTATCGATTCATTGTATTTAATGAGAGTATTGAGGTGTTAACTCTAATTCATTTAACTACAAAGAGTTATCCAATATAAACTGGTATTTTGCCTTTGGATGAATTTAACTTTAATTAACCCTACCTGATTTATTCACTTCAACCATTAATTATTTGCGAAACAGGTTCGGTCATTAATAGCGCGAATATCAATCCGTACTAATTCTTGTTAAATAAATCCATTTAATATTTACATTATTTTATCAAAGTTAAAGTAATAAATACGTTTTTAGTGGTTAAAACTTATCTTGCAGAGATTATTCATAAGTAAATTTTATTAATGCAAATGATAATTAATATTATTTGCATTGTTGTTGTTTTGGCGTTAGATTAGCGCTCCATTTTATTGACACTGTCTTTGATAACACATTTAAAAATACTTGGAATACAACAATGGACTCAAAAACATTTAAACACTTTACTAAAACAACACTTGCTTCAACAGTTGCGCTTTGCATTCCTTTTATGGTGGCCGCAGAAGAAATCCAACAATTAGAAACCACTAAAGCGAATACCATTTCAGAAGATGGTTACAAAGTGGATCAAAGCAGTAATGTTAAATTCACTCAATCAATTGCGAATACCCCAAAAACGATTAATGTGATTTCTTCTCAAGTATTAGAAGATCAGGGCGTAACCAGCCTAAATGATGCACTTAGAAACGTAGCAGGTGTTTCTACGTTTGGTGGTGGTGAAGGTGGCGGTGGGGTTGTTTCTGCCAGCGATAAAGTTTCAATTCGTGGTTTTGACGCACGCTCTAACATTTATGTTGATGGTATTCGTGATATTGCCGGTTACAGCCGTGATTTATTTAACTACGAGCAAGTTGAAGTGGTTAAAGGTTCAAGCAGTAGTTTAGATGGTCGTTCAACAGGTGGCGGTAGCTTAAATTTAAGCACCAAACGTGCACGTTTAGATTCATTTAACTCTGTAACTGCACGTGCCGATTCATTTGGTACTGGCCGAGTTACTGCGGATATTAACCAAAAAGTTTCTGATACCACAGCAGCCCGTATTAACCTATTATATACCGACGGTGGCGATACTTTTGATAACGGTGAAGAAAACTATCAAACTTTAGGTTTGGCTGTTTCTGGTTTATATCAGGCAAGTGAAAAAACGGATGTGACTTTAGACTTATTTATGATGGAGCAGGATAATACACCTGTTTTAGGTTTACCGTTTTTAACTGAAAGCGCAGCTACCGCAACAGGCCAAGCAGAAGGTCCAATCAACTCAGATATGTGGGACGGTTACTACAGTGTAAAAGGGCGTGACTTTGAAGAAGTTAGCACTCAAATGTACACATTAACGGTTAACCACAGATTAAACGATACGGTTTCATTACGCAGCCAAACCCGTTTAGCATCTAACGAAAAACAATCTGTATTAGGCCGCCCGTGGTGGAACTCTGGTGACGAAGCGCATTTATTAAATGCAACTCGTTTACAAGCATTAGATGAAGAAACTGATTTATTTGTTACTCAGTTAGACAGCATCTGGAGCTTTGTTGGCGAAGGCATTAGCCACGATTTAGTGGTAGGTGTTGAGTACGCGAAAGAAGAAAAAACTAGCTATGGCGTAGATGCAAATTACGTTTATTCAGATGCCAACGGCAACGTACTGGATAACCCAACAATTGAACCGTTTAACTTAAATAATAATATTCAAGTTAGTGGTGGTCTTGAGCGTAATGGTAATAACAACACTGGTGAAGCCAGCACAGTTGCAATTTATGCTTTTGATACCATTAAGTTAGGCGAGCAATTCCAAATTGATTTAAATGCCAGATACGATAACTTTGAAATTGAAGGCGCAGGCTGTAGTGGCCGTGGTACTGTGGTATGTAGTTCAGGCTTAAATGCGGAAGAAAACTTTTTAAGTTATGGCGCTGCCTTTAGTTATTTATTGTCGGCAAATGCTAACGTATATGTAAGTTATAGCGATGCACAGCAGCCTCCGGGAACTGAACTTGCTTTATCGACTAACGCAGACCAAAACAACCTTGACCCTGAAAATGCAAAAACGATTGAGTTAGGGACAAAATGGGAATTATTTGAGCAACAGTTATTATTGTCTGCTGCCATTTTTAGCACCAAAAAAGAAGTAGTTGATTCAGAGCGTTTAACCGATTCAGAAGGTAACTCTGTCACTAACTATTATTTAACAGGTGAACAAGAGTCGAAAGGTTTTGAGTTAGGTGCAGTAGGTAAACTCTCTGAAAGTTTATCTATTTCAGCAAGTTATGTTAGTCTTGAAACCGAAATTACACAGGATTTAACAGCCGACTCAGTTGGTAATGGTTTACAAGGCGCACCAGATGATACCGCAAGCTTATGGTTATCTTACACAGGTATGAATGATAAACTAAGCTTAGGTGGCGGTTTAAATTACAACTCTGGTGAAACTTTCTGGCGTCAAAACCGCGCTTATTTCACGGTTGATTCATATACAACTGCGTTCTTTATGGCGTCTTATCAATTTACTGATGCATTAAAAGTTCAGCTTAATGTTGATAACTTAACCGACGAAGAATACGTAACAGATTACAGCGCTAAAGGTCATTTCCGTCCGGGTAATCCACGCAGCTTCTCTGTTTATGCTAAATATGATTTTTAATTAACGGTTAATTAATCGTTTTACTCATGGTTTAGCAATTAAAACCGGATCATCTGATCCGGTTTTTGTATTTTAAAAATTGAATTTTAAGGTTTGAGCATGCTGATAAAAGTTGAAAATTTTCTAAATAAAGCACAGGTTAGTGAGTGCAAACAAATTCTGGAAAGTGCAGACTGGATAGATGGCGCTATCACGGCTGGACATCATGCTAAATTGGCTAAACACAATTTACAGCTACCGGAAGACTCACAAACTGCAATTCAGTTAGGCGATTTTATTTTATCTGTATTGGCTCAAAATCAACAAATTTTGGCAGCCGGTTTACCAAATAAAATTTATCCGCCGATGTTTAATTGTTATCAGGGCGGCGGCGAATTTGACTATCATGTTGATAACAGTATTCGTCGGGTAGCAGGCGCAGCCGTTAAGATCAGAACCGATGTATCTATGACTTTGTTTTTATCTGAACCGGATGAATACGAAGGCGGAGAGTTAATAATTCAAGATACTTACGGCGAGCAGAAAATAAAGTTTGCTGCTGGCGATATGGTTTTATATCCCGGAACCAGCTTACATAAAGTGACACCTGTGACTAAAGGTCGCCGATTAGCTTCATTTTTTTGGCTACAAAGTTTAGTGCGCAGTGATGAACAGCGCAGAATATTGTACGATTTAGATCAAAGTGTGCAGGCGTTAACCGCCGAAAATCCAAAACACCCAGAGTTAGTTAGGCTAAGTGGGGTGTACCATAATTTATTGCGGCAATGGTCTGAAACTTAACTATTTTTGCCAAATTGCATCTTGTGAAATATCAGCCAATGTTGCACAACCGCATAACGCCATTGTGAGTTCCAGCTCATCCCTTAATAAACGAATAGCATGGGCAACCCCTAAAGCACCAGCCGTTGCCAAGGCATAAAAAATCGGACGGCCAATCATCACCGCACTTGCACCTAAAGCAATCGCCTTAAAAATATCACTGCCACGGCGAATGCCACTATCAACAATGAGCGGTAGTTTATAGTCAGTGATTGCTGCAATTTGTGGTAAAACCTCTATTGGTGAGGGTAAGGTATCTAACGTCCGGCCACCATGATTAGAAACCACAATACCACTGGCGCCAATTTGCTGTGCTTTTTGGGCATCTTTTGGGTTTATTATGCCTTTAATTAATACCGGTAAATCGGTATTTTTCATGAGCCATTCAATATCTTGCCAGCTAGGTGCTTTGCTCATAAACCCCTGAAAAACCTGACTTTCACCTTGTTTTATTGGGTTAGGTGTCAGCACTTGCTGACAATTTACCGCAGCTACGCCAGCGGGTAAGCTAAAACCACTGCGCTGTTCACGATTACGCAAGCCATTAATGGGCGAATCTACCGTCACCATAATTGCGCTAAACCCCGCTGCTTTTGCGCGTTGTATCAGTTCCAACGTTTGTTGTTTAGTGTTTTGAAAATAAAGCTGAAACCAGCGTGGCCCTTGCGTTTTTTGCACAATATCCTCAATTGTTGTACTGGCTAGTGTGCTTAATACAAATAAACCATCTTGTGCCTGCGCTGCCATTGCAGTGGCGATTTCAGCGTCTGGATGTGCCAGTTTTTGATACGCAACCGGTGCGGTAATAATCGGGTGAGCCAAAGTTTCATTTAATAATTGAGTTTGGGTATGGCCGTGGCTTACATCGGTTAATACAGTATTGAGCAATTTAATCTCTGAATAGGCCTTGGCATTATATTCAAGGGTGTATTCATCTGCCGATGCTCCTGCAATATAAGCCCAAGCTTCGGCGGATAAATTATTTTTTGCATAAGCTGCATAATCGTCAAGCGCAGCAATTTCACGCGGAATTTGATTTAAAAAGCCAGTATTCATCGGTTTATTTTATTTTTATCAGTGAGTTAACTTAAGGTTTATCTTATCTTATTTGAGGTGCAGGGGTAAGCCAAAACAAGCATCAAATACTGTTTTTAATCCAGTTTTAATTTGGCTAATGGCAAGCTTATTGCTGATGATTTATTTAAAATTCGTAACGCTAAGTTTTTTATTTAAAGCTGGCAATATTTAGCCGTTTAAATCAAATAAGCGGCAAATAATAACCAAGGATGTTGATATGTTATCGTCGGTTCAACTCAGTCAAAACTCTATTACTTTGTTACAACGCAGGGGGCTTGATCAAACACAAATTAATCAGTTTAGTCATATAGTCAACCAAGCAGCTCAACATGAGCAAGGGTATGCTGATTATTTAGCTCACTTAAACTCAAGTGAACTTAAATTAGTGCAGCAGGCCAATGCGTTGGCAAGTTCAATTAATCCAGCCAATTTATCACAAGAGGGCACAATTAATTTATTTAAACAACCAGATAAAAGTGACGTGGTTGATTTAAATAACGATGGATTGGTTGAGGTTGGGATCGGAAAAACGATTGTTTTTCCACCGGTTAACGCACCTGATTATGTAAAAGCGGCATGGCAACAAGCTACCCAAGGTTTATCTGAATCTGAAAGCGTTAGGTTAACACTACAAATGCATATTGCTATTTATGGCGTGCAAATGGATGGTATGCAAAAACAACATCATTTACCGGCAACTGAGCAATGGAATGAAGCGAATACCCAAGCTTTATTTGACGAACTTTATAGCAATTTAGACTTTAGAGTCAATCTCGAAGGCTGGAGCCAATATAATTTAATGCTGAAAGATTTTTATAGTGTGTTTGAAGAGCAGCTTGCAAAAGGCCGTGAACAAAGCTCAAACACAGCCAATTATAGCGATAAAAAGAGTAATAAATCACCTGATTCAACCTCTCAAACCCATGAAGTATTACAGCTATTGTTGGATGCCAAATTAGGTATTAATAGGGAAAAGCTGAAAGAGCTGGATGAAAAAATAGCCGCGATTAGTCAGGATGAAAATTTAACCGCGGAGCAAAAACAAAACTTAATTAACGCATTAGAAAAACAAAAAGAAGCTATTTTAGAACAAGCACAACAACGATTAATGGAGCAAGAAAATCAGCTATTTTAGATTGGTGCGTTAGATTCAATAACTTCAGTGTCTATGCCAAAAGGTCATTAAATATCAGCGCTGTTTATGCCCTGTATATGCGTGTTGATAGATTAAGTTAAGATTTATTCCGCTAAAATTTTAGTTATGATACTTGCCAGTCAATTTTATAAGGTATGTTATGGCCGAAGTTTTAAGCCAATCTAACGATTTTTTGCGTTTTTTAGTCGGGCGGGCGCTATTTAGTTTAATTGAATCTACTTTATTAGTGGCGGTGGGCTGGCATTTATATCAGTTAACCGGTGATCCTTTCGATTTAGCTTTAGTCGGTTTATTTCAGGTTACCCCTGTGCTGGCGCTATTTTTGGTGACGGGTTGGGTGGTTGATCATGTATCGCGCAAAAAGATTTTAGTGGCCGGGGCTTTATGTCAGTGCGTTATTTTATTTGGCATTGCACTGGTGATGAATGCCGACGAATTTAGTAAATGGCATTTATTATTACTGCTGAGTGCATCTGGTGCGGTTAAAGCTTTTATGTCTCCGGCTATTCAGGCGGCTTTGGTTAATATTGTCTCTAGCGAAAAACTAAATCAAGCCATTGCAATTAGCAGCACAGTGTGGAATTTAGCAACTACAGTTGGCCCTTTTATCGCGGGTTTATTGGTGGCATCAATGGCGTTTGATACTTATTGGCTATTGGTGGGGGCATCGTTATTTACTTTATTGAGCTTTACATTGTTACCGGCAATTAAAGCCAGTAATCAGGTGGCTCGTTCGTGGGCTGTGGTTTTAGGCGGCTTTCATTTTTTAAAACATAACCCCAGTGTATTTGGCTGTTTATTGTTAGATTTATTAATGGTGATGCTGGGTAGTGTGGTTGCGTTATTGCCGGTTTATGCGGCAGATATTTTAAACGTTGGCGCTGAAGGGTTAGGATTGATGCGAGCTATGCCCGCGGTAGGGGCTGTGTTAACCGGAATTTATTTGTCTAAGTACAAGCAGGATTTTGACAATACCGGACAAACGCTTTTTATTGCCTTATTTATTTTTGCGTTATCTATTTTATTTTTTGCGTTGGCTGATTCGTTATGGCTGGCTTCGGTCGCGTTATTTATTTATGGCGCATCAGATATGTTTAGTGTGGTTATTCGCGGCGCTGTCGTACAACATAATACGCCAGATGAACTGCGCGGGCGTGTTAGTGCGGTGAACTCTATTTTTATTGCCAGTTCTAATCAGCTGGGCGATTTTAGAGCCGGTAGCGCGGCGGCGGCGTTTGGTGCGGTTAATGCTGCTTTATATGGCGGAGTATCTGCACTTTTAGTTGCGGCTGCGGGCGCATGGTATTTTAAAGACCTGCGCCGCTTAAAATCGAGCAAAGCAAAAGCTTAACCCGAATAGAGATTGATTACTTTTGGGTAAAGGTGACTTTATACTCACCTAATCCTTGATAATTAATGGTTGTTAGCTGATTAAACTCAAGCTCCACGATGCCACAAAACGAGCCGGTAATAATGGCCTGACCGGCTTTTAAATCAACCCCTTTTTCACGCATATAGTTAACAAACCAATAAACTGGGTTTATCGCTGCGCCGTTAGGGTGTTTACCGGCAAAAACTTGTTCTGCTCCGGCTTGCTGAATGCTTATTTGGTTTTGATTGGTTTGCATTGCTTGTTCTAAATTAAGCTCTGGGCCAATAAAAATACCCTGATTAAACATGCAGTCGGCTAATCTCTCAAAAAAGCTAGGGGTGGCGTCAGTCGCGTATCTGTCTTGCATTAACTCAAGTGCCATATTGGCACTGGCAATGGCGTTATTAATTTCAGCTTCGCTGTAGGCTTGAGATCTTGCCGGTAAATCAGCCGCTAAAATAAAAGCGATTTCTGGCTCTACACGGGCTAAGTTTTTATCGGCTATTAATTGGCAGGTGAGTTCATCCGCTGTGTCAGTTGCGGTATTGATATTGCCTTTGGTAAAAATAGGCGCTGCAATGACTTTTTCATCATCCGGCGGTAATAGACACTTCCAACCCGCAATGGTTTGGGTTGTTTCCATTTGACGATGAATTGCAAATGCATCATCAATCGATTGTGGGCAAATATCTGCTGGTAGTGTAGTAAATTGTGGATTCGTTATTCGGTTTGCCAGCAAAATTTGTGCGGCTTGAGTGCTTGAAGTCATTTTAAATTATCCAATCGTTATATTTTGTATTGCGTATTAATATACAGTATCAGCTTGTATTTAGCTTGTAGTAAATATGTGTTATCAAGCTGTTAATTATTGCTTATTTCGGATAGTCTATTTAAATCTAAGACAACCTTGTTTTTATGAGTAACAACAAACACTCATGATTGAATATGAGCCTGTGATTTTTATGACTGCTATCAAATTAAACTCTATCAGTAAAACATTTTTTGAAGACAAACCTGTACTTAATCAGGTTGAATTATCCATCGATTCTGGCGAGTTGGTCGTCTTTATTGGTTCATCTGGTTGTGGCAAATCTACTTTGCTTAGAATTATTGCAGGCTTAGATTCCGCAAGCAGTGGCGATGTCTGGTTTGATAGTGATTTAATGAATGATATTCCACCAGCTAAGCGACAAATTGGTATGGTGTTTCAGTCATACGCATTATATCCACATATGACAGTCAGAGAAAATTTATCATTTGGCTTAAAACAAAAAAAAATAGAAAAAAAAGAAATTAATCAACGTGTTGAAAAGATTTCTCAAGTCTTAGAAATTGAAGCTTTACTGGAGATGAGGCCAGCTGCTCTATCTGGAGGCCAACAACAGCGTGTAGCAATTGGTCGGTGTTTGATTCAATCGCCTCGTTTGTTTTTATTGGATGAGCCATTATCAAATCTGGATGCCGAACTAAGAGTTAAAACCCGTCAAGAAATTAGACGTTTGCATAAAAAATTTAAAACAACCATGATTTATGTCACACATGATCAGGTTGAGGCGATGACTCTGGCGGATAAGATCGCTGTATTTGCTCCGCTAAATACTAAAAATAAACGCAATTTACAGCAATTTGGGACTCCACTTCAATTATATAATCAACCAGAAAATAAATTTGTAGCAGGCTTTTTGGGTTCTCCGAAAATGAATTTTATACCAGCTAAAATTGACCGCATAAATGAAGATAGGATAGATATTCAGCTGAATTCAGGGAAAAAACTAAGTTTTAACAATCAATTTAAATATGAACTGAAATTGGAAGCTGGGCAATTGGTTGATTTAGCTATCAGGCCTGAGCAACTGCATTTACAGCCCAATGGCGCTGAGATACTTGAAGTTGATTTTGATACTTATGAACAATTAGGCTCGGAAAGTATTCTTTATTTTCTATACGACAAGCACCCTATAGTCGTTAAATTACCTTATCAAGAGGAATTTAATAACATGCAAAATACTAGAAGATTATACTTTGAGCATTCAAAATGTTTTTTATTTGATAATAAAACTGGTATTCGGTTAGTTTAATTTGTCAGCTGTGGTTGCTCTGTTAATAAATTGAGGTTAATTTTAACTTGCATTTAAAGACAACGTTGTTATATTTAGGGGGAAATTAATATGTTTCTACTAAATTAAGAGATAAGTTATGTCTAAATTATTATTATGGTCAATAACGGTAGCTGTTGCTGGCTTTTTATTTGGCTTTGATACAGCAGTTATATCTGGTGCAGAGCAAAAAATTCAAAATTTATGGCAACTTTCGCCATTTGAACATGGTACTTTTATTGTGTCATCAGCTCTATGGGGGACTGTTTTAGGTGCATTAACTGGCAGTATTCCCTGTGATCGTTTAGGCAGAAAAATAACATTAATATTGATTGGGGTTTTATATTCGGTTTCAGCTTTGGGCAGTGCACTGGCCACAGATGAATATACGTTTGCTATATTAAGATTTATAGGTGGGATTGGCGTTGGCATATCTTCTATCGCTGTGCCTGCGTATATTTCAGAAGTTGCGCCAGCTCAACATCGAGGTCGATTAGTTGCTCTTTATCAATTCCAAATTGTATTTGGAATTTTAATTGCTTTTGTCTCTAATTATTTTATTTCTGGTTTTGCTGATTGGGATTGGCGTTTAATGCTAGGTATAGAAACTTTACCTGCTGTAGTTTATTTGCTGATGGTATTAAAAGTACCTGAAAGTCCTCGCTGGTTGATTTTACATAAAAATGATGTTCAAACGAGCCGCAAGATATTAACTGAAATTGGGGAGCAAAATATTGATCAGGTAATTAGCGAAATTAAAGAAAGTAAAACCTCTGATACTGATATTAAACAAGCTAAGCAAGTATTAAATCAAGTAGAAACTCATAATGTCGCACATGAAATTTCAGATATTATTGAAGAAAAAAAACAAAATGCCCATGCAGGTTTATTCAGCAAAAAATATTCATTTCCTATTATGTTGGCATTTCTATTAGCCTTTTTTAATCAACTATCTGGTATCAACTTTATTTTATATTATGCGCCTAGGGTATTTGAAATGGCAGGCTTAGATGCTAGTGCTTCTTTATTGTCAAGTACGGGGATTGGTCTGACTAACTTAATTTTTACAATGGCCGGTCTGTATTTAATTGATATGCTAGGGCGAAAAACATTAATGCTAATTGGCTCTGTTGGTTATATTTTATCTCTAGGTATTGTCGCTTGGGCATTTTCTGGCGGGCAAGGAGGTACGATTGTTGTCATCGCCATATTTGGCTTTATTGCTGCACATGCTATTGGTCAGGGCGCTGTCATTTGGGTATTTATTGCAGAAATTTTTCCTAATTCAGTACGGGCAAAAGGTCAAGCTTTAGGTTCGGGGACTCATTGGGTATTTGCTGCTTTAATCAGCTTAATTATGCCGGTGGCTTTAAGCGCTTTTAGTGCAAGTCATATTTTTATCTTTTTCATGGGGATGATGGTTTTACAGCTGTTATATGTTGTGTTTTTAATGCCGGAAACTAAAGGACGAAGTTTAGAGGATATTGCGCATAGTTATAAGTAGTGTAAATTAAATTACTTTTTAAGTACGTATTTATACAGCCGATTTCATTAATTAACATCGGCTGTTATTCTTGGTATTTAACTTGAGGTGATTTATGATAAACCTATATATTTAATAATAAGATCATAGTATGCCAATAACTAATAATCTGACAGAGCAAGATATTCAACGACTTTCGGATACGCTAGTATCTGCCCGTAAAGCACAGCGTGCACTGAATGAGTTTCCTCAGCCTGTGCCCGATACACTTGAGCAGGCTTATCAAATTCAGGATTTATCTATGGCGGATTATCAGGATGAATTAGTTGGCTGGAAAGTTGGGGTTGTGCCTGAGCATTTACGCGAGCAATATCGCGCAGAGCGTTTGATGGGGCCAATTTATAAAGGTTTGTGCCATTTTTTAAAAGCTGCGCATACAAATGGTGAAGTGCTGGAAGTGCCTATTTTTGCCAAAGGATTTGCGGCAGTTGAGGCTGAGCTCATTTTTGAAGTTGCAGAAGATATTGCGCCCGGCTCAGTTGATACCAGCGCAGAGTTAACCCATTTGGTAAAAAATGTATATGCCGGCATTGAAATTGCCAGTAGCCCAGTACCGGATCTAAATAACTATGGCCCAGCTGCAATTATCAGCGATTTTGGCAATAACAATGGCATGATAGTGGGCGCTGCAATTGATAACTGGCAGCAGACTATTGCAAATATTCAAACTCAGGTTTGGATTGACGATAAGCTAATTAATCAAGCGCCAGCCAATGCCGTGTTGAATGGACCTATGGCCGCATTTAGCTATTTAATTGAGTGCTGCGCAGAGCGTGAAATTAGTTTAAAACGTGGAGCATTAATTTGTACCGGCGCAATTACTGGTGTGCACGAAGCTAAAGCAGGATCATGTTCTACTGTCGATTTTGGTTTGGCTGGACAACTTAACATTAAACTGACCGATTTTTGCTAATCGGCCAGTTTTTTACTAGGGGATGACTTTAAGCATTTCTGCCTGAGTTAATACTCGATTAGTCGCTCTGAGTTGTTTGATTTCACCATGAAAATAATGCACTTGATTCATTCGTGCGCCAACTGAGGTGTGGGCAACTTTTGCCATTGGCGAAAATTGCACTGTGTTGCTTAGCTCTTGTTTGCCATTAACAAATGAACTGAATTTGCCGTTTTGGTAAGTAATCGCAATATTAAACCATTGGTTAATCGGATGCGTAAATTGGCTGTCGATTAGGGTATATCTTGAGTCACCATCCATTAAAAATGCATCTAAATACCACTCGTTTTTATCATTAAAGCGCATCTCTAAGGTTAATCTGTGTTTTGGATTCTCTGGGTTTTCAATATGGACAATTCTTGGCTCTCTGCCCTTTTCGGTTGGGGTGAGCGGTTTTGCAATAAGCTCTAAAGTAAACGCTTGCATACCGGCAATAATATTCCCCTCTAAATGCATGCGCTCATTATTGCCGTTGAATAAAACGCTGTTGCCAGATTCGGTTATTTTAGGTTGCCCCTCAAGTTTGGTGGTATAGCCACCAACTTTGGTTAAATTGTTAAAATACCAGTTTTGGTTATCACTTGCTTGTAATTGCCAGCTTAGTATTAAACCAATAAAACCGCCGAATAATTTAGTGAGTTTGCGCATTTTGTGCCTCCAGATAAGTTAATAAACTGCTCATATTTTTAAGGTATTCTTTTAAGGTAATGCCGGTGAGTGGCTGTGAATTTGGGTAAGGTGACGTGTCGTAGTTATCGCCAACAAAGCTGGTGCGATAATCACCGTCTGCGATTTTTTCTGGCGCAGAACCAAGATATGGGTGAGTAATATAGTCGATTTGAGCAGGCCAGTAACCTTGTTGGTTGAGCGCTGCTATAATGTCGGCAATGGTTTTATCCTGCCTTTTAGCGTATCGGTTTACCACAAATAAATCGGGTAGATTGGGTAAATTATCTATTAGTAAATTAGATGTTTGCTTGTTTTTCGGTAATGGATTTTGGATTAGGGATTGATACTGTTGTTTAAGCGCTTGCGTATCAATGCGGCCAATCGATGGATAATGTGCAATCTGATATTCCGGCTGATAATCCACATAATACTTACCGTTCGTTACATTTGAGCCGCTGCGGTGCAAAAATAAAGTTTTATTTGTACCTATTTCTACCATACGCGGATGAGTTCGACCATTTTTGATTAACTCAGGCGCGAGTTTAAGCGAATCAAGCCAGTCGATACTTTGCATTATGCCTGTGAGGTATTTTTTATCTGCGGTGAGCTGGTAAAACTGCATTAATAAATAAAGATTATGGACTGTGGTTGAGGTCGAAACGGATTTTGGTTCATAGCTTCTGGCAGATGCCGGTTTAAAATCTTGAGTGTATTGCAACGCCCAGCCCGGTTGTGGTATGGGGAGTTTAAGTTTAACAAACGCATCCATCGCTTTAAATATGGCCGATTCTAATTTGGGTTTAAGTTTAGGATCGTCCAGCGTTTTTAAACAATAAGCGAGTAATTTTAAATTATTGGCTGCCACATCGTCATTAAAGGTAATGTTAGCTGAATAATCTGCTTGCCCTTTTACTGAGTAACTTTTTGCTGGTGGAAAACGCTGCGGCCAGCCACCAACTGGGTACTGGCTGTCTAATACAAACTGAATCGCTTGATATAAAGGCTGACGATACTCAGGTGATTTTTTGGTTAAATATAACCGGAGTAAAAAAACCGAGGCTTCGTAAGTGCCGCCATCATCAAATGTTGCATTGCCATAATAATGCTGAAATTCTTCCAGCCGCCAGCCGTTTTTGCCTATGGTGTTGTACCATTGTTTTAACGATGCTTCACCCGCCAGATCAAACATATAATTCCAGCCCCCACTTGGATGCTGGCCTTTAATTAACGCAGATGCAACGCCTTGTGCTGCTTTGTAATAGCTTTCATCTTGAGTGATATGGTAAGCATCTAAATATAAATGCCCCATAGTGGCAGTGCCGGGTGGCTGCACCCAAACCATAGTGGGTTTGGCTTCCATTTCACCCCAGCGTCTGGAAAAATCCGGTAAATAAGACCAAACATATCCGCCCTGATAACTCACGGTTTCTGTCATAAATTGAGTTGCGCGCTGCATTGTTTTTGTGACATCAACTTTGGATACTTCACTGGCAAGCAACATATTGGGCATAGCTAAGCTGAGCAAGGTAAACAGGCGGATTATTAATACTTTAGTTTTATTCACATTTCACCTCTTAAAATAAGGTTGTTATCGGATATGTTTTATTAAAAGCTGGAAAATAGGTCGCCTTTAATACTGGAACTTTTATAGGTTAGGTAAGTTGATGAGGAGATATTCTAATCAAAGTTTTAATAAATAAAACATTTTTTTAACTTTTAATTGTACGGTAAAAAAGTTAAAAAGCCGGAGTTTTGTCCGGCTCAAATTTGTACTGTTTTTACTGCTTTAGCGCTCGTGTTGTCTTTATAATGGTTTGGTAATCATTAAGACCTGTCATTGGGCCATAGTGTTCACATACTAAACCACTAACTTTATTAGCAAATAAAACATATTCAGATAAAGTTTGGTAATCAGAGGTTGGCTGTTGTGCTAATTGAAATAATAACGCACCAATAAATGCATCTCCTGCACCTGTAGTATCGATTGGAGTTATTTGATAGGCCGGGATAATTGATTTTTGCGCTACAGTCGATAAATAACAACCTTTGGCGCCTATCGTTACCGTAATTATTTTTACCCCTAGCTCATGTAACTGGTCGCAGCCTTTAGCTAAATCTGATTGACCTGTGAGTAACTCTAGCTCTTCTTCACTTACCTTAACCATGTCAGCCAATTTGATAAACTCAAGACTTTTTTCAATAAACTCAGCTAAGCGGTTAGGCCATAAATCCACTCGGTAATTTGGATCAAAGCTAATGAGCTGTTGATTATGTTTAGCGGTTTGAGCCGTTTTAAGGTAGGTTTGATATAAAGTATCCCCTAACAATGCGGTGGCTGCACCCAAATGCAAAATAGCATTATCTAATAGTTGATTAATTTGGGTTTGAGTTAAATCAAAATCAGAGTCTGCACCCCGATTAAATACAAAATCCCTTTCTCCATCAGCCATTAAAGAAATAAAAGCCATTGTTGTTGGTTTTAAACTGCGCTTAATAAATTCAGTTTTGACACCATATTGAGTTAGTTCATTGATTAAGCTGTCGCCAAACGGATCATGACCAACCGCACCTGCAAATAAACTTGAACCGCCAAGTTTTGCAATGCAAGCTGCAACATTAGCCGGAGCACCGCCAGATTTTTTTATAAAATGAGTAGAATCAGCCATGCTGGTATTCTGATCTGTGCATACAAAATCAATCAGAGTTTCACCCATACAAACCACGTTCATTGTTCGATTCCTGTATTACCAAAATATTAACATTTTATAATTATGCATTATTTTGAAATTTTGGACAACGTTGTTATATTGTCTTCTTGTTGTGCTATCAAAAAGAGGCTCGATCACACAACAGACAAGGCATTTTATATTCTGAAATATCACCTGGTTTTTTTATTTCAGATAACAAACGGCTAACAGCCAAGCGTCCCATTTCATAGTAGGGTAGAGCCATAGTTGATAAACCCGGCTCTAAAATTTCAGGAATATCATGCCAATTATCAAAGCTGGCAACGCCAATATCTTTTCCAACCGTTAATCCTAAACGCTCAATAACAAAATAAACTTTGATCGCGGCTAAATCTTTACCGCATAAAACCGCATCTGGTTTAAATTCGCTAATCACCTGTTTTGCAACTTTACTGGCTATATTAATGGTTTCTCCATTTATAACCGTTTCAATTGCGCTGATATGTCTATTTTGCTCTGCAATTCCATATTCATTAAGTGCTTTTATATATCCTTGTTGGCGTTGCTTGGCAGCTATTATTTGAGGATTTAAATTTAAAAAAGCAATTTTTCGATAACCTTTATATAAAAGCTGTTTGGTAATGTAATAACCGGCTTGTTCATCGTCAGGCACTATCGCAGGAAAGTCGTTATCGGTACTTATACAATTAACTAAAACGGTTGGCAGGGTTTTAAATAGCTTTGAAAAACTAACTGCTTGATGATACATGGCACCATAAATAATGCCTTCTGCTCTATGTTGTAGGCATTCTTCATATAATTTATCTTTATCTGGATTATTAGGATCGAGGTTAAATACCATTAAGGTTTTTCCTTTTTCCCACGCCATATCCTGCGCGCCTTTTAAAATAGCAACTGAAGCGGGTGTTGTTGATATTTCATCTGAAATAAAACCAATAATATCACTTTGTTTTTTTCTAACTAAACTGGCAGCTTTATTTGGCCGGTAACCTAATTGTTGAATGGCTTTTTCTACTTTAACAATATTAGCTGGTTTTACACCCGGTTCTTTATTCACAACCCGTGAAACCGTTTTAAACGAAACACCAGCCAACTCAGCGACCTGTTTAATTGTGACCATAAATTTATCAGCTAAAGAATGAGTAGAGATTCATTAAATACTAAATTAAATAACGTTGTCAAATTGGTTAAATATCGGATGACATTTATCAGCTGACATGAGAATATGTCAAGTGTTTTAATATTTTGTACTTTTATTGTAAATGAAACTCTGCTCGGTTCTGTATTTATTGCTACTTTGCTGCGTTAGTTATGCGTCAGCAAAGCCAATTGAATTGTGGCGTACGCTTACTGCGCCAGATGAAATGCAAGTATTTGAGCAACAAGTAAAACGTTTCAACCAGCTTAATCCTCAAACTGAAATTATAGTCGAAGCCATACCACACGGTAGTTACAGTGACTCGGTTATCGGTGGTGCCCTAGCTAAAGATTTACCTTGTATTCTGGCGGTAGATCAGCCCAATGTTGCCAATTATGCTTGGTCTGGTTTAATTCAGCCTTTATATGATCTTTCTGAAAATAATCTAACTAATCAGTTAATTAAAGCGGCTACGGTTAAGCGGATAAACCCAAGTGGCATCGGCATTTACCAAAACAAAGTTTATTCATTAGGCGCATTTGATATTGCTTTAGCTATGTTTACTCGAAAAAGCTTAATTCATCAGCTTAAAGTTCGTCTACCGAGTGTTGAACAACCCTGGTCGGTTGAAGAATTTGAACATATTTTGCAAAAAATTAAGCAATTAAACCAATATAAATACACGCTAAATTTAAACTTATCTGGTGTTGGTGAATGGTCAAGTTATGCTTTTTTACCTATGTTGAAAAGTAGTGGGGCAGATTTAATTGAACGTAAAAATTATCGTAAGTCAGAAGGGATTTTAAACTCTCAAGCTGCGATTAATTGGGGCACATGGCTACAAAATACAATTAATTCTGGTTTTACGCAGGTACAAACTGGCGAACATGCTTTGTTTGAACGCGGCTTAGTCGCAATTGATTATAACGGTAGTTGGATGATTGACCGGTATAAAAAAGCACTGGGCGACGATTTATTAATTCTACCGACGATTGATTTTGGTCATGGTGCGTATATTGGGGGTGGCAGTTGGCATTATTCAATAACCCGTCAGTGCAAACAGCCGAAAGTGGCGGCTCGATTTATTGAATTTATTATGTCCGATCAGCAAATTAGCTATTTTAGTGAACATACTGGTTTTATTCCAACGTCACAAACGGCGGCTCAGCATACTCGTTTATACCGGCCGCAAGGTGAGCTATATCGGCTGTATCAAATGTCGGCTGAGCATGTTGTCATGCGTCCTGCAACTCCTGGATATCCGGCTATTTCTAATATTTTTGCTCAGGCTATCCGGCGAATAAGTGAGGGTGAACAGGTACAAACCGCATTTGACAGAGCCGTTGATGAAATAGAACAAAATATTTTAGATAACCGCGGTTATCGATAAATAGATTATGTGTGAATTCAGGTTGATATGATTAAAGATAACCAACAAGCTGAGCAGCTTAATTATCAGTTTGCTTATACCGGTTTAAAAAATGATGGCTTCACTGCTAAAATACTGGCATTGCCGTCTTTGCTTTTGTTATTTGTCTTTTTAATTTTGCCGTTTTTAGTCGCGGTTGGAATCTCTTTTAGTGATAAACGTTTGTTATCGCCGCATGAATCTCATTTTGTTGGACTGGATAATTATACTCGGTTATTGAGTGTCCAGATAATTGCTGTTAATCCTAAAAGCTCAAATAACTTAGCTAACGGATTTGAATACAAGGGCAATCACTACCAAAAAGTACGAGACTTAATTCGCTCAACCCCTGAATTATCAGCTTATTCAATGCTGTATCAATTTCAATTATTGAATAAACAACAGCTTGTTTTGGCAAAAGATCCTTTGTTTATTCAATCTCTACTCAATACTTTTAAATTTGTGGTTATGGTGGTGCCACTGCAAATTTTAGGGGCATTGTTTTTAGCACTAATGTTAAATGGCAGAGGGAAAATCCGGCTGTTGTTTAAATTACTCTTTTTTGCGCCTGTCGTAACATCTATGGTGGTAGTTTGTGTGGTATGGAGCATGATTTATCAGCAGCATGGTGGGTTATTAAATTCTGTTTTAAGCATGATGAGTTCATCTTATCAGCCGGTTGATTGGCTGCGTGATCCGGCTTGGGCGATGCCTGCTTTGGTGGTGTTATCTGCATGGCAAGGGATGGGAATTCAAATGTTGATCATTTTGGCTGGATTACAAAGTATTCCGCACAATTTATATGAAGCGGCAGCACTGGATGGCGCAAATAAGTGGGCTCAGTTTTTTCATATTACTTTGCCGGGGTTAAAAAACACACTCATAGTAGTGGTGATTTCTACGGTGATTTTTGCTTTTGCGCTATTTGTACAAGTGGATGTAATGACACAAGGTGGGCCACAAGACTCAACTTCTACAGTATTGTTTTATGCAATTGAAAAAGGCTTTAGGCAGCAGCAAATTGCGTACGGTGCAGCTGTCTGTATATTTTATTTTATCCTGATTGTGGCACTTACTTTATTCCAAAAAAGGTTGCTAGCGCATGGTAAAAGTTAAGTTAATCCAAGTAATTAAATGGATTGTATTAGGTTTATTGGCGGTTTTGTTTGTATCGCCTTTATTATTTATGCTGGCTGCCTCTTTTAAAAGTGATCAACAAATTTTTACTCAGCAGAATATAGCCCAAAGTTTTAATCCTTTTAATGGTGTTGGTCTGGCTAATTATCAGTATGTATTTGAGCATACGCCATTTTTTACTTATTTAATGAACTCAGTGATTATCACTACCTGCTCAGTTGTATTATCTGTGCTAGTCAACAGCATGGCTGCGTATTCATTACTCAGGTTTCCGTGGCGGCATAAGCAGGTGTTGCTTTTAGGGTTATTGGCTTTATTAATTATTCCGTTTGAAGCCATTGTTTTACCTTTAGTTTTTGTTGTAACCAACTTACCTTGGTTGGCTTTTGAAAACGGCGAATTTAGTTTAAGTTTCTCTTGGTTTAATAGCTTACAAGTACAAATTATTCCTGAATTAGCTAACCCATTTTTTATTTATTTAATTTACCAATATTTAAAAAACATTCCGAAAGATTATGAAGAAGCAGCATTATTAGACGGTGCATCTATCTGGAAAATTTATTTTTCAATCGTACTTCCTCTCGCCAAACCGATTTTAGCGACAGTTGCAATATTAACATTTTTACGGAGCTGGAATGCCTACCTGTTACCCGTATTGGTTGCTCAGGCTCAAGAGGTTAGGCCGCTTATGCCGGGAATGCAGCAGTTTTTTGGTCATAGTACAAGTTGGGGAGCCATAATGGCGTATGCGAGTTTAATTAGCCTACCTGTATTAATATTGTTTTGTATATTGCAAAAATATTTTGTATCCGGCATTCAGGGTGGGATAAGGCGATAAGTTAATAAAATGATTATTTATGTAAATAATATTTGATCAGTAAAGTATTTTAATGCTATAAATAGACAACGTTGTAATTTTGTTTGGGATTAACTAAAATACCAAGCAGAAATAATTACAATGGCCGTATTTCAAACGTAGTTTAATCAAAAATTTTTATTTTATTTAGACAACGTTGTAAATTTAACTAATACACGAGGCTAACAAATGCTTAATCGGTTTAAATTAAACAAAATTATGCTCCAGTGTGCGCTGTTATCTAGCGTGAGCTTATTAACAGCTTGTGGTTCTGGTGTCGCAGATCCAGCCGGAAAAAGTAACTATAACAAAGATGTAGAAATTATTGTTTTAGAGGAAGGGCAAACTCTTGATGATGTTTTAAATCCGGATACTGGCAATAATGGAAATGAAGATAATGATAATAACAGTGGTGAAGTTGAATTAACGGCTGATCCCGCCAATGAGGGCAGTAGCTTATTTGTCAGAGCGGAAGATCCTAACCAAAATCTTGCCGGATTTGAATTTTGTTGTGGCGGGTTTGATACCTATCAGGCACATGGTTTTACTAATGCAAGTGGTGACTTTATTAAATTAGATGGTGGCTTTTGGGGCGCTGATGTGGGTGGTTATTTAGGTGAGCGGGTATTCTCTAGTTATGGCGACGGCTATGACAATGATGCCGATACATCTGCTGCTCAGCTTGGTGCATCTGCGGTTGGCTCAATTCGTTCTCCTGAATTCTCAATTAATAAAAAATACATTAACTTTTTAGTGGGTGGCGGTACCAATGCTTATGGCAGTGCAAATACAACGGCTGTTGTCTTGTTTGTTGACGGGCAGGCTGTGCGTCAGGCTAGTGGCCAAAACGAAGAAAATTCTATGCAGTGGCAAAGCTGGGATGTCACTAATTATCAGGGAAAAACCGGATTTATCGAGTTTGTCGATTTTCATCCAGATGATAACTCGGATTCTAATTTAGCCTATTTGTTAGCGGATGAATTTAGAGCGGCTGATAAAGCGGCAGTGATCCCAACTGCGGCTAATCAAATTAACTCTACCGCAGTGTTAACCAGTTCACCGCAAACTGCCGGGATGTCGGCTTTTGTGCGTCAGGCTGATTTAAATCAAAATATTGCAGGTTTTGAATTTTGTTGTGGTAAATACAATACCTATCAAAATCATAGCTTTAGAGCTACAGGTGATTTTATTTATTTAGACGGTGGCTGGTGGGCTGCTGATGTAACTAATCATATTGGTGAACGTGCATTCTCAAGCCGAGCCGATGGTTTTGAAGCTGATGGTACTGGGTTAGGTTGGATAGGTGATCAGGCAACAGGTACTTTAACTAGCCCCGAGTTTGAGATAACGCATCAATATATCAACTTTTTAATGGGCGGCGGCACCAATGCTTATCATGTAGAAAATGCCACGGCTGTGGTGCTAAGAGTTAATGGTAAAATTGTTCGGCAGGCCAGTGGTAATGGAGCAGAAAATAAAGTTGACTGGCGTTCATGGGACGTTTCGGCATTAATGGGACAAACCGCTGTCATTGAAATTATTGATCAGCATAATGCCAGTAAAGATGATGGCTCATTGGCTTTTGTTTTGGTTGATGAAATTCGTCAGGCTGATAGAGCGGCTGTTCAGCCAACCCCGGATTCAGTTGTGATGTCGGTTAATGGTCATCAGCAAGATTTAGTATTGGATATGGGCGATCCAAATCCGTTTTACGATAATGGCGAATATTATGTTTATTATCTTGAAAATTATGGATTTCATTCATGGGCGCTGGCAAAAACATCTGATTTATTAACTGCCAGCTTCCCTAAAACTGTGTTACCGGCTTCTGGCGATGCAGCTAAAGCTGATCAATGGATTGGCTCAGGTAGTGTGATTAAAGCTCAAGATGGCCGTTATCATTTATTTTACACTGGGCATAATCAAAATTTATCACCAGTTGAAACTGTCATGCATGCAGTTGCAGATGATAATACCTTAACTAATTGGACACCGGTAAGTGCAGATACTTTTACTGGCTCAGATGGGTATAGCGACTATGATTTTAGAGATCCGCTGGTATTTTGGAATCAATCCGAAAATCAATATTGGATGTTAATTACAACCCGTTTTGATAATAAAGCGGCAATTGGTTTATATACTTCAAACGATTTATCAAGTTGGAATGCCGAGCCGCCACTTTATACCGAAGTTTCAAATCTAAACTTAGAAGTTGCAGATTATTTTGAGCTGCAAGGCACACCTTTTATTGTTTACTCAGATCAACGCGATAATTCTCGTCAGGTTAAATATTTAACTAAACAGGGTGAAAACTGGATACCTGCAAATAATGATGCATTAGATGGCCGCGCTTTTTATGCTGCACGTAGTGCTGGTACAAATGATGAAAGATTATTATTTGGTTGGGTTGCACACAATATCAGTCGCAGAGATGGAAATAATCCAGATTGGGGCGGAGACTTATTAATTCATCAACTTAAATTAAATAACGGCGCGTTAGCAGTAGAGTTACCGGCTAAGATTCGTGATGGATTAATGCAAGCGATGCCTATTGATGCAGTATTTAGCCAAGGTAATGTCACTGAAAGTGCTGACGGTTTTAATTTAGCTGCTCAAAGTGAAGTAACACTTGCTGCTTCAAATAATAAAAATCGATTTAAATTTAAGCTGACCAGTGCAAATGCCAATGCTGAATTCGGTTTGTTATTAAGAAAACCAAATCCAGAGTCAACAGAGCAAAGTGTTGATAAACAAGCTTATTTAAAAATTGATGCTGCTAATAATCAAGCTCAGTTCTATTTTAGCGGAGATGAAAATAACCCGTTTAATCCAGTGGTTAACTTAACATTAGATGCCGCCAGTGGGATTGATTTTGAATTAATTGCTGATCCTAAAGCGGGTATTGGTGCTTTATATATTAACAATACCCGTGCACTGAGTTTTAGATTGTACGAGTTGGCCGATTATGAAATAGGGTTTTACAGCACAGCCGATGCGCTGACAGTGTCTGAATTATCGCGTTATTCAAGGTAACGCAAAACCGGTTATCTGATCCCCTTTATTCATATTTGAATAAACATCAGATATTGCGCTGCCGGTAGAGTGCCGTCTCCGGCAGCGTTATTTTTTGTACACCATATCAACGAATCTCAATAATGAGCAGGTTACAATGAAATTAAAAAAATTAAGCTGTTTGGTTATGTTTTGTGGCTTGTCTTCATTTGTCACATCAACTGGATTAGCCGCTAGCAGCCAGAGTAATACGGATACACTTTCGACGGATTACCAGCAGCATCATCGACCTCAGCTGCATTTTTCACCCCAAAATGGCTGGATGAATGATCCTAATGGCATGATTTATCACAATGGTGAATATCATTTATTTTTTCAGCATTATCCAGAGGGAACTCAATGGGGGCCAATGCATTGGGGACATGCTATTTCTAACGACTTGATTCATTGGCAGGAACAGCCAGTAGCCCTTTTCCCCGATGATAAAGGTTGGATATTTTCAGGCAGTGCAGTGTTAGATAAACATAATACATCTGGTTTAGGTACAAAATCTAACCCTCCACTGGTCGCTATTTTTACTTATCATGATAAAAAAGCAGAAACAGCACGGGCGGATAATGTGCAAACTCAGGCACTGGCTTTTAGTGTGGATAATGGTCGGAGTTGGCAAAAATATCAGGGTAATCCGGTATTAAAAGGCGGATCAATTGCTGATTTTCGTGATCCCAAAGTATTTTGGCATGACGAGTCTAATCAATGGGTTATGTCGCTTGCTGTGCAAAATCGTATTAGTTTTTATGGTTCTGCCAATTTAAAGCAGTGGCAACATTTAAGTGATTTTGGCGCAGAGTTTGGTGCGCATGGCGGATATTGGGAGTGTCCAGATTTAATTAAAATGAAAGTGGATGGCACTCAAACTGAAAAATATGTTTTATTAGTGAGTTTAAATCCGGGTGGTCCTAATGGCGGTTCTGGTACTCAATATTTTGTTGGCGACTTTAATGGTAAAGAGTTTGTTCTTGATCCTCAATTTAAACAGCAGGTGACTAAAATACCAGCCATATTTAATCAAACAGCGCCAGCGGCTGACGTGTTCGAAGATTTTGAAACTGACTTATCAAAATGGCAAACCCAAGGTAGTTCATTTAATCAGTCTCCAATTGTGGCGGGAGCAAATGAATTTATTGGTAAGTTTGGCAAAAAATTAGCTAATTCATTTAATACCTCAGATGCATCAACCGGTAAATTAACCAGTCAGCCTTTTACTATTCAAAAGCCTTTTATTAATTTTGTGATTGCTGGTGGTCAATACCCACAAGATGCCGCAATCAATTTAATAATTGATAATAAAATAGTGGCTTCTGCAACTGGTAATAACTCAGGTGCTATGCTCATTAAAAGCTGGAATGTCAGCCAATGGCAGGGCAAAACGGCTCAATTAGAAATTATTGATAATGCAACTGGTCCTTGGGGACATATTTCAGTGGATCAAATCGTATTTTCTGACCATGCCGCTCAACCGGCAATAGAGCCTGCAATTTGGTTGGATTATGGTGCAGATAATTACGCTGGTGTCACTTGGTCAGGGGTTGATGATCGCCATTTATTTATAGGCTGGATGAATAATTGGGCATACGCTAATGAAGTGCCGACAGACTCATGGCGTGGTGCAATGACTCTTCCGCGAGTATTAAATTTAATTCACACCGAGCAGGGGTATCGGGTGACTTCTCTGCCCGCTACTGAGTTAAATACTATTAAAGCCAAAGCTGTTAAAGGGCAGGCACTGGCGATAGACAAAACTGTAAATTTAACCGAAATAAGCGGATTAACTGTTGATTTATTCGAACTTAATTTAGAAGTGAAGATGAAAAACAGTTCAACATTTACGGTAGAGCTAAGCAATCAGCTCAACGAATCTGTTATGTTAACTTTGGATAGCAAGCTGCAAAAAGTCACTTTAGACAGACAAAATGCTGGTCAAAAACGGTTTGATGACGACTTTGCCATGGTGCAGTCAGCTCCTTTAATGGCAACGAATACTTATCAAATAAAATGGGTACAGGATTTGGCATCGTCTGAAATATTTATCAATCAAGGCGAAGTCACCCTTACTTCTATTGTCTTTCCTAATCAGCCTTTAACTCAGCTTAGGGTGAGTTCAGAACAGCCGACTTATATACAAAACTGGCAGTTAACTGAGCTTAAATCTATCTGGTAATTGTTTTTGAACAAACAGACAAGTTAAAAAGAGAGCTTTGCTTTTTAACTTGTCAGCTTTAGCCTAATTATAGATAATCGTTAACCAGTTTGATTTATCGCATTTAACGGCCTAGGTCTTAGGCAGTTTAGTATTTGACAGGACATTCATGGTTACAATAAAACAGGTTGCAAAAAGAGCGGGCGTTTCATTTAAAACAGTGTCACGTGTCGTAAATAATGACCCGACAGTGAAACCGGAAAACCGCGAAAAAATATTAGCTGCAATCGAAGAATTAGGTTATCAGCCAAATATCGCAGCCAGAATGATCCGTAAGAAGAAGTCTGATGTGATTGGCTTCATTTCCGATGAAATTTCGACTACACCATCATCAGTTGATATTATCCGGGGCGCGCAGGATATGGCTTGGGAAAAAGGTAAAACCTTGATGGTATTTAACTTAAACCAAAAAGATGCCAACCCGGCTCAGCTATTTGATGAATGCACTCAGCACAGAGCAGAGGGCGTAATCTATGGTGCAATGTATCATCAGGCGGTTGAATTGCCTGAAACCTTTAGTAAATTACCAACGGTAATGGTGAATTGTTTTGACCCGTTACAAAAATATCCAGCAATTGTACCGGACGATCGCCAAGCGGCTTATTACATCACTCGCCAGTTATTGGCCAAAGGTTATAAACGCATTGCTTTTTTAAACCTGAATCCAGATATTATTGCTGCAAAATTAAGGCTTGCTGGTTTTCAGCAAGCGCTAACTGAACATGGTTTAGATGAAAGTCAGGCGATTGTTAAAACTGTGGAGCAGGTAAATGATAACGAAGTGATAGATGTAACCCGCGAAGTAACATTGGATGTACTAGAAAACTTTAAACCAGATGCGATTTTATGCGGAAAAGATTTAGTCGCGGTGCGGGTTTATTTTGTGCTTGAATCATTAAAAATGAAAATTGGTAAAGATATTGGTGTCGCTAGTTTTGATAACTGGGATGTGATCCCAGATATTTTAGTACCGGGTTTATCTACTATGAGCTTACCTTATTATGAAATGGGGCGACGTGCGGTACAAAAAATTATTCAAGCAGCGGCAGATAAAGAAAAAACTCAGCTAGAATCAATAGAACCAGAGCGAATTACCTGCTTACTAGCGAGTCGGGCTTCTTTTTAATTTTATGTTTAGATTTTAATTCATACATACGGCTATCTGCTAATGATAAGCAATCTGAGACGGAGCTTCCTTCTTCATTAGTGGCTACGCCGTAGCTAATACCTGACACTGGCCAGTGGCTTTTTATTAAGTGATTTATTTCTTCCAGTATTTTGGAAACTTCAAATTTGACGCTATTTAAATGTTCGCTATTGTGTGTTTCACATACCCAAATAAATTCGTCTCCACCAGTTCTAAAGACTTCTCCTTTATCTGCCAGTTTTTGTTGCATAAGTTGGCTGGTATAAATTAAAAACTGGTCACCTTTAGCATGACCTAATTGGTCATTTAATTTTTTTATATTATCGCAGTCAATAAATACAATTAAGTAGTGGCCATTTAACTGGTGTATTTTTTCATTTAGCAATAATCGATTACCAACTTTAGTTAAAGCATCATATCTTGATTCATGCATCATTTTTTGTAGCTGATTTTGTTTTAATCTAAGCCACTCAGACAAAGATAATAAAATGCAAATACAATCGGCTGAAAGCGCTATTAAAACGATAATTTCGGGGGAAATGCCTTGGACGTCCGCGAAATGCGAAAGCATGTAGTATATCAATGCTAAGCTGTATATTAGATTCCCGGTAAAAAAATACTTAGCTCTGAAATCATTTAGCGAAAGCATTTTATACCCGACAAATAAGCTTATACTGACCCATATTCCGGCTAATAAATGCGACCAGTAAAATACCAATTTGAAAGGTAAAAACCACATAGTTAAACCAGCTATTAGCGCGAAGTGAGCGTAATAGACTAAAAACTGATTTTTTAATTGGGCTGACTGATCAAAATTAAATAAGTAATATGCAAAGTAGCTGGCACAAGCAATTGCAAATGGAAATAAGTACATACCACCATAAGTGGTATTAACCAAAAACATCGGGTTTATAATTTGCCCTAATCCTGCGGCTAATGCCCAACCTACTCCGTGTAATCCAATGTAACCAAAACAAAATATAGCGACTTTATGTTTAGTTTTTAAATAAAAAATAAGCGCCATAATTGCTAGAGTAAGCATAATAGTAATTGCCATTACGGTAATTGAGTTAATCATGAACGCATTTTGTAAAAAACGATTTTCTGGCAAAATGGAAATATGGACAGGGGTTGGATAATGCTTAGCATTTAAATAAATCCATAGTGTACCATGGCTACCTTTATCTAAAGCTAGCTTAAATGCTTGTCCGTGCATATTTATTACGGTTGGGCGATTCTTAAATTGAGAAAAGTCAGCAATTTGAGTTATTTTACCAGTATGATCCTGCCAAAATGCTTTACCCTCATCGACAAAATTAGCGACCGGCATGACATACCATATACCATTATGATCAGTACTGAGTGTTAATCGGGTTATTGCTCCACCTCTTTGGCCTAGCAATGAGCCTACCGGCAAATCAGATTGTTTATATAGATTAGCTAATTGTTGGTCATTTATTGGTGTTTTGAGATTAATTGGATACCAGATTGAGTTATCTGTTTGAATTATTTCATTTTCTCCTAGCTGGGTAGCTTGGGTTGTGAAGCAAATTAGCAGAACAAATACAATGGAACTTAAACGAATTAAAAGGCTCATTACAAGACAAATTCCAATTAAAAACAGGTAGCAGGATAAACTTGCTGTAACAGATTTTATTATAGGCAAAATTGTATATTATGCCTGATTTGGCTTAAGCAAAACATTAAATATTATTTAATGTTTAAACAGAATCAACTAAGTACAGGGAAACTATCCTAGTTGCTACAAACAGCAAGGCTTAAATAGTGTGGAACTAAAGAGCTTATTTCCATCATTCTTATTACAAGTCAGGCTAATTATTAGCTTCAATTATCACTAAAATGTTTAATTGCGAATTCAATAAATAAGCGAACCCTAAGTGGTAAATTATCTCTATCTCGGTACAGTAAATTTAAAGGTCTAGCTTTACTTTGCCAAGCAGGTAATATTTGTTTTAGTTCACCCCGTTCAATCATTGGCTGAGCATAATAATTCGGAATGTAGCCAATACCTAAATTCTGTTGAACAGCGTGGATAACCAATTGTATTTCATCTAGTTCCATACGTACATTTTGAATAGGGTGAAAGTCGAACTCTTCACCGGTTTGTTGATGAATCAGCTGCCAGACTGACATAGGGTGCCCTAAAATAGCAGGCTTTCCACACAAATCTTGTGGCTGTTGGATTTGGTTTGTATCGAAACTTGAGTTTACACAAAGTACAAATTGAATGTCTTTAAGTGGTCGCGCAATCCAGTTATCCACTAAAGTATGACCCACACGGAATACAACATCAATTGCTTGAGCTTCAATATCAATTAATGCGTTCGATAGTCGAATATCTAATTGAATTTCTGGATACTTTTTCGAAAACTCAGAAAATATATTGCGTAAAAAATAAATACCAGCATTAGTTGGAGCACTGATTCGAATTTTGCCCTTAGCTTGATGCTTTTCGCTGTGTAATGCCTGATTAATATCATCTAATTCATTAAATAAAATACTGGATCGCTTAAAGTACTGCTCGCCTGTATGAGTCAAAGATACCCTATGAGCATCACGGTTTAACAAGCGTAGTTGTAAGTCATCTTCCAATTGTTTGATGCGCCTGCTTAATGTTGAAACAGGTATTGAAAGATGCGTTGCTGCATTTTTAAAGCTTTTTAACTGAGCGACAATACAAAAATAGCGGAGATCATCTAGTGAATATTTATATTTCATATTTGGAATTTATGGTCTTATTCTTGTTTGTTTATTCAGAAATTGGAAAGTATTACAATTGTTTTCTGTTTACAAGAGTATCCAGTAAGGTTTCTGTACAATGAATTCAACTGCAAATCTCAAAGCAGTATTTTTACTTCTATTATGTGCTTTTTTCTGGGGTAGTTGTTTTCCAATTGGAAAAATTGCATTGAATGAAGTTAGTGCACTAAGTTTGGTTTTTTGGCGATTTGCAATAGCCGCAGTATGTTTATGGATTTACCTTAAAATTTTAAATATAACAAAACCAAATTTATCATTTAAACAGTGGTTATGGGTATTTACTGTTAGTGCTGTTGGGGTTGGTGGACTAAATTTAGGATTATTTACGGGTCTTGAACATACCAGTGCAGCCAATGGCTCACTAATTATGGCTTTAAGCCCTTTAATTACGTCTTTAATTGCATCTTTTGCTAAACGTTCTCTACCAAGCTCTGCACAAGGCTTTAGTTTAATCGTAAGCTTATCAGGCGTATTGTTGGTTATTACAAATGGTAATATGGATCTTTTATTTTATATGCAGTTAAATCATGGTGATAAAATGATTTTTTTAGGCATGTTAGCTTGGAGTTGCTATACCTACTTTAGCCAAGATATTAGTAAATTAATGCCGGTAATACCTTATACATTTATTGGAATGTTAAGTGGTGTTATTGTGATTGGTTTTATGTGCTTGGCAACCCCTGAAGTGCATCCATTTATTGAGCTGATGAATAGCTCAAGCTGGGGTATTTTTAATGTTGTATATATAGGTTTATTTGGAACAGTTGCAGGTTACTTATTGTGGCTATATGGATTAAAACAATTAGGCTCAGCAAATGCTTCTTTATTTTTCAATTTTGTTCCTGTATTTGCAATGTTAACAGCTTTTATTCTGGGGCAAACCATTACACAGCTCCAAATTATTGGTATTGGAATTGTAATTGCCGGTTTATTGTTACCCCGAATTAGATTAAATAAGTCAAAGCTGCTCATACAAAACGAAAGTTAATTGGGAGACCCAATTTATAAGCTGTTATTAGGGAATAAATACAATTTAAGGCTTATAAATTACCGGTTAATTTTTGAATAAAACTTTGCGCGTTATGCTCAACAAAAAATAAAAACGCCTGCATTGCAGGTGTTAAATATTTGGTTTGAGGATAAACAACCGACCAGTTGTGATTGAGCGGAAAAGTATCTACATTAACAATTTTAAGCTTGCCTAATTCAAGCTCCAGCAAAACACTTAGTTTGGGTAAAACTGCTACCCCTAACCCTGCAATAACCGCATGTTTTATCGCCTCATTTGAGCCTAGCTCCATTGCCGGTGCTACTTTTAGGCGGTGTTGCTGGCAGTGTTTTTCAAGTGCGAGGCGGCTACCAGAACCGGGTTCGCGCACCAATAATTGGCTATTTAAAAAGTCAGTCGCAGTCACTTTTTTGTAGGCAAATAATGCATGCTCAGCAGGCGCAACGGGAACTAACTCATTGTCTAAAAAAGGCAGTGCGGTAAACGGTTTATCGTTTGGCACCATCCCCATAATCACTAAATCGTCACTGTTACTGGCTAAACGCTGTAATGCGGTTGCGCGGTTAACCACGGTGACACTTAATGCAATTTGTGGATATAAATCACGAAACTCACGTAACAAATGCGGCACAACATATTGTGCTGTGCTGACTGCGAGTAATTTTAACTCGCCCGCGACTTGACCTTTTAACGCAGCAAAATCACTTTGTAATAATTTTAATTCTGAAAATATCGAATCGACACTTTGTGCAAGGCGTTTACCGGCAGAGGTACAAAATAAACGCCGTCCTACGTATTCAAATAATGGTTGTCCTAAAGCTTGTTCTAACTGGCGAATTTGGCTGCTGACCGCAGGTTGAGTTAAGCCCAATAAATCACCGGCTTTGGTGTAACTTTGCAGTTTAAATACCGCATGAAAAACCTGTAACTGACGAAAAGTTAATCTTGAAATAATGTTTTGAATACTCAGAGGCATAGCTGTCATAAATTGGTTATGTATAAGGTATAGGTTATACATAACCTATAAAACATCAATTTTTATTTATTTATTCGATCTTTTAGTATTTGCGTCATTGCGATTTGCCATGAATCATGGAGGAGAACACCATGCTCAAAAAAATACTGATTGCCAACCGCGGCGAAATTGCCGTACGTATCGTGCGTGCATGTGCCGAGCTAAATATTCGCTCGGTTGCTATTTATACCGAACCTGACCGATATGGTTTGCATGTAAAGCGGGCTGACGAATCTTATTCGTTGGGGGATGATCCGTTAGCGGGTTATCTTGATCCGTTACGTATTGTTAATTTAGCTTTAGAAACCGGTTGTGATGCAATTCACCCGGGTTATGGTTTTTTATCTGAAAATGCTGAATTTGCCCGTATTTGTGAACAAAAAGGGATTACTTTTATTGGCCCAAGTTCACAAGTGATTCACCGGATGGGTGATAAAACACAGGCGCGTGATGCCATGCGTGAAGCTGGTGTACCTATTACACCGGGTTCTGAGGGTAACTTACAGGATTTAGATGAAGCAATCGCACTCGCCGAGCAAATTGGTTATCCGGTGATGATTAAAGCGACATCGGGTGGTGGTGGCCGTGGTATTCGCCGCTGCGATTCTAAACAAGAGTTAACTCAGCAATATCCAAGAGTGATTTCCGAAGCAACTAAAGCATTTGGTAGCGCGGAAGTCTTTTTAGAAAAATGCATTGTGAATCCGCGCCATATCGAAGTACAAATTTTAGCGGACGATGAAGGCAATGTGATCCATTTATTTGAGCGTGATTGTTCAATTCAGCGCCGTAATCAAAAATTAATTGAGATTGCGCCAAGCCCGCAGTTAACCGATGATTTACGCGAGCATATTGGTTCGCTGGCGGTTAAAGCTGCGCAGGCAGTTGGTTATAAAAACGCAGGGACAGTTGAGTTTTTATTAAGTGGCAACGAGGTGTATTTTATGGAAATGAATACCCGCGTGCAGGTTGAACATACAATTACCGAGCAAATTACCGGAGTGGATATTGTGCGCGAACAAATCCGCGTTGCGTCCGGTTTAGCGCTGAGCCATCGTCAGGAAGACATTAGTTATCGCGGTTATGCTTTGCAATTTAGAATTAATGCCGAAGATCCTAAAAATGACTTTTTACCTAGTTTTGGCCGGATCTCTCATTATTATGCGCCGGGTGGACCGGGCGTTAGGGTAGATACCGCCATTTATACTGGATATGAAATTCCGCCTTTTTATGACTCCATGTGTTTAAAACTGATTGTATGGGCACTCAGTTGGGAAGAGGTGATTGCACGTGGTCAACGTGCTTTAGATGATATGCGTTTGCATGGCATTAAAACTACAGCCACTTACTACAAACAAATTTTGCAGCACCCGGATTTTCAAAAAGGTGATTTTGATACCAGCTTTGTGCCTGACAATATGCAATTACTGCAATATTCAGATAAACGCCACCCGAGCGAAGTTGCACTGGCAATAGCGGCTGCAATTGCAGCTTATTCTGCGGCTTAGTAATTAACGGCTTAACTAAGATTTTTACCTTAGCGCCAGCGTTAGGGATGAGAGGATAACAACATGACTCAAGCGAAAAAAATTGAAATAACAGATGTAATTTTACGAGATGCTCACCAATCATTAATTGCAACCCGCATGCGTACCGAAGATATGCTGCCGATTTGCGAGAAATTAGACAAAGTGGGCTATTGGTCTTTAGAAGTGTGGGGCGGTGCGACTTTTGATGCTTGTGTGCGGTTTTTAAAAGAAGACCCATGGGAAAGATTACGTCAATTACGCGCAGCTTTACCTAATACCCGTTTGCAAATGTTATTACGTGGCCAAAACTTATTAGGTTATCGCCATTATGCCGACGATGTTGTAAAAGCATTTGTTGCTAAAAGTGCCGAAAACGGTATTGATGTATTCCGAGTTTTTGATGCACTTAATGATATTCGTAACATTGAAACCGCAATGAAAGCGGTAAAAGATGCCGGAAAACATGCACAAGGCACATTATGTTATACAACCAGCCCAGTGCATACACCTGAGCTATTTGTTGAGCAGGCTTTAAAAATGCGAGATATGGGTGCAGATTCAATCGCAATTAAAGATATGGCCGGTTTATTAACGCCGTTTGCGACGTTTGATTTAGTCAGCGCATTAAAAGCAGAGCTGGATTTACCCATTGTTTTACATAGCCATGCAACGGCCGGTTTAGCTGAAATGTGTCAGTTAAAAGCTGTTGAAGCTGGTGCTGATCGCATTGATACCGCTATATCGTCTTTTGCCAGTGGTACCAGCCATCCGGCAACCGAAGCCCAAGTCGCCGCGCTTAAAAATACCCCATTTGATACCGAACTGGATTTAGAACTATTAGCTGAAATTGCAGAATATTTTCGTGGTATTCGTAAAAAATATCATCAATTTGAAAGCGAATTTACCCGTGAGGATGTTTCGGTGCAGATTAATCAAGTACCGGGTGGGATGATGTCTAATCTGGCGAATCAGTTAAAAGAGCAAAATGCGATTGATAAAATTCAGGACGTATTTGCTGAAATTCCACGAGTACGTAAAGATTTAGGCTATCCGCCACTGGTCACCCCAACTTCACAAATTGTCGGTACACAGGCGGTTTATAATGTATTGTCTGGCAAACGCTACCAAACCATTACCAATGAAGTTAAACGATATTTACAGGGCGGTTATGGCGCAGCGCCAGCGCAGGTAAATGCCGAGCTGCAAAAGCAAGCCATTGGTAACGAGCCGGTGGAGCATAATCGTCCGGCGGATTCACTAAAACCTGAACTGGATAAATTACGTAAAGAAATTGGTGCGTTAGCTAAAACTGAAGAAGACGTATTAACGTTTGCTATGTTCCCAGATTTAGGCCGCGACTTTTTACAACAAAGAGCGGATGGCACATTAAAACCAGAAGCTTTATTACCGGCAGAAGCTGGTCAAGGTGCTAAATTGGGTAAAGTGGGTGCATCTGAATTTAAAATTACAGTGCATGGCGAAACTTACGATATTGCGGTAACCGGAATTGGTGAAAGTGGCGCGGATAAACGTAAAATTTATTTATCTTTGGATGGTATGCCGGAAGAAGTGGTATTTGAACCGTTAAATGAATTAGTTGCCGATGGCAGCGCTAAAGGCCGTAAACGAGTTAGCTCACCGGGCCATATAACGACCACAATGCCGGGCAATGTGGTTGATATTTTGGTGAAAGAGGGCGATACCGTGACGGCTGGGCAAGCAGTGTTGGTTGCCGAAGCGATGAAAATGGAAACTGAGATCCACACCAGTATTGCCGGTACAGTTAAAGCGGTTTATGTTGCCAAAGGTGACAGAGTGACACCGGGCGATGTATTAATTGAAGTAGCGGAATAATACACCTGAGTCGCATATCAGAAATTTACTTCAATATTTCTGATATGCAACTCAAGTTAAAAAAGCGAGTATCGTTTTCATTTTATTTTGGATGGTTAATTATTTGTAATTGACCATTTATGGCGTTCAAAGCGACAGGCAAAAAACGGGCTAAAGCCCGATCTACAATATTTTATAGAAACGGTGCCTGTTTACTTTGGTTAATCAAATCTGATAGTTGCTATATAGAGCTGCATACCAAGCCGAAATTTAAATCATATTCTCTTGTTATACCATTATATACAACACCAATGCTCTAACAAAGAAACCATATACCGATTGACGTTATAAAAGAAATGAATGCAATAACGAAAGGTAAATAATAATCAGTAAAATAAGATTCAGTAAATAAGTACCTCAAAATGCCAAGAAACTTTAACAAAAGGGATATTGGGATATTGCAATTTATATGATGTGAATAAAAATTACTTTTACTTTCGCCATAATCATTTTCTTGTTGAACTCTTGGCCATAGGCTAAATTCAGATTCTTTCATCTTGGCATGAAAATTTTTACTTTCTCTAGAAGAGCAGTTTGGCTCTGTATATAAACAATAAGGTATTTTTAGGTACCAAGGAAATTTAAATTCATTCGACTCATCCTCTACAGAATTTTTGGGTTCATCCCGACGATAAGATTGATCCTTAAAATATAATTTCACATCATTACTTCTAAATTCATGAACCCCAAGTATAGATTTATGCCTAAGGTATTTTAAATAATAGAATTTAAGATTTTTTTGAAATGACACTTTTGACGATTTTACATGGTTTTCTTCATTGAAATATTGGAAATAGCGAATAAGAAAATATAAAAATAAAAGAGAAATAAAGTAAGGAATTATCTGTGGGTTTTGAATATTTATGTTGTTACCTAAAATATTAACTTTATCAATTACCGCACCACTGGAAGAAAACAAAATCATTAAGATAGAAATGCCTAACAAATTTCTACGCTGGCGCAGTAAGCCAGGAGATAACTCACGATCTCGCGGTTTTATTGGTTTAGAATTATCCATCAACACCTACTTAAGTATAACGCCCGCCTAACACGCAATGTGTTGGCGTGCTTTTTGCGTTGTTTGCCAAAACCATGACAACGAAACATTGTCGGAGTTTAGGCGCTTGTTATGTTTGAGATTAACTCAAACGGCTGATAATTTTTGCTGCCCACTTATCAAGTAGCTTAGCTGGTGCAAAAGATAGGAACAGACCTATCAATGGAAATAATGCCGTGAAAATTGCAGCCACTATTTTGTCTGTTTGGTCTTTAGTTGGAACACCATTGATTTCAATTGAAGCATTGGGATCTAACGCGGCTTGAGTAAAAACAAATACCAAAATACTACCAATAAGTATCAATGTACCGCCTGCTAGACGACTTAATCCTACAACAATATCTACTTTTTTCTTTAAATCTTCGTCCATACCTGACTCAAACACAACAGTTTAATCATCAGAAGTGTGTATAGAACTTTTCAACATTGAGTCTAACAACACCATTCCAATAAGCTTTAAATTAATAATTTCATAAACTTAAGCCT
>NZ_JAOPFU010000003.1 GCF_025515275.1 Catenovulum sp. 2E275
CTTTCAATACAAAACAGATTGGTGAAGGAATGTAGGCACCTTTCAAACCAATATGATGCAGTAGTGGAAGCGCTGTGAAGCTCCCGAAGGGCCGGCCAAAAATGCCTGATACTGCGCCAAATTGTTTTGATGTACGACCGCATGGATGCGGGAGGTAGGATAACGCAGGAGCAGTTATCGAGAGCGACTATACCTACAACAATTTGTCTTGTCTCATGCATTTTTTTCTCCGGCTGAAATCAAGTATCTTGAGGTCGCACGGGTATATATCTTCTAAAAGTTTTAAATAAATTTAAAGTGTTACCCTTTTAAATTTGTTTTTTGCCACTATAGTCAGACTTATCGCTGAAAAAGCCAGCAATTAAACCTTAATCTGGCTTTTAAGAATAAAATTTCTTGCTACATTGGCTTTTTGTCGATATACCTAAATAAAGAAGCGGCGTTTAGTTTTAAAATTTATGTTTGATATAAGTATTTAAACGCCAGAATGTAACCGAATAATAAGACTTACTGATATCACATGGGAAAATCACTTGTCATAGTCGAATCACCGGCTAAAGCTAAGACGATTAATAAATATCTTGGCAATAACTACATTGTTAAGTCGAGCGTTGGTCATGTGCGTGACCTGCCAACTTCTTCAAAAGGTAAAGTTAATCTAACCGCAGATACTAAAAAAATGACGGCAGAGCAAAAAGCCGAATTTAAAAAGAAAAAAGAAAAAGCTGCGTTAGTTGCCCGAATGGGGGTTGATCCAGAAAATCACTGGCAGGCCGAATACGACATTTTACCCGGTAAAGAAAAAGTCGTAGCCGAGTTACAAAAGTTAGCTAAAAATGCAGACACTGTTTATCTCGCAACCGATTTGGATAGAGAAGGGGAAGCGATTGCTTGGCACTTGCGTGAGATTATTGGTGGTGAAGACGACAAGTACAAACGCGTTGTATTTAACGAAATTACTAAAAAAGCGATTCAGGATGCCTTTTCTAAACCGGATGAACTTAATATTGATCGAGTGAATGCACAGCAAGCGAGACGCTTTTTAGACCGGGTTGTTGGTTTTATGGTGTCACCCTTGTTGTGGAAAAAAGTCGCCAGAGGACTCTCAGCCGGTCGAGTACAGTCTGTTGCCGTGCGTTTAGTGGTCGAGCGTGAGCAAGATATTAAAGCATTTGTTCCAGAAGAATTCTGGGAAATAAAAGCTGATACGCGGACTCAAGATAACCAGCAGTTATTATTGGATGTAGCGAAACAAGCCGGTAAAAACTTTAAACCTCAAAACAAAGCTCAAACCGATGCTGCTTTAGCTAAATTAAAGTCAGCCGCCTATAAAGTGAGTGATTGTGAAACCAGACCAACGTCAAGTAAACCTGGTGCACCTTTTATTACTTCAACTTTACAGCAAGCAGCCAGTACCCGTTTAGGTTATGGTGTTAAAAAAACCATGATGTTAGCGCAGCGCTTATATGAAGCAGGTTACATCACCTATATGCGTACTGACTCAACCAATTTAAGTGCAGAAGCAGTTACTAGCTGTCGGGATTATATTAATCAAAAATTTGGCGGTAATTATCTGCCTGATAATCCAATTACGTATGGCAGTAAAGAGAACGCACAAGAAGCGCACGAAGCGATTCGTCCATCATCAGTTGAGGTATTAGCTGAAAGTTTAGATGGTGTAGATGCGGATGCGAAAAAACTATACGAGCTTATCTGGCGTCAATTTGTTGCTTGTCAGATGACTCCAGCTAAATATAAAGCCAGCACTATTACAGTTGCAGCCGATGAGTTTGAATTAAAAGCTAAAGGCCGAGTTTTAGTATTTGATGGTTGGACTAGAGTACAACCGCCGGCAAGTAAAAAAGGTGCCGAAGATCAACTATTGCCAGAGGTAAAAGTAGGTGATGTTATTAATTTAACTGAACTTAATCCAACTCAGCATTTTACTAAGCCGCCAGCGCGTTTTAGTGAAGCTGCTCTGGTAAAAGAACTTGAAAAACGCGGTATTGGCCGTCCGTCTACTTATGCGGCTATTATCAGCACAATTCAAGACAGAGGTTATGTCCGCTTAGAAAACAAACGTTTTTATGCTGAAAAAATGGGTGAGATCGTCACCGACCGATTAGTTGAAAACTTTGATGATTTAATGAGCTTTAATTTCACTGCTAATATGGAAAAATATTTAGATGAAATTGCCCACGGTTCATTAGACTGGATAAAAGTATTAGACCAATTTTACAACGGCTTTAGTCAACAGTTAGAACAGGCAGAAAGAGAAGTCGATGAAGGTGGTATGAAACCAAATCAGCCTATTCCGGTTGATATCGATTGTCCAGAGTGCGGCCGTAAAATGACTATTCGCACCGCAACAACAGGGGTGTTTTTAGGTTGTTCAGGTTATGCGCTGCCTCCTAAAGAGCGTTGTACTAAAACCATTAATTTAACCTCGGGCGAAGAAGCGGTTGATACAAATGATGAAGAAGCCGAAACGAACGCATTAAGAGCGAAACGCCGTTGTCCTAAATGTAGTACCGCAATGGATAGTTATTTAATTGACTCTGAGCGTAAGCTACACGTTTGTGGTAACAATCCAACCTGTGATGGTTTTGAGATTGAGCAAGGCCAATTTAAAATAAAAGGTTATGATGGTCCGGTTATCGAATGTGATAAATGCGGCTCTGAAATGCAGCTTAAAAACGGCCGTTTTGGTAAATATTTTGGCTGTACCAGTGATGACTGTAGTAACACCCGTAAGTTATTAAAAAATGGTCAGCCTGCGCCACCAAAAGAAGATCCGGTTCATTTACCCGAATTACCGTGCGAAAAGTCAGATGCATATTTTGTTTTACGTGATGGTGCTTCGGGGATCTTTTTAGCTGCTCATAACTTTCCTAAATCAAGAGAAACCAGAGCTCCTAAAGTAGAAGAGTTAAAGCGCTTTAAAGACAGGCTCTCTGATAAGTTTAAGTATTTAGCGGATGCCCCGGTAAAAGATCCTTTAGGGAATCCTGCTATTGTTAAATTTAGCCGTAAAAATAAAGAGCAGTATGTGGCCTCAGAAATGGATGGTAAAGCATCTGGTTGGTTAGCTCATTATGAAAATGGCAAATGGGTTGCCGATGACTCTAAGTTAAAGAAACCTAAAAAATAATAACTCATTAATTGTTTTGCCTTGATTACTATTTCAGTTTCAGGGCAGGGTTAATCCAATAAAAAAGCCAATCATCTGATTGGCTTTTTTATTGTTTATCTTTAGCATTTATGCCCGTTAGGGGTTAGCAAAAAACGATTGGAAAGTGTGTTACCACTTTTTCTTAGGCTGGAATAACACATCTAAATCATCTTCTTCTTCAGCTGCTTTTTTACGGCGATCCTGTGCATTTGAGTTTTTCAACTCTTCTGTAATTTCTGTTAATAAAGTAGTCAACTCTGCTTTCCTTTGGTTCGCATATTCACTTCTACTTGCTTGAGAATCTATTGTCGAAACAGCTTTTTCATAATATTGTCGAGCTGAGCCTAGCATTTGGCTTCTTCTTGCCATATGACCACGTTTCATTAAGCTTTCAACATTAATTTTTAATTGTAGAGCATCTAATTTCTTGTCTTCTACCATAAAAATTTGAGTATCGACTTTTCCTTTGGTGTGTTCCGAACGCAGTGCGGTTCTTAATTTTTTTATCCCCTGAATTAAAGCTATAGTTGCTCTCTCATCATCCGGTAAGACAAACTGCTCTTCTGAATTAGTATTGATATCCTGAGGTGATATGTTTTGTACTCGTTGTTGGGTATCTTTGAGTCTTTGTCTGAGCTCTGTTGAATCAGGAGTCAATTCTGACATCGCTTTAATTGCATCTAATAAACGTTGATGTAAAATCAAAACTAGCTGAGTGCTAACAGGGAAGTTACTGATATTCATTAATAAGTTCTCAGTTTCTTCTACAATATTTTTATGCTTAGCTAACTCATTCCTTTTATCTGTTTCTATTTTTTCTTTGTGTTGTTGAACCGCGTTAATTAATATAGCTAATACAATCAGCGCAATGACAAGTGCAATTACAATGGTAAAAATCATCACATATCCTAATTAAAAACTAACAATCATTCGTTTTAGAACATCATAACAAGTATAGACTGTTACTTTATTTTAATAATTATTTCGTTTGATAGTACAAGAATATCTAAAAATAGTCGAACAAGAATGCTTAAGTTTTATAAATTTTAAGGAAGTGTCAATATAAATTGACTGCCCCCCAAACGACCTCCATTTTTAAGTTCCACTTGTCCGGTCAGGTTGTTATTTTGATGTGATCGTGCAATGAGTTTTGCAAAAAATAACCCTAGACCAGTATGACCGGAAGTTAAATTTATTTCATGCATATTTAACTCTGTTTGCTTAAGCATATTTTCAGTATAGCCACTACCATCATCCTCAACGGTTACAACTAATTGATTTTTGTTTAGTGCAGCTTGGATAAAAATTTTATTATTTGTATAACGCATCGCATTGATGAAAACATCATTTAACAAGTTTGAAATTAAATCCAAATCAAGATACCAGGTTAAATCTGGTTCAATATCTATTTCCACTTGGATCTTTCGACTATCTAAATACAGTTGATTCTGGGTGATGATTTCTTCTGCTATATCTAAAATATGATATTCATCAATGTTGATAGGTAATTGGTCTTTTTCTGCTCTATACAATGACAGGAGCTGTAATAGATTAGTATTTAAACGAGATGCCTCATAGTGTAGTTTAGCAAGTTCTGAGTCTGCATTTAAGGCTTTTGCCTGCTCACTTAAATTATCAATTGACTGTATTAATAAACATAATGAATTTTTCATATCATGCACGGAGGAAGCCAGTACACTAGCAAAATCAATTTGAGTTGTTTTGTCCACTATTGTGCTCTCTATTTTCATTTATAATTAATAATTCTCGGATTAATTTGAGGTTTGCTCTGTATAGAGTAAACCTTTGATCGGCAGGGTCGATATTTTTTAATGTTCTAACACAATTTTCTATGAGTTGCATAGCATTAGGTATTTGTTTTCCCTGCATTTCAAGTTTGATTAATGTTGTCATTAATATTAGTGCAATATTCATATTTTTCGGTGAAAAATGAGACGCTGAAATTAAAAGTTTTAAGGCTTTTAAATAATCTTTTTTATCAATATATTCTAAGCTATTTCGATATAAGTGGTTAGCATGTATCGGATCCGTTTGTCGGGATATAAGCTGATGCTTTGTACAAAACTCTGCTAATGTTGGTGCATTTATTAAAATAATCGGGAAATAAGTCGCAATAAAATTTAGCTGCTCTTTTAAATAAGACCTACATTCCGACAAACTTAACAACCGTGCTGAAATACTAGATAAACGATTTATTAGTTCATCTTCCTGAGATTGTATATGAAGGTAAATACAATAACTTATTTCTAAAGCAAGTGAATATTGAATATCATGTTTAAAGCTTTGCTTGTACTGTTTATAATAATATAAAAACTCATTTTTTAATTTATGTTGTTGTGAGCTGTTTATTTCTGTAAAGGAGATTGCGATAACATTTAATAATTTAAGAATATCATCTTCAGTTGAATTAAGCGTATTTTTACTCAGTTGTAAAACTTTTTTATAATGCTGCACTGAGATTGAATAATGGCCAGTATTAAAACTAATTTCGGCATATTGTCTTTCCCTGCTGAGAGATTTGCTACTAACTTTAACTGCTTTTTCAAGAATTTGATGGGCTTGCTCGGTTTCACCTATTGCTAATAAACATTCCGCTTGTAAATCAAAAGCATTAACTACATATTGATTTGTTTCTGTAATTTTTTCAAAATAACGTATCGCTTGCTGATATAAACCTAACCCCATTTGAGCTTTGGCAAACCCAATTAGAGACCATAATAAAGGGCGTTGTTTATTTACTGAATGATAAAGCTGGGCAGCTGATTTGAATTGGCCTAATCGTAGTAGACAATCCCCTTTAATTTGCAGACAACTTGCTAAATAGCTTCGGTTAGTTTGCATTAAATGGTTAGATTCCGCGATAGCCTGAGCAAAATCTTGTTTATTTAGCTGATTCAATACCGGCATTAAAAATTGCTTTTTTTCATATATTTTATCGAGCCGGGTCTTGAGTGATTGCTTAGTAAAAGGTTTGGTTAAATAATTATCTGGTTTAAACTCAATTGCACCAGTAACCATTTCAATTGAATTTTCTGCTGTCACCATAATAAAAATGGTATCTTTACGTAAAGTCTCACGAAAATTTAATTCTTCTAATAATTGTTGACCATCGAGGCTGGCTTCGCCTAAATTATAATCACATAAAATAATTTGATGATGTTTTTGTTGATATAGCTCTATTGCTTTTTCTGCATTAACAGCAGTATCTATTTGATTAGCCCCTAAGCTAATTAGCATATTTGTGAGCGAAGTTCTAAATTCGGCAAAATCATCCACAATTAAAAATGTGATGTCCTGATAGCGATTGATATTGCTCATAAAATAAACGTAAAGTGTTAAACAACAATTAGTTAATATTGGTTCAATTTTTAAAAAAGATGAATTAAATTATTAAATAATCATCGAATTTTGTATTTTATCGGTATAAACTAAATTAAAAGTTATAAAAAACACCCACAAGTATTCAAATTTAGCATAACGGTGGTAGGGAAATGAAACTTCAGCAGCTGAGATATATCGTCGAGGTGGTTAATCATAACCTGAATGTATCAGCAACAGCCGAGAGCTTATATACGTCTCAGCCAGGGATCAGTAAACAGGTTCGTATGTTAGAAGATGAACTTGGTGTTCAAATTTTTGGTCGTAGCGGTAAGCACTTGACTCATGTCACGCCCGCCGGACAAGAAATTATTAATATTTCACGCGAAATGTTATCTAAAGTTGAGAGCATTAAGGCGGTTTCGCGTGAACATACTCAACCTGATCAAGGTAAATTAAATATAGCCACAACTCATACTCAGGCCAGATATGCATTGCCGGAAGTAATCAGTGGTTTTATGAAAAAATACCCTAAAGTTTCTCTGCACATGCACCAAGGCACACCTGCCCAAATTAGTGATGCCGCAGCAAAAGGCGAGGCTGATTTTGCAATTGCGACCGAAGCGCTGCACTTATATAACGATTTGATTATGTTGCCTTGCTACCATTGGAACCGCAGTGTGGTTGTGGGTAAAGATCACCCTCTGGCAACTAAAAAACATATCACGCTTGAAGATGTTGCTAATTATCCAATTGTGACTTATGTATTTGGTTTCACTGGCCGTTCTGAGTTAGATAATGCTTTTAGCAAAACCAGCCTTGAGCCTAAAATTGTATTTACCGCAACCGATGCTGATGTGATTAAAACGTATGTCAGAATGGGCGTTGGGATTGGGGTAATGGCGACAATGGCGGTTGATAAAAAGAATGATCACGATTTAGTTGCCATTGATGCCTCGCATTTATTTAGACCCAGCACCACTAAAATCGGTTTTAGAAAAGGCACTTTTTTACGTCATTATATGTACGATTTTATTGAACGATTTGCACCGCATTTAACACGAGATATTGTTGATAAAGCGATTATGTTGAAAAATGCTGAAGAAATTGACGACTTATTTAAAGACTTTAAGTTACCGGTTCGCTAATTAGAGCTAAATTAGCAGCCGCTGTTTTAACTCGTGTAAAATAGTGGCTGTTGCCCCCCAGATTAATTTATCCTGAAAATAAAACCCATAAACTCGACGAACTGTGTCTGCTCTGTGGTAATCAATTGTTTGCATATTGATTTGATATAAAAAATTATCCAATGGTAAACGAATTAGTTCGGCAACCTCATTTTTATTCAGTTTTAGTTTAAAGTTTTCAACTTGTTCATGCCGGCTTAATGCAACAAATGGGGTGACTTCAAAACCAGTTAGCGTATTAATGGATGATAATGTACTAATATGCTGCCAAAAAGTGGGGGAGATACCAATTTCTTCATCGGTTTCTCTGAGTGCGCAAGCATATAAACTACTATCATTGGCTTCTAATTTACCGCCAGGAAAGCTGACTTGTCCCGGATGATGTTTTAAATATTCAGGTCGTTTGGTTAGCCATATTTCTAAGGTTTTATTTTGTGTTTCAACAATTGGAACTAATACAGCGGCATGGGTATGACCAGCCAGATATTTGGCTGGTTTAATTTGTTTTGGGTTTAATTTTAGTTGGGTAATTAGCTGAGCTAAATCCATTATAGGCTACTTAATACCGGCAATATTTTATTCACTTTATCAAATGTTTCTTTGTATTCACTTTTCATTTTTGAATCGTAAACCAACCCCCCGCCAGCCCAACAATGAATCGACTCATTATCTGCCACTAAGGTTCTAATTGCGATATTGGTATCCATGTTGCCTCGCCAGTCTATATAACCAATAGAACCACAATAAATTGAGCGGCGATGTGGCTCAAGCTCTTCAATTATTTCCATCGCTCTGACCTTTGGCGCTCCGGTAATACTGCCGCCCGGGAAACAGGCTTCGAGTAAATCAAATGGCGATTTATCTGCTTGTAATTGGCCGGTCACTGTGCTCACTAAATGATGAACCGCTGGAAAGCTTTCGATTTCAAATAATCTTGGCACTCTGACACTACCCGGCTGGCAAACTCGGCTAATATCATTACGTAATAAATCCACTATCATCAAATTTTCAGCACGATCTTTTTCCGATGATTTTAAGCTGGCTTTAAAAGCATTATCTTGCTTTAACGACTGGCCCCGCGAAATAGTGCCTTTTATTGGTTTAGTCTGAACCTGATGCTCGTTAAGTTGTAAAAAACGTTCAGGTGAAATGCTGATAATGCTGTGATCTTGATATTTTATATAGGCAGAAAAAGGGGCTTGATTACTGTCTCTGAGTGCTAAATAAGCTTGCCAGCAGTCGCCGGTGTAATCTGCACTGAATCTTTGAGCAAGGTTAATCTGATAACAGTCGCCATCGACTAAATATTGCTTTACTTTGTCAAATTTAGCGGTGTAACTTTGCTCTGACATATTAGCCTGCCAGTCACTAAGCAGTTTAAATGCTTCGGTTGGTTGTTTATTCTGTTTATGATATTGATTTAATAAATGTTCAACTCTAAATAAATCAGGCTGATAATCTACTGCAAACCATTTACCGGTTTGATTATCTTTAATAATCGCCCAATCATATACGCCCAAATGCATTTGAGGTAAATCAATATCATTTTGTGCCAATTCAGGCAAAGTTTCTATGCTGCGGGCTAAATCGTAACTAAACCAACCGGCACAGCCACCTACAAAAGGCAAATCGGTTTCTGGTAACTGAGCAGGCATAAGCTCTTGCTGGAGCTGCTTGGCCACTGTAAATGGATTTGCTTCGTTTTGGTTTTGGGATTGACCGTTTAATAATTTAACACTGGTTTTGCCAAATGAATGGGTCACAGTTGCAATTGGTGCCGATAAAATAATGTCGTAGCGGCTGTTTTCATGGTTAGCATTGGCTGAATCCAGCAAGATAGAGCCTTGCTGATTAGCTAAATAAGAAAATAAACTGGTGGCGCTAACCGAAGCTGCTAAATCGATTTGATAGATAGATTGATTATTCATGAAACGAGCTGTACTGAAATATGAATTGTCAGCGGCTAAGCCTATCATATTTGTGAAATAAAATAGCGGTGTATTTTAATCTTATATTAGATATTTCATATAACTATTTGCGTTGTAAAATTTTATTTGTATAAATAACCTGAACAGCACATAAGAAAATTTGCCCAACGGGCTATTTTTGCGTCTTTCATCGTTATTTTTCTGACTAATAGCTCGCTATTAGGTACAGAAAAATGCCTTGATAAACGCAAAACTATCCTCGTTGGAACGTAAAATAGGGTGGAAGCGTTATTGTTTAGCTAATTGGATAATTTTACTTCAACCATTTCTTACACGCAGTTCAGGTTAAATAACCTCACTATTTTCTTATTTTAGAATTATCACCACGCCACTGGGGATTTTGAATGACAACTATTAAACAGCAAGATTTTATCGATAGTATTGAAGATGCATTGCAATTTATCTCTTATTATCATCCGCTTGATTATGTAAAAGCCGTTGAAGCCGCTTATCACAAAGAGATAAACCCTGCCGCGAAAGATGCAATGGCACAAATACTAATTAATTCGCGCATGTCTGCTCAAGGGCACAGACCAATTTGTCAGGATACCGGAATTGTAACCTGCTTTGTGAAAATCGGCATGGGCGTGAGTTGGGATAAAACGGATATGACGGTTCAGCAAATGGTGGATGAAGGGACTCGACGAGCTTATACCAATCCAGATAACCCACTGCGAGCTTCGATTGTGATGGATCCAGCCGGGAAAAGAATTAACACCAAAGATAATTCACCAGCCGTTGTGCATATTGATATGGTTGCCGGAGATAAAATTGAAATTATGGTCGCAGCCAAAGGCGGTGGATCAGAAAACAAATCTAAAATGGTCATGCTAAATCCAAGCGACTCAATTGCTGATTGGGTTGTTAAAACCTTACCGACAATGGGTGCAGGCTGGTGTCCACCGGGCATGCTTGGCATAGGTATTGGTGGTACAGCTGAAAAATCAGCAGTATTGGCCAAAGAAAGCTTAATGGACCCAGTTGATATTCAGGAATTAATTGAGCGCGGTCCACAAAATGCGGAAGAAGAGCTCAGATTAGAAATTTTTGACCGGGTTAATAAATTAGGCATTGGCGCACAAGGCTTAGGTGGTTTAACCACTGTGGTGGATATTAAAATAAAATCAGTGCCAACTCATGCAGCTTCTAAACCTGTCACTATGATCCCAAATTGTGCTGCTACCCGTCATGCTCATTTTTATTTAGATGGCTCAGGTCCGGCTGAATTAAAAGTCCCTAAACTGGAAGACTGGCCACAAGTTACTTGGGAAGTCGGTGAAAACGTACGCCGTGTGAATGTTGATGACATTACCAAAGCAGAAATTCAAAACTGGAAAGCCGGTGATACGGTTTTATTATCCGGTAAAATTTTAACCGGACGCGACGCAGCTCATAAACGCATCAAAGAATATTTGGAGCGGGGCGAAGCATTGCCAAATGGGATCGACTTTAAAAATCGCTTTATTTATTACGTGGGTCCAGTTGATGCGGTTGGTGATGAAGTTGTTGGTCCGGCTGGCCCAACAACAGCAACTCGAATGGACAAATTTACCGATATGATGCTGGCTGAACATGGTTTATTTGGCATGATAGGTAAAGCCGAACGTGGTGCTCAAACCGTTGAATCTATTGCTAAATATAAAGCGGTTTATTTAATGGCTGTTGGTGGCGCGGCTTATTTAGTGGCTAAAGCCATTAAAAAAGCTAAAGTGGTTGCGTTTGAAGATTTGGGAATGGAAGCAATTTATGAATTTGAAGTTGAGGATATGCCGGTAACCGTTGCGGTTGACTCAACCGGTAATAATGTTCACCAAACCGGGCCTGCAATTTGGTCAGCAAAAATAGCTGAACTGGACAACTAAATTAGATAAACAATTAATGCTTTATCCGTTAAAAATAAACCGCTTAGCAAGCTTAATTCAAATTTGCTAAGCGGTTTTTGTTTATTGAGCGTTAATTTATCTAATTATTTTCTCTCGCTACTTTATATATCTGCTCTTGATTGCATCCGATAAACTTGAGTTAACGGTTTGGCGCAATAAACTGGCCGTTTTTAATTTGCTCACTATATTGAGTGACCAGTTGATCTAAACTTGCGATATTATTGCCTTCGTTTTGCAAAATAGCTTTAAGCGGTGCTAAATCAATATCAATAATGCCATGCTCTTTAGCTATTTTACCCCACACGTAAGCGTGCTTATATTTTTCTTCTTTAATAAATAATGTGCTGAGCGTTTTGAAAATTTCTGGCTTTAAAACCTGAGTGCCATCATATATTTCAAGGGCATGATATAAAGTATCAATGGTTAAATCGCGATCAAACTTAACGTAATACGTTGCTAGTTTTAACTGTAAATCAGGGGTTTGTAAAATACCTGAATCGCGCAAATTTAAAAATTTTTGCATCGCGGTTTCGTCACCATTGCGTGACCAGTGCCAATAAAGTAGGTAAGGATCGGTTGAGTTTTTCGTCACGTCAGATAAGCGCTTTAACTCTTTTAACGAGGTAATATAACCTTTAACTCTGCCGGTTTGTTTATCTCTTAATTTGATATGCTCAATATGAGATGCTTTTTCGACACAAGTTGAATAGCTTTCTAAATCCAGCATCAGTTTGTATCTAATTTGATCTGTTGGATTTTGTTGCTCGTTATAACGGCCAAAAATCACTTCTTTACGTTCTGCTTTACACCAGGCATCCTGATTTAAGTCGTCACAAAACTGCTGGTTTTGTTCACATACCTGACGTAATGTTGGGCCAGAATCACAAGCTGTTAAGGCAGCCAGTGATAAAAATGAAACAGCAAGCGGAAATGTCCATTTGTTTAATTTCAATGGAACCACCTTAAATAAAAAATTACTAACACTATTTATGTTAAATAATACCTTAAAATGAAAGTAAAAAAAATTGTCGGTTGGGCGTTTCAACTGTTAATCATTGGATTCGTTTATTTTTTAATCCAGTTTTGGCAAAGTAAAAATATGCTGGCGGTAGAAAGCGAACTGCCAGAAAATCAATTTTTATTGCAGTTAGTGAGCTCTGAACAAACTGAGGTTGTTGATTTAGCGGATCAACATTCGCAAACTTTGCTTTATTTTTTTGCTCCTTGGTGTCAGGTTTGCCATTTGAGTATTCCAAATCTGGTTGACTTAAAGCAGCAATTAACTCACTCAGGTGCTAAAACTAAAATTGTGGCGATTGCGCTGGATTACTCAAATAAACAAAGTGTTAAAGACTTTATTGACCAGCATCAGGTTAATTTTCCGGTTTATTATGGCGATGTTGGCTTACGGTCATTATTTAAAATATCGGTTTATCCAAGTTATTATTTAATTGATAAAAACGGATTAGTTACAAATAGAGTGACAGGATATAGCTCTGAGTTAGGGATGCGATTAAGGCTTTAACTTTCAGTGATTTGCACTTTGGTGTTCGGCATCTAATTGCGTTATAATGGCGCGTCAAAATTTCGGAGTGTTCAATGGCGCGTTTTTTAGTTACCACCTCAAAAGGCTTAGAAAATCTTTTAGAACAAGAGCTTCAAAGCTATTCAATTGATAATATTAAATTATCTGTATCTTCTGTTTGGTTTGAGGGCACGCTTGAGCAAGCTTATCAGGTTTGTTATTGCTCGCGTCTGGCCAACAAAGTTTTTCTTGAGTTAACCAGTGCGCCTTGCTCCGGTAAAGACGATTTATACCAAATTGCGCAGTCAGTTGACTGGTCTATGCAATTTAAAGATAGATCAACCTTTAGTGTCGATTTTAACGGGGTTACCGAAAAACTGCGTAATACTCAGTTTAGCGCTCAAGTAGTAAAAGACGCGATAGTTGATTTATTTCAGGATGAGTTTGGCCGTCGTCCTAATGTTGATAAAGCCAATGCGGATATCCGAATTCAAGGGCGTTTAATTAAAAATAATGCGCATATCTTTATTGATTTATGTGGTCAAAGCTTACATCAGCGTGGTTACCGAGTTAATGCTGGCCGTGCGCCCATTAAAGAAAATATTGCAGCCGCGGTTGTGATGCGTTCAGGTTGGCTTGAGCAAACCGAACAACCGTTAATTGATTATTTTTGTGGCTCAGGCACTTTGTTAATTGAAGCTGCTCAAATGGCACTTAATATGCCAGCGCAACAATACCGCAGAGTATGGGGTTTTGAACATTGGCTTGGACATAATCCAAATTTATTTGAGCAGGTAAAAACTCAGGCGGATGCTCAGATTAAAACCGATCTTAAACTGAGATTATATGGGATTGATATTAATACCCGTGAATTAAAAACTGCCGAGCAAAATGCAAAAGATGCTGGTGTTGATGATTTTATTCATTTCCAGCGCGGCAATGCGTTGGACTCGTTAATCGATTTTAATGAAGCAGGGCATATTATTTCTAACCCACCGTATGGTGAGCGTTTAGAAGATGAGCTTAAAATTGCAAGTTTATATTTGGATTTTGGCGCAGCAATTAAACAAAAATACGAAAACTGGCAGTTAACTGTCATTAGCTCTGCACAGGAGCAATTACGACAATTAAAATTATCGGCCAGTAAAAAATATAAAGTAAAAAATGCAGCGCTAGATTGTGTGATCGCCAAATATACCATTGAAGCCGGAAGTGGCGTTGATCCGCGTGAAAATATGGCGCTTGAATTTCAAAACCGGCTGAAAAAAAATGTAAAACAATTAGCTAAATTGGCTAAGCAAATTCCAACTGAATGTTATCGTGTTTATGATGCCGACTTGCCGAATTACAATGTGGCTATTGATGTATATGGCGATAGTTTGGTGATTCAGGAATATGCCGCACCTAAAAATATTCCAATTGAAAAAACGCGTGCCAGATTAAACGAGGTATTGTTAACGGCACCTGGTATCTTAGAGATTGAAACTAGCAAAGTGGCTTTAAAGGTTCGTAAGCGTCAAAAAGGCAACGAGCAGTATCAGCGCAGCACCAACCGAGATGAATATTTTGCAGTACAAGAAGCCAACGCTTTATTTTATGTCAATATTCATGACTTTTTAGACACTGGATTATTTTTAGATCACCGAGATATGCGTTTGTTGATTCAACAGCAAGCGAAAGATAAAACCGTATTAAACTTATTTTCTTATACTTGTAGTGTCAGCGTTCATGCGGTTTTAGGCGGCGCGAAACAAGTTACCTCTGTCGATTTATCTAAAAAATACTTGGATTGGGGTAAACAAAATTTTGAGTTAAATAATATTAATCCGGCATGGCATCAGTTTGTGGCGCAAGACAGCTTAGAATGGCTTAAAAATAGCAAACAATCATTCGATTTAATCTTTATTGATCCGCCAAGCTTTTCCAATTCTAAAAAACTAGAAACCACTTTTGATGTACAGCGCGATCATATTGCTTTAATTAGCAATGCGTTAGCCAAGTTAAATGCTGGTGGTGAGATTTATTTTTCAAACAATTTAAGAACGTTTAAATTAGATGAAGCGGCGATGGTCGAGCTTGGTTTAACTTTTACCGATTTAAGTGAAAAAACACTGCCGTTTGATTTTAAACGCCGGGCGAATATTCGTCAGGTATGGAAAATTCAACGTAAATGAGTGACTTAATCTTATATGGCACAGAAGGTTGTCATTTATGTGATGATGCTCAGCAAGTTTTAAATCGGTTAGGTATTTTAGAACAAGTGAGTTTGCTTGATATTGCGCTACAGGATAATAGTGAAGATTTAATTGCACAATATGGTGAAAAAATTCCTGTTTTATTAGATACGCCAAGTCAACAAACTTTATGCTGGCCATTTGATGAAGCCAGCGTATTAAATTGGTTAAAATTGCATTATGAATTTATATAGGATAACAAAAGCCGAGCTGGCTTTTGGCGATCACCCTTTGTTAAACGGTGCGGATTTTCATATTAACCGTGGTGAAAAAATTTGTATTTTGGGACGCAATGGCGCCGGTAAATCAACTTTACTTAAAATTATTGCCGGTGATATTGCGTTAGATAGCGGCGATACTAATTTACGTAGTGAAACTGTGATTGCCAGATTACCGCAAGATCCGCCTAAAGCATCTAGTGGTGTGGTGTATCAATATGTAGCCAAAGGGCTTGGTGCGGTGGGTGAGGCACTCGCTGAGTTTTATCAGTTAAGTGCGGATGCGAACGCCGATTTAACCCAACTTGCCAATATCCAGCAGCAAATTGATAAGTTAGATGGCTGGCAGTTTGAACCAAAAATACAGCAAGTTATTTCGCGTTTAAGTTTAGATGCTAATGCGCCATTAACTGGGTTATCTGGTGGTTGGTTACGTAAAGTTGCCTTGGCTCAAGCATTGGTTGTTGAACCGGATATTTTATTATTAGATGAACCGACTAACCATTTAGATTACCAGTCAATTAATTGGCTTGAGCAGTTTTTAAAAGATTATAACGGGGCTTTAGTTTTTATTAGTCACGATAGGGCATTTGTGCGTAATGTTGCCAACCGGATTGTGGATTTAGACCGTGGCAGGCTAATTAGTTATGAGCGTGGATATGATCAATATTTAATTGATAAAGCCGCTTTTTTAAAAGCTGAAGAAGCCGAAAATAAAAAGTTTGATGATAAATTAGCGCAGGAAGAAGTTTGGATCCGTCAGGGTATTAAAGCTCGCCGTACCAGAAATGAAGGGCGAGTTAGGCATTTACAGCAAATGCGTAAAGAAAGAGCACAAAGACGAGATGTGCAAGGCACTGCTAATCTGAATTTAGATGAAGCTAACAAATCCGGTAAATTGGTTGCTGAGGTTGAGCACTTATCTTACCGCTATAACGATGAGCTGAATATCGTTGAAGATTTTAGCTGCCTAATTATGCGCGGCGATAAAATTGCTTTAATTGGCCCAAATGGCTGTGGTAAGTCTACTTTTATTAAACTGATTCTGGATAAACTTAAACCAGATTCAGGCACAGTTAAATTAGGGACTAACTTAGATATTGTTTATTTTGATCAATATCGTGACCAGTTAGATGAAGAAAAGTCTGTTATGGATAATGTAGCCGAAGGCAAACAAGATGTGGTTTTTAATGGCCGCACCCGACATGCTTTAGGTTATTTACAAGACTTTTTATTTTCACCTCAACGTGCGCGCTCGCCCGTTAAATCTTTATCTGGTGGTGAAAAAAACCGGTTATTATTGGCCAAGTTATTTTTAAAACCAGCTAACTTATTAGTGCTGGATGAACCAACCAACGATTTAGATGTGGAAACGTTAGAGCTATTAGAAGAGCTAATTGATAGTTATCAGGGCACTTTATTATTAGTTTCGCACGACAGAGAGTTTGTTGATAACACTGTAACTTCTAGTTTCTTCTTTCATGGGAACGGCCAGATAGAAGAATTTATGGGCGGATACGATGCGATTATTCCGCATTTAGCTGAGCGTGAAGCACATTTAAAACAAATTCAAACAGAGAAATCTGAACCTAGCGCAAAAAAGACGGTCGAAAAACCTCGAAATACAAAAGTAAAGCTGTCATATAAGCAAAAACGTTTGTTAGAATCATTGCCTCAAACAATTGAGTCGCTCGAAATTCAAATTGCGGCACTGCAAGATGAAATAAACTCGCCTGAGTTTTTTAGTCTGGCTAGTGATATAACTCAAGCTAAGTTAGATGAATTAGCGCAAGTTGAGGCAGAACTTGAAACCGCATTTGAGCAGTGGGAAGAACTCGAGAGCCTGGAAAACGAATAAAACATGATGAATAAAGTATTAAAATCAAGCACAGTATTATTAAGTTATTTAGCGCTGCAAACTTCAGCGTGGGCGGTAAATACCAATTACCGGATTGAAATAATAGAAACGCCTGAAGAATTTAAAAGTAGTTTTCCGGTAGGGATTAATAACCAGGGTGATGTTGTTAGCACTTTAGCTACTTTAAATGGAAATCGCTTTAATTATCCGGTTGATCGAGAGTTGCTGGATTTTAAAGATGAAGATAATTTAGAAAATTTTACGACTCGGTTATCATCGAGTTATGCAACTGCACTATTTTATGCCACGCTGTATTGGGACTCTATTCAGAAAGGGCGGTTTGTTTCTGAAAGTTTAGGCGCAACTTTAACTTATTTAGCAACTTATAATAAAGATGGCCAACATCAGCAATTAGCGCCTTACCGTACTGCTTTTTCTGATCGCTCTGAATTAGAAGAGCTGGCGATTTTTGACGAAGAAAACCCTGAAACGGATGAATATTATTACTACAATACAGAGCTTTCTCATGGCATTAATAACTTAGGCTGGTTAGCGGGTGAAGCTGGCTCGCCATTAACCGAAACCCGAATCGACGGCGAAACTTGGTTAATTCCTTCGTTTTTAAATCGTGGTTTTGTTCGATATTCTAATAAAGCCATACTCCTTGAACCACTTTATGATGAAGAAGATGCGTTAGGTGGCTTTAGCTATGCAACCGATATTTCTGATAATGGTTATGTAGTTGGCTATGCATCTGTTGACGGTAGTACATCTTTAAATAGCTTGATAGATACTTGTAGAGCGAATGATGATAGTGTGCCAAAAGAAGTTTGTATATGGAAAAGCTTAGGCGATAACAAAACTAATCAATTTAGTGCTTTTAAAACCCGCGCTTATTTATGGAAAGTAAATGGTAATGGTGAGGTTGCATCCAAACGTGAGTTGGGTATAGCGATTGACGATCCAGAATACAAAGATAGTCTATCCTTTATCAGCCGAGCGTTTGCTGTTAATGATGCAGGGATTGCGGTAGGTGAGTCGCATGTGATTGATGTGAATGATAGAACTCGTCAGCAAGCTGTAATATTCTTCGAAAACAATGTATTTCCGATGACCAACCCACTTGAATACAGAACAAGTCGAGCAATTGATATTAATAATAATGGCATAGTAATTGGTACATTAACCGATAGCTCAACTTTAGTCGGTGTAACCAAAAGTTTTTATTACGATATTGATAGTGGTGGGGTAACGGTTACTAAGTTAAATGACTTCTTTTCTAGTGCTAATACTAAAGTGAACTCAATTAATGATCAGAACATTATTGTGGGTAACACAGAAGCATCAGCATTAGCCAGTGGTAGCAAGCCTAAACACGGTTTTGTTTACGATTTGGATACAGAAGAAATGTATGATCTAAATGATTTGTTAAGTTGTAAAACTGATTTCACAATCACAGACGCAGTTGATGTAAATGATGATGGTGTTATTTTAGCTCGTGCTTCTTATGTGCAGGCCAGACGTAATTTATTAGGCCAGATTGTGGCTGATGTGACAACGGGTGATGCGGCTATTGAGCAAGTTGAGTATACGGTTAAATTAATTCCAGATGCCAGCTCAGCCGACAGTTGTGAATCACCGGATAATGAAGAAAAAGTAAAACGTAAAGGTGCATCTTTTAATGCTGGCTGGTTCGTTTTATTGTTTATTACATTTTTGTTTAAAAAACGTAATATTAAGTCTAAAAAGATCTAATCTACTTTTAAATAGCTAAGATGTTGTAAATCAGCATCTTAGTTATTCCTCCACAAAAACACCTTCATTTCTGCTTTATTACAGTATTGCAATCAAACTTTTTCTTAGTTAATTTTGAATTGTCGCTGTCGATAAATCAAACTCGGATTTTGAACTAATTTGAGTCGTTATTGACTAACTTATTGAAACAAGTAAGCGATAAATAATATTTTCATCCGAACTTATATGGATAAGGAAAACTAAATGAAAAGACAAAAGCGCGATCGTTTAGAAAGAGCCCAGTCCAGAGGCTATCAAGCAGGTTTAGTAGGTAAAACGAAAGAATGTTGCCCGTATCAGGAAGCTGATATTAAAGCCCAGTGGCTTGGCGGGTGGCGAAATGCTGTTGATGATAGAATAACTTTTTTTGGAGGAAAATAGAAAAAAGCCCATTAGGGCTTTTTTCTTATTGGTTAAGTTAATATTGCTTAATAATATTAAACCTAGAAAGCAGATGTGTCTTGGAATAAACCTACTTTTAAATCTTTCGCTTCGTAAATAACTTTTCCATCTACTGCAACACTGCCATCGGCAATGCCCATATAGAGTTTGCGTTTAATAACACGCTTCATATCAATACGATAAGTTACTTTTTTTGCAGTTGGTAAAATTTGACCTGTGAATTTAACTTCACCCACACCTAATGCACGGCCTCGACCCGGACCACCACACCAGCCTAAGAAAAAGCCAACTAATTGCCACATTGCATCTAAGCCTAAACAGCCTGGCATAACCGGATCGCCCGGAAAATGACAATCAAAAAACCATAAATCAGGGGTAATATCTAATTCAGCTTCAATATATCCTTTACCTGCGCTACCACCATCTTCAGTAATGCTGACAATTCTGTCCATCATTAACATATTTGGTGCTGGTAATTGGCTGTTTCCCGGGCCAAATAGTTCGCCACGGCTACAAGCTAAAAGCTCTTCTTTGTTAAAACTATTTTTCATTAGTATCAATCTATATTAGGTTCAAGAAATTTCGCGCATACTTTAGCGAACAGGTGTTAGCTAAACAAGTCTAATTGCTCAATTTACCGGCTTTTTGTGAAAAAAAGTGCTAATTTTTTTAAAATAGAGCGGGATTGTTCCAGCTCTTGACCAAAATGTTCAAGCTCTTCTCTCACTTTAGCAAATAAACTCTCGCCATCGTCAGACTCTGCCGGTAAGCCAGTTAAAATGTCTGCCGCTTCTGTGACGTGTTTGATTGCATGAATTTTTAAACTCCCTTGGCTCACCGCATTTAAAATATCGCTGCTTAAATTCAGGTGAGTTACATTAGCGTGCGGGATAATAATATGGTGAGTTTGCATTGGCGCTTTTAATTTTGCTAATACGTAATAGCCTTCAATTTTTAAATCGACCCCACCAACTGCCAATACATTACCTAACTGATCAATTGCCCCTGTTAACGCTACATTTTGCCTGATTGGCACATTTGAAATAGCCGAAAGTAGGGCATATAACTCAGCCAATGAAGCACTGTCACCATCTACCTCATGATAAGATTGTTCAAATACAATATTAGAAGAAATTGGCAGCGGCTCATTTTTAGCAAAAGCTCGGGAAACAAACGATGATAAAATCATCATCGCTTTTGCGTGAATATTACCGCCCAGCTCTGATTTGCGTTCAATATCGCCAATATCACCTTCGCCAACAAAGATATTAGCAGTAATTCTAGAAGGTTCACCAAATTCAGCCAGCGCGGTTTCTACAACGGTTAGCCCATTGATTTGGCCAACAACTTCGCCGCTAAAATCGACTTTAATTGTATTTTTTAATATTTGTTCAAAGTTATATAAGCGGCTGGATGAATTAAACCCATTTATATCCTGCACCGCTAATTCAACATCGGCTTGACTAAAGTTTGGGTTAAGTCGGCTGAATAAACGTTTGAGATAAGTTAAATCAAGTGAAAACCAATTTTGTTCTTCAACCAAACGGGCTTGTGCCCAAATTAAGCTGTTTAATTGCTCATCGGTTAACTGGGTTTTAAAACTGGTTTGAATAAAGTCTTTAAATGCAGGCAAGGTTTCTGCTTTTAATTCAGCAATGTGATCGGCTTCATTAATTTCATCTGCACATTTTTGTGCCAAAGAAGGTAATAAATAACAAATGGCTTGTAATGATTCATAATCACCAGTGATGATGATAGTGCGATCAAAACGGATTTGTTTATGACGAAAATGAGGTTGAATATTTTGTGCTTGTTCATCATTTAATAACCATCTTGTTGAAAAGCAGCGGTTGGAAATCATTTTTCCGATTAAATCTAATAACTTTTCGTCTTGTAATAAAGTTTGAGCCGACAAAATGCAACTTTGTTGCGGATTATCAAATAAAGCACCTGATTTAAACGTATATTTGCCATTAATATTGGCTTGAAAATGGCCAATTAAATACTCAACAGAGCTTAGCTCAAAGTGTTGTTGTGCAAAACCAAGCCAGTTTAAATACGGGATAACAGGGTAGTTTGCTGTTAATAAATAAACATCAAAGTGCTGATACTCAACTTTCTCAATAAATTGAGTAAGTTGAGGTAGTAATAAATGTTGATTCAGTGGTTTGTTTTGCAAACTTAATTGCATTTTTGCAATTTTAGCCTGAACACTCAACTGCTCTAAACTCAGGGCCATGCTGTTGGTCATTAAGCAACTCTTTAAAATAAAATAGCTATTTTTGATAATATTAAACGCATTATAACCGCAAAGGGTCAAAAAAACAGTTTTGTTCTGCGGACAACAGTATCGACACAAGGGGAATATCTAGGTATGATCCCGACTCATTTTTATGACTAAAATACGCATGTGACCCTTGGTATGTGGTCACCACTGGAAAAGGATAAATAATGCCTATAATTACTTTGCCTGACGGCAGCCAACGAGAATTTGAAAACCCAGTTACACCTATGCAAGTTGCTGAATCTATTGGCCCTGGTTTAGCCAAAGCAACGATTGCAGGTCGGGTTGACGGAACTCGCGTTGATGCTTGTGACTTAATTGAAAAAGACGCAGCGTTAGAACTCATCACTGCTAAAGATGAAGATGGCCTTGAGATTATTAGACACTCTTGTGCTCACTTATTAGGGCATGCAATTAAGCAGCTTTGGCCAAATGTAAAAATGGCAATCGGTCCAACCATTGATAATGGTTTTTATTATGATGTGGACTTAGAGCATTCAATTACCCAAGAAGACATTCAAGCACTTGAAAAAAGAATGTTAGAGCTAGCTAAAACTAACTATCCAGTTGAGAAAAAGGTTGTTAGCTGGCAAGAAGCGCGCGATGCATTTGCTGCACGTGGCGAAAGCTATAAAATTGAAATTTTAGACCAAAATATCAGCAAAGATGACAAACCGGGTTTGTATCATCACGAAGAATATATTGATATGTGCCGTGGTCCGCATGTACCTAATATGAAGTTCTGCCATCATTTTAAATTAATGAAAGTTGCTGGTGCTTACTGGCGCGGTAACTCAGACAATAAAATGTTGCAGCGTATTTATGGCACAGCTTGGGCTGATAAAAAACAACTTGCAGCTTATTTAAAACGATTAGAAGAAGCTGAAAAGCGTGATCACAGAAAAATTGGTAAAGCGCTAGACTTATTTCACTGGCAAGAAGAAGCGCCAGGTATGGTCTTTTGGCATAATGACGGCTGGACGATTTATCGTGAGTTGGAAGATTTTGTTCGTATAAAATTACGTGAATATGATTATCAGGAAGTGAAAGGTCCAATGATGATGGACAGAACACTTTGGGAAAAGTCTGGTCACTGGGATAAATACGCAGACAATATGTTCACAACTGAATCAGAAAAACGGGAATATGCAATTAAACCAATGAACTGCCCAGGGCATGTTCAAATTTTTAATCAAGGGTTAAAATCATACCGTGATTTACCACTGCGTATGGCTGAATTTGGCTGTTGTCACCGTAATGAACCATCTGGTGCGTTACATGGCTTAATGCGTGTACGTGGTTTTACTCAGGATGATGCTCATATTTTCTGTACTGAAGAACAAGTACAGGATGAAGTGAGTAGCTGTATTAAAATGGTTTACGATACATACCAAACATTTGGTTTTGCTAATGTTGCAGTTAAATTATCAACTCGTCCAGAAAAGCGCATTGGTGATGATGCCATGTGGGACAGAGCTGAGTCTGCATTAGTTGAAGCATTAAAAGCTAATGAGATTGAATTTGAATTTCAACATGGCGAAGGTGCATTCTATGGCCCTAAAATTGAATTTACACTTTATGACTGTTTAGACAGAGCATGGCAGTGTGGTACGATTCAGTTAGACTTTGCTTTACCTGAGCGTTTAGGTGCAAGTTATGTGTCTGAAAATAATGATCGTAAAATTCCGGTGATGATCCATCGTGCTATTTTAGGATCAATTGAACGTTTTATCGGTATTTTAACTGAAGAATATGCCGGACATTTTCCAACTTGGTTGGCACCACAACAGGCAGTTATTTTGAATATAACTGATAAACAAGCTGACTATTGCCAAAAAGTTGCTAAAATATTGAACGAAAATGGATTTAGAGCCTCTGCCGACTTGAGAAATGAGAAGATTGGCTTTAAAATCCGTGAACATACATTAAAGCGTGTCCCTTATATGTTAGTTGTAGGTGACAAAGAGCTTGAAAGTGGTCAAATCGCTGTCCGTTCACGTAAAGGTGATGATTTAGGCAGTATTTCTGTAGAAGAGTTTATTGCTCGTCTACAAAACGATGTTGACAATAAAGTTTTATAATCTCGTGGAGGAATGAACCATTAAAGGTGGTAGAAAAGGCCCTGAAGCAGGCAAAGCACGTATTAACGAAGAAATCGATGCAAAAGAAGTGCGCTTAATCGGCGCGGACGGAGAGCAAGCTGGAGTTGTTTCATTGCGCGCAGCGCAAGAGGCCGCCGATGAAGCTAAATTAGATTTAGTTGAAATCAGCCCGAATGCACAGCCGCCGGTTTGCCGCGTGATGGACTATGGTAAGTTCCTTTACGAAAAGAGTAAAACTGCTAAAGAGCAGAAGAAAAAGCAAAAACAGGTTCAGGTTAAGGAAATTAAATTCCGTCCTGGAACTGATGTGGGCGACTATCAGGTAAAACTACGCAACCTGAGGCGCTTTATAGAAGACGGTGATAAAGCTAAAGTAACGATTCGTTTTCGCGGTCGAGAAATGGCACACCAAGAGATTGGCATTGAAATGATGAATCGTGTTAAAGACGATTTAGCTGACATTGCCCAGTGTGAGTCTTTCCCTAAAAGGGTAGAAGGCCGCCAGATGATCATGGTGTTAGCCCCGTCTAAAAAGTAGTGTAGTCATGGTTTAAAGTAATTAATGTTGAGTTAATTCACCATGCTATATTTTGTTAATTGACAATGCGGAGTAGCGAAATGTCAAAAATTAAAAGTCATAGAGGTGCTGCAAAGCGCTTCAAAAAAACAGGCAACGGCGGCTTTAAGTGTAAGCAGTCTCACTTACGTCACATCTTGACTAAGAAGAGCTCTAAGCGTAAGCGTCACTTACGTGCGAAAACTCAAGTACATCAGAATGATGTTCCATTAATCGTACGCATGTTACCATACGCATAAGAGGAGACTGAACAATGCCTAGAGTTAAACGTGGTGTAACTGCACGCGCAGCACACAAAAAAGTATTGAAGCAGGCTAAAGGCTATTATGGTGCCCGCAGTCGTGTATATCGTGTAGCAGTTCAGGCTGTTACTAAAGCTGGTCAATATGCTTACCGTGACCGTCGTCAGCGTAAACGTCAATTCCGTCAATTATGGATTGCTCGTATCAATGCTGCTTCTCGTCAAAACGGTTTATCATACAGCCGTTTCATCAATGGTTTGAAAAAAGCATCTGTTGAAATCGATCGTAAGATCTTAGCTGATATCGCGGTATACGATAAAGCAACTTTCACTGCATTAGTAGAGAAAGCAAAAGAAGCTTTAGCTTAATATTTTAAAGCTTGAGACTTTTTGAAAAAGGGCTGAAAGGCCCTTTTTTTGTGCCTATAATTTAGAAGCTAGAATCGTTTCCATCAATTTTGAATCTTGAAACTGGTTTTTAGGTCGATGTTTACACCGTTAAATCATTAAATTAATTAATTTGCAGTATGTTAATACTTAGCCCTGTTTTGACCATTCAAAATAAATGGGAAAAGCGCTCAACATTAAAAACCGAAAAAATTAATAGGAGTGATTATGTCTAAATCTATTCTGATCCCCGTTGCTCATGGCAGTGAAGAAATCGAAATTGTTTGTTTAGCCGATACCCTCAGAAGAGCGGAGTTTGCAGTTACTTTAGCATCCGTTGAAACTGAATTAACACTTAATTGCAGCCGTAAAGTTAAAATTGAAGCGGATTGCTTTTTTGCGGATGTTGTAGAACAAAATTTTGATTTAATTGTGATTCCCGGTGGTGTTGAGGGGAGTGAAACCTTATCCCAAACTTCTCAATTAACGGCAAAACTTAAATCTCAGCATGAAAAAAGCGGTTATATTGCGGCAATGTGTGCGGCTCCGGCTGTTGTTTTTGCTCGTCATTATATTGCAGTTGAAAGGTTAATGACGGCACATCCTGCATTTTTTAATAAATTACACAAACCCGCATCACCAGAGTTAAGAGTTGTTGTCGATAAAAATTGTATTACCAGCCAAGCACCGGGCACTGCGATTGAATTTGCTTTGGTTTTAATCGAATTATTAGCCGGTCGAGAATTAGCTGAAAAAGTCGCTCAACCCATGTTGGTTAAATAGCCTGTTTAGCGCAATTAACTCTGATAAATATTAAAAAAACTTGTGTTTGTTTATAACTATTTAGGCTAAAAATCAGTTAGAATACGGGTTTCATTTTTGCTGGTTAATTTATTTCTAAATACTTTCAAATTCAACATTTAGAAATAAGTTAACTTAAATCACAGCCAAATTTCGGGGATATTTTTTAATGAATTTAGATGGCATAGTCGCAAGTGCAAAAGAAGCCATTGCTGCGGTAAATGATTTAGCCGCGTTAGATGAAATTCGTGTGCAATATTTAGGTAAAAAAGGTTTATTTACCGAACAGATGAAATCTTTAGGTAAATTACCTCCAGAAGAAAAACCAGCCGCAGGTCAGGCAATTAATCAGGCTAAACAAGCTGTTCAGGCCGAGTTAAATGCTAAACGAGATGCTTTGCAAACAGCGGAGTTAAACAAAAAATTAGCAGAAGAAAAAGTTGATGTTAGTTTACCGGGTCGAAGTGTTGAGTTAGGTGGTTTACATCCGGTTAATAAAACGATTGAACGTATCGAATCATTTTTTTCTGAATTAGGTTTTCAAACTCGCACAGGTCCTGAAGTTGAAGATGACTGGCATAATTTTGATGCATTAAATATTCCTGAAAATCATCCGGCACGAGCTGACCATGATACTTTCTATTTTAATCCTAAATTAGTTTTACGTACTCAAACTTCTGGTGTGCAAATTCGCACCATGGAAGCAGAAAAACCACCGCTTAGAATTATTTCTCCGGGTCGTGTTTACCGAAACGATTATGATCAAACTCATACACCAATGTTCCATCAGGTAGAAGGTTTGATGATAGATAAAAATGTTAGCTTTGCTGAACTTAAAGGTATTTTATACGATTTTCTGCATAACTTTTTTGAAGAAGATTTGGAGATCCGTTTCCGTCCGTCATTTTTCCCATTTACCGAACCGTCTGCTGAAGTGGATGTGAAAGGTAAAAACGGTAAATGGCTAGAAGTATTAGGTTGTGGCATGGTTCACCCTAATGTTCTTAAATCAGTTGGTATTGATCCGGAAGAATACTCTGGTTTTGCTTTTGGTATGGGCGTTGAGCGATTAACCATGTTACGTTATGGCGTTAATGATCTACGTGCCTTTTTTGAAAACGACTTACGTTTTTTAAAACAATTCAAGTAACCAGTTAAGAGTTTGGAGAGATTATGAAGTTTAGTGAATCATGGTTACGCGAATGGGTTAACCCACAAGTTAGCAGCGAAACCTTAATAGAACAGATTACAATGGCCGGTTTAGAGGTCGATTCGGTTGAACCGGTTGCTGGTGAGTTTTCTGGCGTTGTTGTGGGGAAAGTAGTTGAGTGCGGACCACACCCAGATGCTGAAAAGCTGCAAGTGACTAAAATTGATGTTGGCGCAGAAGAGTTATTAGACATTGTTTGTGGTGCTAAAAATTGCCGATTAGGTTTAACGGTTGCAGTTGCAACAATTGGCGCAGTATTACCTGGCAACTTTAAAATTAAAAAAGCTAAATTACGCGGAGTCCCTTCATTTGGAATGTTATGTTCAGAAGCTGAACTTGGCATGGCTGACGAAGCACCGGGGATTATGGAGTTACCACAAGATGCGGTAATTGGTACTGATGTTCGTGAATATTTAAAGTTAAACGATAAAATTATTGAAGTCGATTTAACGCCAAACCGCTCAGATTGTTTAGGCATTAAAGGTCTAGCCCGTGAAGTTGGGGTATTAAACAATTTAGATGTTAACGAACCGAATATTGAAGAAGTGGCAGCAAGCATTGCGACTAAAGTTGCGGTTAATTTAAATGCTGGTTCTGCTTGTACCCGTTATTTAGGCAGAGTGGTTGAAGGTGTTGATGTGCGTGTTCCATCACCTTTATGGTTAGTTGAAAAACTACGCCGCAGTGGTATTCGTAGTGTTGATGCGATTGTTGATGTAACCAACTATGTGATGTTGGAGCTGGGCCAGCCAATGCATGCATTTGATTTGGCAAAAATAGACGGCGGTATTCAGGTTCGTTTTGCTAAACAAGATGAAGCGTTAACTTTATTAGATGGTAATGAAGTTAAACTAAAAGATAATACGCTAGTGATTGCTGATGATAACAAAGCATTAGCTATGGCTGGTATTTTTGGTGGTGAGCAATCTGGTGTTGCTGAAAGCACACAAAATATTTTACTAGAAAGCGCATTTTTTGCGCCAGATGCAATTATGGGCAAAGCTCGTCAGTATGGTTTACATACTGATTCATCTCACCGATTTGAACGTGGCGTGGATACTCAAATTCAGCGTCAGGCGATTGAACGTGCAACTGCATTAATTTTAGAGATTTGTGGTGGTCAGGCAGGTGAAGTTGTTTGTGCACAAGCCCAAGCTGATGAACCGGCTCAGGTGAGTTTACGCGCGAGTGCATTAAGCCGCCGTTTAGGCATTGAAATTGCCCAAACCCAAGTGACGGAAATTTTAACCCGCTTAGGTTTGCAGCCTCAATTAAATGGTGAAACTTGGCATTGTATTGTACCGAGCTACCGTTTTGATATTTCAATTGAAGAAGATTTAATTGAAGAAGTTGCCCGTGTTTTTGGTTATAACAATATTGCGAATATTGCGCCTCAGGCTCAATTAACTATGCGTAAGCATGATGAATCTAAGTTTAGTTTAAACAAGGTTCGTAACAGCTTAATTACCTTAGGATATCAGGAAGCAATTACTTATTCATTTGTCGATCCAAAAGCACAACAAGCTTTGTATCCAAATCAAGAAAGCTTAATTTTACCAAACCCAATTTCGGCTGATATGTCGGCAATGCGATTAGGTTTATTACCGGGGTTATTATCAGCAGTTGCTTATAATCAAAACCGTCAGCAGGCTAGAGTACGTTTGTTTGAGTCTGGATTAAAATTTATCCCAGATCAAAATGCTGAAAATGGCATTCGTCAGGTGCCTGTTTTAGGGGCTGTTATTAGTGGTTTACGCAGTGGCGAACACTGGAATTTAGAAACCGCAGTAGTTGATTTTTATGATATTAAAGGCGATTTAGAAGCTTTATTACGTTTAACTGGCGAGTTTGAACAGTACGAATTTAAAGCTCAAGAACATTCTGCCTTGCATCCTGGTCAATCGGCTGCTATTTATAAAAATGGAGAGCAGGTTGGTTTTGTTGGCGCGATACATCCGCAAGCATTAAAACCGGTTGGTTTAAAGCAAAAAGCATTTGTATTTGAAATTGAATTATCGGCGTTATTAAGCGCTAATATTCCGTCTGCTAAACCTGTTTCTAAATTTCCATCAATTCGTCGTGATTTAGCCTTTATTGTTAAACAAGACGTTGAAATTGGGAAAATCTTAACAGAAATCAAAAAAGTTGGCTCAAATCAACTGGTTGAACTAAACTTATTTGACGTATACCAAGGTTCTGGTATATCTTCTGATGAGAAGAGTTTTGCAGTGTCCTTAGTTTTACAGGATGTTGAAAAAACTCTTGAAGATAGTGAAATTTCAGTAATCACTGATACAGTGATTAATACTTTAAACGCGCAATTTGGTGCCACACTGAGAGATTAGTAGATATGGCGTTAACTAAAGCCGAAATAGCTGAACATTTATTTGAGAAGTTAGGCATTAATAAAAAAGATGCTAAAGATTTAGTCGAACTATTCTTTGAAGAAATTCGCGCGTCACTTGAGCGTGGAGAGCAGGTTAAGTTGTCAGGTTTTGGCAACTTTGATTTGCGCGACAAAGCTGAGCGACCGGGAAGAAATCCGAAGACGGGTGAAGATATTCCAATCACAGCTCGTCGAGTTGTGACTTTTAAACCGGGTCAAAAACTAAAAAACCGAGTTGAAAAGTCATTAGCTGATAAAGCAGAATAAGTTAAGCATTAAAAAACCAGTCAATTGACTGGTTTTTTTATCGCTTTATTTTGTTGCTTTAAGCTGGTTAAAGCCGCTTATTGAACCCAGATAAAACAGACTATTTTATCTGGGTTAATTGCAGTTCTATTTTGACACGCTTAATATTGGCAATTAGAAAGGCGCGCTATTTGGTGTACGTGGGAAAGGGATTACATCGCGTACGTTAGCAATGCCCGTTACATAAGCCACTAAACGCTCAAAACCTAAACCAAAACCACCATGTGGTACTGAACCATACCGGCGTAAGTCTCTGTACCAGTAATAATCCTGCGGATTTAAATCAACCTCTTGCATACGCGCATCTAACACATCTAATCTGTCTTCACGCTGACTACCACCAATAATTTCACCAATGCCCGGTGCTAATACATCCATTGCAGCAACGGTTTTACCATCATCATTTAAGCGCATATAAAAGGCTTTAATGTCTTTTGGATAGTTTTGTAAAATAATAGGTGCGCCAACATGCTCTTCTGCTAAATAACGCTCATGTTCAGAAGATAAGTCGATACCCCATTCAACTGGGAATTCAAACTTTTTGCCAGACTTTAATAAAATGTCGATTGCATCTGTGTAATCCATGCGCACAAAATCAGTTTCCACTAATTTTTGTAAACGCTCAATAACCCCTTTTTGCACTCTTTGATCAAAGAACTGTAAGTCATCCATACGTTCTTTTAATACCGCTTTAAATACATATTTAAGCATGTCTTCGGCACATTGAGCGACAGCTGCTAAATCAGCAAAAGCTAGTTCAGGTTCAACCATCCAAAACTCAGCTAAGTGACGGCTGGTATTTGAGTTTTCAGCGCGGAAAGTTGGGCCAAATGTATATACTTTTGATAATGCGCAAGCATAAGTTTCAACGTTTAACTGACCAGATACAGTCAAAAACGCTTCTTTACCGAAAAAGTCTTCGCTATAGTCGATTTCGCCGTTTTCTTTACGTGGTGGATTTACTGTATCTAAAGTCGAAACTCTAAACATTTCACCTGCGCCTTCGCAGTCACTGGCTGTAATGATAGGCGTTGCAATCCACTGGAAACCATTTTCATAAAAAAAGTTATGAATAGCATGCGATAAACAGTTACGAATACGAGTGGCAGCGCCAATTAAATTGGTGCGTGGGCGAAGGTGAGCGTGCTCACGTAAATACTCAACACTGTGGCGTTTTGGTGCCATAGGGTAGGTATCCGGATCTTCTACTAAACCAATTACTTCAATTGATTCAGCTTGCACTTCAAATGATTGGCCTTTGCCTTGTGACTCCACTAAAATGCCGGTAACAGCTAATGAGCAAGCTGTTGTTAATTTACTTACTTCATTATAGTTTGCTAATTTGCTGTCAACTACGATTTGAATTGGATCAAAACATGAACCATCATGTAAATTGATGAAAGCAAAATTTGGGTTGGCGCGAACGGTACGAACCCAACCTTTTAAGGTTACTTTGCTGTTTAATTGATATTTTCCTGCTAATACATCACAGATCGCGCTATGACTCATTTACTTTTGCTCCGCCAGTCAATTATCGTTATTTATAAAGAAAGGCGTTTATGTTACCGATTGATTCAAGATAAACAAGCATAATCATGGGAAATTTCATCGAAAACGACAGAAGAAAGCATTCAGACTGGGTAAACCGCACTTTAGCTGTGGTTGCAGTTTTGGCATGGGGCAGTTTTATTTTAGCTTTGGTCTGGTTTCATTATGCCAGACCCGATCTAATTCCCGGCTTTGCGGTTTATAAAGGCATTGAAGATGAATTTAGAGATGAATGGTTAAGATCATGGACTGATGCTTTAACCATTCAGCTTATTGTATGTAGTTTATTCAGTTTATCGGCTATTTTGATTAACTTAAATCGAATGCGGCGCAAAGAAGATCACTTTCATACCAGCTTGGCGATGTTAGCGATTATTTCTATTGCCGCTGTTTTATACCTGCTTTGGGTGGTTTATCCTCAGTTTTAACTTTTTAGCCAGTTTTCTATCGCCGCTGCAAGCTGATCAATATCGGTTTGTTGGCTAATAAAAGGCGGCATTAAATAAATCAGTTTACCAAACGGGCGTATCCAAACGCCTTGCTCCACAAAAAACGCCTGAATTTCCGCCATAGGGACAGCTTGATTTAATTCCACCACACCAATCGCGCCTAATACCCGTACCTGTTTTACTTGAGCATAATTGGCAAGTGGTAACAAAGCATGCTTCAGCCAACGTTCAATTTGCATAACTTGATTTTGCCAGTCGTTTTCAAATAATAAGGCTATTGCTGCATTTGCTACTGCGCATGCCAGTGGGTTACCCATAAAAGTTGGACCATGCATAAATACACCTGCCTGACCATTACATATTCCATCGGCGACTTTTTTAGTTGTTAAAGTGGCGGCTAAGGTCATATATCCACCAGTGAGTGCTTTACCTAAACAAATAATATCGGGTGAAATGTCAGCCCATTCACAGGCAAATAATTTTCCGGTGCGACCAAAGCCAGTTGCAATTTCATCAGCAATTAACAAAACATCATATTGATTAGCTAAATCACGAACTTGTTTGAGGTAATGCGGATGATAAAAGCGCATGCCACCTGCGCCTTGCACAATGGGTTCTAAAATAATTGCAGCAATATCTGCTGCATGATTTTTCAGGCAAGTTTCCAACTCGTTAATTGCTGCTGAGTCATATTCATCATAAAAGCCAGATGATGGCGACTCTACAAAATAGTGTTGTTGGATAATGCCGTTGAATAAACTATGCATGCCATTTTGTGGATCACAAACCGACATGGCTGCAAAGGTATCGCCGTGATAACCCTGTTTTAAGCTTAATAATTTATGTTTTTTAGGTTGATTTTGGCTGTGCCAATACTGAATCGCCATTTTAATAGCAACTTCAACACTAACTGAACCTGAATCTGCCAAAAAAACTTTATCTAAACCCGCAGGAGTTAGCTCGACCAGTTTTTTACATAACTCAACGGCAGGTTGATGCGTAATGCCGCCAAACATCACATGCGCCATTTTTTGACTTTGTTCAATTAACGCCTGGTTTAATTTGGGATGATTGTAACCGTGAACAGCCGCCCACCAAGACGACATCCCGTCAATTAAAGCTTTGCCATTTTCCAAATACAATTTATTCGCTTTTGCATGGCTAATACCATACACAGGCAGAGGTTGGGTTAAGGAGGTGTAAGGGTGCCAAATATGGTTTTTATCAAATGCTACATCAATACTCATGGTTAAAAAATAATCACACGTAAACTTTTGTTTGTTTTGTGGTTGACAGTTTAACGGTTCAGATTAAACTGTCCATTAAAAAATCACCACGGAAATAAAAAATGCAAGCAGATATCAGACACGACTGGACAACCAAAGAAATTCAAAATTTATTTAATTTACCGTTTAACGATTTGCTGTTTCAGGCACAAACTGTTCACCGACAATACTTTAATCCGAATGAAGTTCAGGTCAGCACATTGTTATCTATTAAAACCGGAGCTTGCCCAGAAGATTGTAAATATTGTCCACAAAGTGCGCGTTATGATACTGACTTAGAAAAAGAAAAATTAATGGAAGTTGAAGCCGTACTCGAAAAAGCTCGTTTGGCAAAACAAAACGGCTCATCTCGCTTTTGTATGGGCGCTGCGTGGCGTAATCCAAAAGACAGAGATATTCCTTACATTGTAAAAATGATCCAAGGGGTAAGGGCGCTTAATATGGAAACCTGCATGACTTTAGGTATGTTAACTAAAGAGCAGGCGATTACGTTACGCGAAGCCGGGTTAGATTATTACAATCATAATTTAGATACTTCACCTGAATTTTATGGCGAAATTATCACGACCAGAACATTTCAAGACAGATTAGATACACTTGAAAATGTACGTGCATCCGGCATGAAAGTGTGTAGCGGTGGTATTGTTGGTATGGGTGAAGCTGCCAAAGATAGAGCCGGATTATTAAAAAGTTTAGCCAATTTGCCCCAGCACCCAGACAGTGTACCAATTAATATGTTGGTTAGAGTTGAAGGTACACCCATGGCAGACACCGCTAATTTTGATCATTTTGAATTTATTCGCACTATTGCAGTTGCGCGTATTTTAATGCCTAAATCGCATGTTAGATTATCGGCAGGGCGCACCGAAATGAACGAGCAAATGCAAGCAATGTGCTTTTTTGCCGGAGCAAACTCTATTTTTTATGGTGAAAAATTATTAACCACAGAAAACCCTGAAGGCAATCAGGATATGGCGCTGTTTAAAAAACTTGGAATAGAACCAGAAAAACGCGAAGGTTATTCAGATGAAGTAACTGAGGCTGCTTTATTAGAAACCGTCGCCGAATCACAAGAACCCGCATTATTTTATAACGCTGCCAGTTAATGATTCTCCAGCATGTTTACTCAAAGGTTATCGCAGGCGCTTGCCGATAAGCAGCAAAATTTTAGCTATCGCAAGCGCTATGTTTGTCAGCCCGCAGGCAAGTTTGTTGACGTTAATGGCAAACAATATCTTAATTTTTCTGGCAATGATTATTTAGGCATAGCATCGGATCACCGCATTAAAAATGCGGATTTAAATGATTTATCCGGCAGTACAGGTTCATCTTTAATTAATGGTTATCACCCAGCGCATCAGGCATTAGAGGCCGAGATAGCCGACTGGTTAGGTTTTGAAAAAGCATTATTGTTTTCGACTGGTTTTAGTGCCAACTCAAGTATTTTAAAAACCTTGATGACTGATAAAAACGGATTGATTTTGCAAGATAAACTCAACCATGCATCGTTAATTGATGGTGGTTTAGCTGCGGCTGCTAAATCTGTGCGCTTTGCGCATAATGATATGTTTGCGCTTGAGAAAAAATTAATCGCCAATCTGAAAGAAAACAATGTAAACAAAAATAATGCGAGCGAAACATTAATTGTATCGGAAGGCGTTTTTAGTATGGATGGCGATAGTGCGCCGTTAGCTAATATAAGCAGTTTAGCCAGACAATACCAAGCCGGAATCATGCTGGATGATGCTCACGGTATAGGGGTATTTGGCAAAAATGGTCGCGGCAGTTTAGCGGCACAAAATATTAACCCTGCTTCGGTTGATATTTATATGGCTACTTTTGGTAAAGCGATAGGCAGCAGCGGCGCAGTTGTTTGTGGTAGCCAAACACTTATTGATTATTTAGTTAATTTTTCACGCAGTTATATATACAGCACAGCGATGTCACCACTTCAAGCTAAATTAACTAGTAGGGCAATTAAAATGGTTCAACAGGATGATTGGCGGCGAGAAAAGCTTTATGAAAATATTGCTTATTTTAAACACCTATTATCCTGTGCCGGTTTTGACGACACCGGCTCTAATTCGGCTATTCAGCCAGTGATTATCGGTGAAAATGAAACCACACTCATGGTTGCTAATCAGCTTAAACAAAGTGGAATTTGGCTAACCGCAATTCGCCCGCCAACCGTTGCTAAAGGCAGTGCGAGGCTAAGAATCACATTATCCAGTGCACAGGATAAAACGGATCTTGATTTTTTAGTTAGTCAACTGGCGCAAGCATTAAAGCTCACGCCGCAAAATGTTAATAGCCAAATCCAAACTCAAGACCAAAGCATGATAACAAACATGCAAAATAGTTAACTGAGGTTGAACTTATGAATTATCTTCAATCACATCAATATGCTGTATCTTCGCATTTTTCAAGAGCAGCAAATACTTATGATAATGCGGCACAATTGCAGCAGGCAGTCATTGATGATGCCTCCGACAGACTATTGGCAAAAATGAAGTTAGCACTTGCATCAAATTATCAACCCATTCAATTATTGGATGTCGGTTGTGGTACTTCCAATTTGTTAATGCAATTAATAGATAAATTAACCTCTGCCGAATTAAAACAGCTTAATTATACCGGAGTGGATATTGCACAAGGGATGCTGGATTTTTCTTGCCAAAAATTTAAACAGGTAGGCATAAACGCCAATTGGCAACAAGCCAACGCTGAAAGTTTAGCATTTTCGGATAATAGTTTTGATTATGTTTTTTCAAGTTTAGCTTGGCAGTGGTGTGATTTAAGCAAGGTTTTAAATCAAGCGCATCGGGTATTAAAACCGGGCGGTTGCTTGGTATTTACCACTTTGTTAGACGGCACTTTAACTGAACTGGCTCAGGCGTACCTTGCGTTAGATGAACAAACCCATATTAATCAGTTTATGCAAGCTGATGAGTTTGAGTTTAAACTCGGCCAATTAAATTGGGCGGATTGCCAATTTAATCTGGTTAAACACAATACTTATTACAGCTCGGTTTATCGGCTGTTAAAAGAGCTAAAATCAGTGGGGGCGAATACCATAACTTGCAATCAGCAAGTTCAGGTGAGTCAGGCCTTAACGAAAGCCAGATTAGCAAAACTGGAAACTTGCTATCCAAATTCAGCTTTGTCAGACAATATTACCGCCAGTTGGCAAGTCGCTTATTGTTGTCTGGTTAAAAAGTAACTTAAATTCAACCCAAAAAAGCGCTCAGTCAAATAGAAGTGAACTAAATGAAATCTGTATTTATTACTGCAACCGATACTGAAGTTGGTAAAACCACAATTGCTGCTGGCATTTTGGCCGAGTTGGTTAAGTTAAATAAAACCGCTGCCGGTTTTAAACCCATCGCGGCAGGTTGTGAGCTGATAGACGGTCAGCTTAAAAATGAAGACGCACTGACTTTAATGAAAGCTGCAAATCACGCATTAGATTATAACTTAGTTAATCCATTTGCCCTTAAAACACCGATTGCCCCCCATATTGCGGCTCAGCAGCATAATATCCGGATTGATTTTGCAGCGCTTAATTTACATTATAATGTGGTTAAAAATACGGGCGCAGAGCGAATTGTGGTAGAAGGTGCGGGTGGTTGGCAATTACCGTTAAATGAAACCGATTATTTATCGCAGTGGGTTGTTGCGCAAAATTTACCAGTGGTTTTAGTGGTTGGATTAAAGTTAGGCTGCATTAACCATGCTTTATTGACCGCAATGGCAATTAAACAAATGGGCGGACAGTTAATAGGGTGGGTGGCTAATCATGTTGATCCAAATATGTTATGCCAGCAAGAAAACATTCAAGCTTTAACTGAACGTTTACCAGCCCATTGTTTAGGCGTTGTCCCACACTTATCTGCAGGCGAATCTGCCGGTGAATATTTAAACATTTCTTTACTCGAACAACTGCTCTAATTTAATTTTTGTGTCATTTACCGCTTTATTAGTCAGTTAGCAGCGTTAAGCAATTGATATCGTTATTTTGCTGAGGTATAACTTGTCATAAACAGGCGGTATGCTCACAATACCAGTAACAACAAGTTAGCACATATTCAAATACAATTGGCAAATCTATAAAAAGGAAATCCACTATGGCGTTGCATGAAAGAGCCGGTAAACCAGCATTACAAGAGGACTTAGTTAACATTCCTCGTTTAGTTAGCGAATATTATTTAAATACACCGGGTAATGATCAACTGGTTAGTTTTGGTACATCGGGTCACAGAGGTTCATCTTTAAATGCAACTTTTACTGAAACTCATATTGCAGCGATTTGTCAGGCATTAGTTGAATACCGACAAGCACAACAAATTGATGGTCCGCTTTATATCGGGATGGATACTCACGCGTTATCAGAATGTGCTTTTGCAACTGCAATTGAAGTTTTTGTTGCTAATGGCCTTAAAGTGGTTGTGCAAAAAGGACGTGGCTATACGCCAACCCCCGTTATTTCGCATGCCATTTTAACTTATAACCAAGATAAAACATCTGGTTTGGCTGATGGTGTTGTGATTACGCCAAGCCATAATCCACCTCAAGATGGCGGCTTTAAATATAACCCACCTAACGGCGGTCCGGCCGATACTTATATTACAAATACAGTACAGGCTCGCGCCAACGAAATGATTCAGGCAGGTTTGGTTGATGTAAAACGCATTCCATTTGATCAGGCATTTCAATCTGAGCTTGTCACCGAATATGATTATATCCAACCTTATGTAGATGATTTAAAAAATGTCATTGATATGCAAGCGATTGCTGATTCGGGCTTAACCATTGGTGTTGATCCGTTAGGTGGCTCCGGGATAGCGTATTGGGATGTGATTGCTAAAACCTACGGTATTAATATTAAGGTTGTGAACAATGCAATTGATCCAACCTTTTCATTTATGACCTTAGACAAAGACGGCAAAATTCGCATGGACTGTTCATCACCTTATGCGATGGCAGGTTTAATTAATTTAAAAGACGATTTTGATATTGCCGTTGGTAATGACCCTGATTATGACCGCCACGGGATTGTGACTAAATCTGCCGGTTTAATGAATCCAAATCATTATTTGGCGGTTGCGATTGAATATTTATATACCCACAGACCAGAATGGAAAGATGATTTAGCCGTTGGTAAAACGTTAGTATCATCAAGCATGATTGACCGGGTGGTAAATGCTTTAGGTAAAAATTTATCTGAAGTGCCGGTGGGTTTTAAATGGTTTGTTGATGGCTTATATACAGGTACTTATGGTTTTGGCGGTGAAGAAAGCGCAGGTGCATCATTTTTACGTAAAAACGGTCAGGTGTGGTCAACCGATAAAGACGGTATTATTTTAGCGTTATTAGCGGCTGAAATTACGGCTGTAACTGGCAAAGATCCAGCGCAGCATTATCAGGTATTAACTGAAAAATTTGGTGCGCCAATTTATAACCGACAAGATGCTGCGGCAAGCTCAGAGCAAAAAGCAGTCCTTAAAAACTTATCAGCAGAAGACGTTGAAGCACAAACTCTGGCCGGTGAGCCGATTATTGCTAAACTGACTCATGCACCAGGCAATGGTGCTGCTATTGGTGGTTTAAAGGTTGTGACTGAAAATGGCTGGTTTGCAGCGCGTCCTTCCGGTACAGAAGATATTTATAAAATTTATAGTGAAAGCTTTTTAGGCGAAGATCATTTAGCTCAAATTGCAGAAGAAGCCCAAGCTATTGTTAACGCAACATTCGCCAAAGCGGGCGTTTAATCATTTAGCCTGCGTATGATCAATAGAGCTAAATCAATATAAATTGCGATAATCAGCTGGAGATAAAAGCCATTTAGGCAAGGCAAGTTGGCACAGGCATAGCGGTTCTACGTCAAGCCAACTTAACGCAGAATAAATGGCTTTTAGCCCAGCCTTTCAGGAGCCTCACAGACAGTCCACTTCTGTGTTGTATCATTTTGAAAGGTACCTACATTCCTGTAATGATACGCCTTGAATTGAACTGTCTGTGATGGCTCTGATACTCGCAATTTATATTGATTTAGCTCTACATACGCAGGCCCACTTCTTTATAAAGTCTCAAAAAGATCTAGGATTTTAATTAAAAATCCGATAGTTTATTTAAAACTGTGATTGAAAGCTGACACTTTCAGTCAATGCTTCAGCTTGTTGTTCTTAATTTATCTAGGGTCTGTTGACGTTTGATGTACAAATTGCACTCAAAAGAGCAACAGACCCTAGCATAATCAAGAAAGCATGGAGTTGTAAATTCCAACAATCAGCACCAATTTGGGTTAAAGGATTAAAGATGACAGCAACTCGCCGTTCCGGTAAAAAAACTTCCAGCGCTAAAACATCAAATTCAACCGATAATATTTTTGCTCAATTTGATGTGAGCGTTGAGGACTTTAAAGCTTCTATTGTTAAACATTTACACGTAACCGTAGGTACAGACGAAAATAAAGCCAGCTCTCAAGCTTGGTGGAATGCAACGTGTGCAGCGGTAAACGAGCTAGTATTTGAACGGGTAACCCGTACCCAAAAAACGCATTATCAAAAAGATACCCGAGCTGTGCATTATTTTTCGCTTGAGTTTTTAATGGGGCGTTTTTTAAAAAATAACCTGACAAACGTTGGCCTAACTGAAATTGCCGAACAAGCATTAAATGAACTAGGTATTGACTTTAATCATGTTTGTGAAGAAGAGCCAGATATGGCTCTGGGAAATGGTGGTTTAGGCCGGTTAGCCGCTTGTTTTGTTGATTCACTAGCCACCTTAAATTATCCAGCAATTGGCTATGGCATCCATTACGAACATGGTTTATTCACCCAAGAAATTCAGCATGGCCGTCAGGTTGAAAGACCTGATAGCTGGCGCGAATATGGTAACCCGTGGGAAATTTGCCGACCAGAATCGATTCAGGAAATTCCATTATATGGTTATGTTGAAACCAAATATGATGATGCCGGAAAAATTCAAAAAGAATGGCATCCGGGTCGCATCATTAAAGGTGTGCCTTGGGACATTCCGGTCGTAGGTTATGGTGCAAATACAGTTAATATTTTGCGTTTATGGGAAAGCCGAGCTTCTAACTTTTTTAACTGGGATGTATTTAATGCTGGTGGTTATTTGGATGCGCAGGTCGAAAACGTTCAAGCCGAAACCATTTCTAAAGTATTATACCCAAATGACAATACTGATGCAGGTAAAGAGCTGAGATTAATTCAGCAATACTTTTTCTGTGCTTGTTCAATAAAAGATATTATTCGCCGTTATAAACGGGCGCATGGTAATGACTGGAGCAAATTTGTTGAGCAGGTTGTTATCCAATTAAATGATACGCATCCGGCAATTGCAATTCCTGAGTTGATGCGCATTTTGATTGACCGAGTAGAGCTTGATTGGGATACCGCATGGGGTATGTGCCAGCAAATTTTTGCTTATACCAACCATACTCTATTACCCGAAGCGCTTGAAAAATGGTCAGTACGTTTATTTGAAAAAGTATTACCACGCCATTTAGAAATTATTTACGAAATAAATAGCCGCTTCCTTGAAAATATAGTTGAACAGCATTTCCCTGATAATGACGAGATTAAGCGTAAGTTGTCAATTATCGAAGAAGGCAGCGAAAAAATGGTGCGCATGGGGAATCTTTCGGTTATCGGTAGCTTTAAAGTTAACGGCGTTGCACAAATTCACTCTAAGTTGGTTAAGTCTGATTTATTTCCAGAGTTTGACCAAATTTGGCCGGATAAATTTACCAATGTGACCAATGGGGTGACGCCAAGACGCTGGTTAAAATCCTGTAATCCAAGATTAGCTGGATTAATTTCTGAGTATGTTGATTTAGATTGGCCGGTGCATTTAGATAAATTACAGGCATTAAAATCTTTAGCGGAAGATAAACAATTTGCAGATAAATACATGCAGATTAAATTAGAAAACAAACAAGATTTAGCCGCGGTTATTAAAGAATTAACCGATATTGAAGTCGACCCAAATGCTTTATTTGATATTCAAATCAAACGATTGCATGAATATAAACGCCAGCAGCTTAATTTAATACATATTATGGCGCTTTATCGTCGTCTGCTACAAAATCCAGATTATGATATGCCAAAACGCGTCTTTATTTTTGGCGCAAAAGCCGCACCGGGTTATTACATGGCAAAAGAGATTATTTATGCAATTAATAAAATTGCAGACAAAATTAATCATGATGAGCGGATTAAAGACAAATTAAAAGTTGTCTTTTTACCTAATTATCGGGTTTCGCTAGCTGAAAAAATGATCCCTGCGGCTGATGTATCAGAGCAGATTTCATTGGCTGGTAAAGAAGCATCCGGTACGGGTAATATGAAGCTGGCTTTAAATGGTGCTATTACAATTGGTACTTTAGATGGTGCTAATATTGAAATTGCCGAAGAAGCTGGCGACGATAATGTTGTTATTTTTGGTCTTGATGTTGATCAAGTAAAAGAGCTTAAAAATCAAGGTTATAATCCGTGGGATTATTATTATGCTAACGCAGAAATTAAAGCGGTTTTAGACTGGTTTGATACCGACTATTTCACTCCGGGTAAACCGGGTGAGTTAGCTGAAATTAAGCGTAATTTACTCGACTATGGCGATAATTATTTAACACTGGCTGATTTCGAAAGTTATTCTGATGCGCATAAAAAAATTGATGCTTTATATCAGGATAAAGCCAAGTGGGCAAAAATGGCGATTATCAATACCGCGACTATGGGTAAATTTAACTCTGATCGCTCAATTCAGGATTATGTAAATAATATCTGGTCTTTAGGCGAATGTAATATTGGTTAAAGATACTTTGAATTGCATTATAAAAAGAGCGGTTTTAAACCGCTCTTTTTGTTTAGAAAAATCATCTAAAGGCTCATTATGTCTGAATTAATCACGGTTTTATTACTCACCTTAATGGCTGGACTGGCTATGCCGCTGGGCGGATTATTAGCCTGTATTGAACACATCCGCCCGTGCTGGCTCGAAAACGAGTTAAGGCACGCCATTATTGCATTTGGTGGTGGCGCATTGTTAGCTGCTATTGCACTTGTGCTGGTGCCGGATGGAATTAAACATTTAAGTTTAATTCCCGCGGTCGTGTTTTTTTTATTAGGTGGGCTTGGCTTTATGTTGCTGGACATTGCCTTATATAAATTTAATACACCAGCCAGTCAGTTAGCGGCTATGTTATCTGACTTTTTGCCAGAATCTATCGCTCTGGGAGCTGCATTTGCAATGGGTGGGAATACCGGTATTTTATTGGCTATTATCATCGCTTTACAGAACTTACCAGAAGGTTTTAATGCTTATCGTGAATTAAAACAGGGCAGTCACTTTAGCGGTACACGCATTATTTTGTTATTTACCTTATTAGCGTTAGCCGGACCTGTGGCTGGTTCCATTGGTTATTTTTATCTTGCTGAGCAAACTCAAATTTTAGCCGGTATTATGTTATTTGCTGCTGGTGGTATTTTATATTCGGTATTTCAGGACATAGCGCCACAAGCCAAACTGGATAAACACTGGCTGCCAACTTTTGGTGCTGTGCTGGGTTTTACATTAGGTTTAGCTGGCTATATAGTCACAAACGGGTAAATTTCATTTCTAAAAAACTAAAACCATACTAAAACAAAAGATAAATTTATGACTCAACAACATATTTTAATTACTGGCGCATCTTCTGGTATTGGCCGTGAACTGGCCATTATCGCAAGCCATGCGGGTTTTAAATTAAGCTTATGTGGCCGTAATCAGGATAAGTTAAATACCACATTAAGTGCTTTAAAAGCAGATTCTCAGGTTTTTTCAGACAGTTTTTGTGTAACAGATTTAAACGCCTGCAAACAATTTGTGCAGCAAAGTGAAGCTAAATTTGGGACTGTTGATATTTTAATTAACTGCGCTGGATTAAATAGTGCAAGAGGTCAGGGTGACGAAATCGACTTAGCTGATTTAGATTGGATGATGAAAATCAATTGTTATGCTCCAATTGCCTTTATGCAGGCGGTATTGCCAAAAATGAAAGCACAACAGCAAGGCAGTATTTTAAACGTGTTATCGACTGTTTGTTTATACGCTAACCCCGGTATTTCTGCCTATACAGCCTCAAAAACGGCGATTGATGCCTATACCAAAGTAATGCGTAAAGAGCTTAAAGCTTCACATATTAAAGTTTTATCAATTTACCCTGGCGGGGTTGATACTGAATTTAGAGCGGCTCAGCGTCCGCAATACCTAACTGCTTATGCGGTGGCTAAAGCGTGTTTTCAAATGTTGGATTCAGATCAAAATACACATATTCATGAGTTGGTGCTTAGACCTGAAGTTGAAAATAATTTTTAAAAAATGAATAAGCCTAAATTAAACTGATTGTTTTTAATTATGAATTATCGCTAATATAAAAAATAAGTTAATCAATTAGATAAAATATTCTGCTGGTGGTTTTTGCGTTTGGCCAAACCGCTAGCATTAATATAATGATAAGACAGCATTAGCTGTCTAAACAAAAAACAAAACAAAGGAATTGCAATGAAAAAATTAATTACCCCTCTTTCAATATCTACTTTATTTTTTACAAATCTAGCTTTTGCCGATTACCGAGTAGAGGCTAAATTTTACGAGGAAAACCAGTTAGTCAGTGCGCCTAGTTTAGTTGTAAAACCGGAAGTTGAAGCATTAATCAATTTAAAAGATGAATCAACTTTTTCAGTTGTCGCTAAAGAGGTGAATTCAAACATTGTTCATTTAAACTTTAATCGTCAATACAAAAACCAGAAAATGTCGCTGTCTACATCTGTTTTGTTAAATAAGGAAACCACACTTAATATCAATGGCAACACTGTTTCTATTTTAATTTCAGAAGTCAGTAGCTAAAAAACTTAAAAGCAAAATGCAGAGCGGGTTAAAAATCGGCAGGATACCCGCTTTAAAAGGATTAAACCGACATTAGCTGACACCAAGGTCGGTTTTTAGTTCAAGCTCGCTAAGTTTATTATGTGCAGTTCAGATTATTTAGGTAACTGAATACAAACCGATAAACCCGTTGGTTTAATATTTTTAGCGTTAATTTTGCCTTTATGCCGGTTAATTGCTTTTTGCGCTATAGCTAAACCTAAACCAGTTCCGCCGGAGTTTCTTTCTCTGGCTTTAGCAACCCGATAAAATGGCGTAAAAATTTTATCGATTTCAGATTCATTTACCCCCGGCCCATTATCGATAATATTAATTTGAATATTATCCTGTCCCTCGGTCAATTTTATTGCTATTTCTCCCTGATTTGGGCTGTACTTAATAGCGTTACGGATAATATTTTCAAGCGCTGTATTCAGCAGCATCGCATCGGCTGTTAACAGACAGGATTGAGGTAAATCAGCCATTAGTTTTATTTGTTTTTGTTCAGCTTCTAATTCGGCCGAACGAATAATACTTTTTAACAGCAAGCTGAGATCGTGTGTATCTAAATCCAGCGCTAACTCTTCGTTTTCAAGCCTTGCTAGTCTAAGCACATTAGAAATCATTTCATCTAGCTTATGAATTTCGCTTTCAATTCGGTTAAGTTGTTTTTCGCAATCATGTGGGTTTTTAATGGCCAGTGCCAGTGCTAATTCTAAACGGGTTAGGGGCGTTCGTAATTCGTGTGATACATCGCCCAACAAACGTTTATGTAATTCAAACTGAGTTTCAAGCTTTTCGGCCATATTGTTAAAATCACGCGCTAAATCGCCAATTTCGTCATGGCGTTTAGCTATTTTATCAATTCTGTGGCTTAAATCGCCCCCCGCTAAAGCGTGGCTTGAGTTACGTAATTTACTAATTGGTACACTTAAATTCCGGGCTATGAGCCAACAGGGAATAATAGTAACTAAAGCGGCTAATAATAACTTTAAGCTCTCTGGCATGCGCCATAATAATTTATAAAACTCATTTCTGGATTTAACTTTGTAGGCAATAAATAAGCTGTAAGTATTGTTATTATCCGTGATGGAAACCGGACCTGTTAATAAAAACTTATCTAACCTAACCTGTAATTTTTTATCGGCAATTGCCAAATGGGTGAGTTTTCGTTCCGGTATGTCTTTGGGTAAATGTTTTGGAAATAAAGTATGTTTGCTGTTTTCGGCTTTTAAAATATAAAAGCGACTGCGTGAGTCACCTTGCAGGCGTTTCAATTTTTCAATTAAATCCCGGTTTGGTCTTTCGGTGAGTTTTTTTTCTGCATATTCAAGCTGGGCAACTTGAAAACCATCTGCCGGTTTTACCCCTTCAATTTGTGATAACTGATCGCTGACAAATAATACCAACCAGATAAGAATCACTACCGATCCCCAAAACCCTAAAAACAGGCGACCAAATAAATGGTTAAATGGATTTAATTTACGAATAGAAAAAGACGACTTCATACTTTTACTCGGTTTCAATTAATAAACGGTAACCTGCGCCACGCACAGTTTTAATCTGAATATTGGGATCGCCTTTTAGTTTTTTCCGTAAATTGCTGATATGCATATCTATACTGCGATCAAATTGCATTAAGTCGCGGCCAAGTATTTCTTTACTGAGCGCCTCTTTGCTAATTAATTGGCCTAAATGTTTGAACAAATAAACTAAAAACTGATATTCGGTGCCGGTTAATTCAATTTCCTGATGATCGAGCTGAACGCTGTGGCTGTTATGATCTATGGTAACTTTACCCAATTGGCTGTAGCTTTGATTATTTTGCTCGTTAGCATATTCAAAACGGCGCAATATCGCTTTTATCCTTGCTAATAATTCACGATGGTTGAAAGGTTTAGGCAGGTAATCGTCCGCACCCAGTTCTAATCCTAAAATTCGGTCAAAATCGTCACCACGAGCGGTTAACATTAGTACCGGTGTTTTAGAAAACTGACGGATTCGTTTTAATGTTTCAAATCCATCAATGCCGGGCAGCATGACATCTAATAAAATTAAGTCGATATTCTGTTGTTTTAGCTTGTCTATTCCAATCAGGCCGGTTTCAGCGGTATCGCAAATAAGTCCGTCTGTACTTAAATATTCTGCTAATAGTTCAGACAATGAAAGATCATCTTCGATAATCAAAATCTGTTTATTCATTACTGGTTTGACTCACTAATAACTTAATTTGACTTCATTTTCTAATAAGGTACTTTTTCTTATAACAGCGCGAATTCAACGTAATTATAAAGGAAAACAACCACTAGAAAGTAATTTGTATATCCAGAGTTAACTATACCTGCGTATCTATAGGACGCAACGAATTTACGCTACCTTTACACTTTGCTTTCAGATTCTTTGAATTGTTTTAGTTAGACTTTAGCTGTACTCAACAAATTTTGAGTTTTTATCGCGAATAATAAAGGTGACTAAAATGACAATATTTAAACATTCTACAAAAGCAGTTGCAGCGGTTGTGTTATCAAGCATGTTATTAGGTGGGGTTGCTTACGCTAAACATGATGAACATAAACGAGGCGGGTTTGGTGGCAAGCACCAAATGCATAAATTATCCCGAGTGTTAGATTTAACTGATGAGCAAAAAACACAAATCAAAGCGATTTTTGAGCAGCATAAAGCTGATAAACAATCGGGCGATAATCAGTTAGCTAAAGATTATCACCTTGCTTTAACTGAATTAACTTATAGCCAGAATTATTCTGATCAGGCTGTACGTGATCTTTATTTACAGTATCAGGATGTGTTTGTTGAAAAAACAGTGAAGCGCGCTAATTTAGAGCATCAAATAAACGCGGTATTAACACCAGAGCAAATTGAAAAGAAAAAAGCATTAAAAGCTAAGTTTGATCGCAAAAAGCGTGATGGTAAAGATCGCGACCGTAAAGATCGTCAGGCAAAAGAATCAGAATAAGCTGGTCCGCTCTGCCGTTTAAACTGGTAGATAACAGAGAAAATACATGAGCTAAAAAGGCAAACTCTGAGTTTGCCTTTTTTCTTTTAGTTTTATGCTGATAAATACTTTTCTCATCCTAAAAGCTAAGTTACTCTACAAATATTATTATCTTATTTATTGGTTTGCATGGATAAATTACCTAGTTTACGTAACTTACAATATTTAATTAAATTACATGAGCTTAAAAGTTTTAATAAAGCGGCAGAGGCCTGTTTTGTCAGTCAGTCAACATTAAGCTCTGGGATTCAAAACTTAGAAGATCAGCTTGAAGGACAGTTAATTGAGCGCGATCATAAATCGTTTGTATTTACTCAGTTAGGCGAAGAGCTGGTTGATATGGCCAAAAGTATTGTGCAACAGGCTTCAGAGCTAAAAGCTTGCGCCACTGCACGTCAATCACCTATGTCTGGATTAATTAAATTAGGCTGTATTCCAACCATTGCGCCGTTTTTATTTAAACCAGTATTTGCCGCTTGTCGCGAAGAATATCCTGAGCTGAGATTACAGTTGATTGAAGATACTACCGAAAACTTATTAACTTTGCTGGAATCGGGTGAAATTGATTGTGCATTAATGGCATTACCGGTTGATATTAATGGATTTCATTCTAAATTTTTGGGGCAAGATAAATTTTGGTTAGCGGCTCATAAGCAATACCAGCAAGCGAATCAGGATAATTTTAGTTATGACAATCTGCCGGATGAGAGCATCTTTTTATTACAATCTGAGCATTGTTTAACTCAGCATGCGGTTTCGGCTTGTCAGCTCGTTAATCGGGCTAAAATCAGCACTATGTCGGCTACCAGTTTGCACACTTTGGTCTCTATGGCTGAATGTTTAAAAGGGGCGACTTTTGTACCGCAAATGGCATTAAGTGCCGGATTATTAGAAGAATCTGATTTAGTATTATTGCAACCAACGGCTGAAGCTGCCAGCCGGGATATTGCTTTGGTTTGGCGACAAACAACCCGTAGAGCAAAAACATTTAGTTTGTTTTCGGCGTTAATTACCGAACAACTTAATACCAAGTAATTCTGTTAGAACCAAAAAAGCCGGAATATTCCGGCTTTTTTATTTGAGCATAATGTCAGCAATTATTCACTTGGCTGAGTATAAATTTGGCTCAGTCTGTCGATAAAACGGGTGAGTTCTGCTGACATTAACGTAAAGTCAGCATCTAAGCGGGCTAACTTATCTTCATCTGTAATATCTTCGTTTTGCTCTTTGATTACATCACTAAATTTAATTCGTTTAATTGATAAATCATCAGCCAAAATACAGCTTAGGGTTTCATCCCAATCAACTGCGATTTTTGTTACTTGTTTTCCGTTATTTAAGTGATTTTGTAAATCATCTGAGTCTAGGCTTAAATTTTTAATGCGCAGTGTGCCTTCATCTTCAGCAAAATCTTTTAACTCTACCTCTGTGCCTAATGTAAAATCACTCGGGTGATCGCCACGCATCCACTCTGTAAAGGTAAACATAAGCGGTGTTTCTGTATCTAGCGGAACAACCGGTAAACTACCTAAACATTTACGTAAATAAGCGGTTAGTTCTTCTGCTTTATTGGCACTGGACGCTTCAATCACAATAAATCCGGCTTTGAGTGCAATAAATGCATTACAAAATGAAGATTTACTAAAGGCTTGCGGGAGCAGGGTGTGGATTAGCTCTTCTTTAATATTTTGTTTTTCTTTGCCTTTAACTTTTCGGCCTTCTGCATCTTCGATTTCTTTTAATTTTTCTTCAAGCAATTCACGAACAACCGCAGCAGGTAAAACTTTTTCCTGTTTTTTCAGAGTGACTAACAAAAAGTCGCCTGACTTATGGGTTAAGCTGGCTGACTTTTCGCCAAGCGCTGGTGTCCAGCCAATACTTTGCATATCGGTTTTGCCGCAAGGTTTAAACGTAAAAGCCTGTAGCTTTTCTTCGATTTGTTCTGCGCTAAATTCTAAATCTTGGCTAAATTGATAAAAAAAGGCGTTTTTGAACCACATAATTTTATTTATTCCCGGTTAATTTTATTTTGTCATCATACTTAATTTGTTGATTGGCTGCACTTATCATTCAGTGCAATGACGATGTTTTCACATAAGTAAGTCTAATTTTAGATTCAGCTTTACTTTTCTGATTTTGGATAAGCTTCAATTATCAGATCAGATTTTGGTGTGCAACAACATGGCAGGATTTCACCACGGCGAACAAATGCCAGAGGCTCTTTTGGGTAATGTACATCACCCTCAACTAAAACGGTTCGACAGGCCCCACAATAACCATCCCGACAATGGTAATGAACGGTTAAATCGAGAGATTCTAAATAATCAAGCAGGCAGTTTTTATCTGCCGCCAGATAATCGGTTTGAATAACTTTGTATTTTATTGGGTCTGACATTTGAGCTGTTTAATTACAGCTCAAAGTCGTCAAAGTCATCAGTGTTGACTTCGCTGTCAATTTGACCAACAAGGTAAGAGCTAATTTCTGCTTCTTGCGGTGCAACCTGAACATTGTCGCTGATCAACCAAGCATTAATCCAAGGAATTGGGTTTTGCATGGTTGGGAATACGGCTGGTAAACCAATCGCCATCATGCGGGTATTGGTAATGTATTCAACATATTGGCATAAAATATCTTCGTTAAGACCAATCATTGATCCGTCTTTAAACAAGTATTTAGCCCATGCTTTTTCTTGTTCGGCTGCAGTTCTGAAGATTTCGATCACTTCTTCACGGCATAGTAGGGCAATTTCCGCCATCTCAGGATCATCCTGACCATCAGCCATGATATTGAGCATGTGTTGAGTGCCGGTTAAATGTAAGGCTTCGTCGCGGGCAATTAATTTAATAATTTTTGCGTTACCTTCCATTAATTCGCGCTCTGCAAAAGCAAAACTACAGGCAAAACTAACATAAAAACGAATAGCTTCTAAGACGTTTACAGCAGCAATACAAAGGTAAGTTAACCGCTTTAGCTCATGCATTGATACGGTAACTTCTTCGCCCTCAACCTCAAATGTGCCTTCACCTTGAGTATGGTAAATCTGAGTTGCTTGAATTAATTTGTCATAATAATGCGAGATGTCATGTGCGCGTTTTAAAATTTCTTCGTTAACCACAATGTCATCAAAAATCACACTCGGCTCATTTACAATATTACGGATAATATGAGTGTAAGAGCGGCTGTGAATAGTTTCACTGAATGCCCAAGTTTCAATCCAAGTTTCTAACTCAGGTAAAGAGACTATTGGTAATAAAGCCACATTCGGTGAACGGCCTTGAATACTATCTAATAAAGTCTGATATTTCAGGTTACTTAAAAAGACATGGCGTTCATGCTCTGATAATTTTTGGAAATCACCACGATCTCGGCTAACGTCCACTTCTTCTGGCCGCCAGAAAAAGCTCAGTTGTTTTTCAATCAGGCGTTCAAATATAGGATGCTTTTGTTTGTCATAGCGAGCTACATTGACCAGATTGCCAAAAAACATGGGTTCATTCAGATAATCAGTATTATTTTTATTAAACGTTGTGTAACTCATAAGGTTTGATATTTCTCTTAACAAAGCAGCAGGCCGTTATGTTGTAACGGCCAGATAGGTTAGAACTTATATTTTACATGCACCGCCAGCACAATCATCGTCGGCTGGTGTTTCTTTTTGCGGATCTTCCGCACCGTCACGGGTGTTATGATAATACAATGTTTTCACACCCAGTTTATAAGCGTACAGTAAATCTTTTAATAACTGTTGCATTGGAACGCGGTTATTCGGGAACTTGCTTGGATCATAATTGGTATTAGCAGAAATTGTCTGGTCGATAAATTTCTGCATAATAGCAACTAGCTCTAAATAACCTTTGTTTGACGGAATTGTCCAAAGCAATTCATAGTTATTTTTTAAATTTTCGTAATCAGGTACAACTTGACGCAAAATGCCGTCTTTACTTGCTTTTATACTCACATATCCACGCGGTGGTTCAATACCATTAGTCGCATTTGAAATTTGAGATGAAGTTTCAGATGGCATTAACGCAGATAAGGTTGAGTTACGTAAGCCATGCTCAACGATATCTTTACGTAAAGTTTCCCAGTCAAGGTGAAGCGCTTCATTACAAATGGTATCAACATCTTTTTTGTAGGTGTCGATTGGCAAAATACCCTGAGCATAAGTGGTTTCATTAAATTTAGGGCAAGCACCTTGCTCTTTTGCTAATTCATTTGACGCTTTTAATAAATAATATTGAATCGCTTCAAATGTTTTGTGGGTTAAACCATTGGCACTGCCATCTGAATATTTAACGCCGTTTTTAGCTAGATAATAAGCAAAGTTAATCACACCTATACCTAATGTACGGCGATTAATACTTGAATTTTGGGCAGCCGGAATTGGGTAGTCCTGATAATCTAATAAACAGTCTAATGCGCGTACAGCTAACTGAGCTAGCTCATCTAATTCGTCTAAGCTATTAATTGCACCTAAGTTAAATGCAGATAATGTACAAAGTGCAATTTCTGCTTCAGGATCATTTACATCATTTAAAGCTTTAGTTGGCAGCGCAATTTCTAAACATAAGTTACTTTGTTTAATTGGTGCAACCGTTGGATCAAACGGACTGTGTGTATTACAGTGATCCACATTTTGTAAATAGATACGACCAGTGCTGGCACGCTCTTGAGCAAATAAACCAAATAACTCAGTTGCTTTTACTTTTTTCTGGCGAATTGATGGGTCGTTTTCGTATTTTACATACAACTCTTCAAACTTAGCCTGATCAGCAAAGAAAGCATCATATAAACCCGGTACATCACTTGGGCTAAATAAAGTGATAGAGTCATTTTTTAATAATCTTTGATACATTAAACGGTTAAATTGCACACCATAATCTAAATGACGAACTCGGTTGTCATCGACACCACGGTTATTTTTTAAGACCATTAATGATTCAACTTCCAAATGCCACAGAGGATAAAACAGGGTAGCAGCACCACCACGTACTCCACCTTGAGAGCAGCTTTTTACTGCGGTTTGGAAATGTTTATAAAACGGAATACAACCGGTATGGAAAGCTTCACCACCTCGAATTGCACTACCTAAAGCTCGAATATTACCGGCATTAACCCCAATCCCAGCACGTTGGCTAACGTATTTAACAATTGCGCTTGAAGTGGCGTTAATCGAGTCTAAGCTGTCGCCACATTCAATTAATACACATGAGCTAAATTGACGGGTTGGCGTACGAACACCAGACATAATTGGCGTTGGTAACGAAATTTTAAACTTAGAAATCGCATGGTAAAAACGCTCAATGTAATCCATACGAGTATGAGCTGGGTATTTAGCAAATAAACACGCTGCAACCAAAACATATAAAAACTGAGGGCTTTCATAAATATCACCGGTAACTCGGTTTTGCGCTAAATATTTACCTTCTAGCTGTTTTACCGCGGCATAAGAAAAGTTGAGATCTCGGCTATGCTCGATAAACGCATCCATTTGTTCAAATTCAGCCTGACTAAAGTCAGTTAATAGATGGGTATCGTATTTACCAGCTTCACATAACTTAACCACATGCTGATAAAGCGCAGGTGGCTCATACTGGCCATAAGCTTTTTTACGTAAATGGAAAATCGCTAAACGCGCAGCTAAATATTGATAATCAGGCGATTCTTCAGAGATTAAATCAGCAGCAGATTTAATAATGGTCTCGTGGATATCTTCAGTCTTTATGCCATCGTAAAACTGAATGTGAGATTTCATTTCAACCTGTGAAACAGAAACATTATTTAAGCCTTTGGCAGCCCAGGTAATTACCTTGTGCATTTTATCCAAATTAAGCGGCTCTTTTTGACCATTACGTTTAGTTACTAAAAGCTGATCTGTCATGCTAATTTTCAATCCTGTTTTTGTAGTTATCTTTCTGCTGATTAATTTTTGAATCAAGTGTCTAAATTTTCTGCTGCTGATCTGTGCAACACAACATCTAGGGACAGAAATGAGATTTGACACAAGATAATGAGGTTTTGGTATGAAAGCAAGCCAAGTTTTTAAGTAAAAATCGTCATATTTTAAGTTAGGAAAAATAGGTTAGTGGATACTAACTTCTTAAATTCTGAAATAATTAAATATCTCACTTTTCAATGATCAAAAGTGAGATTAAAAAATTAAATTTTAATGAATTTTTTTGTGCTGAAAATCAGGCTAAAAAAGCACACAGAATTTAAGGTTTTTATTGCTTGCGAATAATTAATCTACAATCTGATTTTTTTATGAACTAAGCTCAAAATGTTGCTTAATTTAATCCAAATAGTTGACTGTATTATCTGTTAATCAAATTGTGCTGATTAATAACTCAGTTAGTTCATCTGGCTGTTCTAAAATTAAATCGGCCTGCCACTGGTTAACCGGAATAACATCTTGAGTATAACCCCAGTTAGCAACAATACTGAGCATGTTAGCTCGGTTGCCTGCTTCTATATCGCGTTTAGCATCACCAACATACCATGCATTGTCTGGATTAATTTGCATTTTTTCGCAGGCAAATAATAATGGCTCCGGATTTGGCTTTCGCATGGGGAGAGTATCGCCGCTCACATTAATTTTTGAGCTGGTTAATTCAGGATAAAAGGTAACTAAACTGTCGGTTAAAAAAGCCGGTTTATTGGTCACAATAGCCCAAGGGATGTGTGCATTATCTAGAGTATTAAGGCAGGTTTTAATACCATTAAATAATTGGGTATAACGGCTAATATTGATTTGATAATATTCAAGTAACTGTAAGCGCAAAGGCTCAATTTCAAACTGTTCAAACTGCTCCGCTAACCCTAATTTTAATAAACCCATTGCGCCATGAGAGGCGACTGGCTGATATTCCTGATAGGTTTTTAGCGGCAAGTTTAAGCCGTTTAAGACATGGTTTAAGGCTTCACCAAGATCCTGAGCTGTATCTAATAATGTACCGTCTAAATCAAATAAAACGCCGGCTGGTTTTGTTAAATTTTTTGCGCACATAAAATATAGTTCACTCCCGGATCTGAATTAACTTTGAATGATTTAGTTAGTGGATTGAAATGAATACCATTTAATTTGGTGACTTTTAAGCCGCATGCTTCAATCATATTAATAAGCTCGCTCGGACGTAAAAACTTATTAAAATCATGTGTGCCTTTAGGCACTATATTTAATAAATATTCAGCTGCCACTATCCCTAATAAATAGCCTTTAGCAGAGCGATTTAACGTAGATGCAAATAAATAACCACCGGGTTTAACTAATTCGCAGCATGCTTGAATAACTGATTTAGGGTCGGGTACGTGCTCAAGCATTTCAAGACAGGTGACAATATCAAACTGTGCCGGGTGAGTTTGAGCGTAAGGCTCAATTGTGGTGTGTAGATAATCAATGTGCAATCCGTCTGCTTTCGCATGTAATTTGGCGACATCAATTGAATCGGGCGCAGCATCTAAACCTGTAACTTGTGCACCTTGTTTGGCCAGCGCTTCGCTTAATATACCGCCGCCACAACCAACATCTAACACTTGCTTACCGAATAACCCGCCAGCATGTTCTGCAATATAATTTACCCGGGTTGGATTCATTAAATGTAGGGGGGCAAACTCCCCGTTTAAATCCCACCATAAATGGGCAATTTGATTAAATTTATCGACTTCCGTTTGATCTATATTCGACACGTTCAGTTAACTCCGTGATTATCATTATTTGCCATTATAAAAACTTATATTGGGTGAACAAGTAGCTTTGTTAAATAAGCGGATAAAAATCAAATTTCTGATTGTTTTTTAAACATTTTAGTAAGTTATGAATTTTTCAATGGTATGCGCTGGTGAATGTGGTAGAATCGCGGATTAAAAAATGATTAACGATAAAATCATTTACCCAAAACAAGTATTACAAAGTAGGGAATAATCCTGTTTATGAGCGATTTGGCAAAAGAAATTCTTCCAATCAATATCGAAGATGAATTAAAAAATTCTTACCTTGATTATGCGATGAGCGTCATTGTAGGCCGTGCACTTCCGGATGTGAGAGACGGTTTAAAACCTGTACACAGACGTGTACTTTTTGCAATGAATGAGCTGAAAAATGATTTTAACAAGCCGTATAAAAAATCTGCTCGTATCGTTGGTGATGTAATTGGTAAATATCACCCGCATGGTGATAGTGCTGTATACGATACCATTGTACGTATGGCGCAGCCGTTTTCATTACGCTATATGCTGGTTGACGGACAAGGTAACTTTGGTTCTGTTGATGGTGATTCAGCCGCTGCAATGCGTTATACCGAAGTGAGAATGGCAAAAATTGCACATTCTTTATTAGCCGATCTTGAAAAAGAAACCGTTAATTTTTTACCTAACTATGACGGTACAGAACAAATTCCTGAAGTATTACCAACCCGAGTACCTAACTTATTAGTTAATGGTTCATCTGGTATTGCGGTTGGTATGGCAACGAATATTCCACCACATAACTTAACTGAAGTCATTGGTGGGTGTTTGGCTATGATCGAAAATCCAGATATTTCAATTGAAGAGTTGATTGAAATTATTCCAGGTCCGGATTTCCCTACTGCTGCAATGATTAGTGGACGAGCTGGTATAGAGCAAGCTTATCGTACCGGCCGTGGTAAAATTTATTTAAGAGCGCGCGCTGAAATTGAAGTGGCAGATAATGGTCGTGAAACCATTATTGTGACTGAAATTCCTTATCAGGTTAACAAAGCTCGCTTAATTGAAAAAATTGCTGAATTAGTTAAAGAAAAACGAATCGACTCTGTCTCTGCATTACGTGATGAATCTGATAAAGATGGTATGCGTATTGTGGTTGAGGTAAAACGCGGTGAGTCCGGCGAAGTTTTATTAAATCATTTATATTCGTTAACACAAATGCAGGTCGTTTTTGGTATTAACATGGTTGCGCTGGATAATGGCCAACCACGTTTATTTAATTTAACCGATACTTTAAAAGCCTTTTTGAATCACAGACGTGAAGTGGTGACTCGCCGAACCATTTTTGAATTACGTAAAGCGCGTGAGCGTGCGCATATTCTTGAAGGTTTAGCAATTGCACTGGCGAATATCGATCCAGTTATTGAGTTAATTAAACGCTCACCAACCCCAGCAGAAGCAAAAGAAGGCTTGATTTCAACAGCTTGGGATTTAGGTGATGTTGCCAGTATGCTTGAGCGAGCGGGTACAGATGCAGCGCGCCCTGAGTGGCTTGAAGCGTCTTATGGTATTCGCGATGGTCAGTATTATTTAACTGAGCAACAAGCTCAGGCTATTCTTGAGTTAAGGCTACACAGATTAACCGGCCTTGAGCACGAAAAAATCTTAGATGAATACAAAGCATTATTAGAAGAAATTGCTGAGTATTTACACATTTTATCTAGCTCAGTTCGATTAATGGAAGTGATTCGTGATGAATTAATCGCTATTCGTGATGAGTTTGGTGATGAGCGTCGCACTGAAATTACCGCTGCGGCACACGATATTAACATGGAAGATTTGATTGCAGAAGAAAATGTAGTCGTGACTTTATCTCACGAAGGGTATGCTAAGTATCAGCCGTTAACTGAATACGAAGCGCAGCGTCGTGGTGGTAAAGGTAAAGCTGCCGCGAAAATGAAAGATGATGATTTTATTGAAAAATTATTAATCGCCAATACGCACGATACCATTTTATGTTTCTCAAACCGTGGTCGTTTATATTGGTTAAAAGTATATCAACTGCCTTTAGCTAGCCGAACCGCGCGTGGTCGCCCAATCGTTAATTTACTACCGCTAGAAGAAAACGAAAGAATTAGTGCCATTTTACCTGTACGTGAATTTGAAGATGATAAATTTGTCTTTATGGCAACTGCAAATGGTACGGTTAAAAAGACAGCGCTTAAAGAATATTCACGTCCGAGAGCGAGCGGTATTATCGCGCTTAATTTAAATGATGGCGATCACATGATTGGTGTTGATATTACTCATGGTGATAGCGATATTATGTTGTTCTCTGATGCTGGTAAGGTTGTTCGTTTTAACGAGCAACAAGTTCGCCCAATGGGGAGAACTGCAACTGGTGTAAGAGGGATGAAACTGGACGACGGCCAGCATGTTGTTTCGATGATAGTACCGCATAATGATGGTGAAATCTTAACTGCAACAGAAAATGGTTTTGGTAAACGTACACCATTAGAAGACTATCCAGCAAAAAGTCGTGCGACTATGGGGGTTGTCTCTATTAAGGTGAGTGAGCGTAATGGCGCGGTTGTTGGTGCTGTTCAGGTCACTGAAAATGAAGAAATTATGTTAATTAGTAACAAGGGCACTTTAGTCCGTACCCGAGTTGCTGAAGTGTCAGTTGTCGGCCGTAATACTCAAGGGGTTCGATTAATTCGTACCGCTGAAAATGAACTGGTTGTTGCACTACAACGTATTGATGAAATTGAAGATGATGAAGTATTGGCCGAAGCATTAAATGATGAGGCGACTGAAACTTCAGAAAGTTCTGCTGTAGAGAGTGAAGAAAATAACGATGAGTAATCCTGTATACAATTTTTGTGCAGGTCCTGCGATGCTGCCAAAAGATGTTATGCTGGCAGCACAGCAAGAGTTTGTTAACTGGAGTGGGCAGGGGTGCTCTGTAATGGAAGTCAGCCACCGAAGTGCTGATTATCTGGAAGTTGCGAATCAAGCCGAGCGTGATTTACGTGAATTAATGAATATTTCTGACGACTATGCTGTGCTATTTATGCATGGTGGTGGTCGCGGGCAATTTGCTTCTGTACCATTAAATATTCTACCTGAAAATGGTATTGCAGATTATATTTTGACCGGTTCTTGGTCTCAATCAGCCCTAACTGAAGCGCAAAAGTTTGGCAAAATTAACTTGGCAGCCGATTGTTATAAAAATAATGGTTTAGGCTCTGTTTTGCCACAGGCAGATTGGCAGTTATCTAAAGACGCAGCTTATGTACATTACTGTCCAAATGAAACCGTTGACGGTATTGAATTTGACACCATTCCAGAGGTTGAGAAGCCTTTAGTGGCAGATATGTCATCGTGTATTTTATCGCGTGAAATTGACGTGAATAAATTCGGTATTATTTATGCTGGTGCACAAAAAAATATCGGGCCGTCTGGTTTGGCGATAGTGATTGTTCGTAAAGACTTATTAGGTCGTGCACGCTCAGTTACACCATCGATATTTGATTACACTCTGCAACTTAAACATGAATCTATGTTTAATACACCACCAACTTATGCATGGTATTTAGCTGGTTTAGTATTTAAATGGCTAAAACAGCAAGGTGGTGTAAAAGCGGTTGAGCAAACTAACATTGCTAAAGCCGAGCTTTTATATAATTTTATTGATAATAATGAGTTTTACGAAAATCGAGTTGAAACTCGTTATCGCTCTCGCATGAATGTACCTTTTTATCTTAAAGATGAAGCTTTAAATGCAGCATTTTTAGCAGAGTCAAAAGCACAAGGTTTATTAGCGCTTAAAGGTCACCGCTCTGTTGGTGGTATGCGTGCGAGCATTTATAACGCTATGCCACTAGAAGGTGTGCAAGCTTTAGTTAACTTTATGCAGGATTTTGCAAAAAGAAACGGTTAAGCAATAGCAAAAATACAAAGAGGTTAGGGATGGCGGATCAAGTTCCAGTCATAACAATTGATGGTCCTAGCGGTGCTGGTAAGGGCACGGTTAGTAAAAAAATTGCTGATAAATTAGGTTGGCATTTTTTAGATAGTGGTGCGATATATCGGGTTTTAGCGCTAGCTACCATTCACCATGATATAGATCCTATGGATGAAGAGTCAGTTGTACCATTAGCATCTTATTTGGATGTGCACTTTAAGTCTTCAGCCGACGGTTCTACAACCTTAGTGATTTTAGAAGGTGAAGATGTATCTGGCGACATTCGCAATGAAAAGGTTGGCGCTGTTGCCTCTAAAGTTGCAGCATTACCGAGAGTACGTGAAGCGTTATTAAGACGTCAGCGGGCTTTTAAAGAAGCTCCGGGCTTAGTTGCTGATGGTCGGGATATGGGCACAGTTGTATTTCCAAATGCACAAGTTAAGGTTTTTTTGAACGCTTCTGCGCAAGAAAGAGCAAAAAGACGTTATCTACAGTTGAAAGATAATGATCCTAGCGTTAAAATTGAACATCTTTTAGCCGATATTCAGGCTCGGGATGAAAGAGACAGCAATCGTAGTGTTGCGCCTTTGATTCCGGCTGAAGATGCGCTGGAAATAGATTCTACTCTTATGAGTATTGATGAAGTGGTTGAACAGGTTTTTGCTTACATGCAGCAAAAATTAGGTTCTTAAACTTTAGTTAACGAATTTTGCCACTAAAATTTTTTAGTGCTGGAAACCGGAATAAGGATGACGCCGGTTATTTTAAACAACCCTGGGTTATTTGGATTTGACTCGGATTATTTATATATAAGTAAACTTTATTTATGACCGAAAGTTTTGCACAGCTTTTTGAAGAAAGCTTAAATGAAATCGAAACACGTCCTGGTGCCATCGTTAAAGGTACTATCGTTGCTATTCAGAAAGACGTTATCTTAGTTGACGCTGGTTTAAAATCTGAAGCGGCTATTCCTGCTGAGCAGTTCTATAACGCCCAAGGCGAAGTAGAAGTTAATGTTGGTGACGAAATTGATGTTGCACTAGACGCTGTTGAAGACGGTTTCGGTGAAACAATTCTTTCTCGTGAAAAAGCTAAGCGCCATGAAGCTTGGATTCGCCTTGAAAAAGCTTGCGAAGACAGTGAAACGGTTACTGGTTTAATTAGCGGTAAAGTAAAAGGTGGCTTCACTGTTGAAGTTGAAGGTATCCGTGCATTCTTACCTGGTTCTTTAGTTGACGTTCGTCCTGTTCGTGATACTACTTACCTAGAAAATGCAGAATTAGAATTCAAAGTTATCAAACTTGATCAAAAGCGTAACAACGTAGTTGTTTCTCGTCGTGCTGTTATCGAGCAAGAAACAAGTGCTGAGCGTAGCGAATTACTTGCTAACTTAGACGAAGGTCAAGAAGTAACTGGTATCGTTAAGAACTTAACTGACTACGGTGCATTCGTAGATTTAGGTGGTCTTGACGGTCTATTACACATTACAGATATGGCTTGGAAACGCGTTAAGCATCCTAGCGAAATCGTTAATGTGGGTGATGAAATCACTGTTAAAGTGCTTAAATTCGATAAAGATAAATCACGTGTATCTTTAGGTCTTAAGCAATTAGGTAGCGATCCTTGGGCTGAGTTAGCAGCTCGTTTCCCTGAAGGTGCTACTTTAGAAGGTCGTGTTACTAATTTAACTGACTATGGTTGTTTTGTTGAAATCCAAGAAGGCGTTGAAGGTTTAGTTCACGTTTCTGAAATGGATTGGACTAACAAAAACATCCACCCATCAAAAGTTGTTAACTTAGGTGACAACGTTCAAGTTATGGTACTTGAAATTGATGAAGAGCGTCGTCGTATCTCATTAGGTTTAAAACAATGTAAACCTAATCCATGGGAAGAGTTTGCTAAAAACTACGCGAAAGGCGATCAAGTTAGCGGTAAGATCAAATCTATCACTGACTTCGGTATCTTCATTGGTCTTGACGGTGGTATCGATGGTCTTGTTCACTTATCTGACATTTCTTGGAATGTTACTGGTGAAGAAGCCGTTCGTAACTACAAAAAAGGTGAAGAACTGACCGCTGTTGTTCTACAAGTAGACGCAGAGCGTGAGCGTATTTCACTAGGTATCAAACAAATTGATGAAGATCCTTTCACTAACTACCTGACTGCAAACAAAAAAGGTGCTATTGTTAGTGGTAAGGTTACCAGTGTTGACGCGAAAGGTGCAACTGTTGAATTAGCTGACAGCGTTGAAGGTTACATCCGTGTTGCTGATATCTCACGTGAGCGTGTAGAAGATGCATCAACTGAATTAAACGAAGGTGATGTGGTTGAAGCTAAATATATTGGCGTAGATCGTAAAAACCGCGTAATCAGTTTGTCTATCAAGGCAAAAGATGAAGCTGACGAAAAAGCTGCTGTAGAATCTGTTAATAAACAACAAGATGCTGCAGTATTCAGCAATGCAATGGCTGAAGCGTTCAAAAACGCACAAAAAGGCGAATAATATCGCTTGGGAGTAGATTATTTCTACTCCCTTTCTTATACCTTTGTTATACTTTGGTAACCTAATCGTGTTGATTAACCGGAGTATATAATTATGACAAAATCTGAATTGATTGAACTAATGGCAAACAAACAGCCTTCTGTACCGTTAAAGGAGATGGAAGCGAGTGTTAAAGAATTGCTTGAATATATGTCTCAATCCCTTTCTACTGGTGATCGCATTGAAATTCGCGGTTTCGGTAGCTTCTCTTTGCACTACCGTGCACCACGCACTGGACGAAACCCAAAAACAGGTGAAAGTGTTGATTTGACTGGTAAATATGTTCCTTATTTTAAACCAGGCAAAGAAATGCGCGAACGTGTTAACGAAAGCATTCAGTAAATCCCTTGAAAACTGCAATTAGTATTATTTTACTGATAATAATCGCGGGTATTTTACTGTTAATCTCATCTTATAATACTGAGATAGTTCAGCTTAACTACCTTTTAGCGGTTCAGTCTATGCCTTTATCTATGGTATTGGCTATTTTCCTGTTTACTGGTTTTGCTTTAAGTACAATTGCTTGGGGTTATTATTTACTCAAATTGCGATTTAACTTACAGCAAAGAAATTGGAAAATAAATAAACTGAATCAGGAAATCGAACTGTTGAGATTACAACTTAAAGATAAATAATGCCTGAGTTATTATTTTTACTATTACCTGTTGCTGCTTTGTACGGCTATGTGATGGGGCGTAATAGTTATCGCCAGTCACAGCTCAAGCAGCATGAAAAAATCAATCAGGACTTTTTATCTGGGCTTAATCTTTTTTTGAGCAATCAAAGAGATAAAGCCATAAATGTGCTGATTGAAAACCTTGAAGTCAATAATGAAACATTCACAACCCACATAGCTTTAGGTAAATTATTTAGAGCTAAAGGGGAAAACGACAGGGCAATTAAAATTCATCAATTTTTAGCCCAGCAGGATGTTTTAACGCCAGAGCAACGCCGCCAATCTATTATTCAACTAGCCAGAGATTATGTCGATTGTGCTTTATACGATAGGGCTGAAAAGTTATTACTGCCACTATTAGAAGATAAAGCTTGTGCGCGTGAGGCTAGGTTGATTTTATCTCGAATATATCAAACCTTTAAAGACTGGCAACAAGCTTTTGATGCGATAGAGCCTATTGAAACACAAGATGGTGAACCATATCAGGTGACCAAAGCGTATCTGTTATGCGAACTCGCCAGCGAAAAAGCAACACATGAAAAAATCGCTATGCTCAAACAGGCGCTTTCTTACGATAAAAAGTGCGCTAGAGCATATTTAGATTTAATTGATTGTTATATCGAGTTGAGAGAATCAGAGCAAGCTAATCAGTTAAGTCGAGTATTTGCTGATACGTGTCCTGATTTTATTGCTTTATTAGTGCCTCGTCTTGCCGCTGTTTTTCCGGATGATGCAATTAGACTGGACTTTCTAATTTCAATTTCAGGGCAAATTAAAAGCACCTCTGTTGTTGCTGCTATCGCTGATATTATGGAACGTCAAGACAGAGTCGGTGATGCACGTAAAAGTGTATTAGGCATGCTGGATAAGCACGCGACTATTTCTGGCTTTGCCCAACTATTAAAGCTGAATGCTAAAAAAACAGATGCACCAGAAGCTCAGCAGATGATGCTGAATCTTGAAAAAATGGTTGTAAATAAAGTAAAACAACTTCCCAGTTATGAATGTGAGCAATGTGGTTATCAGGGCAGCTTATTATTTTGGCAATGTCCTCGTTGCAAACACTGGGGGAGTGTCAAACCTATAATTGGTTTAACTGGAGATTAATTTTGACAAATATTTGTAAGTCACCTGTTATCGTCGCCTTAGATTTTGATAATGAAGAACAAGCTATAAAGTTAGTTGAGCAACTAACCCCGACAGAATGCCGTTTAAAAGTAGGTAAAGAAATGTTTACTCTATTTGGGCCGGAATTTGTTAAGTCGTTAGTTAATAAAGGCTTTGATGTTTTTTTAGATTTAAAATTTCATGATATCCCAGCTACAACGGCAAAAGCTTGTGTTGCGGCAGCAAAACTCGGTGTTTGGATGGTTAATGTTCATGCGAGTGGCGGGAAAGTGATGATGCAAACAGCTAAACAAGCATTGGCTGATAATTTTGAACAACCACCCTTATTAATTGCGGTAACCGTATTAACCAGTATGGATGAATCTGACTTAGCTGGAATAGGCGTAACAAAATCACCTGCTGAACAGGTAAAAATGTTAGCTGAATTAGTCAATGAATCTGGTTTAGATGGCGTTGTATGCTCAGCTCAGGAAGCGGAAATTTTGCGTAATCATATCGGAAGTGATTTTGATTTAGTGACACCGGGCATTCGACCAGAAGGTTCAGATAAAGGCGATCAAAAACGTATTATGACACCCAAAATGGCAATGGATGCAGGTTCAAGCTATTTAGTTGTCGGGCGTCCTATTACTCAGGCGAGTAATCCTGCTCAGGTACTTAAAGCAATAAATGCTTCGCTGGGTCTGTAAAGTTAAAGTGTTATTTGGCTAAATTTCTAAGCTAATATTATCAAGTTTTTAAACAAAAAAGCGATGCTGTGGTGGTAGCATCGCTTTTTATTATTAATTTACTGAATAGCTTGATTGAATTAACTTAGAAAGTATAAGACAACTGTAAACCTAAAGCGCCTTTTCTGTCTTCAGCATATTGAGCCGCTAAATCGATATGGAATACACCAAATGGCGCTAAACCAAGGCCAAAAGTATATTTACCATCGTAATTCCCTTCAATGTCATGCTTATAACCTAAGCGTAATTGAGCCCATTTGAATAGGTCACCTTCAACCCCGATAGAAGCGTACTGGCTGTCATCTTCACTACCTTCAAACCTTTCCGTGCCAGTTAATTCAAGATCAGCCGCAACAGTTAAATAACCATTATAATAAGCGGCACCAACTGTGATTTCAGGGCCTATTTTATAGGTAGAGACTTCATCAGTTATATCACTTGGCTTAGAAGTATAGTCGTTGCTAATTAAGTTTCTAGCTGATAAACCTAAAGTCCAGTTTTGATTAACTTTGTAAACAGCACCTAAATCGATATTAAAGTTTGAATCATCGTTTAAGTATTCATCGCCATCAAAATCATCTTCATCAAAGTCAGAAATGGTGGTTTCGTAGTTAAAAAAGTCAACTCTCTGGTTTTTAAGTGTTAAACCTAAACTAAATTGATGGCCTTGATATTCGTAATTGTCTGCATAAGTTACACCTAGTTCTAGGACATTGGCTGCGATTACTTGTGCTGATGATCTTAAATTATCTTCGAGCTCTTCGGTTGTATCGGCTTCTCTAATTACCTCACTATCGTGTGCTTCATCTATATCTGCAATCACTATTGCATCTATTTGTGTATCAGCAAATAAAGCTAATGAACCAATTCGAGTATGTCCAGCAATAACTAATCCAGCATCAACACCAACTAATAATTCACTATCTAAGTTTGCAAATTTATCAATTAAGTTTTCTCTAGCCGCATCTAGTTCATCTTGATTTGCAAATAATGGATTTGCTTCTGCATCTTCTAATAACTCTTCTAATCTGTCATAAGCATCTTGAAACTCGTCAATGCCATTGGCTAAATCATCAGAGTCTTCTGCTTCGACTGAAATACCCGGTAAAATCATCCCAAAATCATCAGTATCATCAATTTGGCTGGCTAAAAGAGCAGGGTTATTTGTTGGTGCACTCAAATAGCTACCACCAACAGCAGTTACACTGCCCATCCCCATTGAGCGAACTTCCGCAGCTTGCGCGTGAAAGCCATATAGTGAAGCCAGAATGGCAATTGATAGTTTTTTCATATTAGGTTCCTTTTTGTACTGCTAATCTCAATACCTAAAATTAGTTTTGTCATGGTTTGAGCGTGATAGGTGTGTTTAAGTTAAGAATCCAAAAAGCTTACAAAATAGATTTTTGTGATTTGGTTCTTACTTTTATTGTAAGGGATAAATATTAAAAAATTAATATTTTTCTGAAATGTTCCGCTATAAAAAGAGTTAGGTACAATAAGTTATTGGATTACTTTACCTAACTCTAAGCGATAATAGATTTTAATTATGGGGTAGAGACTTAGCAATAATATGTAAGTTAGGATTTGCTTTTTTCATTTTTTGCTTTCTTTCGCCTTTCGCGACTATAATCGCATTTGGGTGTACCAGGATCATATAAACGGATAGTTTTCCAGTTTTTATATTTTGTTTCATCCATGCTATTACCATCAGCATCCCACTCTGATCTGAACTGTATAGCAGTTCGGTAGGCATGTAATTGTAAATCAGCATCAAAGTCGGAGTAACCTAAAGAAAATGTTTTGACAGCTGGTTTTCCATTTCTACGATAACTAACCCAATAGAATCGTTCAATTTCATTTCGGCGTTTATCTAGTTTTTCTCTGAACCCTACACCATTAAACCCACAGCTGGTTCCATCTTTCGGTTTATGCTGGCGTTTAATTCTATGAGTTGGATATAACATTTTTAGTTGCTTGTTACGATTTATTGCAGCTTTTAAAGCTTTGTCTATTCCCCCCCATTGTTTGTAGGAATAAAAACCGCCCATATCAACTTTGTTTCGGATAAAACGCATTTGACAGCCTGATTTACACGGAAAGCTAATTCCATGTGCATCGTCTTCTAAAATAGTTTTATACTTTTTAGGAATGTAGTCTGGTAGTGGCACTCTTACTAAACTCTCTAATCATTTATTTGTTTTAAACACTGTGAATTGACAATACTAATTTGATTTTTGACTAGTGTTATCTAAATTCAGGAAATCACAGCCTTTTGCTTCTTATATTATAATGAACGCTACTCATTTATATTTTAGCGAAGAATTTACATTTTTGTCTAATTAATTATCCATAAGTGTGCTGTATGTATCGAAATAAAGATTTTATTATTTTTATTTTACCTTCATCTTGACTATGTTGCTCTACTAATGATTCAAGTTTAGTTGTAAATGTCGAAAAGTTTAAACTAGATAAGTTATTTTCGTCCGTTAATCTGTCCTTACAATGAACTTGCCACTTCAGTATTTCACTCTCGTTCAATAAATGTGGATAATTGCGTGCTTTAAATCTGAACCAAAGCTCGTTAAATTTAGGATCGGTAAAGTTAGGGGAGAGATCTGCATATTGGTTGACTGGCATGGCTTGTATTTGCTCCATTAATGCTTTATCCGCTGGATTAGTAAACCCTTGATACAAAGCCTGATCAACATCATTTACCTCATCAAAAGAGATAGACTCATATAACTGAACTAATTTTTCTCTAATCACCGGATGTTGTTTAATAAACTGTAAATTATCTAAGCATTGTGCCCTATTAATACCTAATCTATCGGCATTCTCTGGCGTTAATGTTTTTGCTGGAGCCAGCACCGGAGATTTATTGATATGAATAAGTTTCACCGGTAATCTATCTTCACCTTCGGCTAAATTTTCAGATGAAGTAAATAACTTTTGTTTTATTTCATCTACTGATAGCTCAACTAATGGTGTTGGGTTTAACGCTAAATTAATAACAATAACTGCATTGCTATTGCTAGGGTGCCAAGCAATTGGACAAACCCAGGTGCAACAGCCCTGTGTCGCTTTTAATTTTGATGACACATGAACTAACGGAGTTAAATTATTAATATCAATTAATTGGCTAACTTTACGTTTATCTTTTAGGTCAAATAAATACTGATACAGTTTGGGTTGTTTTTGTTTAACCAGACGTGCCATTTCAATGGTTGCTCTTACATCTGAAACTGCGTCATGAGCATTCTCATGGGCAAGTCCATTCGCTTTGCTGAGATCTTCAAGTTTAAAACTTGGACTCCCATCTTCCTTAAACGGCCAGTTAATACCATCAGGTCTTAACGCATAACAGGCTCTAACTAAGTCGATTAAGTCCCAACGGCTATTTCCATTTTGCCATTCTCTGGCGTAAGGATCGAAAAAGTTTCGGTATAGCGTAAAACGGGTCACTTCATCATCAAATCGAATGGTATTGTAACCAAGGCTACAAGTATTCGGTACACTCATTTCTTGTAATACTTTACGAATAAATTCGTGCTCACAAGTCCCTTTTTGCTGAGTTAATTGAGGTGTTATACCTGTAATTAAACACGCTTCCGGATTTGGTAAATAATCCAGCGGCGGGTAACAAAAAAACTCAACAGGCTCAGCTATTTCATTTAACTCCAAATCAGTGCGAATTGCAGCAAATTGTGCAGGGTGATCTTTTTTAGGGTTAACACCCCAAGTTTCATAATCGTGGAATAGCAGTGTTGGTTGGTTTTGATAACTCATGTATTTTATCGCAAAAAAGAGATGTAAAATGTAAAGTATAAAATATACTCAAGATATGAAAAGCGTTCTTATTTAAATGATAAAACGATTCAGATTCAGTATATTAACGCAAACCTGTTTAAGTTAAAACTGCATGTCTAAGCTAACAATTAACAAAAAGGTTACTGTTATAGGTTACCCAATATAAAAATGTTTAGCTTGTTATATTTTAATTTATCCTTAATGATAAAAGTTGTTTAGATTAGAAAGGACTTAATAATGAAACATATCCTCACTTTATCAGCATTATTAGTATTAACTGCCTGCCAAAGCCAGCCTCAGGAGCAAGCGGGTGAAGATAATGCTCAGATACAGGTTGATAAAGAGCAAGCCAAAGCAGATAAAGCTAAGCCAACGCCTCAGCCGGTTACTAGTCCTGATCAAGCACAGCAGGCGATTGAAGAGCAGGCTAGTTTATTAGCAAATAACCCAGAGTTTACAGCTTTACAACCTACACCAGCGCCAAAACCAGTCCCTAAAATGTCTCAATCAATAAAACCAATTGTTAAGGTTGAACCTAAATATCCTAAAGCTGCAGCGCAAACCGCACAGGAAGGGTGGGTATTGTTACGTTTTGATATTGATGCTCAAGGGCAAGTCATTAATATTAGTGTGGTCGATTCAAGCCCGGCAAAAACATTTGATAAAGAAGCTGTTAATGCGCTTTCTCGTTGGAAGTTTAAAGCTTCAGAATTAGCTGAACAAAAAGCGCTTATACAATTCACATTAGGAAAATGACTCTAGTTTTATCTGTAATAGATATAGCTAAAACTATTTAAATTTTTCATGTCTCCCCGAAAGGTTAAAGGTAAGCACTAAGTTAACTTTAGTGCTTACCTTTTTATTTCCCGTTTTTGTTATTAGTTTGATACAAATTAATATATGTTGATTGAAATTCCTCTTTATTGACACATTAAACTGTGTTTTGGTTGTTTTGATGTGTATCTTCTGTGTTAAATGTTTAAAATTAGTAAATTTTACGATATTATTTGATGGAAAATGATGTATAATGATTGGTGGGTTGTATTGAATTTATCTTAAGTACTAAAACAGAACTTGAAGGAATACCTATGAAAATAAAAACAATTGTAAGCGCAATTCTATTAGCTGGTGCATTTTCGGGGCAAGCTTATGCAGTAGATGCGGAAACAACATTAGAAAAACACTATCAATACTTAGGTCTTGGTATTGATCGCGTATCTACTGATGATGTTGATTATTCAGTTAATGCTTTATCGCTAAGATTAGGTGCATTATTAAATAAAAATCTTTATTACGCTGTTGAGTTAGAATCTATGGAAGATGACATGGGTGAAGACAATATTACAATTTCTAGCTTAAAAGCGGATATCGGGGCAAGATACCAATATTCTGATTTGGGTGATGTATACGTAAGCGCAGGTTGGGATGCTTCACTGGTTGATGTGTTAGGTGGTGAGCAGGATGAAGTAACAGATGTGAATTTAGAATTTGGTTCACACTATGCGTTGGTTGAGCATTTTATCCTTGGCGCTAATCTGGCTTATGTTGTGCCAGAAGGGGCTGATAACCATTTTGCTTATGGTTTAGATGCAACTGTCTTTATTGGTGAAAGATTCTCTTATACGATGGGCTTTACATCTGGTGATGGATACGACTCGTACGGGCTTGATATCTCACTACATTTCTAACGTTATATGTTATTTAGGGTTCTCCCTGAACCGTTAGGGAAGGGAGAATCTAATCATTGTTAACTTTTATTGATTAACCTAAAAAATTGCTGAGTTTTTTATGCAATTTTTCATTTAATAGTTCACCTCGCCAGCCTTTGCTAAGTTCCGGATCTTCTTCTTTACTCCAACTGGTTACCTCAAAATAATAACCAATATATTGGTTTATCATACGCTTAGAGGCGAGCACTTCTATATTTAGGTTTTGCTGATTAGCAACATTTTGAATTTCTGACTTGAGCGCGGTATACATTTTTTTGTATTGTGCCAATTCGGCAACACGTTTAATTTTTTGTGGACAGTTTTCTTCGGTAACCGCTTTGCCTTTTTCAATACATTCTAATAAACGTTGCCCATGACGCTTTATTTCAAGTGGATGAATACCCGGAATATGGCTCATACTTTTTAGGTTACCGGGGCGGCGCTGACATAGTAATAATAAACTGCGCTCGTGTACCACAAAATTAACTGCCAGATCTTTTTTCATGGCATATTCTAAACGCCATGCCATTAGCTCTTTTAAAATTGCTAACTCTCTTGGTGAAAGCTGCCAATTAGATTTTACATCTCGCCAAGCTAGCTCTGGCAAATTTGGCTTAAATTTTTTCTCAATAATGTCATTTACATCTTCAAAAACAATAAACTCAGTATTCTTTTGCTGTAAAATCGCTTGCTGCTGACGATAAACCGATAATAAATATAAAACATCGTCTGCGGCATATTTTAACTGTTCCTGACTTAAAGGACGTTTTAACCAGTTTGTTCTGGCGTGGCCTTTATCCAGCTGAACTTGAGTATATTTTTCAACTAAAACCGCAAGCCCCATCGCTGGTTTAGCGCTAATTAAACCTTCAGCGATTTGGGTGTCGTATAACCCTTGAGGTTTTGCATTAAATGCAGTTTTTAGCACCTCAATATCTTCACTGCACGAGTGAATAATCTTTATTACTTGTGGGTTTTCAAGCAACTGCTTAAAACTATCCCACTGATGAATTGTGAGTGGATCAATCAGATAAACCTGCTCACCATCGTATATTTGAACTAAACCTAACTGAGGATAATAGGTGCGCTCACGCACAAACTCTGTATCTATTGCAAAGTAGGGCTGCTTGGATAAATGCTGGCTTAGCTCTAATAATTGTGCATCATTATCTATGATGTTAAATGCCATTGGATAAATGCCTTAATTAATCTTGTTTTAATGATTTTTTAAGTGAATCCAGCAAGTTTGGTGGAATTTTCTTAAAAGTCAGCGTTTGAGCAACAGGATCAAATGTTATATGTTCACCTAATAAATCCCGGTTAAATGAAATACTCATTCCGCCGCCTTGACCAAAAAACTTTTGTAGCGCTTTAGAGGCGGATAAATAAACAGGGCATTCATCATTAAAATCTTCATCTTGTGCGGCCATATCATAAAAGCCTGATAAACCTGTTTTTTCTTCAATCTCTTCGGATAACTCTTTGATTTGAATAAACTCACCAGACTGCGAAGCTGATTTCATGACTTCTACTGAAATATCTCGAACGGCTTTGGTTTTTTCTGGATCGGTTTCATTTTGTTCAATAAAAAGCTCTACATTTTCAACTAGCTTTTGAGTGGCTTGTTTTGCATCAAATTTTTCTTCAATTTCAAAGGCCAGCGCCATAAAATCGCCAACTTTTCTGCCTACTCGCCCTTTAATATAAGCAAGCGCCTTGCTCGAATCTGGGTTAATTTGTAGTTCAGATAAATCTGCTTGAATTGCTAACTGAATATTCGCTATATCTAAATACTGTGAACGTTGCGGATTAATCGCTTCACTTAACTGTACTGAATCTTTAACGCCTAACATAGCAACCAGCATATAATCTGTCGCTAAATAGTAATAAAACCCGACAACTAAAATACTCTCAGGTGGAATCGTTTCTGCATCTAGTTCTGATAAAATTCGATTCGCGATAGTATTAGCCATTTCTGAGCGGGTGGCAGATTGTTCAATTTTATCTTTTACCGATGAGCCTTGCGCAAATGCACAATATTGCTTTTGGCCTTTTTTAACAAAAGATTGATGCAATTGTTGTGCTAAAAAAACTGCATTATCACCTTCAACCAAGCAGGCTGATTCTAATTGTAGTATGACTTGTTCATTCTCGGCTTTATAGCGGTTAAAGTAGAGTTGTGCGCTGGTGACAGACATATTAATTGTTTACTCTTTGATTTTTAATAAGGAGAAAGCTTGTAAGATTTTAAATTGTTATGAATTTAATCCCATTATTAGCAGACTAAATGTTATAATTAAGCTTGCTCTGATAGCAATAGTCTAAATGAAAATAGTTTAATATCCGCTAAACCTAACCGGGTAAGCCTAAATATTTGGACTGTTTTATACCCAGTAACTCTTTGGAAGTATTATTATTTTATGTCACAAACCAGCAAATTCTCAGATAACGATTTAGAAAAAGTTATTACCGCGATTAAAATTGCAATAGAAGTACAAAAAGCGCCAGCTACCTTATCCATGATGGCATTAGGGGAAACTTTAGCTGATATTATAAAAAATAACTTTAAACCAGAGCAGCAAGCGAGCATTGCTGCTCAATTTAGCAGAGCATTACAGGATTCAATTAAGGAATAATTTGCGTTTATGCTATTAAATAAGGCAAGCCAGACAAAATCCAAACTTTATTCGTGGGGGCACTGGTTTAGTGTCAGCAACATGCTGTTTGGTTTTATTGTGGCAACTATTTACTGGTTTGCTGAGCCATTTCCAGCCAGCATCTTAAGCCAAATTTATTTAGTGGGTTATACAATTGGCCATATTGCCTTTCTATTTTTTATAGGCTATTTAATTTTTGTATTTCCGGTTACTTTAATTAATAAACCTAACTTGGCAAGGCCTTGGGCTGCATTTGTTGCCGCTTTGGGGCTCATTTTATTATTTATTGATGCCTTGGTTTATTCGGTATACGGCTACCATTTAAATTTACTCTCGCTCGATTATATTCAGAACGATTTTGGTTTATTAACTCAAAACCTGCCAGCTGGTTTTAAAGCGGCTATTTTGGTGCTATTTATTGCAACCTTTGCGATTGAGCTTGTTTTAGCGAACGCGCTTTGGCGTAATATTGAAAAGTTTCGTCGGTTTTTTATTAATTTAAGAGTGATCCCTTTTGTGTTGGTTTGCTTTATTGGCGGACATTTAGGGCATATTTGGGCTGATTTAAATTTATACACTCAAATTACTAAGCAAGATAATATGCTGCCATTATCGCAGCCTATGACAGCAAAAACGATTTTAAGCCAGTCTGGTTTAGTTGATTTAGATGAATATAAGCAGAAAAAAGAACTGACTTTTGATGTTTCCAGCCATTTAATTGCTCAACCCAAGTATCAGTTTAGTTGTTTAGCGCCTTTATCTAATTTAAATATAAAAGTGTTATCAACCCAAGCCGACAATATAGAGCAACTGGTGATTGCTAAACGCTCTGCCGAACCCGGGATAGCCGTTGCTAAGCATTGGTCACCGGTCTCAGTTGATAACGCGCTATTTGAATTGTTAACTGGCGTTCCGGCAATTTATCAGCAAAAAGTTGGACATATCAATGGTATTTTAGACAGTGCCTTAATCACAACAAATACCAGTTTACGATTATCACCGATGGATTTAGCGAATAAACTAAATTTAAGTGAGTTTGCAGCGCAAAAACGTATCAGCGATGATAATTTATCTTTTGAGTTTAAACAGCTAGACAATCTAACCGAAGCGACTCGTTGGTTAACTTATGCTAATTACGATAATCAAATTGTGATTATATTAGCCAATGATCGACAGGCTTATGGCCGTATTATGGTTAAAGGCGAGTTAGTTTCATTGCCGGATCTAACCAGCAATTTTGATATTTTACCGACTATATTAGAAGGCTGGTTAGCCTGCTCATTTTATGCGGATTATCAAAAGTTTGGTCATAACTTATTTTCTGTGCCTGTTGGGGCTGCTTGGTTAGTGACAGCAGATAAAAATAATATTTATGTCTGGTCTAATAATACCAATACCCGAATACAAGGCGATGGACAAATGCAAAGTTATAGCCTGCAAACTGGAGAGCTGGTTGATGCACCCGCAACCTCAACATTAATTCGTGCAATTAACCATTTAAAGCGCAATTTGGTTGATAAATAAGCAAACAGATTAATTTACTTTTCTAATAATAATTAAATACTTGCATTAGCTAAGTATTTAATTATTATTGCAGCCAGTCGGATTGTAGCGCAGCCTGGTAGCGCACTGTCATGGGGTGTCAGGGGTCGGAGGTTCGAATCCTCTCAATCCGACCAATTAATTAACTGATAATAAACGGATTTATTCTTAGTTAATCACTTTATTTAAAACTACATTCTCACATCGTTTCCATATCATTACTATTATTTATACAATATTTAATGTTTCTGGTTTTAACCGACTTCCCCCAGCTGTTACCTCAACCTATTCAATATGCTCACGCTGATAAATCTTAGTTGGTTTTGCATTTGTATGTGCTGCACGTGATTGTGAGTTATAACCAGCTTCGGTAAATAAGTGAATGTCGTGGAAAGTAGGACGGCTCGTTTATCCAGTTCTTAGCGTATTCCTAGATCGTCCCTTATTTTTGAAAATACCTTGCTAATATTTGTGCAACCATACTGGCTTAGATCAGTTTAATTTTTTGTAATTTAATTGTGCTAATTTGTTTGGTTAATATATCTTAATTTTGACTTTGATTTTTATTTTAAATTAACTTGTTATAAATTGTTTTTATATTTTTAAATAACTGTTTTATAGGTATTTTATTTTAAAGTTATTTTTGTTTTTGGGTTTTATTTGGTGTTATTTTGCTTTGTTAGGGTTTAAAATATAGCGCGTTTAAGTTGGGTAGTTTATTAAGCCTTTATTTTATGGTTTTATCTTTAAATTGCTCATAGGTTAAATTAATTTTAGGCTGATTGCCGATGGTATATTTTAAATGAAAAAGGTTTTAGTTCACACGTTTGTATTGGTTAGTTTTGTTTTTAGCTGTGTTTCTATCAGCATGCCCTCTGATGCTTTTAAAACCAAAGAAAAACAAGAGCAGGTTAAACCTGAGAAAAAGTCAGCAGTAATTTTAGATACTTTAACACCTAATATGCTACATAACGAATTACCAATGATATGGTCATATAGCGACCTATATTAAGCTTTATTATATAATTTTAATTTAACCGTTAAAAATTGATTGAACCCGGTAATGCCGGGTTTTTTATTATATGAATCCACACAGGATACAGCCCACTATTGCCTTGGATTTTTTTGGCTCTGTTAGATGTTCATTTTAGTGGTGTTTTAGTTTTATAGTTGCCCCCTAAGTTTACTTATCTCTTTCATTTCGTATTCATTGACTCAGCCATAAAAATAAAATAAATTAACTGTATTTATATACAGTTTTTTGGTGGCTAAATGCAATCGGGTAGAAAAATCATTCATGTCGACATGGACTGCTTTTTTGCTGCGGTTGAAATGCGTGAAAATCCTAAATTAAAACACTTACCTCTAGCGGTTGGCGGTTCTAGCGACAGGCGTGGAGTTATCTCAACTTGTAACTATATTGCCAGAAAGTATGGGATTCATTCGGCTATGGCAACCGCCAGAGCATTTAAACTATGCCCTGATTTAGTTTTGGTTTCCGGCAATATGGCTTTGTATAAAAGCATTTCTAATCAAATAAAAGACATTTTTTTACGCTACAGCGAAATCATTGAACCATTATCTTTAGATGAAGCGTTTATTGATGTGAGTAACAGCCCGTTTTATCAGGGGAGTGCAACCTTGATCGCCCAAGCGATACGGCGTGATATTGTTAACGAGACCGGATTAACCGCTTCAGCCGGTGTGGCCCCTAATAAGTTTCTTGCCAAGATAGCCAGTGAAGAAAATAAACCAGATGGTTTATTTGTGATTACACCGCAAGAGGTTAGCCGATTTATTGATAAGTTAGATTTAAAAAAGATCCCGGGAGTCGGTAAAGCGACACTGGAAAAATTACATAAGTTTGGCTTATATACCGCTAAAGATGTAAGAGCTTACGATAAGGTAATATTAGAGCAGCACTTTGGTAAGTTTGCAGCTAATTTAGTTGAGCGTTGTTTTGGTATTGATGACAGAGCGGTTAAAACTGAGCGGATTAGAAAATCAATTGGTGTTGAACATACATTTGCAAGTGATTTAACTTTGTTGACTCAAGCTGAAAGTTATTTACCTAAGTTATATCAAGAACTGAATTTTAGGCTAAATAAAGCCAAAAAATTAGGGCAAGTGAATAAACTGGGTATTAAATTAAAATTTGATGACTTTCAGCAAACGACTCTCGAGAGTCGTTTGTATAAAGCAGAGCGGGGTTTTAAGCTTGAGTCCTTTAAAACGCTGCTTAATCAAGCGTGGCAAAGACGCCAAGGACGTAATATTAGATTGATTGGGTTAAATGTAGGTCTAAATTATAATCAGCTTCATCTATGCACCCTTCCAATCCAATACGAATTTAATTTTTCATAAGGAATGGCAAAGCGATTTAAGTTTATTCTTGTGCTTCTAGGTTTCACCTTTCTTATTGGTTGAATTTTTATACATAGATTCTAATCATTTTATGTTTAATATTAGGGTGTTAATGTTTTTCTTGTTTCGTTTTGTTGTTGTTTTGGGTGTTTGTTGTTTGATAGTTGTTAAAAATAATTGCAAGGGAAAAAGTGCGAACAATGTCTCATTTTTATTGTAATATTAAGGGGCAGTTATTTTTGGAAGTAGTTTTAACAAGGTGAGGGTAAAAACATGAAACTAATCAAATCAACCATTACAGCAGCGATTTTAGCTGGTTTAGCGGGCTGTGGTGGTGGAAGTAGTTCTGATAGTAATGATACTGATGGTAACGGTGGTGGCAATACAACTGGCGGTGAGATTATTATTTCGGGTACAGTGACTAAAGGCACGATGAAGCAAGCAAGCGTTGTTGCGTTTAAACTTGAAAACTCACAATGGTCTGTTATTCCTGACAGTGAAATTAAAACCGAAACAGGGATGATAACCGACGACAATGGTTTTTATAGTTTTAGCGTACCTGAGTATTCAGGACCTGTTAAAGTTGAGTTGCAAGCTAATGAAAATACTAAGATGGTTTGTGATGCGGTAGACGGCTGCGGTGCGGTTCCATTTGGATCTGATATTGACTTAAATTCAACAGCTCCTGATTTTACATTATCATCTATTTCTAATATTACCGCCTCTGATGAACAAATTACATTAAACGTTTCAGCTTTAACTCATATTTCTAGCGAGCTAATAACAGCAAATTTAGATTTGTTAGATGCTACAACAATACAACAGCAAAACTCAAAAATTGCTAATGCATTTGGGGTTTCAGGTAATATTACTACCTTAACATCTACTAAAATCATCGGAAGTGATGGTGCTTCTGTTGATAGTGCAAGTGTTATTGATGCGGCTAAAAACAAGCAAGCAGAGTTAAAATATGCTTTGGTTAATGCGGGGATTGCAAATGCGTTATTTAAAGCAACAAGCGATAGTAAAGATATTACCACTTTATTAGCTGAAGCGACTCAAGATATTGTTAATGCGGGTGGTACCATTGCGGTTAAGCCAAATGATACTAATAGCACTTTTGAGCTAACTACTAATGATGTTTTAGAAGCAGCAGCTAAAACATCCAGTGATAAATTAAAACCAGCAATTAGCAGTGATACCGAAGCTAGTGATAACTTATCTGTTATCGAAACTGAGGTGATTAGTGATAAAACTCAAAAAGAGCAAGAAGCAGGTGAAGATGGACGTATTGATCCGGATTCAGATGGTGAACCTGTTGGGGCAACACCAGTAGAGAAAGCTAAAGCTATGGTGAATGATGTTAGGTTATTAACTCAGTTATTAGGTGTGCAGGCAACTAGTAATGAAACTGCAGGTTTTATCCCCCAAGTTGAAGCCTACGAAACATTATTACTTGATGCCAATGATATGGTTGCTCAAGAAGCGCAAAGTTTTGAGTTATTGCAGAAAATTGAAACTGTATTATCAATGATAAATGTGGCAGATGGTGATGCTATTGAAGACGGTGATATCACTGCAAAAACTTATAATGTTGCAGACTTTGATGCAAGTTTATCTGGTAGCATTTCATTTAATGCAGAAACTATGTTATTCAGCGTTACAAATGTTATGCCTGTAGCGACAACTTCAGGTGCAACTTCTGCCAGAGCTGATGCTGCAGAATTTATTTCGAAAGCGAATTTAACTGCAAAAATTAATGGATTTGAGTCAGATGATAGTGGTCAAGAGTTCAGTATTGCTTTAAATGGTGTGATAAGCAGTGAAAATGCATTAATCAAACTTGGTAGTGAAACTGAAAGTAGCATCTTTTCAGTTAAAACAAAAAAAGTAATTACATTGGATGATTTGGATAGCGCAGTTGATCTTGACTATCAAATTGAAGAAATTAGAGCTGATTTATATGTAAATATAGAGCAGGCTGAAACAACTGAAATTACAAATCCTATCGCCTTTAGTGGTAAATTAAAGGCAACCATCGTTCCTCAGTTAGAATGGAGAATCAATCAAGCTTGGGATGATGAAACTTATTTTTATGTGTCTAAAGAAGAGGTGGCATTACCAGAAATGTTGACTTTAAGTGGAGATTTTTCATCCTCACAAGGGGAAAGTATTTCTGCTTCATTAACTGTAAATATTACTAATGCCCGAGATTTTGAATCTAGTAGTTTCGAAGGTATTGGAGAAGAAGTCGCCAATATTGGGTCAGTTACCGTTGGTGAAGATCAAAAAACAATAGAGTTTAGTTTACCTACCGCTACTGATGTCGTTTCACTTTCGGGCTCTTTCGATGGTGATTCATCCAATTGGGTAACCCATTTTACGATTACTCATGCTGATAATTCGGTAACTAATGAGTATGAATCTTTCTCTGAAATACAGTTAGACGAAATTAATACTCGTTATGTATATACTTATGTTGTAGCTGAAGCAGGTGAAGATTCAGTATGGGCTGAACAATTAGTTATTGAGCCTACTCAGGATTATTTTGAGGTATACTTTATTGAAAATATTGAAGTCAATGTAAATGACTACCTTGGCGATGGCGGTATTTTAAAGCAAGCTGATGGTTCTACATTAATGTTAAATGGCGATTTTAGGTGGGAAGGGACTACAGCCTCGCTTGATGATTTTATTGAATACTCATACTTATCAGAAGATTTATTTAGCTTTGGAGATCCTAGAGAAATTAATAATATATCGGAGTTGGTTTCGCGAGCTCAGTCTAATCACCCTGAATATTTCTTTTTCAATTTAGCTGATATTGGAAAAGTACAACTTCAACCTCTTGATTACACACCTGGATTATCAAATAGCCTGAATGGTTATAATATAAGTGGGGTAGTTAATGATGCTGTGAGTATTACCTTAAATTCAGATAATACTCAGTTAGATGTTGACATTGCTAGCGGTGATTTCAGCTACTCAGAACAATTTGAGTCAACTTCTAACAACAACTTCACTTATACTTTTACTCAGACGGGGCAAAGTGCTTATGATAGATATCAGGATAAATATGAGTTATCAACTTCACCTGTGAACTCGATTAATAATGCTGATATGTTGAGCTTTATTAAGTCGTCATCTTGGTCAGATGGTACGAACTGGACTATTCATTATGCATATAAGGGTACAGCAACACCAATAGATGATAATAGTGATGGTTCTGTAGATAGTTACCAAATCCAAGGTTATGATTGTTGGTTAAACCCTGCTGAAACTCACCTTGATAATTGCTCTTGGTCTCCGAATAATGATTATAGTGTTTCGGCTGATGATTTTGAGATCTGGTGGTATCCAGAAAATATTACAGATGTTGTCGACGCTAGTCGTTTTTATAGTAAAGCTAGCTATTATAGTTATATAGATAATATTGGTGGCGTTTATGTAGGTAATATTGATTTTGATAGTTTAAAAGCTACTAAATCACTTACTTTAGATGCTTATGTTGATCCTTATTCTATCTCAGAAGATACAGCATTTGAAACAGAGTCAAATTATCTCAATTTAGCAGCGACAATAAATGTTAGTTTAACTGTTGATGATTATGATGTTCAGTTAAACCTATCTGGCACTAGGAATGGATTGGAAAGCGGGATATTTAATTTAGGTTTTACCTACGAGTTAGCTGATAACAATGGTATTCGTAATTTAGACTTAATGATTAATTCAGCTGATGAAGACGAAGATGGAGATATTGGAAAAGCAACATTAACCAATAATTCGGGTGTTAAAATTGAATTAAACTCTGCAACGAGCTTTGAACAGGCAAGCGCAGAGTCAGAAGATTCAGATGTAACTATCGGTGTTATTACGGTTGATGGTGAAGACGTAGGTGAAATCTATTATCGTCCGGCTAATGGTATGTATTCGGTTGAATATTCAGACGATACAATGGAAACATTAAATTAATTTAATGAGCTTTCCTGATTTTAAAATGCCAGCTTTGCTGGCATTTTTTATGGATAACATATAAGGCGACTTAAAACGGAATGACTTTAAAAAAAATACTTATTTTAGCTGCTTTTATAAGTTGTACGCTACCGGTTCATGCGCAATCAAAATTTGGACTAATGGTATCTTCAAACTCTTTTTCAAATGCTTTACCAATTAAAGAGTTGGTTGAAGATGAATGGAAAAGTAGACCAGAAAAAGAGGCTGATTTGGCTTATACAACCAATTTAGCCGGCTTTGAATATCAGTATCATAATTGGTATTTTTCAGCCACTAAAAGGCTTGATCTAATTGCGGATACCAACCCTGATACGGTATTAGCTTTATATCAGGATAAAATGGATCTGGATTTTAGCGCTAACAAAACCTACCAGCTTAATATTCATTTAAAACATATTGAAGCCAGTCAATTATCTGCTGGATATCAGTATCAAATGGATAATTTAATATTACTGACCATTGTTTCGTATATTCAGTTTGAAACCATGCGCGAAAGTCAGTTGGCCGGTGAGGTTTCAATTAATGACGAGCAAGCTTTTTCAGGTCAAGTTTCTTTCACCGAATATTACACAGATAAAAACTTATTAAAACGACCCTATAAAGGATGGAATCGGCAAGGTGAGGGGGCGAGTTTAAGTTTTAAATTAAATTATCAAATAGAGCAGTTTAACTTTCAATTAAATGTATGGGATTTGTTTAGTCATTTAAAAATAAATGAAACTGGCTATAGCGGCGGTACTTTTGATACCCAAAGTAGTTATCGTCCAGAGTTAGGTTTAAATAGCATTGGGCCTTTATTTAAAGGCTGGGAAAGTGAACAGGATGCTAAACTTAAACTCAATCGCCGACTGGAAGCTGGGCTGGATTATCAAACAGATTATTTTAATAATGTAGAACTTAACGCTGATTTTGAGCACTTTGCAAATCATAACCGTATTTGGTTTGGGGCAAGCAAACCGGTGAATACAGTTAAATATCAATTGATGTTTGACCCGATTAATTTAACCCCTCAGTTAGGATTAAAATCCAAATATGTCGATTTTAACTTAGCAATGGACTCAGCCAATATTAATAAAGCGAAGCAGATTAAGCTCAACTTAAATTTATTTTATACTTGGTAGTTTATTAACCTGAGTTGCATATAAGAAAATTTGCCCAACGGACTATTTTCCCGCCTCTCATCGTTATTTTTCTTACTAATAGCTCGCTATTAGGTACAGAAAAATGCCTTGATAGACGAAAAACCATCCTCGTTGGAACGTAAAATAAGCTTGATTTGGCATTATTTAATCTAATTGTTGAGAAATTTACTTCAACATTTCTTATACGCACCTCAGGTTTATTATATTTGATAGCTAAAACTAAAAATAAGTTTGGGGCTAAAATAAAAAAGCTTAACCTATTTCGGTTAAGCTTTTTTATTCGATAAGCAGTTGTGGGTTTTAGGTTTAATAAGACCAGCGTAAGCCCAAAGTAACAGCATTATTATAAAAATTAACTTCTGGTACGCTAACACTATTACCATTACCTTTATCTTCCGTAACTACATCACGATATTTGTAATAAGATGTAAACGTTGCTAATAAACCAAGGTTATCAAATAACTGATAACGTAAGCCTAATTTACCGATTAAGCTGTAACCACCAAAGAACTCATTTAAAGTTTCGCCTTCAATTGTTGTATTCTGAGTGATGCTATAAATTGGAATACCTGCTTCAATCCCGGCATACCATGTCCAGTCACCTCTGTTTGGTAATTCTTGAGGTTCATAACGGTAGCCAAATAAAGCGATAAATTCATCCTGAATTTCTGATATAGCGATATTTGATTTATATTTATCAGAAATATCACCATTAGGTAAAACAAAAGGTTCCATGCCATCAGCTTCAAGCTGAGCGTTAAAATCATCAGCTCCCGGTTGAACAAACTCAAAATGAGAACGAATAAAACTAAGCGAGCTTAATCTAAACCCTGAAATAATTCGGTGTTGTTCAGTGTATTTATAACTAATTCTAAAGGCGAGTTCATTATGATTAATTTTAAAATCATTCTGCTGGATATCGCCAAACTCACCTAGCGACCAGGTTTCAGTTTGAATACTGGGGGCAAGCGAGGCAAAGCCATCTAAGTACAAACCAAATTCATCATTAATTGCAACATAAGCTGAGTTACGAGTTGTAACATTGTAGACATTGATGTCTTGTTTTAGACGGCCGTAGCCAGCTAAATTATTCAATTTTTCAGAATAATTAATCGTTTCGACACCCAATTCAATATCACTGAAAGACTTTAACTTATTTTGTTCAGCTAAAACGGAAGAGGACAGCAAGAGTGCAATAGCAGCACCCGCTAGAGTATATTTTTTATTCATTTAAATGCCTGCAAGTGTGTTAGAAGTAGTTTTATAATATCTTTTAAACTGCAGCCTGCAGGGCACAGGCTACTGCGGGTAGTATAATATAATTATTTATAGATTTTATATTTATTTTAAGGGGATAATTTAGCTTTTAGTCCACCCACATTTTTTGCATAAACATGATATTTTCAACTCTGCCTGTGTTTGTATCAGTCAGAGTGACATAAATTTTAAAGGTTTCTTGGTTGCTGTAAGCGAGTTCAGCTAAATAGTAAACCGCATCACCTTCATCAACTTCTTTAAAAGTGAGTTCTTTTCTTTGTCCAACCAAGTTTTGAGCATAACCGCTTAATTTAAGTTTTAACGGTTTTTTAGGTGTTTGTTTGGTGTCTAAAATACTCACATTAATTAAGCCATTAGTATTGCGGCGATTTACGCCTACGGCTTTAGCAACACTGGGTTGGATAAAAGTGGATGGAAATGCAATATGATGAATTTCCCAGTTACCTTTTACTGTTTGATGTTTAGCGGAATTATGTTCGCTGTCGGCTGCAAAAGCGCTAACTGAAAAAGCACTAAAGCTAAGCAGGCATAATGTGAAGAAATAAACGAGTTTGCTTTTCATAATTTATCCCATTGGCCGCTTAAAAACGGCCAACTAAATCACCCAGTAATAGATTGATAAATTGAATGGCAATAATCGCGACTAAAACAGATAAGTCTAAGCCACCCATTGGCGGTAGAATATTACGGATAGGGCGTAAAAATGGTTCGGTTAATTGGTATAAGATATATTCAGCTGGATTATTGCCTTGGCTAAACCAGCTTAAAATAGCGCGGATGATTAAGATCCAGAATGCTAAATCTAAAAATTCACGGATAACTGTCATAACTGAAGCAACGGCTAAAGCAACCGGATTTAATCCTGAAATATTATTCAGTGCCATAATCACAATAAATTTTGCTGCTGCCACCACAAAGGCTAATGCTAACGCAGCAAAATTCCATTTTCCACGGTAGGGTAAAATAAGCTGAAATGGCTTTAAAATGGGGTTAGTCACTTTAACGATAAACTGGCAAAGCGGATTATAAAAATCGGCATTGGCAGCTTGCATCCAAAATCGCAGTACCACAACCATTAGTAATAAGCTGAAAAATATCTGAATTAAAAAATTTAATGCATTCATGAGTTAAATCCGTTCGTTAAAATAAATCGATTAAAATAATTTTGCCATTTCTTGCGAACGAGCTATTGCTGCTTGCATCGCTTTTTGAATAATGCCAGTTAAATCGGATTGATTAAAGCTTTCAATCGCGGCAGCCGTGGTTCCGCCTTTTGAGGTTACCTGTGCGCGTAGCGCGGCAACATCAACACTTTGATTTTGTTTAACCATTTGTGCACTGCCTAAAGCAACTTGTTCGACAATTTCTCTGGCTTGGGCCTCACTAAAACCAAGGTTAACAGCCTCGTTAATCATGCCTTCCATAAACAAAAAGAAATAAGCCGGTGCACTGCCAGCCAGCGCAATGACATGATCTATCCCAGATTCATCATCTACCCAAACTGTTTTACCAACTGCCGCCATAATTTGCTCGGCAAAGGTTTTATCCTCTGCTGTTATATTTTCAGGTGCATACATACCAGCCATCCCTAAACCGATTAAACTTGGCGTATTTGGCATGGTTCTGATTAAAGCGTATTCTCCGCCTAACATTTCATTTAAGCGGCTCACAGGTAAACCTGCGGCAATAGAAATAAATAATTTTTGTGATTTTTCTTCGGGCGTTAATGCTAATTCAGCCAACATTTGTGCCATCAGTTGAGGTTTTACACTGAGCACAATAACATCCGCCTTGCGAGCTACTTCACTGTTATTTTGACTGATATTAATATCGAGCTTAGTTTGCAAAGCTTCGAGTTTAGGTAATGATGGATTACTCGCATAAATTAACCCGTTTGGATAGCCGTTTTTAACTAAACCGGAAATAATACTTGAGCTCATGTTGCCTGCGCCAATAAAGGCAATTGTTTTATTTTGCATAAATTTTATCTGCTTTTGGTTAATTTTTATCTTGATTTTTAGCTGCTCGCGCGCCAAATATGGCAGTACCAATTCTGACCATAGTGCTGCCGTATTCTATTGCTAACGCCATATCATTTGTCATCCCCATAGATAAAGTATCTACTGAGTCATATTCTGCTTTTAATTGATTAAATATTTGCTGCATTTGGGCAAAACTTTGTTTTTGTTGGTTTATATCATCTGTATTTGCCGGTATTGCCATTATGCCACGTAAACAAAGGTTATTTTGTTGGCTAACATATTTAGCCAATTCAAATACCTGTTTGATATCTGTACCTGATTTAGAGTTCTCTTGAGAAATATTGATTTGCAAACACACATTGAGTTTTGCTAATTCTGCTGGTCTTTGCTCGTTTAACCGGCTGGCGATTTTTTCACGGTCAATACTATGAACCCAATCAAAGTTTTCTGCAATCAGCCGAGTTTTGTTGGACTGAATCGGCCCAATAAAATGCCATTCAATATCTTGATATTGTTTAAGCTCTGCTATTTTATCTACGGCTTCTTGCACATAGTTTTCACCAAAACATCTTTGTCCGGCCTGATAGGCTTCAATGATATCTGTTGCTGGTTTAGTTTTGCTAACCGCGAGTAATTGAGTTGACTGCTGACTGGTTTGATTCAGCTGCGCAATTTGCGACAGAATTAAATGAAGCCGAGACTTGATTGTAGATGATTCGTATTGTGACATAGCTTAACTATCGTTTTTCTGATGTTTGTTTTGAACAGGCTATTTTGGGATTTAAACTAATAGCGAAAGGTTCGTAAAGATAAATAATAAAATAGGGGCAGGTGAGAAAAATACAAGGTTCAGCGTAAGATAATTTTACGCTGAACCTGAGAAACTATAGCAGGGTTAACCTAACTGAGATTGAATAAAAGCAACCGCTTCGTCTATCGCGATGGTTTGCTTTTCACCGGTTTGACGGTTTTTGTATTCTACTACACCTTCATCCAGATTACGCTCACCAATGACAAGTACATGCGGCACACCTAATAATTCCATATCAGCAAACATAACACCCGGACGTTCTTTTCTATCATCAAAAATCACATCTGCGCCAGCAGCAGTTAACTCATCATATAATTTATTTGCAACCTCAGGAATACGATGAGATTTATGCATATTCATGGGTAATACACAAACTTGGAACGGTGCAATATTAGCAGGCCATTTAATGCCAAATTTATCGTGATTTTGCTCAATGGCGGCTGCAACTATTCGAGATACCCCAATACCATAACAGCCCATGGTTAAGGTTTCGTGTTTGCCAGATTCAGTTAATACACCCGCTTTCATTGCTTCACTATATTTTGTACCTAACTGGAAAATATGACCAACTTCAATACCACGTTTAATATTTAAAGTGCCTTTACCGCAAGGGCTAGGATCGCCTTCTACTACGTTTCTGATATCGACAGTTTGATAGGTTTCAATATCACGATCCCAATTTACACCTGTTAAGTGGTAGTCGTTTTCATTGGCGCCACAAACAAAATCCGCCAAATGGGCAGCACTATAATCTACATACACAGGAATCGTTAAACCAACTGGACCAATTGAGCCAGCGTCACAATTAGCGGCTTGCTTAATTTGTTCTTCGCTAGCAAATGTCAGCGGGGCAAATACATTGCTTAATTTTTCTGCTTTAACTTCATTTAATTCGTGATCACCGCGTAAAACCAGAGCAATTACTCCAGCTGCTTCACCGTTTTCATCACAGCCTTGTACTAATAAAGTTTTAACCGTTTGAGTTGCTTCAACTTTTAAAAATTCAGAAACTTGATCTATAGAGTGAGCATTTGGGGTAGCTACTTTATCCATAATTAAATTAGCCGTAGGGCGCTCACCTTGAGGTGGTAAAGCTTCTGCTTTTTCAATATTAGCTGCATAATCACTTTGATCGCTAAATACAATGGCATCTTCACCAGATTCAGCTAACACATGAAACTCGTGCGATGTGCTACCACCAATTGAACCGGTATCGGCCAATACAGGGCGATATTCTAACCCCAAACGGTCAAACACATTGCAATATGCTTGATGCATTTTGTCATAGGTTGTTTGTAAACAGTCTTGAGTTAAATGAAATGAATAGCCGTCTTTCATTAAAAATTCACGCGCGCGCATGACCCCAAAACGAGGGCGAACTTCGTCGCGGAATTTAGTTTGTACCTGATATAAATTAAGCGGCAGTTGTTTATAGCTACTCACTTCTTTACGTACTAACTCTGTTACAACTTCTTCATGAGTTGGGCCTAATAAAAAAGGGCGCTCGTGTCTGTCTTTTATTCTTAATAATTCAGGACCAAATTTATCCCAACGGCCAGACTCTTCCCATAAATCGGCTGGTTGTACAACTGGCATTAAAACTTCAATTGCGCCGGCTTTATTCATCTCTTCGCGAACGATATTTTCAACTTTACGAAGGACTTTTAAACCAGACGGTAACCAGGTGTATAAACCTGAAGCCAATTTGCGGATCATACCCGCACGTAACATAAGTTGATGGCTGATGACTTCAGCATCAGATGGGGTTTCTTTCAGTGTAGATAACAGATATTGAGTAGTGCGCATTGCAGCAAAATTTCCGTAAATGAATCAATAATAAAATTAGACGCATTGTAGCAGTTAAATACCCGCTATCAATGCCGTTTTTTAAGATAACTGGTGGCTTTATTGTTTATCTATGTAGTCTTCGTCATAAAATGTGCGAACCCAGTGTGGCATGTAAATAATACCTATCGACATTGACATGCCATTTAACATGGCTTCTGGGAATGCTAATAAAACCAGTAAAATTAAATAATTGTCGAATAATATTTGCCAGCTATATAAACCACTAGCAGCATAAAATAACGACATAACCAGCATTTTACTGCCAATTGCGATGGCTCCGCCAAAAAAACCACAAACAAAAATATAAATAAATAAGTGTCTGGGTAACTTATGATAAGCCAGCATATAAACTAAATAACTGGCCATCACCGGGACAAATACACCGCTTATATAATGAATTGCAAACCAGAGCCAATCTTCTCCTAAATAGAAAAAATTCCCGATTAAAGCAAATAGGCCAGAAAACAAGGCTAACCTTGGACCTAAATATAATGTGCAGGCGCACAACCATAAAAAATGGACGTTTAAACCCGGATAAGCGGCGGTTTGAATAGACCATAAAAAAAACAAAAGCGCGGTATAACCAAAAAATAAATGCTGCTTTTGTTTTTGAGTAATTAATAAAGCAAGTGTTTGTTTATCAAAACTAAAATATAAAATCAGTGCAAAACAAACAAAACTGAATATAAATAACACAATAATGACCTACAGGTTAATTAAATAGGTTAATTGGATTTTTGAGCGCTTATCCGCTTATCGGGTGTTGTTGGATTAAGCTTTAAAAAGCGTCCACACAGGCGCATGATCCGAAGGCTTTTCTATGCCTCTTAGCTCATAATCCACATCACTTTCTATCATACGTTCAGCTAATGTTGGAGTGGCTAAAATTAAATCAATTCTTAAACCACGGTTATCGTCAAAACCTTTTGAGCGATAATCAAACCAGCTATACTTTTGGTTTTCTTGCGGATGAATCGTTCTGAACGTATCAATGAATCCCCAACTCAGTAATTTATTAAGCCATTCTCGCTCTTCTGGCAAAAATGAACATTTACCGGTTTTAAGCCAGCGCTTGGCATTATGTTCACCAATTCCTATATCTAAGTCGGTATGTGAAATGTTCATATCACCAATAATCGCGATAGCTTGGTCGGGTTGATAATGTTGCTCAAGCTCAGTATTTAAATCACGGTAAAATTTATCTTTGGCAGGAAACTTAATTGGATGATCGCGGTTTTCACCTTGAGGAAAATACCCGTTAAAAACGGTAACAGGTTTGCCGTTTTCATCTTCATAAGTGGCGATAATCATTCGGCGCTGAGCGTCTTCATCATCGGTTTTAAAGCCTTTTTGGACAAATAAAGGCGCTTTTTTAGATAATAATGCAACCCCGTAATGGGCTTTTTGCCCATGAAATTCAACGTGATAACCCATTTCTTCTACTGCTGCTAGCGGAAAAGCTTCATCATGCACTTTAATTTCCTGCAAACCAATTACATCTGGGCTGTGTTTATCTATTAGAGCTTGTAATTGGTGAAGGCGGGCGCGCAGGCCATTAATATTAAAAGAAACGATTTTCATATAAATAACTGTTCTGGTTGAGTGAATTTAATCCGGCAAGTTTATGTTTTTGCGTTGGCTTTCGCAAACTCTAGCAAAGCTTTAATGCATTTTTTTGTCACTTTTTTGGATTTTTTTACGTTTCGCCATTGAAAAGCTTAAAAGGGGTCATACATAGGAATCAACACTCGTTGAGCCCCGCGCTTAACCAGTTAAGAATTTTTTTAATGCAGGGTTGAAATCAAAAAACAATAACCCCATTAAAAAACCAAGTTTTTTGTTTAATTATTTAGTTCGGAGATTTTCCAAATGGGCAAAATCATCGGTATTGACTTAGGTACTACCAATTCATGTGTTGCTGTATTAGACGGCGATAAAGCAAAAGTAATCGAAAACGCAGAGGGTGATCGCACAACCCCTTCGATCATCGCCTATACAGAAGACGGTGAAACGTTAGTTGGTCAACCAGCTAAGCGTCAGGCAATTACTAACCCTAAAAATACATTATTCGCAATCAAGCGTTTAATCGGTCGTCGTTTTACTGATAAAGAAGTACAACGCGATGTAGACATTATGCCATTTACAATTGCACAAGCTGACAACGGTGATGCTTGGGTTGAAGTTAAAGGCGAAAAAATGGCTCCGCCTCAAATTTCTGCTGAAGTTTTAAAGAAAATGAAAAAAACGGCAGAAGACTATTTAGGTGAAAAAGTAACTGGTGCTGTTATTACTGTTCCAGCTTATTTTAACGATGCTCAACGTCAAGCAACTAAAGATGCTGGCCGTATCGCTGGTTTAGATGTTAAACGTATTATCAACGAACCAACCGCTGCTGCGCTTGCTTATGGTATGGACAAAAAGTCTGGCGATAACGTAATTGCAGTTTATGACTTAGGTGGTGGTACATTTGATATTTCAATTATTGAAATTGATGAAGTTGAAGGCGAGCATACTTTTGAAGTATTGGCGACTAATGGTGATACTCACTTAGGTGGTGAAGACTTCGATAACCGTTTAATTACTTATTTGGTTGACCAGTTCAAAGCGGATCAAGGTTTTGATTTACGTAAAGATCCATTAGCAATGCAACGCTTAAAAGAAGCAGCAGAAAAAGCTAAAATTGAACTATCATCAGCTCAACAAACAGAAGTTAACTTGCCTTACATTACAGCAGATGCTTCTGGCCCTAAACATTTAAATATTAAAGTAACTCGCTCTAAATTAGAGTCTTTAGTTGAAGATATGGTTAAGGCAACATTAGAGCCGTTAAAAATTGCATTAAAAGATGCTGATCTTTCAGTAAGCGATATTAACGATGTCATTTTAGTGGGTGGCCAAACCCGTATGCCATTAGTACAAAAAACAGTATCTGAGTTTTTTGGCAAAGAACCTCGTAAAGATGTTAACCCAGATGAAGCGGTTGCAGTAGGTGCTGCGGTTCAAGGTGGTGTATTATCTGGTGATGTAACAGACGTTTTATTATTAGACGTAACGCCATTATCACTTGGTATTGAAACTATGGGTGGCGTAATGACACCTGTTATTGAGAAAAATACGACTATCCCAACTAAAAAGTCACAAACTTTCTCAACAGCTGAAGATAATCAGTCTGCGGTAACTGTGCATGTATTACAAGGTGAGCGTAAACAAGCTAGTGCAAACAAATCTTTAGGTCAATTTAATCTTGAAGGTATTCGTCCTGCACAGCGTGGCATGCCTCAAATTGAGGTGACTTTTGATATTGATGCCGATGGTATTTTACACGTATCAGCAAAAGACAAAGATACAGGTACAGAGCAGAAAATCACAATCAAAGCTTCTTCTGGTTTAAGTGATGATGAAGTTGAAAAAATGGTTCGTGATGCAGAAGCTAACGCTGAATCTGATAAGAAATTTGAAGAATTAGTTCAGGCGCGTAACCAAGCTGACGGTTTAGTTCATGCAACTAAAAAGCAAGTTGAAGAAGTGGGCAGTGAATTAGCAACTAACGATAAAGAAGCGATTGAAACTGCAATTTCTGAATTAGAAACTGCACTTAAAGGCTCTGAAAAAGACGAAATTGAAGCTAAATCTCAAGCGTTAATTCAGGCTTCTGCCAAGTTAGTTGAAATTGCGCAAGCAAAAGCACAAGCTGAAGGTGCGGGTGCTGAGCAGCCAGAAGCTTCGGCTAATAACAGTGCTGACGATGTAGTTGACGCTGAATTTGAAGAAGTTAAAGACGATAAAAAATAATAATTTAGCTTAACGGCTAATTTATTAAGCTTGCCACAGAGCGCTGGCAAGCGGTCTAAGTTGACTAAACGGGCGCTTGCGCCCGTTTGACCGTTTTGCACAAGGCAATAACCGAAAACTGAGCAAGATATATGTCCAAACGCGATTTTTATGAAGTATTAGGCGTAGAAAAAAGCGCTGGTGAAAAAGAAATTAAAAAAGCTTACAAGCGCTTAGCGATGAAATATCACCCTGATAGAACTAAGGGTGATAAAGCTTTAGAAGAAAAATTTAGAGAAATTCAAGAAGCCTATGAAGTGTTAGGCGATGCCAACATGCGTGCACGTTATGACCAATATGGTCATGCTGGTGTTGATCCGCAAATGGGTGGCGGCCATGGCGCTGGCCCGCAAGACTTCTCCGATATATTCGGTGATGTATTTGGTGATATTTTTGGTGGCGGTGGTGGCCGTCGTCAGTCACGTGCTCAGCGTGGTTCTGACCTACGTTATAATCTGGATTTATCACTGGAAGAAGCTGTACGCGGTAAAGAAGTTGAAATTAAAATACCAACAGCCGTTGCATGTGAACCATGTGATGGCACTGGGGCTAAACCGGGTTCAAAACCAACTACTTGTTCTACTTGTGGTGGGGCTGGTCAGGTACAAATGCGCCAAGGTTTTTTTGCAGTTCAGCAAACTTGTCCAAGTTGTCATGGCCGTGGTCAGGTTATTTCTGATCCTTGTAGTTCATGTCGTGGTGAAGGCCGAGTCCAGAAAACTAAAACTTTATCCGTTAAAATTCCAGCAGGCGTAGATACGGGTGATAGAGTTCGTTTAACCGGTGAAGGTGAGGCCGGTGCACATGGTGCGCCAGCCGGTGATTTATATGTGCAGGTCAATGTTCGCCAGCATAATATTTTTGAGCGTGACGGTAATAACTTATATTGTGAAGTGCCAATTGGGTTTACTACGGCTGCATTAGGTGGCGAAATCCAAGTACCTACTTTAGATGGTAAAGTGAAACTGAAAATACCAGAAGAAACTCAAACCGGCCGTATGTTTAGAATGCGTGGTAAAGGGGTTAAATCGGTTCGCACTGGTGCAGTTGGTGACTTAATTTGTAAAGTGGTTGTTGAAACACCAGTTAGTTTAACCGATGCTCAAAAAGAAATTTTACGCCAGCTTGAAAGTGAAATGGAAGGCGGAACCGCGCGTCACAGACCTAAAGAAACTGGTTTTTTTGATGGCGTTAAACGTTTTTTTGACGACTTACGCAACTAATTCACTTTGTATCAAATCATAAAAACGCTACACTAAAAGCTACCTAAGGGTAGCTTTTTTATTGGCAAATCAACAATATCAGGACGTTTATAATGAAAAAAATGCTTGTTTTTATTTTGACTGCACTTGCCGTGGTGGCATGCACTCAGTCACCAACCGGTCGTAGCCAGTTTATCATGGTAGATGGCGATACTATGGCTAAAATGGGCGTAGAAAGTTTTACCGCGATGAAACAGGAAGAAAAAATATCAACCGATAAATCGCTTAACCGCTATGTTCAGTGTGTGGCAACCCCTATTTTAAAAACTTTGCCTGAAGGTTGGCAGGACGATTGGGAAATTGTGGTATTTGATAGTGAACAGGTGAATGCTTTTGCATTACCGGGGCGTAAAATCGGGGTTTATACCGGTATTTTAAGTGTTGCTGAAAATGCCGATCAGCTAGCTGCAATTATTGGTCATGAAGTAGGACATGTTATTGCTAATCATAGTGGTGAGCGGGTTTCACAAAGCACAGCAGCTAATATGGCAATGCAAGGTGCTTCTATTTTATCTCAGGGTAGTGACTATCAGCAGGCGATTATGACAGGTTTAGGTTTGGGTGCGCAGTTTGGCGTATTATTACCTTATAGCCGTACACATGAGTCAGAAGCTGATGTTATTGGGCTTAAATATTTAATTGAAGCCGGCTTTAAACCTGAAGAATCAATGAGTTTGTGGGAAAATATGAATAAGTTAGGCGGAGAACGCCCAATGGAATTTATGTCTACTCACCCTGCACCAGAAACTCGGATTAATAATTTAGCACAGCATATTAAGCAGTATCAAAGCCAGGGCGTTAAAGCTAAATTTAGTCGTCCTAACTGTTCTAAATAAATGCATTAACAAGTGATCGTACAGTGAAAAAAAACTGGAATACTTATAAAGTGATCCGCCTGTTCACATGGGGAATAGGCGGCACTGCATTAATTATATTTTATATTTGGTTTGAGTTTTTTACCCCTAAAGCTGGCCTAAATACACCAGCAAACTTAGGGTTTAACCCGCTAGTTTGGGCTAAATCTTCTCAAGATTATTCAGCGACTAATCCGCGCCAATATATGTATTTGGATGTGGTCAAAAATCACATTGAAAACGGCCTGAAGCGTTTTGAGATTGATAAAAAATTGGGTACGCCAGATTATATTGATGATCAAAAAACATATTATTATTTACTTAATTACGAGCTAAATAAATCTGACTTTAATTATTTGGTGATTCACTTTGACCACAACGATTTAGTTAATTTGTTTTACTACACCAGTAAAAAACATAAACTTTAATCTTGCTCTAGCACTTGCTCCGGTGGCGATTCTAAATATTGATACTGGATCTGGTTACGCCCTTGTCTTTTAGCCTGATAGAGCATTTTATCAGCCTGCTTAACCAGCCATTGAGTTGGAATTTTTTGATGTTTAGGGCTTTTAATAGTCACCGCGCCAATACTGATACTCAAAAATTGATGCTCACTGGCTCGGTTTTCTATTTTTAATCCATAAACATTATCCAGCACCTTATTTAAAATAGCTTCGATATCTGAACTACCATGGAAAATCAGCGCAAACTCTTCGCCGCCGTAACGAGCCGCTAACTCATAAGGGCGGCGAGTGACTTTTTCCAGTTGTTTAGCCACTTTTATTAATGCTTCATCGCCTATCACATGGCCATAAGTGTCATTAAACTTTTTAAATAAATCGACATCTATCATAGCTAAAGTTATTTCTACCTGTTCTCGTTGGGCACGGCGGCAGGCTAATACAATTGCTTCATCAAATGCGCGGCGATTTCCTATACCGGTTAAACCATCTATTCGAGCTTCTCTGGCCAGTAATAATTCTGCATTTCTGCGTTTAGTGATATCAACAATGGTTAATACAATACCTTTATCAAGGTTTTGGGTGTCAATGGCCTTAAATTGAGTTGAACACCAAAATAAGTTGCCATTTTTATGTTTGCATTCACAATCAACCATGTAACTGCCGTGCTCAAAGATTTTATCTTTGAGCCATTCCATATCCGCTAGAATATCTCTATCGTCTAATTTTAAAAAAGTTTGGGATTGATTGATAACGTCTACTATTTTATAGCCAGTGATTTCTTCAAATCTTTTATTACAGTTCGTGACTTTGCCATTTTTGATTAATAATATACCGATATAGGCATTATTAAATATGGCTTTCTGCTCTTGTAAGGCATGGTCTAAAGTTAAAGTTCTTTCTGTTATTTCATCTTCAAGCGATTCTAAAGACTCTTTAACATAGGTACTCATTTGTTTATATCTTTGAGCTAAGAGACCTGTATCATCATTATTTTTACTTAACTCGGTGAAGCCTGAAGTGGTTTCTAAGTGATAGTTACCTTGTTTGATTTGATTACAGGCTTGATTGAGTATTTGAATAGGGCGTTTAACTTTTCTTTTTAATAAAACATATAAGAAAATTGAGACGATGAGAAACATGATTAAAGAAAATAAAAAAATAAACTCAGCAACTGTTATTGCACTTCCTGGGGTGAAAGGCGCTAATGTCACTAACCATAATGGTAACTCACCGAGTTTTTGAGCGTGAACTAAAGCTTGTTGATTATTGGTTTTAAAGCTGATCTGGCTTAAAGCCCGAGTTGAGCTTTCTCCTTGTTCATTAGGTTTTATTAGTGATTGTTTTAATATGATTTTTTCATATAGTTCTTGTTTTGAGAGATTATACTGTTTATCTATTAGGTTGCGAGTCTCTGTATCCGTATTTATATTATCAATAGTTATCAAATGTTGATTAGCGAAAGCATCATCATTTTTAAGCAATAATAACTCGATTTGTTCAAGGCTAAAATCCTGACCTATAGTGAACCAGTAAGCTCCATCTACATAAATAGGAGTAAATAAAGAGATTGTTTTTTTATTATTTTCCGAGCTTATATAAATTTCGGACCAGTAGCTTTTATTAGCTTGATCATGTTTTATCTTAGTAACTAAATTTTGTTTTTTAATTAGTAAATTATCAAAATCACTAATTGAATTGATATTTAAACCGGGCCAATAAAACAAAGAAAATTGTTCACTGGCAAAAATATATAGATTTAAAGAGTTTGTCGTTAATAAATTATGGTAGCGATTTAATAGATTCCATGCAGATAATACTTTACTTTCTATTTCAGGTGTTATGTGTAACACATTAGGTGATATTGACGAATAAACAGACTTTAAACTAGCAATAGCATTATTTCCTAAAGGATTAAAATTTTCTATAAATTGGTTTTCAACATTGGATTGGAAAAATAAATCTAAGTCAGAAGGGGTGATATGATTTGGAACACTAGATTTAGCTTGCTGTTGTAATAAAATTTGCTGCTGCTCAAATCTTTTTAAGTTTTTATTTAAGTGCTCGGCGGTAATATTGGATATATCTGAACTGATAGTTTGATTGTGCTGAATTATTGACAGGTTAAACAACCAATAAGCTAGCCAAGATATTGAAATACAACATAATAAAAGACTAATAAACACTCTTGTTGTAATGATACTTGCTATAGATCTTGATGGAACATCTTTTTTTGTAATTTTTGGAACACTATTTTCCTTGTTTATTGAACTTAAGGTCAATGGAAAGTTTTTAATTTTCGCTTGAAGATTGACTGCCATACAAAGCTCCCAGCTAGGCAAATTCGATAATTGAGCATTGGAAAGTTGCGTTATGTAGCCACAGTGTGCAAGACAACTTTAAATCCCTAGAGTATAGTTAACTTTTTAAAGTCTGTTTAAATAGTTAAACAATATAATTTCATTGTAATCGTTTTAATTCAAAACAAAAGTGTTTTTGTACTTGTGTATAAAAAACTGTGAGTGATTTAACTGGTTTGAAATTTTGTCTTGCTATAACTTTAAAGGAGCAAAGAAGATAATATGTCACTAATTACATTTTTAATTATCGGCGCTTTGGCTGGTTGGCTTGCCGGTCAGTTAACCAAAGGTCAGGGATTTGGGATTTTAGGTAATATCGTTATCGGGATTGTTGGTTCAATTATCGGTGGCTTTACTTTTGGTTTATTAGGTTTTTCATCTAATAATTTAATTGGCTCAATTATTATGGCAACTGTTGGTGCGATTATTTTGTTGTATATAGTAAGGCTAGCTAAAAAATAAAGTAGATTGATGAATCGTAATTAATGGTTTGTAAATAAAAGGCGCGGTATGCGCCTTTTATATTAAGTGTTAATCCGAATTAACTAATATTCAGATTAAGTTGACTGTAAATTATCGATACTCTTTTTCAGGTCTGCTATTTGGCTTTGTAGTTGCTCAACCTGAGCTTTACTGGCTGGTATATCTTCATCTTTAGCATGAGTCGATTTCATATTATTATGCTCTTCACTCATCACTTCTAAAATGGTACCAACCATCATATTTAAGAAAATAAAAGCCGTTAAAAAGATAAAGGTTAAATAGTAAATCCAACTTAAATTATATACTTCCATTGTTTCATACATAATATCTGTCCAGTCTTCAAACGTGGCAATTCTGAATAAAGTCAGCATTGAAATAGAAACATCCTGCCAAAGTACCGGATTGATATGAGCAAATAACATGCTGCCGACAGCCGCGTAAATGTAAAAAATAACAAACATTAATAACGCAATATAACCCATTTGAGGAATCGCTTTAATTAATGCATTTACCAGCATTCGAAGCTCTGGGATCATAGAAACTAATCTGAGCACCCTGAATATTCTGAGTAGTCGGGCAATAAATAAAGTTGAACCTGCCGCCGGATATAAACTACCTAGCACTATGATAGTGTCAAAAATGTTCCAGCCTTTTTTGAAAAAGTCTTTAAAGCTGTTGGTCGCTATATAACGGATAACCAGCTCAATTAAAAAGAAAACTGTGATCCCTAAATCCAGCCATTCCAGGATAAGTTCTACCGTTGGATTGAGTGAATAGGTATGTGCACCAACGGTAAGCGCTGAAATCACAATGACACTAATCACAAAATATTGAAAAGGTTTGCTTTGATCGATTCGTTTAAAAATACTTTGGAGTTTTGCCAGCATAAATTACCTTATTGACATAATAAGTCGAAAACGACAGCGATTATACGCAAAGGTATGCTATTGGCTACAAAATTCATTTTGATTCGAGAATAAATTTACAAGAGATTGTTTTTACTTGGGATAAGTTTAATTTTATTGTCATTTTTGAGTGTTAAATTTTAATCATAGGATTGAATATAGGCGCGATTGATGAAAGTTAAGGTATTAACCCAACCCGATAGTTACAGCGAAGATAATTATGGTAAAAAGGCACAGTTAACCCCAGCGTCATTATCAATAGATATGACTGACTCATCATTTCATCTCGCTTCACCAAGTACAATTGACCTTAATCAGCAGCCTAACCAGCAAATCATTAATGAAATTTTGCATACGCTGACTTTGCCGCAAAAAGAACTGAATTCAAAATATTTATATGATTCGAGCGGCTTAGATTTATTCTACCGGATTTGTCAGTTACCGGAATATTATTTGTATGAACAGGAAACCAGCTTGCTGGCCAATGCCGCTCAATTATTAGCGGGTAAGTTTTATTCTGAAATTGATTTAGTTGAATTTGGCGCAGGCTCTGCGATTAAAGCACAATATTTATTAGATAAATTACCCAGAATCAAAACATATCATCCAATTGATTTAATTACCGCACAAATTAATGCCAGATTAGAAACATTTACTCAGCGTTACCCTCAACTTGAAATTGTGCCGCTAGAGGCTGATATAACTCAAAAGCTAAAACTGCCTAAATTATCCCATTCAATCAAACTTGGGTTATTTACCGGCTCAATTATCGGCAATTTGTCTAACTCGGATGCACTGGACTTTTTAAATCAGGTGAGGCGTATTTTAGGGAAAGGTAGTTATTTATTAATTGGCGTTGATAATAAAAAGCCTGCCAGTATTTTGCACCTTGCTTATAATGATCCAAACGGTTTAACTCAAGCATTTAACCTAAATATATTAACTCACTTAAATAGATTAACCGGTTCAGATTTTGATATAACTCAATTTGAACATTATGCATTTTATAACCCTGAGCGTAGCCGGGTAGAAATGCACTTAGTCAGCCGCTGCGAGCAAGTTGTCAATATTGATGGACATAATATTTATTTTGCCGAAGGCGAAAGCATTCATACTGAAAACGCCTATAAGTTTACCAAACAGACGTTTTCTCACTTAGCGGCTAAAGCTGGCTGGCAAATTAATGAAAGCTGGCATTCTGATAATAGTCACTACAGCTTATACTTACTGGTGACTAAATAATCTGATCTATACATGATAAAACTATCATCATTGAAACGTAAAATAAGCTTTTCAATGCAGATCGGGCTTTTAGCCCATTTTATGCCTGTCGCTTTGAACGCCATAAATGGCGAACTAAAGATAATTAACCAGTTAAAACTAAATGGAAACGGTAGTCGCGACTATACGGCTAGCTTAAATTAACGATTTTAACGTCAATAGTTTCTGTTTTATCTGGTATATCATCGTCAGCATATAATTCGCTATCAATTTGAGGCATTTGAATGCTTGGGGTATCAAACGCAATATCGCCTTCACCGTTAAACTCACTCATAGAATCAGAAACTAATCCTTTAAAATCGTATAATTTAGGATCGGCTAAATGCGATAAGCTGACATTTTGCATGGCATTAAACATGGTTTCTAAACGGCCCGGATGTTGTTTATCCCAGCCTTGCAGCATTTCTTTAATAATTTTACGTTGAAGGTTTTCCTGCGAGCCACATAAGTTACAAGGAATAATAGGAAATTCTTTAATTGTTGAATATTTTTCAATATCTTTTTCGCGGCAGTATGCAAGTGGGCGAATCACAATATGTTTGTTATTATCGCTGATTAACTTAGGTGGCATGCCTTTTAATTTACCGCCATAAAACATATTTAAAAACAGCGTTTCTAAAATGTCATCTCTGTGGTGGCCAAGTGCAATTTTAGTAATTTGAAGCTCTTCTGCGGTGCGGTATAAAATCCCGCGTCTTAACCGTGAGCAAAGTGCGCAGGTGGTTTTACCTTCAGGTACTTTTTCTTTAACAATGCTGTAGGTATCTTCGTTAACTATTTTAAAATCGACTCCAAGCTCGGTTAAGTATTCAGGTAAAACATGCTCTGGAAAGGCGGGTTGTTTTTGATCAAGGTTAACAGCTACAATTTCAAAGTTGATAGGGGCGCGTTTTTGCAAAAATAGCAAAATATCAAGCAGGGTATAACTGTCTTTGCCACCGGATAAGCACACCATAACTTTATCGCCATCTTCGATCATATTAAAATCTTCAATGGCTTTGCCTACACAGCGGCGGATCCGTTTTTGAAGTTTGTTAAAGTTATACTGTTGTTTTGCTGTTAATGTTTGCATACGCACCTCATTCATTTTGAGGCGCGGATTATATACGTATCATTTATTCAGCTCAAGAAAGACAACCTCAGACTGCGATTTATTCCGATTTATCATCAAGCTTTATCGGACAAACAAATCCTTCTGGCTTTATTGCCAGCACATCACAATTTGCAGCATCTAATAAATGCTCGGCAGTATTACCTAATAATGCCGCTGATAAACCGGTTCGACCTACCGTGCCAATGACAATAAGTTCAGCATCTATTTCTTTAGCAACATCATTAATAATGCTCTCTGGCAGGCCTTCTTTGACCATGCATTTATCTTCAGCTATCGAAAATTGTTTAGCATATTGTAAAGCTGAGGTTTGATGATGCTGGCGAATTGCCTGACGATATTGGGTTGGATCAAATTCTGGCAGTTCAACTGTTAAGTTGACAGGGGTACCGGGGTAACAATTCAGTAAATATGTATCTGAATGTAAATAACTGGCAAAAAGCTGAGCCGTTTTAATAATATTCTGATTTAAGTCTTTATGATGTTTTTCTTCGTTCGCTGCATTAATCGCAGCAATAATCTGTCCATTTTCTGGCCACGCATGATCTTTAACTAACAATACTGGTGCAGGAGCTTTACGGATTAAATGCCAATCGGTTGGCGTGAAAATAACAGAGTGGAGTAGGTGGTGTTTATGGGTTGCTTTAACAATTAAGTCAAAATTATCTTTTAAGGTGTGTTGGATAATGGTTTCAAACGGGCGGTTATGCCATTCAACTAAAGAATGTAATTGCTGAACTTGGCCAGCGTAAGGGGTAAGCACTTCATCGAGCCAAGCGGTTCGTTCTTCTATCATGCTACGGCGCATTAACTCGCGTTCATCGCCGGAAAGCATTGTGGTCATTTCGTACGAAAAGTCATAAACCACTAATAAGGCTGTGACACTAGCACCGGTTTTTTTAGCCAGTTCAACTGCTCTTTTTAGCGATTTTTGTGCTTCGTCTGCTGGATCAATTACGGCAAGAATTTTATTTAAGTTGTTCATTTGTACTCACCTTTAGTTAATTTAATGATAATTTAAGTTTAGGTGATTTTGGCCTATTTTACCTGTGACAGAGTTAACTTTTTGCCAGTTCAGTAAGCTGAGGTAAATCAACTATTTTAATAAACTTAGCTTCTACTTTTATTAATTCTTGTTTTTGAAAACGGCTTAATAAACGGCTAATGGTTTCAACTGTTAACCCTAAATAATTACCGATTTCTGCCCGTGTCATAGTTAGGCGAAACTCTGATTCAGAAAACCCTCGCTCTTTAAAACGTTGCGATAAGCTATAAATAAAGGCAGCTAATTTTTGCTCGGCCGTTTTTTTATTGAGTAAAAACATCATTTCGCGATCTACAATAATATCATTGCTCATCAGGCGCATAATCTGAGTTTTTAATTTTGGTAAATCTGTACTCAGTTGATCAACTACATTAAATGGAATTTCACAAACCATAGCGGTTTCAAGCGCAGTTGAATAGGTTGGATGGCTTTGGTTATTTATGGCATCAAACCCAATAATATCGCCGGGTAAATGAAACCCTACAATTTGTTCTTCACCCGCAGGAGAGAGCGAATAAGATTTAAATGAACCAGAACGAACTGCATATAATGAATTAAAATGCTTACCAGCCTGAAACAACTGATCGCCTTTATGCAATGGACGTTTGCGCTGAATAATTTCGTCTAATTTCTGAATTTCTTTGTCATTCAGTGAAAAAGGTAGACACAATTGGTTCATACTACAGTTTTGACAAGAAACTGTGTTTTTAAAGTTCATTTTTTATCCTATCGTCTTTGATATGAATCAAAATAAGTCTAACTTTTTTTAACCCAGTTGCAAAGCCGTAATGTATAAAGTATGTGCACCAAACATGATCAGCATCAAACCAGCAAGATATTGACTGTATTTATGTTTTAGTATTTGGCCTAATTGCTGGCTTAATTGGGCGCTAAGTAATAAAGCAGGTAAGGTCCCTACACCAAAACATAACATAATAAATGCAGATTGCAGTGGGTTGGCTTGAGTTGCGGCAAAAGTTAACGTGCTATAAACCAAACCACAAGGTAGCCAACCCCATAGCATGCCGCTGAAAAATCGAGCCGTTAAACTTTTAGTTGATATGCTTTTTTGAGCAAGCGGAGCGATGAGTCGCCAGAAAAGACCAAATATTTTTTCAATATAAATTAGCCCCATGTATAAACGCGAGATATATAAACCTAATAAAATCAGCATTATGCCAGCTAATAGACGGAGCGCGAGTAAAACTCCCTCAAAGCTGTCAGTTAACCATAAACCAGCATAACCCAGAAGAAATCCAGCTATTGTGTAACTACTAATACGACCAAGGTTATATAATAAAGCGCTGATAAAAGATTTGTTAAGCCCCATTGCCGCCGATAAACCACCGCACATGACCAAACAATGGCTGGCACCTGATAATCCGATAATAATGGCAGCTAAATAATCAGACATTTGTTTTATAAGTGTGGTTTATCTGTTTTATGTTCAGACTGTTGTTCGGTTTGGGGTTTAGCTTGGTTTTCAGTTGAATTAGCAGTTTCGTCATCATCAAATAAAATTTCAAAGCCTTGGCGATCTAAATCTTCAAACTGATTTTTTTTAACCGCCCAGAAAAATATCGCTATCGCTACCACTACAATGATAATCGCCAGTGGGATGAGGACATAGATTACGCTCATATTTTTAATAACCTCATTGAGTTTATAACAACAATTAACGAACTGGCCGACATGCCAATAACCGCCATCCACGGCGTTAAAATACCAACAACCGCTAACGGTAAAACCAGTAAGTTATAAGCAATAGCCCAGCTAAAATTTTGTTTTATAATTTTGTTGAGCCGCTGCGATTGCTTAATCAATAATACAATTCGATCTAATTGTGAGCCTAATAATACAACATCTGCTTTTTGTTTGCTTAAACTAGAGGCTTCGTTCATCGCTATGCTGACATCTGCTTCGGCTAAAACTAAAGCATCATTAATGCCATCGCCGACCATTGCAACTAAACCATATTCTTGACGTAGCTGTATTAAAGCCTGTGTTTTTTGTTCGGCACTTACCCCCCCCTGATAAGGTAAGTTGAGAGCTTGAGCAACTTGTTTTAGCTGCTCACTGGTATCGCCACTTAAAATACATTGATAAGCCGAAATTTGATTAACACTGGTTAATGCATCTGCTCTGAGTTTATCTTGTAGCCAAATTGCACCAGCAAATTGCTGATCTACAAAAATGTAAATTTGAGCGCCAAGGAAGTGCTGAGCCAATGTTTCTGATGCCATTTGTTCAACCAGCTTATAACTGCCAATCATTATTTTTTTATTGTCAATTTCGGCGCTGAGCCCCATACCGGGTAATACTCTAAATGCGCTCATCTTTGCTGGGATATCTGGTTTTTGAAATGCACTAGCGAGTGGATGGTTCGCTCGAAATTCAAGTTGAGACACCCAATTTAATATCTGAGTTTGGCTAAAATCTTCAGTTAACTGGATTTTGGATAAACTGAATTGACCTGTGGTTAAAGTACCGGTTTTATCAAAAGCAATTGCTTTTAGCTGATAAGCTTGTTCAATTGCATTAGTATTTTGAATTAAAATACCTTTTGTTTTTAGAGCACTGCTACTGGCAGATAAAGCGGTAGGTAAGGCTAAAGATAAAGCACAGGGGCAAGTGGCAACCAATACCGCCACAGCATACCAAAGCCCATTTTCACCCATTAATAATTGCCAGCCGAAAAAGGTGAGGGCAGCGAGCACTAAAACCCCTAATGTGGCTTGTTTTGCAACTTTGTCTGCCGCATTAATAAACCCCGAACGATTTTCACTAATTTGCTCTTGCTGATAAGCTATTTGCGCTAACGTGGTGGCCTTGCCAGATGATGTGACCTGTATTTCAATGCTTTGATCAATCACAATACAACCTGCCAAACAAAGATCATTTTGTAATTTTGATAAAGGTAGGCTTTCACCGGTTAACATGGCTTCTTCAACCATGACAGATTCACTTAATAAAATACCATCCGCAGGAATTGTTTGGCCTTGTTTTACCAGAATAATATCACCTTTAATTAGGCTATTAGCTGATACGGCTTCAAACTGGCCGTTTGGCATTTTTTTATACGCAACCAGGGGCAAAAGTTTTAACATATTAGCTGATAAGCTGGTGGCTTTAGATTTTACCTGATGTTCCAAATAACGGCTGGTCAGCAGTAAAAAAACAAACATGGCGGCAGATTCAAAATAGACCTCGCCAGTTTGGCTAAAAGTGGCGTAACAACTGGCAAAATAAGTCCCTAAAATGGCAATAGCAACGGGAACATCCATATTCAGCATTTTATTTTTAACCGCAATTAAACTAGAGCGAATAATTGGCTGGCTACTGTAGAGCACCACAGGTGTTGTTAACAATAAACTTATCCAGCGAAAAAATTCATCATATTGAGCTTCCAGCACGTCACTATACATTGCAAAAGCCAGCATCATGACTTGCATGGTAAAAAAGCCAGCTACCACCAACTGACGCATAAACTCTTTATTACGTTTTGAATAATAAGATTCTATTTCTGAGAGCTTAAAAGCCGAAGCTTTATAGCCGACTTGTTCGATGGCTTGGAATATTTGGCTGAGCTTGACCGTTGGTGAGTTCCAACTAATTTGTGCACGGGATTGGGTGAGGTTAACGGTAACCTGTGAGATTCCGGCTAACTGTTTTAAGCGTTTTTCAATTAACCATGCGCAAGCGGCGCAGTGCATACCTTCAATGCTCAGGTCAGCCTGAGCTTTATCACCGTGATAACGGACAAATTCAGCCTGAACTGAAGCCTCATCATAGGCCAGATACTCATGGCTAACCAACTCATCACTTAAATTTGCTTTATCTGCGGGTTGTTCCCTAAATTTATAATATTGGCTCAATCCTTCTGCCAAAATCGCATTAGCAACCGCTTGGCAACCAATGCAACAAACTGCCTGTGGTTTTCCCGACACTTCAACACTTAAATCACAATTAGCGGGAATTTTTTCACCGCAATGAAAACACAATTGGCTCATTAAGGCGTAATGATGATTTGATTGGCGTCAGGTAAATGGATATTTTTTTGAATTTTCCATCTTTTATCGTGTGGCTCAAGCGTTAGCTGCCATTTACCAGATAAATCTTTCTCTGGTAATACTGCCGTAAATTTGCCGTCTGCACGGGCAGTGGCCATTAAATTAAAATCTTTAAAGCCTTGAGTGGAGTGATAAAAAGAAATAATTAAGCTGGCTATCTCAGGTGCTTGCTCATTGTGGTTTAAATCTAAAACAATATTGTGTTCGGTAAAATTAACCAATGCAGATAAATTATAGGTTTTTGCGAGTTTTTCGCGGGCAAACTCCTGATTAATACTTTTGCCTTTTTTATAATAATCGTCAACTACCATTTCAACTTTATAGTCGTTGTAGATACTGAGTCTAACGGCGGCTACTAGCATTGGGATCAAGATTATAGCGATTAAAACCCAAGGCCAAGGCTCTTTGTACCAAGGTGAGGTAGATGACTGCATTAATAAAACCTATTTTAAATTTGGTTATAAATGAATGGTTATTATATCGGTTTTTAGGTTGCTTTGAACAGCAAAACAGACGCTTCATAAACAAAAAAGCCCTGCGAGGCAGGGCTTTATATTCAAGCATTAAATAAGTTGTTTATCAATTATTTATCTTGAGAAAGGCTATAAACATAAGCACTGATTAAGTGAACTTTATCTTCGCCTAAAATGTCTTTCCAAGCTGGCATTACACCGTTTCTGCCGTGGGTCAGTGTTTCTTCAATCGCACGAACAGAACCACCATATAACCAAATATCATCAGTTAAGTTAGGTGCACCAAATGGTAAGTTATGGGCAACACTACCTTTACCGTCTGCACCGTGACAAGCTGAACAAACTGCAAATTTAGGTTTAGCCGCGGCTGCCATACTAGCATCAAATTCACGACCAGTTTCGCTTAAACTTAAAATGTACTGAGCCATTTGTTTAACGCCTTGCTCACCTAACGCAGCTACTTGAGCTGGCATTTGAGCGTTACGGCCCAACATAATAGTTTCTTTAATTTTGTCTGGTGTACCGCCGTATAACCAATCATTATCTGTTAGGTTAGGGAAGCCTGTACCACCACGCGCATCAGAACCATGGCATTGTGAACAGTTTTGTAAAAACAGACGTTGGCCAATTTCTAATGCTTCTTCATTGTGGGCTAAAGCGGCAATTTCTTGTGATGAAAATTGTTCAAAAATAGGACCAAATTGTTCATCTGCTGCTTGCACTTCTCTGTCATAAGCAACATGCAAACCATCAGCTAAACCTTGTTCAGTAGCCGCTTTTGATTCAGCTAAAGACGTTACGCCCTGATTTGAACTTTTCCAGTTTAAGAAACCATCGTAATTACCTAAACCTGGGTAAGCTAATAAATAATAGACAGACCAGATTGCTGTTACCCAGAACATTTTTGTCCACCAACCCGGTAATGGGTTGTTAAGCTCTTCAATGCCGTCAAATTCATGACCCATTGATTCGCCTTCTTTGACTCCTGTATAGTTTTTCATGTTCAGGTATAAACAAACAAATACAAAAGCTAAAGTGATTATGGAGAAGATTGAAATCCATAAACTCCAAAAAGTACTCATGTTTTATCCTCTAAATCTCGTTGAACCTGTTTCGCGTTATCGCCGCTTTTCTTTTCATCCAAATCTTCATCATCAAGAATGGAGTTAGCCGCGTCATCAAATCTCTTTTTACTGTGTTTGCTGTATGCCCACCAGATGATGCCAGCAAAAACTAGCATCATAATTATGGTGTAAATACCGCGATAAGTACCGTAATCCATAGTGATTACTTAAATGCTGTACCCAGAGATTGTAAATAAGCAATTAATGCTTCCATCTCTGTTTTACCTTTCACTTGCGCTTTAGCATTAGCAATATCTTCGTCAGTGTAAGGTACATCATAATAATCACGGAATACGGTTAGTTTCTTCTCGATTAATTCACCATCTAAGGTGTTTTCTTCTAACCAAGGGAAACCAGGCATATTTGATTCCGGAACAACGTCTCTAGGGTTAATTAAATGAACTCTGTGCCATTCGTCAGAATAACGACCACCAACACGAGCTAAATCAGGACCTGTACGTTTTGAACCCCATAAAAATGGGTGATCCCATACAGATTCACCAGCTACCGAGTAGTGACCATAACGTTCTGTTTCAGCACGGAAAGGGCGGATCATTTGGCTATGACAACCAACACAACCCTCGCGAATATAAATATCACGACCTTCCATTTGTAATGCTGTTAACGGCTCCATTCCTTGAACAGGTTCATTTGTTTCTTTTAAAAATAATAAAGGTGTAATTTCAACTAACGCACTAAAACTGATAACAACAATAGTTAAAATTGAAAGCAAACCAATATTCTTTTCCAACAATTCGTGTTTATTTGCCATCTAAAAATACTCCTTAAGCGTTTGCTTGTGACAATTTAGCTGAAGATAAACCTTCGTCTGCTGTTTTATCAGAACGAATTGTTTTAATTGTATTGTAAAGCATCAAGATCATGCCTGAAACAACACATAAACCGCCAACCCAACGAATAAAGTGGAATGGGTAAGTTCTGGCTACTACTTCAACAAAGCTATAAGTTAAAGTACCGTCAGCATTAATTTGACGCCACATCATGCCTTGCATTACACCTGAAATCCAAAGCGCAACAATATAAAGCACAACACCAATAGTCGCTAACCAGAAATGGATATTGATTAATTTAATGCTGTACATTCTTTCACGGCCAAATACTTTAGGGATTAAATGATATAAAGAACCAATTGAAATCATAGCAACCCAACCTAAAGCACCAGAGTGAACGTGACCAACTGTCCAGTCAGTATAGTGCGATAAGGCATTAACTGATTTAATTGCCATCATCGGGCCTTCAAACGTAGACATACCGTAGAAAGATAATGAAACAATCATAAAGCGTAAGATAGGATCGGTACGTAGTTTATGCCATGCACCTGATAACGTCATAATACCGTTGATCATCCCACCCCAAGATGGAACAAATAATACAACTGACATCACCATACCTAAAGACTGAGTCCAGTCAGGTAATGCGGTGTAGTGTAAATGGTGAGGGCCAGCCCAAATATAAAGTGCACATAAAGCCCAGAAGTGAACGACTGATAAACGGTAAGAATAAACCGGACGTTCAGCTTGTTTAGGTACAAAATAATACATCATACCTAAGAAGCCAGCCGTTAAGAAGAAACCAACTGCGTTGTGGCCATACCACCATTGCATCATGGCATCGACGGCACCAGAATAAATAGAATATGATTTAGTTAAGCTGACAGGAATCGCCATGCTGTTACCAATATGTAGTACAGCAATTGTAATAATAAAGGCACCGTAGAACCAGTTAGCTACATAAATATGTGAAACGGTACGTTTTACGATAGTACCAAAAAACACAATGGCATACGCAACCCACACAATGGCAATTAATACATCAATCGGCCACTCTAATTCAGCGTATTCTTTAGTGCTGGTTAAACCTAAAGGCAGGGTAATAATCGCTAAAACGATAACCGCTTGCCATCCCCAAAAAGTAAAGTTAGCTAATTTATTACTAAATAAAGCTGCTTTACAGGTACGCTGAACAACATAATATGAAGTTGCAAATAGGGCACAGCCACCAAATGCAAAAATTACAGCGTTAGTATGTACAGGTCTGATACGTGAATAAGTAATCCAAGGTGTATCAAAGTTTAATTCAGGCCAAACCAGCTGAGCAGCGATCAAAACGCCGGCAGACATTCCAATCAGCCCCCAGACAACGGCCATTACCGCAAATTTTTTGACAATGTCAAAATTATAATTCGGAGTTGTAGAACTTGTTGCGCTCATTGTTAAATCATCCAAAGCGAGAAACAAAAAAGTTTTCTCTAAATTTTTGTGTGGTTAAAGTATAGATATTAGCTAAATTTGATTAGAAACTGAACTAATAGAACAAAAACTAAACGATTTAGCCAGCCTATTGCTAAAATCGGGCAAATTGTATGGTTTTTGAAGAAAAAAATACAGTGCACTTTAAAAAAAACATGATTTAAGTCAATATCATCTCATTATTAACCCTGTTGTTTATAAGGCTGAACTTTTTGAAACGTTTTATCCCTGTCATATTAACCTTAGCCGGTTTAATTTTTGTTTTATATTATTCGCAACTTTCCCAAACGCTCTCAACGGACGACAATTTATCTGACTGCCGACCCATGCTACAAAATCAATGTGAAATCAATTTAAGAGAATCTGGTCAGTTAACGGTAAAGGTGACACCTTATCCTTTTCATGCTGAGCAGGAGCATCAAATGCAAATTGACTCAGAATTAAAAGCTGAGTTAAAAAGTGCAGAATTAATCGGAATTGATATGAATATGGGCATCATCCCATTAGCTTTTGAGCAATTATCAGATAATCAAATCCAAATAAAAGTGACTCCGGCGAGTTGTGTTAATCCCAACATGCAGTGGCGATTAAAAATACAAATATTAATTAACCAGCAAAATATATATACATTTATCGATTTTCCGGTTAATCATTAAACAGTTAGTACAAATCTAGCAGGCTTTATTGCTTAATTAGTTGTTAAACAAAATTATTTATGATTGATAATAAAGCCTTTTAACCTCCACACGACTTTAAAAACAAATTGAATCAGGTCTTTAAATTGGATGTTTTTAGCTAAAGTATGATTTTTTATAAAAACAAGGTAAAACGTTTTACTTTTGGTTTTTTTCCGGCTAAGCTATGTAAAAATTTTGGCTAGATTGATATATACCCGTGCTGCATCATATTGGTTTGAAAGGTGCCTACATTCCTTCACCAATCTGTTTTGTATTGAAAACGCTGTGATAGCTCTGAAACATGCATCTTGAAGTAGCACGGGTATTAAACGTTTCAATTTGCCTTGAATGTTAATAATGACGACAGGTTGATTTATGACTACACAATTTGATCCGACAGAACATCCACATCGCAGATATAATCCAATGATCGGCGAATGGGTTTTAGTTTCGCCTCATAGAGCAAAAAGACCTTGGCAGGGACAGTCTGAAACTGTCGATGCCGAGCAAAAGCCAAGTTATGATGAAAAGTGTTATCTATGCTCAGGTAATACCCGTATTAATGGCGAAGTGAATCCTAAATACACATCGACTTTTGTATTTACTAATGATTTTGCTGCGTTAAAAGATGATACGCCAGTTGTCGCTGATGATGATCCTCTATTTAGAATGGCGACTGAGCAGGGTTGTAGTCGAGTGATTTGTTTCTCGCCTGATCATAGCAAAACCTTACCAGAGTTAAGTGTTGCAGAGATTACTGAAGTTGTTAATACATGGCAGGATGAAACCGCTCAATTAGCTAAAACCTATAGCTGGATCCAAGTGTTTGAAAACAAAGGCGCTATGATGGGGTGTTCAAACCCACATCCGCATGGTCAGGTTTGGGCACAAAATCAATTGCCAACGTTAGCCAGTAAAAAATTAAACAGCTTTAAACAATATCAGGCAGAGCAAGGTTCTAATCTGCTAGAAGATTATGTAAAACGTGAAGTTGAGTCTGGTGAAAGAACCGTTTGCATTAATGATGACTGGATTGTTGTGGTGCCTTACTGGGCTGCATGGCCGTTTGAAACTTTATTATTACCGCGTTTTAGTGTTGCCCGTTTAACTGAGTTAAATCAGGCTCAAAAAACGTCTTTAGCCGATATTATTCAACAAATTACCATTCGTTACGACAACTTATTTAACTGCTCATTCCCTTATTCTATGGGCTGGCATGGTGCGCCTTTTGATGGTGAAGCACATAGCGAGTGGACTTTACATGCTCACTTTTTCCCGCCGTTATTACGTTCAGCAACAGTGCGTAAATTTATGGTTGGTTATGAAATGATGGCCGAAGCGCAGCGCGATATTACCCCAGAACAAGCAGCAGATCGACTGAGAGCTGTTTCTAATGTGCACTACAAAGAGAATGTATAAAATGTCGAGACAAGATTTAGTTACCCAAGCTTATCAATCATTTTTTGGTCAGGCACCACAATTAACCTGTCATGCACCAGGTCGTGTTAATTTAATTGGCGAACATACTGATTATAATGGTGGTTTCGTATTTCCTGCTGCTATTAATTTTGGTACAGACATTGCTGCCAGTAGCCGTGACGATCGAACGGTTAATGTAAGAGCTTTAGATTTTGATAATCAATTAGTGAGCTTTTCATTAGACGATATTCAGTTTGATAATACGCATAGTTGGAGCAACTACATTCGTGGTGTTTTAATTGCGTTAATGAAAGATTATCCGCAAATTAAAGGCGCAGACTTTGTTGTTTCTGGCAATGTGCCACAAGGCGCTGGTTTAAGTTCTTCAGCTTCTTTTGAAATTGCAATTTTAAAATGTTTTGCCAGTTTAAACGCTTTACCTTTAGATGGTATTCAAGCTGCACTAAAAGGCCAGCAAGCAGAAAATGAATTTGTTGGCTGCTCGTGTGGAATTATGGATCAGTTGATTTCAGCAATGGGTAAAAAAGATCAAGCTATGTTGCTTGATTGCCGTTCACTTGAAATTAAATACAGTGCACTTCCTGCTGGTTTTAACTTATTTATTGTTAACTCAAATGTTAAACGAGGCTTGGTTGATAGTGAATATAATTTACGGCGCCAACAGTGTGAAGAAGCTGCACAAGTTATGGAATTAGATAGTTTACGTGATGCCGATTTAACTTTGTTAGAAGCAAATAAAGCGAAAATGTCTGATGTGGCTTATTTAAGGGCGCGCCATGTGATTACTGAAAACGAGCGTACTTTAGCAATGTGCGAAGCGTTAAATAAAGGCGAAACCGCAAAAGTGAGTGCGTTAATGCGTGCTTCTCACATGTCGATGAAAAATGACTTTGCCATTACCACTTCTCAAATTGATGAATTAGTTGAAATTATTCATCAGCAATTGGGTGAAGAAGGCGGCGTACGGATGACCGGCGGTGGTTTTGGTGGTTGTGTAGTTGCACTAGTACCAGATCATTTGTTAACTCAGGTACAGCAAGCTGTTGAAACTCAGTATCAGGCTAAAACCGGATTAAAAGAAAGTATTTTTATTTGTACCGCAGAGCAGGGTGCTTTTGCTTAACGCTTTTTAGTTAAAGTTAACTAACCTCAATTCGGTTTAATGAATATGTTTCAAACGGCCTTTTTTCGCGGGTACTGCGTTAAATCCACTTGCAATACGACCCCATGGATGGGGGAGGTAGAGCGACGTCGGAACTAAAGCCGAGACTATCTATTGACGCGTGAATTTGCCTTGTCCGCACAAAAAAATGCTCGTTAGAAACTATGTGGAATTATAAGGTTAAATAATTCAATTAGTTAGAATACACCTTAACCCGAGTTGAGGTTAAGTAAAAGCGAGTTTAGCGTGTTAAAAAAACCGTTATTGAAGCACTGCTCAATAACGGTTTTTTGTTTTTCTGATTTATTATGGGCGATTACGTCTTTATCGCGTTTATATTCCAATAGAGGATATTAATCGCGGGTTTTTAATACCGATTCACGCTTAATTATTGTTGGCGTATATTTGTAAGTTTTGGTTTTATCTTCATTGGTAAATATCCCTTTAGCAGCGTAACTCAAAGCCAACTGTGCAGCTTGTTTCGCCATCATTTCAATCGGATACCTGAGCGTAGTGAGTTTGGGTCGACAATAACGCGACAATAAAACATCGTCATAACCAATAACAGATACATCATCCGGCACTTGAAAACCTTGATCTAACAAAGTGGTCATGGCTCCAGCAGCCATTGCATCGTTATAACCCAGCACAGCAGTAAAATCGACGCCTCGTGTGAGCAAATTACGCATCGCGGTTTCACCCCCTTCCTGATCAGGGCTACTATATTCAATTGCCGAATCAGCAAGTTTTACTCCGGCTTCGGCTAATGCAGTTCTAATCCCCTCTAGTCTTTGATAAGGATCGTCGATTTGGTATTTACTTGATACAACTGCAAATTTTTTGTGACCTAAATTCAGCATGTGTTTTGCCATTAATTGACCACCGGCTATATTATCCAGCCAGACACACTGATGTTTTATCGCCTCAATATAACGGTTAATTAAAATAAAGCCGGGTGTTTGGCTGGCAAATTCAATTAAGGTTTCATCGTCTAATGCTTTACTATGAACCACCATAGCTTCACATCTGTGCTCTAATAAAGTTTCAATGGCTTTTAATTCTGTTTTTGCTTCAATTGAACCTGAACTTAATAGCACTTGTACATTTTTTTCACGCGCTATGGTCTCTATACCATGTGCTAACGTAGCAAAAAACGGGTCGGCCAATTCAGCTAAAACCACTCCTAAAGAAGCACTTTTTTGATTGACCAGCGCACGCGCATTTGCATTAGGGCGATAGCCCATTTCTTTCATTATTTGTTTTATTCTGGCGCGGGTTTCATTGCCAACTTTGGGGCCATCATTAATCACCCGTGAAACAGTTGCCAGTGAAACTCCAGCTGCTTTTGCAATATCTTTTATTGTTGCCATTGATAGCGTTTAACCTTAATTAAGCAATTGAATTAGGGTTTATTTTTAAACTGAATTGAACATTCAGTTTGCCTAATTTTTGAATGTTAACCCAAATAATAGATGGATTCACCGTTTAATCGTCTCTGTTTGTGAAATATTGATTAAAAAGTCATAAAAATACTTCCAATATCAAGGGTAAACGTATAACCTTGTATGGTATATATTGTAATTAAAACCAGCCTAAAGGTGACTCATGAAAATATTAGTAACAGGCGGAGCCGGTTATATTGGCTCGCATACCAGCATTGATTTAATTGAAGCCGGGCATGAGGTTGTGATTGTTGACAACCTAATAAATAGTAAATCTGAAGCGTTAGCCAGAGTCGAAAAAATTTGTGGTCAAGCTGTTACTTTTTATCAGGCTGATATTCGTGATGCAGATGCATTAAATCGAATTTTTAGCGAGCATAAAATTGACTCAGTGATTCATTTTGCAGGGTTAAAAGCCGTTGGTGAATCAACTCAAAAACCACTAGAGTATTATGACAATAATGTAAATGGCTCACGTATCTTAGTTGATTGTATGCTTAAAAATCAGGTTTATAGCCTTATTTTTAGCTCATCAGCAACTGTTTATGGCGATCCAGCCTCAGTGCCTATTTTGGAATCTTTTCCGTTAAGTGCAACTAACCCTTATGGCCGCAGTAAATTAATGGTTGAAGAAATTTTACGTGATGTTACTTACGCCAATGACAAGCTAAGTGTGGTTTTATTAAGGTACTTTAATCCGGTTGGCGCACATAAAAGTGGTTTAATTGGTGAAGATCCTAATGGTATTCCTAATAATTTAATGCCATTTATTGCCCAGGTTGCAGTCGGCAAACGCGAATATTTATCTGTCTTTGGTGATGATTATTCTACAACTGACGGCACAGGTGTACGTGATTATATTCATGTATTAGATTTAGCGCGTGGCCATGTTCAGGCTTTAGAAAAATTATACGATAAACCAGGCACTCACGTATTTAATTTAGGCACCGGCAAAGGCAGCAGCGTATTAGAAATGGTAAAAGCTTTTGAAGCGGCCAGTGGTAAAGCTGTGCCTTATAAAATTGCGCCAAGACGCCCAGGTGACATTGCTCAGTGTTATGCTGATCCAACTTTTGCAGAGCAGCAATTAGGGTTTAAAGCAAAACGAGACGTTAAAGAAATGGCCGAAGATACTTGGCGCTGGCAGTCACAAAACCCAAATGGATATGATAGCTAACTTTTTAAGCCAGCTACAGCCATAACCAACAAGTTAAAACCCTCAATAGTTTACTGTTGAGGGTTTTTATTTTATCTTGTCTGAATAATTTTATAATGATTTAAATAAACAAGTTTAAATCAGGTTTATAGTTAATTTATGGCTCGAAAAAATAACCTACAATACCAACAAATTATTGAAGCCGCTATCTTCGCATCTGATAAACCATTAACAGTTGAGCAATTGCTTGAAACGGTTCTGGCCGAATTTAATTTATCTAAACGTAAAGTCACCGAATTAATTAAACAAATCCAACTTAGTTATGAAATGCATGGCATTGAGCTAGTTAAACTTGCTTCTGGTTATCGTTTTCAAACTCGCTCAACATTAAGCCCGTGGATCAGCTTATTATGGCAAGAAAAAGCCCCCAAATACTCACGCGCTATGTTAGAAACTTTGTCGTTAATTGCTTATAAACAACCGATCACCCGTGGTGAAATTGAAGCGGTTAGAGGCGTGGCAGTCAGCAGCCAAATTATTCGCACTTTACAAGACAGAGGTTGGGTTAAAGTGGTTGGCCATAAAGAAGTTGCGGGCAGGCCCGCTTTATTTGCAACAACCCGATCGTTTTTAGACTATTTTGGGTTACAATGTGTTGAAGATTTACCGGTGCTGCAAAATAGTCTACATACCGAGGCACAATCAAGCCTGAATGGTTTAGCCGGTCAAACTGAAACCCAAATAACTTATCAACCCTTATCAGATTCGGGAGAATCAGATGTCAGAGAAAATTCAGAAAGTATTGGCAAGAGCCGGTAAAGGCTCTCGCCGTGAAATGGAACAGGCTATTGAAGATGGCCGTGTGAGTGTTAACGACAAAGTTGTGCAAATCGGCGAACGCGTTAACGAAAATGATGTTTTAAAACTAGACGGTCACCTTGTCAAAATAAAAGCAGTCGATGACATTCCATGCCGAGTGCTAATTTATCATAAACCGTTAAGTGAAGTTTCAACCCGAAATGATCCACAAGGCCGTAAAACCGTATTTGATCGCTTGCCGCCATTAAAAAACGGACGTTGGGTGTCTGTAGGCCGGCTAGATATTAATACAACCGGTTTAATGTTATTTACAACCGATGGCGAACTGGCTAACCGTTTAATGCATCCAACTCACGAAATTGAGCGCGAATATGCTGTGCGGGTATTTGGTGAAGTTAATGATGCGATTATTCAAAAATTACGAATGGGCATAGAGCTAGACGATGGTCCGGCTAATTTTACCAAAGTGAAATTTCATGGTGGTGAAGGAATTAACCGTTGGTATCATGTCACTTTATCTGAAGGTCGCAACCGTGAAGTTCGCCGGATGTGGGAGTCTCAAGGTGTGCAAGTCAGCCGCTTATCCCGAATTCGTTATGGCGAAATTCAATTGCCTCGTAATCTGCCGCAAGGTGGTTGGGCTGAGCTTGAAATTAAAGACATTAATTATTTGCGTAAATTGGTGCAGTTAAAACCTGTCAGCATGGTTAAAGCGGTGGATGCAAATAATAAAATTAAAAATATTAAAGCGAACCGGATCCGTAAAGCGATTAGAAAATCAGAGCTTAGACAAGCTCGTCCAGCAGAAAAATCTAAACGTAGCCGTAAAAGAGTTTAGTTTTAATAATCTAACACAACATACTCAATAAAGCAGAATTAGCAGTGATTCTGCTTTATTTTTTATCTGTATTTTAAGTTTATCTATATTTCAAGTTATGAAACGTAAATATCAGGCAGACCAAATCTGGGATGCTAATTTATTTAATCAAAACCCCATTTTTAGTGATCTGTCAGCGTGTTTAAATTTGGCTGAATTTAATATTTTTCCAAACTGTAAACAAATTCAGCAAGGCTTATTTAAACCAGAGTTTTCAGATAATCAATATTTAGCACCATATCAATTTATTGCGCAAACAGAAGATTTTGACTGGCAGGGATTAAGCTACGAAAGCCTTATATTTGAACAAAAAACCATACCGACTCGTGTTGCTAACTGGCATGATTTATTTAATGCCTGTATCTGGCATTTATTCCCACAAACTAAAACTTTGCTTAACCATTTGCACATGGCGGATATTGCACAATTTGGTGCCAAACAGAGAACCAAACAACGTGACGCCATTACTTTATTTGACGAGTGTGGAGTTGTAATTGCTTATCAGGATGATGCTCAAAAATTGGCGCTACAAGCACATCTCTGGGTTGATATATTCTGGCAGCAAAGGGCAAGTTGGTTTAAAAAAATCAGGCCATTTATCTTTGGTCATGCGATGTACGAAATGAGTTTAAATCCGTTTGTTGGTTTAACCGCAAAAGCCTATTTTATTAGAGTTGATGAGGCATTTTTTAAGCAAAGCTTGGCTAAACAATATCAGCTTTTAGATGGTTTATTAGCAGCTGATATTAAACACAATCATACCCTAGTTAATAATCGCAGTTTATCGCCGCTACCACTACTTGGAATTCCGGGCTGGAGCGATGAAAATAATCAGCTTAGTTATTATCAGAATACGGATTACTTTAGGCCTAAGCGCCAGCCTAACAATAAAGCCAGTTAATTTTGCTTACCAGCACACAAAATTAACTGGAAACCATCATTATCATCAATATTTAATTGAAACAAACATAGTCTTTGAGTTAAAAGGAATGTGTGTTGTAGAGACACTTGCTTAATTTCATTGCTCGATAAATCAACTGAAACCCGTATTTAAAAGGACGAATAAACTATGAATACAAAAACAATACCACTTATGTTATTTACCATTGTTATGTTATTGGCTGCTTTTGCATTTCAGGTTCAGGCTAAAGAGCGCTTACCAGATGGTGCTAAAACTTTGGTTGAAATTATCAAGATAATCGAAGCCAATGGTTATAAAAATATTACTGAAATTTCATTAGATAATGGTGTTTGGGAAGTTGAAGTGTATAAAGATAACCAAGAGCGAGAATTAAAAATAAACCCAATGACAGGGGAAATTATTTCTGATCGCCAAGACGATTAAACCTATCGCGAAAATGTTAAACCACCTAACAGCCTTTATAGCTATTGCTGATTCAATATTTAAAGCATTAAAGAATTAAAGCTTAGGTGGTTTATTGTCGTTATCTGTTTGTGATGTTTGCTCGTTGCTTTTTGATTCTGTTGGCCAGTCATCTTCTTCCTGATCGTACCCTTGTTTGTTTTTAAATCCTTTTGGAATATTAAAATTGCCTTTGCCATCTAACATAAAAATGGGGCCAATAATAAACGCCAAAACAACAATAATAATTAAAACAATGGTTAAGCTAGACATGATATTGTCCTATGTATTTGGGATAAAAATAATCAAAGGCTTTAAGTATAACATCAGCTAATAAAATATCGTTTTGTTTGAGTAACGAAGCAAAATAATCAGCCGAAAAACTTTGTTGCGCCAGTTTACTTAACGGTTGATAACTAATGTGCCAAGGCTCAGCCGCAACTCCATTTTTAGCTTGAGTAAACGGAAAGATAAAATCAAATTTTTCAGCATTATCAACCAGCCATAAATACATCTGATAATTTTCACCGCCTTTTTGATACTCAGCCTGAGTTAATTTAAGATCGTTAGGGTTTGCATAAGCCTTAAAATCATATACATCAAAGTCACAACCCCAGTGATGGCGACTTGCACCCGGAATTGCACTATAAAAACAAATGCTGTCGGCCAGCTCAAACCCAGATAGCGTCTTAATATCCAGTGGTTTTTCTGATTTATCTAAACAAACCGATAAACCAGAGGCTTTATTATTCCAGATTGTTTTTTGGCGTTCAAACGAGCGAAAACTACTAGCCAGCCGTAAATCAAACCCTGCTTGCTGACTGGCCTGTTGCAGATTTTTAACGGCTTTAGTCGCTGCAATATGCACTAAATGATTTGGGTAAAGCTCAATCAAATGCGATTGAGATTTACCAGTTAATTGCTCGTTGTTAAATGTGAACATAGCTTGAGTTTATTCATCGGTTAATAACGCTTCGAGCATAATCTCGTACATATCAGTTAATTGCTCAATATCGGCTATTTTTACGCACTCATCTACTTTATGAATAGTCGCATTGACCGGACCTAACTCAACCACTTGAGCGCCCGTAGGTGCAATAAAGCGACCGTCAGATGTACCGCCCGTAGTTAATAAAGCCGGTTTATAGCCTGCCACTTTTTCAACTGCTTTATTCGCCGCTTCAACTAAATAACCGCTGTCAGTTAAAAACGGTAATCCATTGTAAGTCCAGTCCAAATCATAATCTAAACCGTGTTTATCTAAGATTGCATGAACTTTTTTTACCAATTCTTGTGCAGTCACTTCGGTTGAATATCTAAAGTTAAATAACACGGTTAATTCGCCCGGCACAACATTCGTTGCCCCTGTTCCGGCATTAATATTTGAAATTTGAAAACTGGTTGGCGGGAAAAATTCATTACCTTTATCCCATTCAATCTGGCTTAATTCAGTTAATGCTGGTGCCGCTAAATGAACTGGGTTTTTTGCTAAATGAGGGTAGGCGACATGCCCTTGAATGCCTTTAACGACCAAATCTCCACTTAAACTACCACGGCGGCCATTTTTAATCACATCACCGACTTTTTCAGTGCTACTTGGTTCACCGACTAATGCCCAAGTAATTTTTTCGTTGCGTGCTTCGAGGGTATCAATCACCCGGGTTGTACCATTAATAAATGGACCTTCTTCATCACTGGTAATTAAAAACGCAATAGAGCCTTTATGATCAGGGTGTTTTTTTACAAACCGTTCAGTCGCAACTAGCATGGCGGCTAAGCTGCCTTTCATATCTGCTGCCCCACGGCCGTGTAAATAACCGTCTAATTCAGTTGGCACAAAAGGTGGTGTTTTCCAAGCACCAACAGGGCCAGTCGGGACAACATCTGTGTGTCCGGCAAAACAAAAAACCGGATCTTGTGAGCCTTTTCTAGCCCACATATTGGTTGTGTCTTCAAACACCATTGATTCAATATTAAAGCCTGCATCAGCTAATCGCTGAGCCATTAAATCCTGACAGCCTGCATCTTCTGGGGTAACAGATTGACGCTGAATTAAATCTTTTAATAAATTAATTACTTCACTCATATCAAACTCACTTTCAGACTTATTCAGCAAAAATGCTTTGCCATTGTTTATCGTTAAATCCAACAAATAACGCTGTGCCATTTTCGACCAAAGGGCGTTTTATTAACGTTGGATTTTCAGTCAACAAACCCGCTACCGTATCAGCATTTAAATTGTTTTTTTGCTCATCACTGAGTTGACGAAAACTGGTACTGCGTTTATTTAATACCGTTTCCCAGTCTAGTTTACTAATCCAATCTTCAACTTGTGATTGTTGTAATCCATCTTCACGAAAATCATGAAAGCGATAGTTTATATTGTGTTGCTCTAACCATTTTCTGGCTTTTTTGACCGTATCACAATTTTTAATACCGTATAAGGTAATCATAAATAAACCTATTTTTTTATCGTAAAAACAATATCTTCTGTTGCCTTGACAGAATGATAATAAGGAATAAGCTCAAAATTTTGAGTTAAATTGGCAACCCCGATAAAAGATTGCAATGATTCAAGCCGGTTATTTAATAAAGGTAAATTATATTCAAATAACAACTCACCCTGCGTTACTTTTTGTCCGGCGTTTTTAAATTGAACAAAACTCTGAGCCATTAAGATGGGGGTATTTATGCCAAACTCAATATGAATTAACAACCCAGAGCTATGTTTCAGCCTAAGTTGGTGACAGGTTTTTGGAAAATAAACGATTTCGCCATCAATCGGACTAAAAAACTGGCTGCTTAATGGATTAAAACAAACCCCCAACCCTAAAAATCCATCTTTTATAATAGCCGTTGGATGCGTATCTAATCCGGTAATTTTACTATTGCAGGGCGCATATACGTTTAACTCAAATTGCACTGTTTTATGATGCTGATTTTGGCTTGTCACTATAACTCATTCGGATTGTTCAGTTAGGGTTATTTTACCGAAAAAGCCGTTTGTTGTGAATTGTGAATAAGCTTTAGATATTCAGTTTAAATTAACTGAATTCAAACCTAAAACAAGGCTTAATTAAGCGGATAATCTCAGGTAATAATCAGTTTTTACCGATTTATGCCAGTATTCCACAAAATCTGTAGATAAGTCTGTTGAATAGCCAGTGGGTAATGGTTAAGTTGATGATTTTTAATGTTTATTTTTCTGGTTGTTTTTTGTTCGGTTTTTGTTTTTATAGCGGATTAAAGTGCGTTACAAATTATTTTAGGTGTCACTTTTAGCTGTGAGTGAATAAAAATAAGTTTATTTTAATGTTTTAGTTAATCAATATAAAACAGTGTGGATTTGGTTATCCACACCTTGTGAATAACCCTTGTTTCGCCTGTTAAAATATGAATAAGGGTTATCAACCTTAAACTTATTTTATTTAACTAATGCTGTGAATTATCAACTTAATGACTTTCCTGTTATTAACTCGGCTGAATCAAACTGAAAAACAGTATTTTTGTTCACTTTTTATCATCATATTAGTTTTATCCTGTGAGTAAGTTTTAAGATGGACGCATTTTTAGTTTAATTTATCATCCAATTTTAAACTAAATTGGTCGTTTTATGCGTTTAATTGAATAATCCACAAAAACTGTAGATAAGTATGTGAATGAGTAGGTGGGTAAGTTTTAAGTTTATGATTTTAAATTAAATAAAATTAGATCAAAATTTGATCAGCCACTTATTTCCTCTATTTTAAACGTCTTTTTTCTGTTTGGATAAACAGTGCTTTGCTCGTTTTATTTTAAGTTTAGGTATAGGTTGAACAACTTATTTAGTTTGCTTTTTGAACTGTTTAAAAATAAACCTAAATTTAACTCAGGCTGAGTGAAAATACAGCATTAATGCTGTTTGCATTTGGTTTTATTTGGTTTATCCACTAAGTTTGTGGATATCCTTGTTGATTGTAAAAGTTTATATTTTTAAGTTGTTGTTATTAAACAATAAAAAAATAAAGCTAAAAAATAACCAACTCTATTTTTGAACCTGATAGTGATTAATTTAAACCTTAAAATACAACTAAATATAAATAACTTAACTCAAACGCTTGCTATTTATATTAAGTGGCTTGATTAGCACTTAACCCTGAATATTGAGTTGTGGTAAGCTGTATCAATTGTGATTTATTTTAAAAGAGAACCGGAATGGAATTTTTATACGAATATGGTTTGTTTTTAGCAAAAACCATCACCTTTATAATTGCATTTGTTATTATTTTGGCTTTAGCTGCCAGTGCTAAAAAAGGTAAGTCTGGTAAAAAAGGCGAATTAGAAGTAACGAATCTAACAGAGCGTTTTAATCAAACTAAATCGGCTTTAGAAAACGAATTACTTGATAAAGAAGCGCTTAAATTAAAGGAAAAGCAAGATAAAGCGCAGGCTAAATCAAAAGCCAAAGAAGAAAAACAAAAAGCCAAAGCGGCAGCTAAACAAAAAAGTGATGAATCAACAAACCAAGCTCAAAAACGTGTTTTTGTCATTGACTTTAAAGGTAGCGTAGATGCACATGAAGTTGACGGACTGCGTGAAGAAATTTCAGCTGTTTTAGCGGTAGCGACCCCTGCGGATGAGGTTTTAATTAAGCTGGAAAGTGGCGGCGGTGTTGTCCATGGTTATGGATTAGCAGCATCACAACTAGCACGAATTAAGGCAAAACAAATCCCGTTAACGATTGCTATTGATAAAGTGGCAGCAAGTGGCGGTTATATGATGGCTTGTGTCGCCGATAAAATTATTAGTGCGCCTTTTGCGATTGTGGGTTCAATAGGTGTGATTGCTCAACTGCCTAACTTTAATAAAGTTTTAAAGAACAATAATATTGAATTTGAACAAATTACCGCTGGCGAATTTAAACGAACTTTAACTATGTTCGGTGAAAACACAGATAAAGCCCGTGAAAAATTTAAATCTGAACTGGAAGAAATTCATCATTTATTTGTCGCTCATATCAGTGAGTTTAGAAACGAATTGAATGTAGAAAAAGTGGCAACCGGTGAACATTGGATGGGATCTCAAGCATTATCACTTGGTTTGGTCGATGAATTAAAAACCAGTGATGATTATATTTTTGAGCAGGTTGCCGATACTCAAGTCTTTCAAATTAAATATAAAATTAATAAAGGGGTAATGGATAAACTGCCATTTGCAGCCAGCAGCACAATTGAAAACATATTCATGCGTTTATATAACAAAGTGTCAGAACTTAAATTCCGCTAGTTTCCTTTTCTTTAATATTGTTTTAAAACAATACCGCGCAGACCTGAGCTATAATTAGGCCTGCGCACTATTTTTCAACCTTTCTCAATCGTATCTCCATTTTGTTTGAACCGTAAGTAACCCAAACTGCGCAAGAAACGGATCTGTTTCCTAATTTAAATTAAGTATGATTGACTCATCCAATACCATTTTATTAGCGATAAATGATGATAAAGACTAACCATAATGCAGATTTAGCGTCGCCTGAGTCGGTAGATTATTATCGAATTGAACAAGCAATTGAGTATATTCAGGCTAATTTTAAACAGCAGCCATCTTTGGAAACCATTGCGAGCGCGGTTAATTTAAGCCCGTATCATTTTCAGCGTATGTTTAAAACATGGGCTGGCGTTAGCCCCAAAAAGTTTATTCAATACATTAGCTTGGATTATGCAAGGTTACTGTTAAAACAAAACCAGTCTGTTTTGGATACTGCATTTGAAACCGGCTTATCCAGTCCGAGTCGCTTGCATGAATTATTTATCAACATTGAGGCAATGACTCCGGCTGAATTTAAAAGTGGCGGCGCTAATTTAACGATCTTTTATTCATTTTGGTTCAGCCCATTTGGGCAAATGTTAATTGCTTCTACTGTTAAAGGCATTTGCCATATTCAGTTTAATCAAAACAAAGCAGCAGCACTGGCTGATTTACATAAGCGTTTTGAAAATGCTCAATTTAAATTTATTCAAACCGAAGCACATCAAGCGGTTGCCACTGTTTTTAACCAAAGTTCAGCTGATTTAAAGCAAATAAAACTGCATTTGGCTGCAACCCCTTTTCAGCTAAAAGTGTGGGAAAGTCTGCTTAAAATACCGACAGCGACTTTATCGACTTATCGTGATATTGCGGAACGTATTGGTAAACCCAAAGCAGCCAGAGCAGTGGGTAGCGCAATTGGACAAAACCCAGTTGCTTTTTTAATCCCTTGCCACAGAGTGATCCAAACCAGTGGCCACTTAGGGGGATATATGTGGGGCTTACCTAAAAAGTCTGCAATTATTGGCTGGGAAGCAACACGCTAACTAACCAACCTTACCAGCCCAAAATCTTTGAGTAAATTATCGATAGGACTAGGTTTGTGAATGTAATAACCTTGTAGATAATCAACTTTAATTGACTCTAAAGTTGACTTGACCTGGGCATTAGAAACGTACTCTACTATGGTTTTTAAACCCATTGTATGGCCTATTTTATTAATGGCATCAACCATGGCCTGATCAAAAGTATTATTGTTGATATCTTTAACAAAAGAGCCATCAATTTTTAAATAATCGATAGGTAAACTTTTAAGATATCCAAAAGATGATAAACCACTACCAAAATCATCCAGTGCAAAACGGATACCTACTTTACGTAATTGCTCCATCACATCAGATGCTTTATGTAAATTGGAAATTGCTATAGTTTCTGTGATTTCAAAAACAATATGCCCTCCGTCGATACTATATTTATCTAACATAGCCATAATGAAATTTTTTAATTCTGGTTTATTAATAGATTCACCGGATAAGTTTATAGAACAGGTAAGTTGTTTAGGTAATTTCCCTTTATTTTCAGATAGCCACTTAAATGAGTTTTTAATGACCCATTGATCAATTGAGTGCATTAAATTATATCGCTCAGCAGTAGGAATAAAAGCACCAGGCATATAAATCTCATCATCTAAATGCATTCTAAGTAAAACTTCAAACTTAAGGCTTTTTTCAAGGCTGTTTACTGGAGCTATTTGCTGAAAATAGAGTTTAAATTTATCCTGCTCTAATGCTTGGTTAATTCTACTGACCCATTTGACTTGGCTCTTTCTTGCATTGATCTCTTTATCATCTGGTTGATATAAGTATACGTTATTACGTCCTAAGTCTTTTGATGCATAACAAGCAGCATCTGCTAATTGGATAATATCATTAACACTATTGGAGTATTGATCGATAGGAATAACCCCGATACTAGTCGTTACTGTAAATTCTTTTCCTTCCCAGTTAAATCGATAAGATTCTATTTTATCTCGAATGTTTTCAGCTACTTTCTGACCTTTTTCTATATCGCAGTGATATAAAATAGCAGCAAACTCATCTCCTCCTAACCGAGCTAAAATATCACTACTTCTAATTTTTTGTTTCATGTAATGAGCTACTTGTCGTAATAGCTCATCTCCAGCTTGATGGCCGCATAAATCGTTGACGATTTTAAACCTATCTAAATCTATATATAAAAGGATATGGCTCTGTTTGGTATGAATACTATCTTCTACTAACTCAGCTAAACAGCGATCAAACTCTGTTCGATTGATCAATCCAGTTAAACCATCATGCTTTGCTTGATGATTTAACTGGCGCTGAATGATTTGAGATTGAGTAACATCTTGGAACACAACAACGGTGCCGTTTACATTATTATTTTGATCAAACATGGGGGCTATAGTATGTCTAATCGCTCTTACACTACCGTCTCGACAATAAAGCAATCTGGGTTTATTCGTTACATGAGTTTGTTTATTTTCAATCACAGAACGTATTATGGCATCGTTTGGTCTTTGCTCTGGTGAGTCAACAACCGCCATAACTTGATAAATTTTACGTTTTTTTGCTTTGGCTAATGGCCAACCAATCAAAGACTCTGCTATGGGGTTCATATATACTATATTACCACTAGCTGTTGTGGTAATTACCCCATCACCGATAGAGTCCAAAGTGGCATGCATTTGCTCTTTTTCTGCATGCAAAGCCGCTTCTATAGCTTTATATTCAGTCATATCATTAATTAAACATGTATGCTCAATAATTGAATGACTGCTTTGAGTAATGACAATATCTAAAAATTTTGTTTTAAGTTGCTGATATGGTTGGCCTTCAAATCTTAGATGAGATGGTTTGATAAATAATTGATTAAAATCACCAATAAAAGGTAATTCATTTCCACTATTGAACTCTGAAACGTGGTCAATTGTAAAGATATCTGAAATTCTACGGCCTAAGGCTTCACTTTCATTAATACTAAAAATAGCTTCGGCTGCAGGATTCATGCTCACTATGTGTTGGGCTGCGTCGAGTGTAACAACACCAGCCTGTATATCTCTGACTATACTTTGTGTTTTAGCTGAGTTTTGTTCAATTACATCCATCATTTGATTATATTTTTCAGCGATTAAACCAACTTCAGTGAAAGGTTCTACAGGAATACGGTGTGCTAAATTAGATTCTTGCTTTTTAAGGTTAACCAAAAAATCATGTAAATCATTACGAGCATTGTGTTCAGCAATATTTAAACCGTTATGTTCGTCTATTTTACTTACTCTGAGTGGGTAAAAATGATTGATAATATAAAGAACTAAATAACTCAGGCTAAACGACCAAAGTGCACAACTTATAATCCCTTCAAGTTGTACCAAAAACTGTTCAGTACGGCTTAAACCGGTATTTAACAAAGACAAATCACCAAATAAAGCGACAGCTAAAGTACCCCATATACCTGCAAATAAATGTACTGGAATGGCAGAAATTGCATCATCTAATTTTAGTTTGGCTAATAAGTTAACCCCTAAGATCATAAATAAACTACCACCAATACCAATAATAATGGCTTGTAATTGATTAACCGCGTGGCACGATGCTGTAATTGCAACTAGGCCTGATAAAATTCCGTTTAACAGCACAACGCTTTTTTCAAGGTGAGAGCTTGTCCAAAACAAGGTAATTAGATATGCACCGAGACCTCCAGCACAAGCTGCAAGTAAGGTATTAATTATGATCATTGGAATATTAGACGAAAAAGCTAATGTGCTGCCTGCATTAAAGCCTACCCAGCCGACAATAAATAATACAATGCCCAGCATTGCAGCCGGTAAATTACTAAATGGAATAGCAAAACTTTGCTCAGAGCTAAACCGACCGATTCTGGGACCAATAATAATGATTGCAGCCAACGCGACCCAACCACCAACACTGTGAACAACAGTTGAACCAGCAAAATCGATAAAACCGGCTTGAGCTAAATATCCTGTTTGGCTCTGATTAAAACCTGCCCAAGCCCAGTGGCCAAAGACAGGATAAATAACCCCAACAATTAACAAAGTGATCAATTTGTAAGCGACATATTTAGTTCGTTCTGCAATGGCACCAGATACAATAGTTGCAGCCGTTGCACAGAACATAGCCTGAAATATAAAAAAACTAGCTTCATACGGATATTCAGTACTGACTTCAAAGCCAAATTGACTAGTTCCAATTAACCCTTGATAGCTTGTCCCAAACATAATGCCATAGCTAATGAACCACCACATAAGAAAGGTTAATGCAAAGTCAGCTGCATTTTTTAATGCGACATTAATCGCGTTCTTTTTTCGAGTTAAACCTGATTCTAAAAATAAAAAACCGCCTTGCATAATTAAAACTAGAACAGCACAAAATAAAACCCAAAGAATGTCGATTGTCATTAATTTACTCCGCAAAATACGCAGCTAATCATTAGCAGGTTATATGCCAGCTTTAATAAACAAGGTTATTACGACTAAAAGGTCAAATAATTTGTTCTACAAAATGTTTATATTGGTGCAATAGGAGAAATTGGTGCAGTAGCAGACTAAATAAAACAAAATAGTGCATAACCATATTAGCTAGGGTCTGTTGACGTTTGATGTACAAATTTTGTTCTAACTAAATGCTTTTTAATTGAGGCGCAGCATTGAAGGCCTAATGGATTAAGTCAAAATGCTACAACAAAGAGTAAAAAGCATTTAGGACGAACCTAAAGGCAGCGTTTGTTTGGCATTTCTTCTGCGTTATAGCTCATTTATGTAGCTTACTACACGTCAATCGCTATGCCTTGGATAAATACCAAACAAAACTGCTGCAAAATTGTATTCAAAAGATCAACAGACCCTAGCGTATTTTGCAAAATTTACTCAATAGCTTTGATTGGCTTTACCGTTGTGGAGAGTTAAAATATGAATAGGATTAAATTTAATCAATAAATAAAAAAAAGGAGGCGGCGCCTCCTTTAAATCTATTACTTTTAAATTCTTGTGAATATTATTTTTATAATGCTGAAATGGCCTGATTTAAGGTTGTACTCGGGCGCATAACCTCACCAGCTTGATCGTCATTTGGCTTGTAGTAACCACCAATCTCAACAGCATTACCTTGAACCGAAACTAACTCTTCAACAATCTTAGCTTCGTTGTCTGCTAATGCTTTAGCGACTGGGGCAAAAGCGGCTGCCAAATCAGCATCTTCTGTTTGAGCTGCTAATGCTTGTGCCCAATAAAGTGCAATATAAAAATGACTACCACGGTTGTCGATGCCACCTAATTTACGAGACGGCGACTTATTATTGTCTAACAATAAACCAGTTGCTTTATCTAACGCATTGGCTAAAACGCTGGCTTTAGCATTATCCATTGTATTTGATAAATGCTCAAAAGAGGCCGCTAGCGCTAAAAACTCACCTAATGAATCCCAACGTAAATAGTTTTGATTCACTAATTGTTCTACGTGTTTAGGTGCACTACCACCCGCGCCAGTTTCAAATAAACCACCACCGTTCATCAGTGGCACAATAGATAACATTTTTGCACTAGTGCCTAATTCTAAAATTGGGAACAAGTCAGTTAAGTAATCACGTAATACGTTACCCGTTGCTGAAATGGTATCTAAACCCGCTTTAACGCGTTTTAAAGTTGCTTTAGTCGCTTCAACCGGCGCTAAAATCTGAATATCTAAACCATCGGTATCATGCTCAGGTAAATATGCTTTTACCTTTTTAATCATTTGAGCGTCGTGCGCACGGTTTTCATCTAACCAGAAAATAACAGGTGTGTTAGATAAACGTGAGCGGGTAACTGCTAATTTAACCCAGTCTTGAATAGGGGCATCTTTAGCTTGCGACATACGGAAAATATCATCCGTATCAACAGTTTGTTCCATTAAAACAGTGCCGTTGTCCGCTACAACTTTGATTGAGCCTTTGCCTGTTGCTTGGAATGTTTTATCGTGCGAACCATATTCTTCAGCTTTTTGAGCCATTAAACCAACGTTAGGGACTGTACCCATAGTTGCTGGATCAAATGCGCCATTTTCGATACAGAATTTAACGGTTTCATCATAAACACCGGCATAACAGCGATCTGGAATAACCGCTTTAGCGTCTTGTTCTTCGCCTGCGCTGTTCCACATTTTACCGCCGCCACGGATCATAGCTGGCATAGAAGCATCAATAATGACATCGCTTGGTACGTGTAAATTGGTGATACCTTTATCAGAGTTAACCATAGCTAGCGATGGTGCATTGTCATATAACTTGGCAAAATCAGCATTGATTTCAGCTTGTTTTGCTGGCTCAAGTTTTTCGATTTTTGCAAACACATCACCAATACCGTTATTTAAATCAACACCTAGCTCAGCGAATGTAGCGGCATGTTTTTCTAAAACATCCTGATAAAAAACAGAAACACACTGACCAAAAATAATTGGGTCAGATACTTTCATCATGGTTGCTTTCATGTGTAATGAAAATAATACGCCTTTTGCTTTTGCATCTTGAATTTGCTCAGCTAAAAATGCACGAAGTGCTTTAGCGCTCATCACTGATGAGTCAATGACTTCACCCGCTTGGAGTGGCGCAAAATCTTTTAATAAGGTGGTAGAGCCGTCTTCAGCCGTAAATTCAATTTTAAATTGACAAGCTGAATCTAAAGTAACGGATTTTTCGCTGCCGTAAAAATCACCTTCAGTCATTGAAGCGACATGCGCTTTTGAATCTTTTGACCATTCACCCATACGGTGTGGATTTTTCTTCGCATAGTTTTTAACTGCCGTAGGTGCACGGCGATCTGAGTTACCTTCACGTAAAACAGGGTTAACTGCAGAACCTAATACTTTTGCATAAGTGGCTTTTATCGCTTTTTCTTCATCAGTTTTTGGCTCAGCAGGATAATCCGGTAATGCAAAACCTTTAGCTTGTAATTCTTTAATCGCCGCAACTAACTGAGGAATAGAAGCACTGATATTCGGTAATTTAATAATGTTGGCTTCAGGTTTTTTAGCTAATTCACCTAATTCTGCTAAGTCGTCAGATTGTTTTTGTGCATCTGATAAATACTCAGGAAAATGAGCCAAAATACGGCCAGCTAATGAAATGTCGCGGGTTTCTACTTCAATATCAGCTTGTTTAGCAAAAGCTTGAACAATTGGCAAAAACGAATAAGTTGCCAGAGCCGGTGCTTCATCTGTAATTGTGTAGATAATTTTAGGCGTTTTGCTTGTCATTGACGTTTCCTTTTAATGGCATTTTGCTCAAACATGAGCTTAAAACGAGTTAATCCAACCAGCTTAGCAAAAAACAAAAAAATTTTGCTAACGCTTAGCTAAAAATTGTTTAAACAATCTACAGGCAGGTTAATCGCTTGTCTTAATGCAAGGTTAAAGTTTAATTCTAGCCTGATTCTATCAAGGAAAATCATAACTACAAGCGCAAATTAATTAGGCTTAATTATGGTGATTATTTATCAAATCATATATTTGCCGATTTATGCTTATATATAAATTTATTTTACGTTAAGCTGTCACTGTGAAAATAAACACAGTGATTAGATAAAAGTGACAAATCAGGTTAGCCCAAATAAAAACAGACCTTTTTCGTTGTCTGCGAAAAATACCAGCCACAATAAAAAAGTAGCTAAAAACAAAACGACTACTAATAAAAGTAAATTCAGCGCTCAAAAAACAAAGCAACAAATAAGCAACAAACCCAAAAAAGGACTGCGTGATTTAACTACGCATAAACCACAAAACCAATCACAAACACCAACCTTGGTTATTGTATTTAATAAACCTTTTAATGTATTAACTCAGTTTACTGACGAGCAAAACCGGCAAACATTAAAAGATTTTATTGATATAAAAAACGTTTATGCCGCAGGCCGGTTAGATAAAGATTCTGAAGGATTACTCATTTTAACCAATAATGGTCAACTTCAGCACCTGCTTGCAAACCCAGATAAAAAGCAAGGTAAAACGTATTGGGTACAAGTTGAAGGCGAGGTGAGCACTGCACAAATTCAGGCGCTTGAGCAAGGTGTTGAGCTAAAAGATGGGATGACTAAACCTGCAAACGTTAAGCTAATAGAGCAACCCGCCGGTTTATGGCCGCGTAATCCGCCAATTCGTCAGCGCCAGTCAATTCCGACAAGCTGGCTTGAACTCACTTTATTTGAAGGTAAAAACCGCCAAGTCAGACGAATGACAGCGCACGTTGGATTACCAACATTAAGATTAATTCGCTGCCAAATTGCCAATATTAAATTAAATAATTTACAGCCCGGCCAGTGGCGTGAAATTAACGCTGAGTCAATTGAGCTAGATAACTAAATGGCATATAAATAAAACCGATAAAAATCGAAAATACAAAAAATCAATAAACGATAATAAAAGGACGCTTCATGTTTAAACCAAATACAACAGTCGCTTGTATTGTTAAATGCAACCATCATTTTTTATTAGTAGAAGAAACCGAAGATGGCCGACAAGTTTATAATCAGCCTGCCGGACATTTAGAACAAAATGAAAGTTTGCTCGACGCGGCTAAACGTGAATTATATGAAGAAACCGGATTAAAGTTAGAACCACAAGCTTTAGTTGGGATTTACCAAAGCGAAGTTAAACATAAAAATATTCAGTATTTAAGGTTTTGTTATTTAATTGAACTTGAGCAAAATGAACTGCCAAAAACACAGCCTCAAGACAGTGATATTACCGCCGCACATTGGTTTACACTTGAGCAAATAGATCAAAAATTATCGCAAATGCGCAGCCCGTTGGTTAAAATTTGTCTGGATGATTACCTTGCTGGTAAACGGATCCCACTTTCAGGTGTGCAAAGTTATTTATAGCGCAAAGAAACAATGCTAGAATAAGCCCCCATTTTTAGCAGCAGGTTTAAATAAATATGTCTAATAACAGTGATAAAAAAGTCATTGTTGGTATGTCTGGCGGTGTCGACTCTTCAGTTTCAGCTTATTTATTACTTCAACAGGGATATCAGGTTGAAGGGTTATTTATGAAAAACTGGGAAGAAGACGACACAGATGAATATTGCGCAGCCGCACAAGATTTAGCTGATGCACAAGCCGTTGCCGATAAATTAGGCATAGAATTACACACAGTAAATTTTGCCGCCGAGTATTGGGATAATGTATTTGAATACTTTTTGGCTGAATATAGAGCAGGGCGCACACCAAACCCTGACATTATGTGTAACAAAGAAATTAAATTTAAAGCCTTTTTAGAGTTTGCCGCCGACGCATTAGGTGCCGATTATATTGCGACTGGCCATTATGTTCGCCGAGCTTTGGTAGAAGGCCAATGGCAAATGTTACGTGGTTTGGATAACAATAAAGACCAGAGTTATTTTTTATATACTTTGGCGAGCGAACATATTGCGCAAACATTATTCCCGGTAGGCGAATTAGAAAAACCAGAAGTACGCCGAATTGCCGAAGAGCAAGGTTTGGTGACCGCAGATAAAAAAGACTCAACTGGCATTTGTTTTATTGGTGAGCGTAAATTTAAAGACTTTTTACAACAATATTTACCGGCACAACCGGGTGATATTGAAACTACTGAAGGCGAAATAATTGGCCGTCACGAAGGATTAATGTACCACACTTTAGGTCAACGCAAAGGCTTAGGCATTGGCGGATTAAAAGATGCCGGTGAAGCGCCTTGGTATACAGTAGATAAAGATTTACAACGCAATGTATTAGTGGTTGCACAAGGCAATAAACATCCAAGATTGTTTTCTAATGGCATGATAGTGAATCAGGCGCATTGGGTTGATCGCAAAGGTCCACAGGGTGAATACTCGTGTACAGTGAAAACCCGCTACCGCCAGACGGATGTTAGCTGCACAATCACTCAAATCGATGATGAAAATTATCAGGTCATGTTTAATGAGCCGGTTGCTGCAGTTACACCGGGCCAATCTGCGGTGTTTTACTCAGGTGAAACCTGTTTAGGTGGCGCTATCATTGATCAATTAATTAAATAAAAAAGAGTATTAATGGCGCAAGTAACTTTTCAGCAAACTTTAGCGTTAGCAGGTGTTTGTCAGGCCTGTTATATGGTGCAAACAATTGCCCGTCGCGGCGCGTTGAACGAGCCGGAATTAGCAACTATGCTTGAGAGCGTGCTTAATACCAGCCCGGAAAATGCCGAAGCCGTTTATGGCGGTGCAGATAAATTATTAACCGGCTTTAAAATTATCCGTGAACAACTGGGTAATAATTCGCATGTTAAAGATGCCGAATTAACCCGTTATGTTTTAAGTGCGTTAACGCTTGAAAGACGATTAAACAAACGCAAGGGTAGTTTGCAGCAGTTATCTAAACAAATCAGTTTAATTGAACAAAAACGTGCTCATTTTGAGCTTACTCATGAATTAGTGTTAGAAGGCTTTGCCCAGGCTTATAAACAAGTCATTAGTCCACTTGGTTCACCGATTAAAGTTTTAGGCAATCCAGATTTACTAAAACAAAACTCGGTACAAAATAAAGTGCGAGCTTTATTATTAGCGGCCGTTCGTTCGGCTGTATTGTGGCGGCAATCTGGTGGTCAGCGCAGAAATATTGTTTTTCGCAGGCAACAATGGGTACATTATGCCGAGCAAGCCCTTAAACAATACGCTTTATCTTAACAGGAGATTTCAATGGAGTTATCCAGCTTAACTGCAATTTCACCGGTTGACGGCCGCTACGGCAGCAAAACTGTTGAATTGCGTCCAATTTTCAGTGAATTTGGTTTAACTAAATACCGTGTAACAGTTGAGGTTCGCTGGTTACAAAAAATGGCTCAAATTGCAGGCATTCAAGAAGTTCCGGCATTTTCAGAAGAAGCGAATCTAGTATTAAATAAGATTGTTGATGAGTTTAGTGAAGCGGATGCTGCGCGAGTGAAAGAAATTGAGCGCACCACTAACCACGACGTAAAAGCAGTTGAATATTTCTTAAAAGAAAAAATTGCTAACAATGCTGAATTGCATGCAGTGACTGAGTTTTTCCACTTTGCTTGTACTTCTGAAGATATTAATAACTTATCACACGGTTTAATGTTAAACGAAGCTCGTGATACAGTTATTTTACCTTATATTGATAAAATTTTGGCTGAGTTAAAGCGTTTAGCCAAAGACTACCGTGATGTTGCTATGATGGCGCGTACGCATGGTCAGCCTGCGTCTCCAACCACTATGGGTAAAGAGATGGCAAACGTATATATGCGTTTAAAACGCCAGCGTGATCAAATTGCAGCGGTTGAGATTTTAGGTAAATTTAATGGCGCTGTAGGTAACTATAATGCTCACTTATCGGCTTACCCTGAACTTGACTGGAATGAAATTAGCGAAAGCTATGTGACTAGCCTAGGTTTAACTTGGAACCCTTATACAACGCAAATTGAACCGCATGATTATATTGCTGAGTTATTTGATGCGGTTGCGCGTGCGAATACCATTATTTTAGACTTTGACCGTGATATTTGGGCTTACATTGCTTTAGGTCACTTTAAGCAAAAAACAGTAGCTGGTGAAATTGGCTCTTCAACTATGCCACATAAAGTTAACCCGATTGATTTTGAAAACTCAGAAGGTAACTTAGGTTTAGCAAATGCAATTTTCACTCACTTAGCTCAAAAATTACCAGTGTCTCGCTGGCAGCGTGATTTAACAGACTCAACTGTTTTACGTAATTTAGGGGTAGGTGCTGCACATTCAATTATTGCGTATCAGGCAACCTTAAAAGGTATCAGCAAGTTAGAAGTAAACGAGCAAAGTTTATTAACTGAACTTGATCAAAACTGGGAATTATTAGCTGAGCCAATTCAAACTGTGATGCGCCGTTATGCAATTGAAAAGCCATACGAAAAGTTAAAAGAGTTAACTCGTGGTAAGCGCGTTAATAAACAAATCATGGCTGATTTTATTGATAACCTTGAAATTCCGGCTGATGAAAAAGTCCGTTTAAAACAAATGACACCAGCAAGCTATATTGGTCGTGCTCAAGCATTTGTTGACGAAATTTAAGCATTTACTTAAATTTTAACGTTAATAATAAGGCAGCTATTTTTAGCTGCCTTTTGCGTTTTTACTGTAAAGAGCAGGGTTGCTGATTTTTGGTTTATCAATGAGGTTATATGATAAATAAACAACACCAAGTTAAAGTATTTGCTTTTGTTATGGCGTTAACAATGTCGTGCATTATGTCATTTGTTATCACGCTTTTTAATTTAGGTTGGATCAACGGCGTATTATTAATTTGGTTAAAAGCATGGGCTTTTGCATTTTGTGTCGCTTTTCCGACTATACTGCTGGTCACACCTTTTGTTAGAAAAATCGTTGGATTTTTAATTAAAGACTAAAAATATGACTTATCAATTGTTTAACTTTTCTGAAGCTGAGTTTTTAAATACCTACTGGCAAAAAAAGCCGGTGTTAATTAAAGGGGCATTTAAAAACTTTATTGATCCACTGGATGCAGATGAGCTTGCCGGTTTAGCTATGGAAGAAGAAGTTGAATCGCGTTTAATTTGTAAACAGGCTAATAAATGGCAAGTGGAACATGGGCCGTTTGAAGATTATAGCCATTTACCAGAAACAGATTGGACACTATTGGTACAAGCGGTTGATCACTGGTCAACGGAAGCGGCTGCGTTAATGAGTCCGTTTCGATTTATTCCAAACTGGCGGATTGATGATTTAATGGTGAGCTTTTCTATGCCTGGCGGTGGGGTTGGCGCGCATGTTGATCAATACGATGTATTTATTTTACAAGGACAAGGAAAACGTCATTGGAAAGTTGGCGCGCAACAAAAGTTAACTGAAAAAGTACCGCATCCTGATTTACTGCAAATTACTGGATTTGACGCTTGTATTGACGACATTTTAGAACCGGGCGATTTATTATATATTCCGCCGGGTTGCCCGCACGAAGGTTATGCAATTGAACCGTCACTTAATTATTCGATTGGTTTTAGAGCGCCGAATCAACAAGACTTACTTTCTGCTTTTGCCGATTTTGCGTTGCAAGAAGAATGTTTTAAACAAAGATATGCCGATCCAAATTTAACGTTACGTGACAATATTAGCCAAATAAATACCGGTGAAATTGCTCAAATTAAAGAGTTGATTTTATCAACGGTTAGTGATAAGTCAAAGTTGGAGCTATTTTTGGGGCGATATCTGAGCCAAGCTAAACATGACTTAAATATTCAGCCAATCGAACCTGCTTATGAACCAGAAGATTTAATTGAGCTATTAGAACAAGCTCAGGCACAAGCCATTAACTGGTTTAGATTAGGCGGACTTCGCTGTATTTTTATTGATACTCAGTTATTTATTAATGGTGAGTCAGTTGAGTTAAATTCGGCGCAAATGCCAATTGCACAGTTAATTGCAACTCAAGAAGAATATAGCGCAGCAGAATTAATTGAATTAACCAATAACCCGGATGCGTTAAATTTATTATTAGCTTTGGTAAACGAAGGTTTTATTTTTATTGATGCCGATGAAGCGTTTTAGCTTGCTTTTTTAATCTGTTAGCTATACCAAAGCGGTGTAAATTTGGGTACAATTTCGCGCTTATTTTTATTCCTGAATTTTAATATGAGTTAAGTTGAATTTGGATGTTTGAATTAAACCCGATACAAAATAAATTAAAAGATATTGCTGAGCGTACTCAAACGCTTAGGGGGTATCTTTGACTATGAACAAAAGTCAGAACGGTTAGAAGAAGTTTCACGCGAGCTAGAATCGCCGGATGTCTGGAATGAGCCAGAAAAAGCTCAGGCGCTAGGTAAAGAGCGCTCATCACTTGAAATGGTTGTTAAAACGATTGACGATCTTGAACAGGGCGTCGAGGACGTAGACGGCCTGATTGAATTAGCGGTAGAAGCTGAAGACCAAGACACCTTTGATGAAGCTTTAGCTGAGCTGGCTGAACTAGAAAAGAAAATTGGCGAATTAGAATTTCGCCGTATGTTCAGCGGGCCGCATGATTCTGCGGACTGTTATATCGATTTACAATCTGGCTCAGGCGGAACCGAAGCGCAAGACTGGTGCAGCATGTTGCTGAGAATGTACTTACGCTGGGCTGAAGCACACGATTTTAAAGCTGAATTAATTGAAGTCTCAGATGGTGAAGTTGCTGGGGTTAAATCGGCAACCATTCGCATTGCCGGTGATTATGCGTTTGGTTGGTTAAGAACCGAAACTGGCGTACACAGATTAGTTCGTAAATCACCGTTTGATTCAGGTAACCGCCGTCATACTTCTTTTGCATCTGCATTTGTGTATCCAGAAGTGGATGATGATATTGAAATTGATATTAATCCGGCAGATTTACGGATTGATACATATCGGGCTTCTGGTGCGGGCGGTCAGCACGTTAACCGAACCGATTCAGCCGTGCGTATTACCCATATTCCAACCAATACTGTGGTTCAGTGCCAGAATGATCGTTCTCAACACAAAAATAAAGATCAGGCGATGAAACAGCTAAAAGCAAAACTGTATGAACTGGAATTGCAAAAACAAAATGCCGAAAAACAAGCTATGGAAGACGGTAAGTCTGATATAGGTTGGGGTAGTCAAATCCGCTCTTATGTATTGGATGATTCGCGGATTAAAGATTTAAGAACCGGGGTTGAAAACCGTAATACTCAGGCTGTATTAGATGGTGATTTAGATCCTTACATTGAGGCTGCTTTAAAAGCAGGGCTCTAAGATAAGCAAATACAGAGTATTAAGCTGAAACCGAGTAAGTTAACAGCATTAGTCATTTACTGGAAAAATTATGTCTGAACAAAACGAATTAAATCAAAACGAAATCGCCCAGGAACACAATAAATTAATTGCTGAGCGTAAAGCTAAGCTGGCGAATATTCGTGAAAAATGTCCGGCCAATGCGCACCCGAACGATTTTCAACCAGAGCATTATGCCGCCGATTTACAAGCAGAGTTTGGTGAAAAAGATAAACCAACATTAGAAGCTGAAGATAATCAGGTTTCTATTGCCGGCCGTATTATGGCAAAACGTGGTCCTTTTATGGTTATTCAGGACATGACAGGCCGTATTCAAGCTTATGCCGATAAAAAGACAGTTCAGGAAGATTTAAAAGAACGTTATGGTGTATTAGATATCGGTGACATTATCGGTATTAAAGGGCCGTTACATAAATCAGGCAAAGGTGATTTATATGTGCACATGGTTGAATATAAATTATTAACTAAATCACTGCGCCCATTACCTGAAAAATATCATGGCCTTGCTGATCAAGAAACCAAATACCGCCAGCGTTATATTGATTTAATGATCAATCAACAAACCCGTGATGTATTCCAGATCCGCTCTAAAATAGTGAGTGGCATTCGCCAGTATTTATCTGAGCGTCGCTTTATGGAAGTTGAAACGCCAATGTTACAGGTGATTCCGGGCGGTGCATCGGCAAAACCATTTGTCACTCACCATAATGCATTAAGCATAGATATGTTTTTACGTATCGCGCCTGAGCTTTATTTAAAGCGTTTAGTGGTTGGTGGATTTGATCGTGTATTTGAAATTAACCGTAACTTCCGTAACGAAGGGTTAAGTACACGTCATAACCCAGAGTTCACTATGATCGAATTCTATCAGGCATACGCTGATTACAATGATTTAATGAACTTAACTGAAGATATGTTACGTACGCTTGCGCAAAACGTATTAGGCACAACGATTGTGACCAATACTAAACGTAACGATGAAGGTGAAGTATTAGAAACCATTGAGTACGATTTTGGCCAGCCGTTCCAACGTTTATCAATGGCGGATGCTGTGATTAAATATGCGCCGGAATTAGATGCCGCCGTGATTAAAGATCCAGAAAATAACTTTGATGCGATCCGTGCTATTTCCAAATCTTTACACATTAAAGAGCCTGAGCAAGAAGGGGTTTGGGGCGCTGGCAAATATTTATGCGAAATTTTTGAAGAAGTTGCTGAGCATAAACTGATCCAACCTACTTTTATCACTGAATACCCGTGGGAAGTTTCACCACTTGCACGCCGTAACGATGATAACCCGTTTGTAACTGACCGCTTTGAGTTTTTTGTTGGTGGCCGTGAACTAGCAAATGGTTTCTCAGAATTAAATGATGCAGAAGATCAAGCCGCGCGTTTCCGTAAACAGGTTGAAGAAAAAGATGCAGGTGATGAAGAAGCAATGCATTACGACGATGATTATATTACCGCACTGGAATACGGCTTACCGCCAACAGCTGGTGAAGGTATTGGTATTGACCGTTTAGTGATGCTATTTGCTGATTGTCCAACGATTAAAGACGTTATTTTATTCCCGCACATGCGCCCGTTAAGTGATGCTTAATTGCGATGATTCGTGATAATCAATAACGAATTTTAAAAGTGAAAAAGCCGGTTTATCGCAAGATAAACCGGCTTTTATCGTTTAAAGTAGGGGCTTTTAATTAAAGCGCTTGTTCACTTTCGCTAAACTCTAATCCACCTTGATTTATCCATAATCTGGTTTCAGGTATTGCTTCAACATGGCCAGCGCCAACCGCTAAGCTATTATTAAAGAAAATATCAACATAGCCATCATTATTGATATCACCAACTGCTGCATTATGGGTATAGGTTTTTTTATCGCTCAAAGCATTGTAAGTAATATCTTCCATGCCATTTGCTCTGTTCATTAATAATAAATTGGCAAAACCGGGAAAAGGTCGCCAATCATTACCATGATCCGGAATGAGTAAATCTTCAAATCCATCATTGTCAAAATCACTCACAATCCAAGCTCTGGCATGTTGAACACCCCGTTGATTAGGGCTTAAATAACTATCATCTAACGTGAAAATACCTTGTCCATTATTAATAAGAACATGAAGCGGTACAGTTTCTGTGCTACTAGCGATATCAGGGTTATTTGCTGAAATTGAAGCACTGGTTACCCAGTCTTTAAAACCATCTCTATTAACATCCAGTAAAGCACCACCTTGAGTTCTAAAATGAGCAGAATAATGTACTTCAAACTTTAAATTACCAGGCGTACTTTGGTTAATAAATGATGGTACCTGCGAATTAGTTGAATAAATATGGCTTATAAGATCTACTTTCCCGTTATTGTTAAGATCCCCTGCGAGTAGATCATAAATTTGATAAACATAGCCATCTTCGGCTGATAAAGCGCCGTAGCGTAAAGAGCTAAATTGATGAGTATAACCGTTACTACTTTCAACTATGGTGATATTAGCTGGAGTAAAATGCCCCTGACCATTATTTAAATAAATGGTACCAGCAGCGCAAGGCGTTTCAGCATTTTCAAAAGTGCAGGTAATAGATCCACCGCCCATTATAAAATCATCAAATCCATCATTATCAAAATCAGCAATGCTTAAATTAGCCCAACCATTCTGATACATTTCATTCGAAATATTGGCGGTTGCATCCCTAAAACTGCCATCGCCATTTGCCAAGTACAAATGAATCCGCATTGAAAAGTCAATTTCTTCTGGATCAGTTTCAACTGTAATTATGTCAATAAAATCATCCTGATTCGCGTTAATTGTAGCCATAAACACTTGATAGTTTTGCCCTTTAAGTTGAGTCATTTCAAATGTATTTTGCTTGAGTTCAAATTGGCCTGTTCCATCATTTAAATAAATTTCCATAGAGTTAAATGATTCATTTGAATTGGACATTGGGTTGAATACAATATCTTTGAAGCCATCAGCATTCGTATCAAAAATCAGTGAAGATGCGATCCCGCCCGGTGGTGAGGTTTCTGGTGTTGGTTGTTCAGGCTGATTTATGTTGGGTTGGTTATCATTATGGCTATTATTGTCACTATTGCCACCACCGCCACAAGCAGTTAATAACAAACCAAATATAATGCCACTGTATTTAATGTTTTTCATTTTTTACCCTTACTGCACTTATATCAGAAAATGACGAGCTCATTTTCACAGGTAAATAAAATGTAACTGAACCTAGCCCATTAATCTTCCCCCCGTTGAGGGGTTGGTAAGGAAAGCTTAATAAGGAAAGCTTAATAAAAGGCTTACTAACTCTGATTGGCTATTAACGCCAGTTTTTAAATAAATGGATTTGATGTAATCTTTGATTGTATGAGGAGAGCGCTCTAACTCTAGCGCTATTTGATTACGATGAATACCAAGCAACAATAATTCACATATATTGACTTCTACTGATGTTAAACCAAATATAAGCGCAATGCTTTCGCAGTTCGCGGCAGGTGAACTTTCTTTATCATAAAAATAGACAATCGCACCAGATAATCTGGCTCCGCGATGATGTTGTACCGGCATAACCAAAAGGGTAAGCGGGTATTGCTCCGAATCTAAATGAATTATGCTTCGTTCACTTGTACCGGGTTGGGCCAAACTCGCCTTCATAATTGCCGTTTTTAGCTGGTTTGTTGCTTCAGTTGAGGAAAGCTGTAACCTAGATGACGATAGCGTGATATTTTGGTAAATACTTAAAAGCTGCTTAGCCGACTCGTTGGCATATAATACTTCGCCATGTTGGTGGAACAAGATTGAAGGATGGTGAATTAAATCGAGAATACTGTAATCATATTCAGAATATACCGCCGATTTTAATTGAAAGTATAATTTAAATGCTTGTTTTAAATGAGGAACTAACTGGTTTAACGCAGCAATGTCGGCACGCGAGAATACCCCGTTTTTTGTTTGGCGATGAGCATGAAAGTAGACTGTGCACTGTTCTAATTGGATAATACAGCCAGCAATATCAATAAACTCATGTTGGTCAAACCATTTATGTATCGGGGCAAAACGATAGTTTTGATAATCATCCGGTAGCCTTCCGTGATCTAACATAAAGCCGTACACTTTTTCGGTTGGCTGTTGGGCCATAAATTGACCAAAATAATTAAAGTCTAAGAGATTTTGCTCAATACCTTCAATTATTGCAGCGGTTGTCGGTCCTGCAATCCATACAGTTTCTAATTCAACAAAATCTACTTGATGACTTTGAATATGCAAAATGGCATCAGATAATGAAAAGTCATCAATTAAACGTTCTAAAAACGGTTGAAAGTGTTCATGATGACTTGGCGCAGAATAAAGCAGTTGTAATTGCTGACTAAAAAATACCATTTTATTAAACATCTTTTTGTAATTTTATACTTGATTAAATAACATTGTATACTCAAGTGATTGAAGGTACGACATTTTACCTTGGTAATAAGAATATTCGAATAATAGAGAGTTACCGTAAAAACAATTATTCAGAATTATGAAAGGGTCAGTTGGTCTACTTAGCTTATGCTTGGTTTATAAATAATGTATTTTATCGACGGATAGTTTCGGGGAGGCAAATGTTTTATAGAGGAGGCTTTTAAGATCCGGCTGTATTATAAAATATACTTATATTCATTCTAAGTGTTATTCTGTTCGGTTAAAACAAAATAACACTTATCAATTGATTATAATAAAGAATTACCAGCGATAGGTTGCACCAAGCGTATATTGCTGACCTCGTCCAGGCGTGCCGGGCACTTCTTCAAACTCTTCATCCCATAAATTATCCGCCGCGAGCGTAACTGTTAATCCATTGATTTGTTTCGGGGTAACCGTTAGCGCTAAATGGGTAAATAAAGCTTGATCACTGCCGCTGCGTAGCGCGTTTTCCTGCTGTTGTCGCCACTCGTTATCAATCCGAATCTCAATGGTTTCTGCCGGTCGCCAGATTGCGCCAAGTGTTACTCGGTGATCCGGATAATTTAACGCATAAAAGCTGGCATCTATATCGGCTGTACCATAATCTTCATCTTTTTTAAGATAGGTATAACTTGCAATGATTTCAGCATGCTCAAAATAGTGAGTGGCCAGTAGCTCAACCCCAGTTGTATTGATATCAACCGGATTGGCAAAACGAGCTGAGGTAGATTCAAAACGATAAGTCCAGTCGGTTAAGTTATTATCCTGACGGTAAAAAATGGCTGAATTTAAGCGCCAGTTATGTTGATCTAAACCTAAACCTAACTCAATATTTTGAGTCGTTTCGCGCTCAAGCTGATAATTACTGCGAAATAATCCGCCCGATTCGCTGCCGCCAATAGCGGTATAACCAGCGACCTGACTAGCCTCTGCATAAGAAAAATAAACGGTTTTGGCACTGCCATCGGCATTGGTTGTGGTTAAGGTAATATCCCCTAATAAAGAAATCTCAGAATCGTCTCGGTTAGTATCATCAAACGCGGCCCCTAAGCGTACCGTAAGCTGCTGATTATTATCAATTGTGGTTTGATATTCCGGTAATATACTGGCTTTAAAATAATTTCGAGAGGTGAAGTTATTTTCTAAAGACGTTGATTTAATTGAGTCTGCAATAAATTGGGTAGCATAATTTAAAGCAAAAGATTCAGACTGTGCATGTCGCCCTGAAAACGCGACCGATTTAACTTCTGTTTCGTGAAACGACTCAAATGCAGACGGGTTTTCGCGTGAATAAACATAATGATCATTATGTTTACGATAATAAGCAGATACTTCAAATGAGCTGTCAGTTGCATAATTTTGCTGATGGTTGAGTAAAAATAGCTGAGTTTCTAAATCTTCAGTTTCATTTACGCCAAACGGGGTATACATATTTGGCCAGCCAAAAAATTTATTCTGCGAGCCAAAAAATAAATCTGTTTGCGAATTTGAACTCGTTAGCTGAATCCGCCCTGATGCGCGATTAAAATCATGATCGCCATTTTCAATTGAACCGTCGCTGGCTGAGCGTGAATATTCACCCTCAAAACCTAATTGCCAGTCTTTATGCTCTAACTCGTTTAACCAGCCAGCGTGAATACTTTGTAGGTTAAAATTATTATTGCCGATACCCAGTGATACGCTGCCTGCTGTTTTGACCGGTTTCCAGCCAAAAGCAACTGTACCGACAGAGCTATTCATTCCATAAAGGGCGTTATCTGCACCGGTTAAAATATAAGGGCCTCGTAACATTTGTGGTGCAATTGGAATTTCAGCTACATAATGGCCAGTTTGTGGATCAAGCAAGGTTGCGCTGCCGATACGAAAACCAGTATTTTCAAAAATACCCCCACGAATAGTTACATCGGCCTGAGCCTCAGCCATATTACGCGACTGTAAATCAACGCGTGGATCGTATTCCAAATTAGATACTGCTGAATCAAAAGTGCCAACAGGCTCTTGATTGGCAGTGACCGATGCTTCAACTTTGATAAGTTCAACGTCTTCTGTGGAAGCTGTCTGACTGGCTGCAAATGAAAGTGGGGAGGTACTGCATAATAAAACAGGCAAAATACTGTGTGCCGCTCGGTTCATTTTAAAATGTCTCTTTATTGCTAATGTAAAAGTGATGGGTGCTTAATCCTGCGATTATTGATTTTATTCCGTTTAACCTAACTGGTTTTGATAAAACTGATTGGGTTACTCATGCTAATTAATACGATAAACTAGATAGCTCTAAATATTTTAAAAAATCGTAACATGGGGCGTTATTGTATATGAATTCAGAAAAATTGCATTTGATAATCATTCGTAAACTGGAACAGGCAATATGAATTTAGCTAATACTGCTAATGATAAACCCGCTGTGGAAACCATTTATTTTGCAGGTGGCTGCCTTTGGGGAGTCGAAGAATTTGTAAAATATTTGCCCGGTGTTGAAAGTACCGAAGCAGGGCGGGCAAATGGCGCTAGCCAGACAACCAATAGTGAATATGACGGTTATGCTGAATGTGTCAAAATCAACTTTAATCCAAACTCAGTCGATTTAACCCAATTAATTGAATATTGTTTTGAAATTATCGACCCCTATAGTTTAAATAAACAAGGTGCAGATACAGGCTTAAAGTACCGCACCGGTATTTATAGTGAATTGAATCAGCATTTAACCATCGCCAAAACTTATATCGCTGGCAGAGCCGATGCCGATAAAATCGTGGTTGAAGTATTACCGCTAACAAATTATGTAAAAAGTGATGCTGAACACCAGCAAAGATTAAGTCGTTTTCCCAATGACTATTGCCATATTCCAAAAGCACTTTTGCATAAATACAAAAAAGGTTAACTTTATTAAGGCGTTATTAAGTAAAGTAGGTGAGGTGGAGACTATATACTTTTATACTAGAATTATAGCGTGTATCTGTTAGTGGCTATGACTTTATTTAAGTAAAGTTTATTTTTATGTTTAAGTTGTAATAAGAGGTTACATGCAAAAACCAGCAAATTTTAAAGAGTCGGCTTGTCAAGAGTGCCGAAAAGAAATTGACTTGGGGTTTGAGATTGATATGGCTTTTCAGCCGATTGTTGATACTGATTCAAAATCGGTTTTTGCCTACGAAGCTCTGGTTCGGGGAGCAAATAATGAAAGTGCAGGGTGGGTTTTTCAACATGTTAATGATAAAAACCGCTACCGATTTGATCAAGCTTGTAGAATTAAAGCGATCCAACAAGCTGCAAAACTTGGGACAGAACAATATTTAAGCATTAACTTTTTACCTAATGCTGTCTACCAACCTGAACTATGTATCAAAGCAACTTTAGCTGCGGCAAAAGATTATAACTTCCCCTTAAATAAACTGATTTTTGAATTTACTGAAAGTGAACAACTAATAGATCATAAACATATTTTAAAAATAGTTCAGTATTATAAAAAATTAGGTTTTACAGTTGCAATTGATGATTTTGGTGCTGGATATTCAGGGCTAAATTTATTAGCTGATGTTGAAGCTGATATTGTTAAATTAGATATGGCTCTAATACGTGATATTGATAAAGATAAAAAGCGCCAGGTGATTGTTAAATCTGCTTTAAGGTTATGCAATCAACTGAATATACGAGTCATTGTTGAAGGGGTTGAAACACAGGCTGAATATTTAACACTAAAAGAAATGGGGATTAATCTATTTCAAGGTTATTACTTTGCTAAACCTGCTTTTAGAGCTTTTCCCGAGCTTAATTCTTATTAAGCTTTTGCTTTTTTAGTTAACCCTAAAGCGGCAGCTCTGGCTGCTTTTTTGGTTAATTTTTTAGGTTTTTTTGGTGATTCATCAAATTTATCTAAATTGGGTTCAAAGCCCGGATACCACTGTGCGGTTAAACGGCTGCCAATTAAATCCTCAATTGGTTTGAGTAAAGCTTGTTCATTTTCTGATACTAAGCTAATGGCTTTACCGGTTAAGCCTGCACGCCCAGTTCTGCCAATTCGGTGAATATAATCTTCGCTGTCATGTGGCAATTCAAAATTAATAACCAACTCTAGTGATTTTACATCCAACCCTCTAGCGGCGACATCAGTGGCGACTAAAACTCTGAGTTGGCTATTTTTAAAATCGCTAAAGGCTTTTTCCCGCATCGCCTGTGATTTATCACCGTGAATAGCAACCGCCTGTAAACCACTTAAAATTAGCTCTTTAACTAAATTATCAGCACTTTGCTTGGTACGAGTAAATACCAAAACTTGTTGCCAGTTATTTGAACCGATTAAATAAGACAATAAGCTGGCTTTTTGTTTGTTATCTACCGCATAGACAATTTGCTCAACAGTTTGAGCTGCACTATTTCGTTGATCTACTTCAATATATTCAGGATCTGTTAATTGTTTTTTTGCTAATTTATAAACATGGTCGTTAAAAGTTGCACTAAAAAACAAAGTTTGAGGTTTACTGCTAATATGTTTACGAATAAACTGAATTTCGTCTTTAAACCCCATATCTAATAAACGATCAGCTTCATCAAATATTAAAAACTTAACTTCATCTAACATCAGCGCTTTGTGTTTTAACAAATCGATTAGCCGCCCTGGGGTGGCAACTAATATATCAACAACTTGTTTTAATTGTTTTATTTGCGGATTAATACTCACGCCACCATAAGCATACATACAGTTAAGTTGTGTATGGGCTGCATATTTTTGAAAGCTTTTACAAACTTGTTGAGCTAACTCTCTAGTTGGTACCAAAATTAAAGCCGATGGTTTTTGAGAATTAACCTGAGTTGAATTTAATAACTGGGTTAATACTGGCAGCGCAAATGCGGCTGTTTTTCCTGTCCCGGTTTGAGCACCTGCTAAAACGTCTTTCCCATTTAATATAACGGGAATACAACTAGCCTGAATTTGGGTTGGGGTTGTGTAATTATGATCTGCTAAAGCCTGTAACAATAATGGTGATAAGTTAAGTTGATTAAATGAGTTCATGAAATAAGTGGATTAGCAGAAAGATTGCCTACATTTTATCATAAGCTGGTAAGTGATTATATTAAAAAGGGATTTGATTTCTTTTTAATTTTGAAAGGTTAATTATTTCTTTCTTGTTGTTATTTTATTGTATACTTTTAAAAAATATAACTTTAACAGGGAAGGTTAAGTGAAACTTCTGTATTTTATACGCTTCTGTACTTTATTTATTACTTTTTTTAGCGGCTTTGCTATTGCTACACCTCAAATACCTGATGTTGAGATTGTTCCAACTCCAAATTGGGTTAAACCTGAAAATATTACAACAAAACCACTATCAGAACTGCGTAAGCCGAGTCATTATTATTTAGTTGAGCAAAAAGCTAATAATGCAGAGCTTAAAAAAAGATATTTTCGTTATGCTTATGCACCAAGTGATACGGCAGGGCTTAATGACTATTCAACAATTACAATTCGTTTTAACCCTGCTTATGAAACGCTGAAAGTTCATAATGTTTCTGTTAGTCGGGATGGTCAGGTTATAACTCAAATAAAAGCCGAAGATATTCAAGTAATCAATGCTGAAGATAGTCAGTCTGATAATATTTTTTCTGGTGAATATGATGCTTTAGTTCAATTGAAAAATGTACAAGCAGGCGATTTAATTGATTATAGTTATAGTATTGTGGGGGCTAACCCTGTATTTGACCAACATTTTGTTTTTCAAAGTCGACTTGCGTGGGGAGTTGGTATTGATAAATTGAGTGTTTTTGTTGTTAGCCCAATTAATAAACCATTAAATTATAAATTGCATGTTAGCCAAGATAAATTGAAGCTACTTTCAACTCAAAAAGAACTAACTTATCAAATTTATTTAGAGAATGTAAAAGCTTTACATTTAGATGATAAAGTACCAGGGTGGTATCGGGATATACCCTATATTGAATTTAGTGATTATCAATCATGGCAAGATGTTGCAAAGTGGGCCAATAATTTATTTAAAGTTCAGCCAACCGATTCCAAAGAATATCAAAGATATATTGAATCATTGAAGAAAGTCCCACTAAAAGACGCAATTAATCAGGCAATAAATTTTGTACAAAATGATATTCGTTATTTAGGTTTAGAACTAGCTGAAAACTCTCATAAGCCGCATTCACCGCAGGAGGTTTTTGCTAATCGTTATGGTGATTGTAAAGATAAATCTTTATTATTAACTGAATTATTAAAAGCAATAGGAATAGATGCTCAGGTAGCGCTAGTTTCTACCCAAATTAAGCGAGGTTTGGAAGAATCTATTGCCAGCCATAGTGCATTTGATCATGCTATTGTTCGACTAACATATCAAGGAAAAGACTACTGGATAGATCCAACAGCGACTTATCAGGGAACTGAATTATCAGAAAAGTATCAGTTTAACTATGAAAGAGCATTGATTATTTCTGATACATCTAAAAATTTAGTGAATGCAACACCTGTTCAAGGTATCGCAACTGTTGAACTTACTGAGCTTATCATTGCTGCCGATTATTTTTCACCAGTCGAATGGCGCGTTAAAACTATATATACAGGCAATGAAGCTGAATATATGCGCTATAAATTGGCAACAAGAGGCAAAGATAAAATTGCAAAGCAGTATTTAAATTATTATGCCAAAACTTATCCTAATCTCTCTCCTTTAGCAGATTTAAAAGTGGAAGATGATTTAGTTTCTAATCGACTTGTAATGGAGGAATTATACTTAGTTCCTGACTTTTGGCAGCTAACAGAGGATAAAAATGCTGCTTTTGAGTTGACTGCTAACTATTCAAAGGAGTATTTAACAACGCCAGATACAATTATTCGTAAAGCGCCTTTACACTTAAATAACCAGATTAATGTCTCTCACCGAGTCATTTTACAATTACCTGAGAATATAGATTTTAGTGAAGATGATTCAGTTGAAATTATCGATAATCCGTATATTCAGTTTATTTCAAGTATTGAATATGACAGGCGCCGAATTGCATTTGAAAATATACTTAAAGTTAAAGCTAGTGAAGTTGAGGTGGACCAAGTAGCTGACTATTTAGCTGATATTAAATCTATTAATAATCAGATGAGTTATTCTAATAGCATTACTAATGTGACTTTAGACCCTGGCTATAAACAGTTAAAAGCGCTGTTAAGTTTATTACAGCCTTATGCAAAAAATCAGGAGTAACAGCTAGGATGTTAAAACGTATACATAAACTTATATCTTCATTTTTATTATTAGCTGTCTTAATGGCTTGTAGCTCAACAAGAGAAAAAACAGAAGAAATAATAACTTCTAAAAGCAATGAGCCTGTTGAAAGTATTGTTAGTACTCAATCTCAACGAGTTTTAAACTTTAATTTAAGTCTTGAAGAGCATTTAAATAAAGGTGAGCTAGATTATTTTATACAGCAAATTGATGAAGATAAAATATATGATGTCATCAAAGCTAGGTACTTAACCCCTAATTTAGAAGAAAAAGATTACAAAGATAGTGCAAGTAAAGTGCTCGATTCATTCGTTACGCTAGTTCAAAACCTTGGGAACGCAGAGTCAAATAACTGGCATTATCTTTATTCAAAACCATTAAATGACAACACAATTTTAAGCTTATATCGGATTAGTTTAGGAGAATCTGGTTATACATATTTAAATATGTATTTAGATCCTAATACATTAAAGATTTATGATTTACATAACCTTTTTACACAGTTTACTAATTTAGATTTTTTAGTTCAGTATGACTCATTTATTCAGGTTGATTTAATTAATCCAGAAAATCTACCTTATCAGTATGCAGCAATATTTTGTATTACTGAATTGGTGAAAAATAATGTAGCTGCTTCTTTCAATCATTATAAAAGCTTACCTGAACATTTGCAGCAAAAGCCTATTCTTCTCGATTTTATTACTCGTAAATTAGCAACTCTTCCTGTACCTCAAGCAAGGATATACTTACCAGAATTAATTAAGGCTTATAAGGCTAATGGGCAATTTCCAGGTATGCTCGAATCTTTTTTTGTATCTTTATCCCAATACAGTGATGCGATCAAAGCAATTAATACCTTGCCTGAAAGTGCACAAAGAGATAGTAAAATGCAAAGTGAATTAGCTATTTTGTATGCATACTTGGGCGATAAATATCAAGCGTTGCATCATGCTCGAAATACAATTTTATCTGCACCATCTGATCCAGAGGGCTTTTTTGTCCTATTACAAGTCAATATTTTAATAAAGGATTTTGATTTAGCTGTTGCGGTATTAGATACCATTAATACTGCTTTTGATGCTAACTTAACGCCGGCTAATCTATCATTGTTAGAACAAAGTGAAGCTTTTTTACAGTCTGCTCAATATCAAAATTGGTTAATGGACAACGCAGTATAAATTGGATATTTATCTGTATTAGTTTATTTAGACTTCCCTCTGAAATAAATATTTATAACTCTTACTAAGATTGCTTTGGTCAAGCTTTTGCTGGCCAGAGCAATACTCTATCTAAATTGCCCTTTTACTAAGCTTAATTTAACGATAATAGGTTAATGTGATGATTGGTTATATAAGTGTAACCTCAACTCTGGAAAATAACTCTCTCTAGGGGTATTTTCCCGATAACTGCGTAGTGATAGCCTGCTATTACTACGCAAATTCGCCTTGTTTTAAGACCCCTCAGTTGAAAACGAACTTAAACTAAAAACCAATAAACTTAAGTCTTTAGCTAATTTCTTATCCTGAGTTGAGTTAAGTATGTTTCTATTTGATGTTAAAAATAGGATATGTATATAAAAATATAAGTTGGTAAATTTTAGGCAAAAAAAAGCCCAGTTGGGGGACTGGGCGTAAAAATGATGCCATTTAAGGCACTCAAGCACTAACAAAGGGATATCAAGAAAAATAACGATAAATCGCGTCTTTCAAAGATGGGTTCATTATATCCCTGTTTTGTAATTTTACAACGGTTTTTTGAAATATTTTTGTCAAAAAAAGCGTAAAAGTCTAAAATATGACTCATTTAACATTTAATTTACTTTTAAATGTAATTTTTAAACATTTCAATTTCTGCTTATTGACTTAGTTAACCAGTTTGAATAATTAACTGAGTTAAAACTGCTCTTGCTCTGTGCTTAGTTGGGGTTTAAAAAACAAAAAGAATAGGTTTATTCTTGATTGAAAACTTGCTATTGAGCGGGGTCCGCAATAGACTAACGCGCTTTGATGTAGATAGAGCTAGAGCATGCAGGTTTCAGATTTCCACTTTGATCTTCCCGATGAATTAATTGCCCATTTTCCGGCTGAAAAAAGAAGTGCATCCCGTTTATTAGTGGTTGCCGAAAAAAACGCTGAATCTATCGAACATAAAATATTTTCTGATATGCCGGAGTTGGTCACAGATAAAGATCTATTGATTTTTAACAATACAAAAGTGATTCCAGCACGTTTATTAGGCCAAAAAGTATCAGGTGGTAAAGTTGAAGTTTTAGTTGAGCGAATTTTAGAAGACAATAAAATTTTAGCTCATGTTAGGGCAAATAAAGCATTAAAACCCGGTACTGAGGTTATTTTAGAAGATAAAATTCAGGCTAAAATGCTGGAACGTCAAAATGACTTATTTGTATTACAGGTATTAAACTCGCAGCCTGTACTTGAGTTATTAGAAGCTTATGGTCACATGCCTTTGCCGCCTTATATTGATCGTGCAGATGAACAAACCGACAAAGAAAGATACCAGACAGTTTATGGTGAAGTGCCGGGTGCGGTTGCCGCGCCAACCGCGGGTTTGCATTTTGATGAAAGTATTTTACAGCAGTTAAAAGATAAAGGCGTGCAAATGGCGAATGTGACTTTGCACGTTGGGGCTGGTACTTTTCAATCGGTTAGGGTAGATAAGGTTGAAGATCATCAAATGCATGCTGAGTACATTGAAGTATCTGAGCAGGTTGTTGAAGCCATTAAAGCTTGTAAAGCACGAGGTGGTAGGGTCATTGCAGTTGGTACAACGTCTGTTCGTAGCTTAGAAAGCGCAGCTCAGTTTGCCGGACAAAATGAATTAATCGCAGCTTATTCAGGTGATACTCAAATTTTTATTTATCCCGGATACGAATTTAAAGTCGTGGATGCGATGTTTACTAATTTTCATTTACCTGAATCTACTCTAATTATGCTGGTTTCTGCTTTTGCAGGCACTCAAATTATTAAGTCGGCCTATCAGGCGGCTATTGAACACAAATATCGCTTTTTCAGTTATGGCGATTCTATGTTTATTCAAACTAAAAAACGCTTTGAATAATCACTAATACAGTTAAACGGTAAAACCAATGACAGATTTTATGAAATTTACAAAACTGACAACGGATGGCAAAGCCAGACGTGGCACGCTTAAATTTGCCCGTGGTGAAGTACAAACGCCCGCTTTTATGCCTGTGGGTACATACGGCACAGTTAAAGGTGTGACACCAGAAGAATTAAAAGAGACTGGTGCACAAATTTGTTTGGGCAATACATTTCATTTAATGCTTCGTCCGGGGACTGAAATTATTAAAATGCATGGTGATTTGCATGATTTTATGAATTGGCAAGGGCCAATTTTAACTGACTCAGGCGGTTTTCAGGTATTTAGTTTAGGTGATTTACGTAAAATCAGCGAAGAAGGGGTTGTATTCAGATCGCCAATAAACGGAGAGCGAATTGAATTAACACCAGAAAAAGCGATGCAGGTTCAGCGCGATTTAGGCTCAGATATAGTAATGATTTTTGACGAATGTACGCCTTATCCAGCGACTGAAGAGCAAGCTCGCAGTTCTATGGAGTTATCTTTACGTTGGGCTAAACGCTCAAAAGAGGCTCATCAAGGTAATCCATCTGCTTTATTTGGTATTGTTCAGGGTGGAATGTATCCTCATTTACGTGAAGAAAGCTTAAATGGATTAACTGAAATTGATTTTGACGGTTATGCGATTGGCGGTTTATCGGTTGGTGAACCAAAAGAAGATATGATCAATATCTTAAATAATTTAACTGACAAAATGCCAGCGGATAAACCAAGATACTTAATGGGTGTTGGTAAGCCAGAAGACATAGTTGAAGCAGTACGCCGTGGTGTTGATATGTTTGACTGTGTTATGCCTACCCGTAATGCCCGTAATGGTCATATTTTTGTGAGTGATGGTGTTGTTAAGCTCAGAAACGCTAAACATAAAACCGATACTGGTCCACTTGATAAAAATTGTGACTGTTACACTTGTAAAAATTATTCTCGTGCATATTTACATCATTTAGATAAGTGCAATGAAATATTAGGTGCTCAATTAAACACCATTCATAATTTGCGATTTTATCAAAAAGTAATGGAAGATTTGCGCAGTGCAATCGAGCAAGGCAAGCTTGATGAATATGTAGACGCTTTTTATAGTGCCCGTGGCTTACCTGTTCCACCACTAGAAAACGAATAAACAATTATTAATTAAATTTATTATATTAAGGGGTATTTTATGGACTTTTTTATTGCTAACGCTTATGCCGATGGTGCAACTCAGGCTCAAGGCGGCGGTTTACAAATGATTATTATGTTAGCTGTTTTTGGTTTGATTTTTTATTTTATGTTGTATCGCCCACAAGCAAAACGCATGAAAGAACATAAAGCGTTAATTGCTTCAATTGGTAAAGGTGACGAAATTTTAAGTCAGGGTGGTTTAGTTGGTAAAGTTGCTAAAGTATCTGAAGATAAAGACTTTATTTTAGTGACTTTAGCTGAAGGCGTAGATGTTGCTGTGCAAAAATCAGCGGTAACCGCGGTTTTACCTAAAGGTACGATTAAATCAATCTAAGGGTCTGAACTAGTGTTAAATAAATATCCATTATGGAAATACCTGCTGATACTCATTGTAGTATCAGCAGGTTTTTTGTATGCGCTTCCTAATATTTATGGGGAAGATCCAGCGTTGCAAATTTCTGCAACGCGAGGTGGTGATGTATCAATTGGTCAACTTGATCAAGTTAAATCAGCCTTAGATAGTGCACAGGTTGAATATCGTTCAGCCAGCATTGAAAATAATCAAATCCAAGTTCGTTTTAAAGATACCGAAGCTCAACTAGAAGCACGTGATATAGCAATGCAATCTTTGGGTTCTAACTTTATTGTGGCGTTAAATTTAATGCCTGCTCAACCACAGTGGCTGGAAGAGGTTGGTGGCAGCCCAATGAAGCTAGGTCTTGATTTACGCGGTGGTGTTCACTTTTTAATGGAAGTGGATATGAGCGTTGCAATGCAGAAAAAACAAGAAGAAATGCTGGAAGATTTTCGCATTAGTTTACGTGACGAAAAACTGCGTTACCGTGGCTTAAAAAACTTTGGTAATGGAGTAAAAGTAAGCTTTAGAAACGCAGAAGAAACTGAAAAAGCACTTGATTATTTAACGGATAAATTCCCTGAATTAACGATTGATACTGCTGCTAACGAAGATAATACAGTAACAGCAATTATGTCAGAAGCGCGCATTCGGGAAGTAAAAGAGTATGCACTTCAGCAAAATATCACGATTATCCGTAACCGAGTTAACCAATTAGGGGTTGCAGAACCTTTAGTGATGCGCCAAGGTGCTGAGCGAATTGTGGTTGAATTACCGGGTGTTCAAGATACTGCTCGTGCTAAAGAAATTTTAGGTGCTACAGCAACACTTGAATTTAGACAAGTAGACAGTGAAGCCGATCCTCGTTCAGCCGCAGCAGGCCGAGTACCAGCCGGTTCAGAAGTTTTTTATAACCGTAATACTGGTCAACCTGTGGTGTTAAAAGAAAGTGTGATATTAACCGGTAATCATATTACCGATGCTAACTCTAGCTTTGACGAATACCAAAGACCTCAGGTAAATATTGATCTAGACAGCCAAGGTGGCAATAAAATGTCGCACTTTACCAAAGATAATATTGGTAAACCAATGGCGACTTTATTTGTTGAATATAAGCCGACAGGTCGTAAAAAGCCGGATGGCAGTGTTGAATTTGAAGCGATTAAAGAAGTTATTAACGTTGCTACCATTCAAGCGCGTTTAGCCCGTAGTTTCAGAATTACCGGCATCGACAGCGCAGCCGAAGCGCAAAACTTGGCTTTATTATTACGCGCCGGTGCATTAATTGCGCCGATTCAAATTGTTGAAGAGCGTACTGTTGGTCCAAGTTTAGGTCAGGAAAATATCGATTTAGGGATGACAGCCATTTTATGGGGCTTTTGTTTAGTTCTCGTCTTTATGATCTTGTATTACCGTGGATTTGGTATTGTTGCCAATATCGCGCTGGCTTGTAATCTAGTGTTAATTATTGGTGTTATGTCGTTAATTCCGGGCGCAACATTAACTTTACCTGGGATGGCGGGGATTGTATTAACTGTTGGTATGGCTGTTGATGCTAACGTCCTGATATTTGAGCGTATCCGCGAAGAAATTCTGGATGGCAGAGGGCCTCAGCAAGCTATTCACCAAGGCTATGACAGTGCGTTTTCAACCATTGCTGATGCGAATATCACAACCTTTATTGCAGCTGTTATTTTATTTGCGATTGGTTCTGGTCCGGTAAAAGGCTTTGCGGTTACTTTAGCGATTGGTATTTTAACTTCAATGTTTACTGCTATTGTTGTGACTCGCGCAATTGTTAATGCGTCAGTTGGCGGTAAAAAAGTTAAAAAACTTTCAATTTAAAAGGCGATTATTATGTGGTTACAACTTAAAAATACAGTGCCTTTTATGAAGTGGGGCAAGTTTTCGGTCGTTTTTTCAGCGCTTATGCTGATTGCTTCGATTGCATCAATTTCAATCAATGGTTTAAAGTTTGGTTTAGATTTTACTGGCGGTACGTTATTGGAAGTTGGCTATGATAAAGCCGCTAATTTGTCTGATATTCGTCAGGAACTAGAACAAAACGGATTTGCCGATGCAGTTGTTCAACATTTTGGTAATAGTTCCGAAGTTTTAATTCGTCTGGCGCCAAGAGAAAATGTTAAGGCTGAAGATTTAAGCCATCAAATTTTAGAGCTAATTTCTAATGATCAACTTGGTCAAGCAGAAATGCGCCGAATTGAATTTGTTGGTCCAAGTGTTGGTGAAGAGCTTAAAGAGCAGGGCGGTTTAGCCATGCTAGTGGCTTTAATCTGTATCTTAATTTATGTCGCGTTCCGATTTGAATGGCGATTTGCATTAGGCTCAGTATTAGCACTTGCGCATGACGTTATCATCACCATTGGCTTGTTTTCAGTATTAGGTATTGAGTTCGACTTAACAGTTTTAGCAGCAGTTTTAGCGGTAATCGGTTATTCATTAAACGATACCATTGTTGTATTTGACCGAATTCGTGAGAACTTTGTTAAATTAAGACAAGGTACGCCAGCTGAAATTATTGATATTTCACTTACTCAAACTTTAAGCCGAACAACAATTACTTCGTTTACTACGGTTTTAGTATTGCTTGCTTTGTTCTTTAAAGGCGGTGCTTTAATCCATGCGTTTGCGACGGCGTTATTGTTTGGTATCGGGATTGGTACTTACTCTTCAATTTTTGTTGCCAGTGTATTTGCGTTAAAACTGGGCATTAGTCGTGAAGATTTAATTCCGGCTGTGGTTGAAAAAGAAGGTGCAGACCAAGATCCACTTATGTAAGCTGGATTTCAAATCTAAATCTAAAAAGAGAGCGATAAGCTCTCTTTTTTGTTTTTATACTTTTTGCATAGGCAAATTTTGTACTTGCCAAGCTTTAATACCACCATCAAGTGAATAAACACAACTAAACCCCATATTCGTTAATGAATTAGCAGCAAATGCAGAGCGCGCACCAGACTGACAATAAAGCACAATTGGTTGGGCGGATAACTCACATTGGTTTTGGATGTTTTGCTGATGTTTTTCTAACTCGGCTGTTATTTTCATCTCAAGCACCCCACGAGAAATAGCAATCGCCCCAGGTATTTTCCCTAACGCAACTTCGTTTGCTTCTCGAATATCCACTACAAAAAACTGAGACTGGCGTGTAACTAATTCAGCTACAGATATAACTTGGATTTGTTTTTTAGTTTGTTCAACATAGGCTTGGCTGGTTAATAACATATCAGTTCCTTATCTAGTTCACCTGAACTCAGGTTTAAATTAGTTTAATAGATTGATAAAAAGTAAAAATGGACAAACAAATTAATAAATAAGCAAAACCTTGTTGCAGCCATTTGGGGTTGAGTTTATTTGCAAAAAACTGGCCTAAATAACTGCCGCAAGTGCCGAGTAAAATAAATATAATAATCACCAGCCAATTAAACTCGATAGCATCACGATTAAAAGTAATTGCATAGCGGCCAAACGCAACCAATGAATTTAAACTAATGATAATTAAGCTACTGGCGACAGCTTGTCGAAGGGGTAAATTCAAGAGAATTATTAAAGCTGGCACAATTAAAAAACCACCACCGACACCAACTAAACCCGTTAAAAAACCGACTAAAAAACCAGTCATGATTATTTTCGGTAACGAGCTTTGTTTTTGAATTGCATGATTATTTAATTTAAGTGTATGAAATGCAGCAAATAAAATAACCATAGCAAAAATAAATAACTGGATATAACCCGCGATATAACTGCCTGCTAAAGCGCCTAAATAACTGGCAAAAAGTCCCGGAATGGCAAAGCCTGAAATATTTTTCCAGGCGATTTTTTGAGTGATAATATTATTAACTGAACTGAATAAGCTAATACTGGCAACAATAAATAACGCACTGGCAATTGCACTTTTTTCATTCATGCCAACGCCATAGATTAAAGCGGGCACAGTTAATATCGCGCCACCAGAACCTAATAAGCCCAAACTCAAACCAATCATTACGGCTGAAATGATAATGACAAACATAATTTAGCAAGCTCTTTTGTTTAAAATTTAATTACTTTACATATCGTATATTAGTAATTTATAATATTCAAATGTAATTTGTTAGGAGAATAAAAATGAGTCAGCTACATATTGAGGCTTTTTATCAGCAAACGAGCTCTACAATAAGTTATCTTGTTTATGACAAAATGAGTTTAGAAGCCGCTGTGATTGATTCTGCATTAGATTTTGATAGTGCATCGGGCAAGCTATCAACGGAGTTTGCGGAGCAGCAGGTTGAATATATTAAGCAGCACCAATTAAAAGTTAAGTGGTTATTAGAAACTCATGCTCATGCTGATCACTTAAGCGCTGCATTCTATTTAAAAAATCATCCGTTATTAGTTGAACATCAGCCAAAAATTGCAATTGGAGCGGGCATAACTCAAGTACAGTTAACTTTTTCAGCTATATTTTCAATGGCTCAAAATGAGTTGTCGACAACAGGTAGTGAGTTTGATTGTTTACTCAAAGCAGGTGATAAGCTGGAACTTGGTACATTTTATTTTAATGTAATTGAAACGCCAGGTCATACACCGGATGGGATTAGTTATTTAATTGAAAACCATATTTTTGTTGGTGATACTTTATTTATGCCAGATGCCGGTACTGCAAGATGTGATTTCCCCGGTGGGGATTCAAACACATTATTTAAGAGTATTAAAAAAATTCATGCTCTACCCGATGATACTCAAATCTGGCTTTGTCATGACTATCAGCCAAACGGACGGGATTTAAAATACCAAACAAATGTCGCTGAAAGTAAACAATCAAATATTCATGTAAATTCGGCGATGAGTTTGGATGATTTTGTTAAATTACGAACCGAGCGGGATAAAACCTTAGCGGCGCCGAAACTTTTATATCCGTCATTACAGGTCAATATTAAAGCTGGTGAATTACCGCAAGCGGATAAAAATAATAACCTATTTTTTAAATTGCCGGTTCATCTCAGTAATTACAAAATTAAATTAATTTAAACACTAGATTAAAGGTAATAAATACAATGACTGAATTAACCCTAGTTGAATCTTTAATTGGTGGCGGATTAATAGGCATTGCTGCTGTCATTCTATTATCTGTTAATGGAAAAATAGCCGGTATTTCCGGTATTTTTTATCATGCTTTGATTAACTTTAAAAATCAGTTAAATAGCATTGATGAGCGGCTTTGGCGGATCTTTTTTATTGCAGGACTGGTTTTAAGCCCGTTTATTGCTGTCTTTTTTAATGCGCAATTACCGGAGAAAATAACTTCAAGTTGGCCTGTATTAGCTCTGGCTGGTTTTTTTGTTGGTTTGGGGAGTCGGTTAGGTTCAGGCTGTACCAGTGGACATGGTATTTGTGGAATCGGGCGATTTTCCCAACGCTCAATTATCGCCACTTGTGTTTTTATGCTAACTGCGATTTTAACTGTTTTGATTATCAAATGGTTATAGGAGAGAACAATGAGATTATGGTTACAAATAATAATTGCTTTTAGCTCTGGCTTAATTTTTGGACTTGGCTTAATTGTGTCGCAAATGGCAAATCCAGAAAAAGTTATCCATTTTTTAGATATTAGTGGTAACTGGGATCCCAGCTTAGCATTTGTAATGGCAGGGGCTTTATGCGTTTTTATTCCAGTTTGGTTTTTATATATTAAAAAACTGAACAAACCTTTATTAGGTGAGACATTTTCACTGCCTTCTAATACTTTGGTTGATAAAAATTTGATTTTGGGTGCTATCTTTTTTGGAATTGGCTGGGGATTAGCTGGAATTTGCCCCGGACCAGCCTTAGTTAATTTAACCGGAGATACGGCTAAAATTCTGGTTTTTATTTTAGCTATGATAGTCGGTATGTTCACTGCAAAGTATGTTAATATTACAAACTTAGACCGCAAAAAATAGACAGATGAAATATCTGAATTATGTTTTGTCAGTAGGTTTAAAAGCTTGCAGTAGGCTAAGTGACTAATTAATCAAATTAACAGTATCAATTTTAAATATGGCAGAAACAGACAATCACTTTTCATTTGAACAACTTGAACGAAATGCAGATCAAGCAGAAGCATTATTAAAAGCATTAAGTAATAAATATCGTTTAATGATTTTATGTTTACTGCAAGCTGGAGAAATGTCTGTTTCTGAACTAAATGATAAAATTTCAATTTCACAATCCAGCTTATCGCAAAATTTAGCTTGGCTCAGAAGGCAAGGTATAGTGGCGACAAGACGTGAAGCCCAGACCATTTTTTATCACTTAAAAGACCCAAATGTCAGCAAAATAATTGATACGCTGCATAGCATTTTTTGCGCTTAATACTGACTTATTTACGGTTATTTAGACATAATTTAAAGTTAATCAAGCGGGCTCAAATTGAGCAGCTTGATGACAAGCCGCTCAACAAAAGAAATAACGGATATTTATCTGTTTTTGTTTTCTTTTTTATTATTTCCGTATTTATTATGATTTTTATTTACTAACCTCAACTCGGGTTAAGGTGTATTCTAACTAATTGAATTATTTAACCTTATCATTCCACATTTTTCTAACGAGAATTTTTTTGTGCGGACAAGGCAAATTCACGCGTCAATAGCTAGTCTCGGCTTTAGTTCCGACGTCGCTCTATCTCCCCCCATCCATGGGGTCGTATTGCAAATGAATTTAACGCAGTACCCGCGAAAAAAGGCCGTTTGAAACATATTCATTAAACCGAATTGAGGTTTACTATATTCAGGGTCTATAGATAAATATCAAAAACTATCAATAGTGCAGGTTAACTGACTAATAAATCTTTTGCATTTTCCAGCGTATTAGAGGTTATGACATCGCCACCTAATAATCTGGCAAGTTCGTAGATTCTTTCTTGTTGTGATAATTTTACCATTTGAGTTGTTGTAGACTGACCATCATTTTCTTTACTCACTTGCATTTGTTGATGCCCGCAAGCTGCAACTTGTGGTAAGTGAGTAACACAAATAACTTGAGTTGATTCACCTATTTTTCTCAGCATTTGGCCAACTATTGCGGCAGTTGGACCGCTAATGCCAACGTCTACCTCGTCAAAAATCAAGGTTGGAACTGAGCTTTTGGATGATGTTAATACCTGTAGTGCTAGGCTAATTCGGGATAACTCACCGCCTGATGCAACTTTATGCATAGCTTGTAATGGCTGGCCGGGATTTGCGCTAACTAAAAATTCAATTTCATCTGAGCCAGTTTTAGCCGGCGTTTGTATCTGATTTAATTTAACTAAGAATTGCCCTTGTTTCATATTCAGCGTTTGCATACTGTCGGTAATTGCAGCCGATAAAGTTTGTGCAGCTTCATTTCTGCTTTCACTTAATGCATCAGCAGCTTGCCAATAATGTTTTTCGGCTTCAACTACTTCGGTTTTTAATTGTTCACTTTGCTCGTCTGACTGTTTAATTTGACTCAGTTCTTCAGCGAGTTTTTGGTGTTCTAAATATAACTCTTCTGGTGCAACTTTGTGTTTGCGGGCAAGTTCTAATGCTGTCGTTAACCTTTCTTCAAGTTGTTGTAGTTTTTCAGGATCAGGCTCCTGACTGTCAATATAATCCCTAAGCTCGTAGCTGGCTTCTTTTAATTGAATACCTGCTTCGTTGAGCATTTGAATAATGCTGTTTAGAGCCGGATCATATTTAGATAAATCTGTTAATTTAGTTTCAATAAATTGCACCATATCCATAATGGTTTGTTCATTATTATCATAAAGCAAGCTATAACACTGCTGACTATCAGTGACTAATGCAACTGAGTTAGATAACTTTTTATGTTCTTGTTCTATTTGTTCAAATTCACCTTGATTGATAGCAAATTCATCCAGTTCGGTCACCTGATATTCAAGTAATTGAAATCTAGCTTCGCGATTTGCCTGTTCTTCCTCTAGTTTTTTAAGCTCTTTTTTTAGTTTATTCCAGCCCTGATAGGCTAACGTGGTTTGAGCTAATAAATGTTTATGTTCGGCAAATTGGTCTAATAAAGTGAGCTGATGCTCTGGTTTTAATAAAAGCTGGTGTGCATGTTGGCCATGAATATTAACTAAAAGCGGTGCTAAAGATTTTAATAGCTGGGCAGGGACTGGCGCTCCGTTAATATAAGCGCGTGAACGGCCTTCGGCTGTAATCACTCGGCGGATCATGCAATCTGTTTGATCTTGGGTCAATAAATCCTGCTCGGTTAACCAGTTTATTGCTTCTGGAATATTCGCGACATTAAAGGTTGCACAAATTTCGGTTTTATCGGAATTTGGCCTAACCATGCTGGTCTCTGCTCGGCTACCTAAACATAAACTTAGTGCATCAATTGAAATTGATTTACCTGCGCCGGTTTCACCGGTAATAGTGGTCATTCCCGGGTCTATTTCAATATCTAATCCATTGACAATAGCAAAATCTTTAATATATAGCTGAGTTAACATATCCATGCCTCCTGAGTGGCGCGAAATACTGGTTAAAAATACACTGTATAAAAATATAGTTGTATATTAAGCTGATAATATTCTGTTGGTCAAGTAAGATAAATATAATTTTTTAATTTTCTTTTGAGCTTAGTCGTTTCGAGGAACAAAATATATGTATAAATTAGTTACGTGATTACAGTTACTTAGTACTTTTGATAGTAATAATTTTTTTTAAATATGTGTATAATGTCTCATTATGAAAGTCTCTTTACATGTTAACTTTATGTTGACATAATGTTTTTCCGCGTCAAGCAATCTCGTCAGTGATTAAGTTTCATTAGGCAGCTGTAATTTAACCAACAAAGAATTATAAATTATATGAAGTTCACTATCGCAAACAAAATAATACTTGGCTTCGCTATTATTACTGCACTACTGATTTTTATCGGTGTATCAGCTTTAATGAGCGTATCAACAATATCTGATTCTACAAAAGAAATTACTCATGTGGCTTACCCTAGGCAGCAAACAAGCACTGAATTGCAAGGGATTACTTTAGCTATGAGTAAATTTGGTTTATCTGGTTATTACAGTAATGACTTAGACACTTTAAATAAAATAAAAGCTAATTTAATGCAGGAGAATGAAAGCTTTGAATTTTATTTAAATAAATTAAAGCAACTAGAGGTTGACGGACATAAAAATATTAGTGATTTGGCTTCATTATACCAACAGCAGATAAATAATGTTTTTAATCAAAGAGCTGCATCAATTGAAGCTGAGAAACAGTTAAAGAGCCAATCTTTTGAAATTGAAGATGCTGCAGATACTGCATATTCTCAATTAATAGATTTAGCTGATATTGGTGTAAATAACGAAGCTAGCAGTATTATTAAATCGGCTGAAACAAATTTAGATGTCGTAATTAATTATTTGTATGATGTAGAAAACTTAAAATCAATGACTATGTTTTCTACTTATAATTCAGCCGTTGATATTTATTTAAAGAATTTACAGCAAAGTGCCAATCAATTAAATCAGAACTTATCTGAAAATGAATCAGCCGTTGATTATATTGAAGAGTTTAGTGATGCAACTGACTCTATAATTACATCTTTTAAGGGACAAAGTGGTTTATTAAATGCAGCTAAAAATAAGCTAAACCAAGAGGAATTAGCAAAACAAAGTTTAGTGAAAGCTGATGAGTATTTAATTAATCTTACAGAAAGCTTAAAAGCGTTATCTAAAGCCTCTGAAGCTTTTGTTAGTAATGCTGAAAAAGAAGTTCAACAGAGTATTTCAACTGTTAACTATAAAACTTATGTTGTGATTGCTATTTCATTATTCGTCGCTTTTATTATCGCTTTTGCTGTGCTGCGTAGTATCACTCGACCTTTAGAGCAAATTAATTCTGCACTGGCTAAAATTGCAATTGGAGATTTAAGCACTCGTTTAGATGATTCTAGTCAAGATGAGTTAGGTCAGTTAGCTAAAAGTTGTAATCAGGTTGTTGAAGGACTCAGAAATGTAATTAATGAAATTGCATCAAGCTCAACTCAAACGGCATCAGCAGCAGAAGAAATGTCTAATATTACCAGTGTCAGCGCTTCTGAAATTCAACGTCAAAAAATTGAAGTTGACCAAATAGCTTCAGCCACAATGCAAATGAGCTCTGCCTCTGAATTAGTTGCTAAATCAGCTCAAGAGTCTTCTGAACAAATCCAAATTGTGACATCTGAAGCCGAAAACGTTAGAAATATATCTGATTATAATGCAGAAACTATTGAAAAACTTGCTCAGAAAATCGAATCGGCTTCAGCTGTAATTGATAAGCTTAGTAATCATACTGATGCTATTGGTGGTATTTTAGATGTTATTAGAAGTATCGCTGAGCAAACTAACTTACTTGCTTTAAATGCCGCTATTGAGGCAGCTCGCGCTGGCGAACATGGCCGTGGTTTTGCTGTTGTTGCTGATGAAGTTAGAACGCTAGCCAGTAGAACACAAGAATCTACTAGTGAAATTCAAAACATGATCGAGAATTTGCAAACTGGCACGCAACAGGCAGTAGGTGTTATGCAAAGTAGTAGAGAGCAAGCTGTAGAAGTTGTTGATTTGGCTAAACAAAGCTCTGCGGCTTTATTAAATATTGCAAATGCAATTAATACAGCAAATCAAAAGAGTTATGAAATATCTCATTCAGCTAATGAGCAAAGTACAGTTAGTGAAGAGATTAATCAAAAATTAATGTCAATTGTTGAAATAACTGAGCGTAATGCGCAAGCCGCACAGCAAACCTCTGAATCGAGTCAAGAAGTAGCTAACTTATCGGCACAGTTATTAAGTTCAACCCGTAAATTTAAAATTTAATGCAGTAGTAAAAGAGAAGTGATATGAAAAAGAAGTTATTAATCGCAGGCGTTATTTTAGCCGCAGGGATGAATTCGAGTTTTGTTTATGCTAATGATATTGGTGTGGCAATCTGTAAAAGTGTGATCGGCAACGACAAACATGGCTTAAGGCTTGCGTTACGCTCAGGAAATTTAAAGCTACGTAGTATTTATAAAGATTTGCGTTGTAATGATAAGTCACTCATTCAACTTGCTTTAGAGAATAGTGCAGATGATGTGGGGACTTATATTATCAGTAAGGTAGCTAAATCAACTTTAGATGAAGTAAATGATTTAGGTTGGGCTGAATCAAATGGTTTTACTGGCTCAGCTATCTATACTGAGCTTAAAAATCGAGTTGATTAATACTTCGGTAATTGAGCTGGTTGATTAAACCAGCTCAGCGTATTCTTCCATTATTTGCAAACACCAGCTCTGAATTCTTTCGTCACTTAGCTCAAATTGTTTTTCGTCATCTAAACTTAATCCAACAAACTGACTTTTATCTGTGGTTAGCGCTTTAGAGGCATTAAATTCGTATCCTTGATTAGGCCAAAAGCCAATTCGGTTGCATTGATTATGAGCTATAGCATCGTGAAGCATGCCGATTGCATCTTGAAACCAGTCGCCATAATCTTCCTGATCACCTTGTCCATAAATCGCGATTGTTTTGTCAGTTAAATTAAGCTGTGCTACTTGATCCCAGTTTGATTCCCAGTCTTCTTGTAACTCACCAAAATCCCAGGTTGAGATACCAAAAATAATAAAATCATACTGCAAACATTCGCTAATTGGCGTATCTTTAATATTGAAGATATCAACAATGTCTTCACCAATAAATTGTTGAATTTTTTCTGCCGACATTTCTGTATAGCAAGTGGTTGAACCGTAAAATAATCCAATTTTCATTATCATAACCTAATGATTAAAACTGCGACTATTGTAACAAAAAATAGATAAACTTAAGCAAAATTAAATGGATAAATTTATAGTCATACGGCTTGCAATAATAATGATAACAGGGAGATATAAATGAAACCGACTGCTCAGGCCATAGTGCCAACACCAATTGGTAAAATTGCGGTATTTAATACGCCACAGGCATTAACTCAGATTGATTTATATGCCGATAGCTTGCCTTATCAAATTGGTCATTCAAATTCGTTAACCAATGAAATCACTGCTCAAATCAGCGCTTATTTTAGCGGTGATATTGCTCAATTTGATTTACCGGTTAATTTAGCCGGTACTGAGTTTCAGCAAAAAGTTTGGCAGCAATTACAGGCCATCCCTTATGGTGACAGTTTAACGTATGGTGAGTTGGCGAAAAAAATAAACTCAAGTGCCCGTGCAATTGGTGGTGCGTGCAGGCATAATCCAATTCCGATTATTATTCCGTGTCATCGGATTGTAGCGGCAACCGGAATTGGCGGCTATTCGGGGCAGTGGCGGCTAGGGCAAAAAGTTGATACTAAGCGGTGGTTATTAACACATGAAAAAAAATGGCATCAAACATCAGGTCGCCAAACAATTTCCTCTTATTGATGATTTTATTCAGCATTTATGGCTGGAAAAAGGGCTAAGTCAAAATACGCAATCGGCCTATCAAACTGATCTTAGCCAGTTTGCACATTATTTAGCGTCACTCCAGCTTGAACTAGAAACCGCTCAGCCTGATCATATTCGCGGCTTTTTAGCGCAGTTAAATGCGCAAAATGTAGGTAAACCCAGCGTGGCGCGTAAATTAAGCTGTTTGCGTAAGTTTTATCATTTTTTAATTTTAGAAAAATTAATTGCGCAAGATCCCACTCGATTAATTGAATCGCCTAAACGGGGTAAGTCTTTACCAAAAGTATTATCTGAACAAGAAGTCGATGCTTTGTTAGACGCGCCTAATCTTGAAGATTATTTAGAGCTGCGCGATAAGGCAATGCTGGAGCTGTTATACGCAACCGGTTTGAGAGTCAGTGAACTGGTCTCGCTTCAATATGAACAAATAAACTTAAATCACGGTTTGGTCAGAGTTATCGGTAAAGGTAATAAAGAGCGGTTAGTGCCGCTTGGCGAAGTTGCGCGTGAATTTATTCAGGTTTATTTAAAGTTTTCAAGGCCTCAGCTTAATAGCCAACAAAGTCCGGTATTATTTTTAAGTAAAAGAGGTCAGCAAATGACCCGGCAAACGTTTTGGCACAGGATAAAAGCTTATGCGATTCGGGTTAATATTACTTCTGATTTATCGCCGCATACGTTAAGGCACGCATTTGCCACTCATTTGGTCAACCATGGTGCGGATTTACGGGTAGTACAAAGTTTGTTAGGGCATAGTGATTTGTCTACAACACAAATTTATACCCATGTTGCCAAAGAAAGGTTACAGCAGCTCCATCAGCAACATCATCCCAGAGCTAAATAGCTTATTTACAATGAATATTTTTTTATATCTGCTATCTTAATTGGAGGTATTTGAGCTTATTTTGAGTTTTAATTACTGAGATAGTACAAATATATATAATGTGAGAAAAATCATATCTTTTATTCAAATAAATTAAAGAGTTATTTATGGATATTACTGAATTACTATCTTTTTGTGTAGATCACAATGCATCTGATTTACATTTATCTGCTAATGTCCCCCCCATGATACGAGTTGATGGGGAGGTAAGAAAAATTAATATTCCGCCACTTGATCATAAGCAGGTTCATCAGCTTATCTACGACATTATGAATGATAAGCAGCGTAAAGAATACGAAGAAAACTTAGAGTCAGACTTTTCATTTGAAGTGCCAGATTTAGCCCGTTTCAGGGTTAATGCTTTTGTTCAAAACCGTGGTGCGGCGGCTGTTTTTAGAACCATTCCCTCGGAAGTTTTATCGCTTGAAGATATCCAGGCACCACCTATTTTTAGAAACTTAGCGGATAAGCCCAGAGGGTTAGTTTTAGTCACCGGGCCGACTGGTTCGGGTAAAAGTACCACACTGGCTGCTATGGTTGATTATATTAATCAAAATAAACATTTCCATATTTTAACCATTGAAGATCCTATCGAATTTGTCCATCAAAACAAAAGCTCGTTAATCAATCAAAGAGAAGTTAACCGCGATACCAAATCTTTTAATAATGCTTTACGCTCAGCGCTGCGTGAAGATCCCGATGTGATTTTAGTTGGTGAAATGCGTGATTTAGAAACCATTCGCCTTGCCATGACAGCGGCAGAAACTGGCCACTTAGTATTTGGTACATTGCATACTACATCCGCGCCAAAAACGATTGACCGAATTGTTGATGTATTTCCGGCAGCCGAAAAACCTATGGTTCGTTCTATGTTATCTGAATCGCTACAAGCTGTAATTTCTCAGGTATTGTTGAAGAAAAATGGCGGCGGGCGTATTGCAGCACATGAAATTATGGTTGGTACTCCGGCGATCCGTAACTTAATTCGGGAAGATAAAGTAGCTCAAATGTACTCTTCTATTCAAACCGGAATGAGTCATGGCATGCAAACTATGGATCAGGCGTTAATGGATTTAGTTAACCGTGGCATTATCACTAAACAAGTTGCTGCAGCTAAAGCAACTAATCAGCAATTTTAAGGTTGGCTATGTTAATTGACGCTTATTTAAGCAAAATGATTGAGTTAGATGCATCTGACTTATTTATAACCAAAGGCTGTGCGGTCAGCGCCAAAATTAATGGTGAGTTGCGCCCGCTTGATGAACAAGTATTAACCTCAGAGCAAAGTAAACAGTATACGCTGGATACAATGACCCAAGCTCAGCAAACTGAGTTTTTAGCCACTAAAGAATGTAACTTTGCATTAGCGACCCCAACAGGCCGGTTTCGATGTAATGCATTTGTGCAACGCGAACATTTTGGCATGATTATTCGTAAAATTAATACTGAAATTCCGAGTGTGGAAGCGTTACAACTCCCGCAAGTATTAAAAGATGTCATCATGGCTAAACGTGGGTTATTTTTATATGTAGGGGCTACCGGTACTGGTAAATCAACCGCATTAGCGGCATTAATTGGCCACAGAAACCGAAACAGTAAAGGCCATATTTTAACCATTGAAGACCCAATTGAATTTATTCACCAACATGAGCAATGCATCATAACGCAAAGAGAGGTTGGGGTAGATACCGAATCATTTGATGCTGCTCTTAAAAGTTCGTTACGTCAAGCGCCGGATGTCATTATGGTTGGTGAGATACGCTCAGCTGAAATTATGGAATATGCGTTATCTTTTGCCGAAACGGGGCATCTTTGTGTCGCGACTTTACATGCTAATAATGCAAATCAGGCAATCGACAGAATTTTAAATTTAGTCCCTAAAAGCATGAAAAATAAAATGCTGTTTGATCTTTCACTCAATTTAAGAGCCATTGTTGCCCAGCAATTAGTGCCAACAGAAGATGGTAAAGGCCGAGCGGCGGCAATTGAGATTATGCTTAATTCGCCATTAATTTCAGATATGATTGCACGTAATGATTTAGGTGGATTAAAAGAGGTAATGGAAAAATCACGTGAACTTGGCATGCAAACTTTTGATCAGGCTTTATTTGATTTATATGAGGCTAAACAAATTAGCTTAACTGAGGCTTTAGCGCATGCGGATTCACCTAATGATTTAAGATTAAAAATTAAGCTTAAATCTAATCAAGGTCCAAGAAGTGGCTTTTTAAGCGATGCCACGATTGATTTAGATTAGCGGCGCATACTTTAATTATTTTAAGCGTTTAATTCGCTTATTGATAAACAGCAAGCTAAAAATAAAAACGGCGATGAACTTATTTTAAGTTAATCGCCGTTTTTTTTAATTTTAATCGCTATTTGGTTTAATTTAACGATTTAACTATCAAGTAAATTATGCACTAGGGCTTAGTAACTCAGCTTTTAACCACGCAATTGTTTCTTGGTATTGCTCAGGTAATAAAGGCTCGATTTGCTCAAGAGCAGACTGAATATTTTTTTCACCCGTTTTACTAAAGTTAATATGACCGACTTTGCGCCCTGGACGAACTGATTTTTGATACCAGAATAATTCAGAACCTTCTACTGCCAACCAGTCTTTATCTAACTCGCAACCAATTAAATTAATCATAAAATTGGTATTGCGTACGCTAGGTTGGATCATAGGTAAACCAGTTACACATCTCACATGGCTTTCAAACTGGCTGATATTACTACCAGCCTGAGTCCAGTGACCACTGTTGTGAACTCGTGGGGCAATTTCATTAATTAATAGTTTGCCTTCAACATGAAAACATTCCATTGCCATGACTCCAACATATTCAACCGCATCCATCAGTTTTGTGAGCATAGCTTCTGCGGTGGCTTGTAATGGTTTTAATCTGTCTAGCGGACTAATTGACGCGGTTAAAATACCGTTTTGATGCAAGTTCAGTGTTAATGGGTAAAAATAGCATTGACCTTGTTGATCACGTACCCCAATTAAAGACACTTCTTCATCAAAATTAATGGCTTGTTCTGCAATGGCATTTTCATGCCAGTCTGCTGGAATTTCACTGTTTTCAGCTTGTTTTAACCAGTGTTGACCACGACCGTCATAACCACCTTTACGGCGTTTAAGTAATACTCTTTCACCTAGATTTTGGTGAATTTGAGCTTCGCTATCATCCGCTTTTACTAGCTGCCAAGGCGCAGTAGCTAAGCCAAGTTTATCCAATAAACTTTTTTGTAAAAAGCGGTCTGCTATCGTGGCAAAAAAGTCTTGATTAGCAAAATTATTATGAGCAGAAAGCGCGTTAGTCACAGGCGTTTTAGGCCACTCTTCACGCTCAGCGGTTACTACGTCATCCTTGTCTAAAACCGGTGCTGATTCTGCATCTATATCAATAGGTTTTACATCTACACCTAAAGGGTAACCAGCGTGCTGGAGCATATTACCAAGCTGACCTGCACCTAATACCCACAAAGTTTTATTAAAATAACCAGACATTTTTAAACTTCTTCTCTTGGATCCGGGTTTGCTAAAACAGTTTCAGTTTGTTCTGTGCGGAAATTATCAATACGAGTGGCCAGTTCAGCATCCTGAATCGCTAAGATTTGGGCTGCATATAAACCTGCGTTAAATGCACCAGCATCACCAATGGCTAAAGTACCTACCGCAACACCTTTTGGCATTTGAACAATTGAATATAAGCTGTCAACGCCGCTTAACGCTTTGCTCTGTACTGGAACACCTAAAACCGGTAAACGAGTTTTTGAGGCAACCATACCCGGTAAATGCGCAGCGCCACCAGCACCAGCAATAATCACCTGATAACCGTTTTCAACAGCTTGTGATGAAAAACTCATTAATTTATCTGGTGTTCTGTGAGCAGAAACAACTTCAACATGATACGCAACGTCTAATTTGTCTAATACATCGGCTGCGTTTTTCATAGTGGCCCAATCACTTTTTGAGCCCATAATAATGGCGATTTTTGCGTTCACCTTATTCTCCCATTTGCGACAGTGAGGCTTGTATCACTGATGCTAATTTGCAACTATACTCAAACAAATCAGACAGTTGCTGTAAATTCAAACAACCAATAGCAAAAACACCACTTTTTAGTAGTGCGGCTTTGATTTATGGTTTAACTTGTACAGACAGGCAAGAAATACCCGTTTAATTTAATGCGATTAGTAAGTGCATTAGCCGGAAAATTTATCCGCTGTAAACTGCGAGTGCATTAAAGGCTAATGATAACATTAAATGGTCGGGTTATTCCAAATAAAAGATGAAAATTACCGGTTCAGCATGACAAATCAGACAAAACTTTCGCAATTTGGCCAGCAGCTCACGCTGGATTCAGGCATTTTTGACTTAATGGCCGATTTAGGTCAGGCGCTTAATGTGAATCCCGATTTATTATTTTTAGGCGGAGGTAATCCGGCTAAAATTGAGGCATTTGAACAATTAATTGCTGATTATTTGCATCAAATAGCAGACGACCCAAAAGCCCTTAACCAATTAGTTGGTATTTATCAGTCGCCGCAAGGTTCAGAAATATTGTTGGATTTATTGGTTGAGTATTTCAATCAAAATTATGACTGGCCAATTAGCCGCAAAAATATTGCGATAACCAATGGCAGTCAGTCTGCATTTTTTATTTTAATTAACATGTTGGCGGGGCATCATCCGGATGCGCATAAGCATTTTTTATTTCCAGTGGTGCCGGAGTATTTAGGCTATAGCGATCAAGCACTGGGCGAAGGCTATTTTAAAGGCTGCAAACCCCAAATTGAGTTAATTGGCGAGCGTGAATTTAAATATAAAATTGATTTTGAAAAGCTAAATATTACCGCTCAAACCGCAGCTATGTGTGTTTCCAGACCAACAAACCCAACCGGTAATATGATTAGCGATCAAGAGCTGGCTCAATTATCTGAGTTAGCCCGCAACCATCGTATTCCTCTTATCATAGATTGTGCTTACGGCGCACCATTTCCGGATATTTGTTACCAGCCGTTAATGCATCCTTGGGATGAAAACCATATTAATGTATTCAGTTTATCTAAATTAGGTTTACCGGCTGTACGCACTGGGATTGTTATCGCCAATGAAGATATCATCAACAGTTTGGTGAAAGTGAATACCATTATGAGTTTGGCAAACGGTAATTTAGGACCTGCGTTATTGACTAAACTTTTGCAAAATAACCAGTTAGATTTGTTATGTGAGCAACATATTAAACCTTTTTACCAGCAAAAACGCGATCATCTCATCAGCCAAATTCAAGCTAAATTTAGCGGTATTCAGTACCGGATACATCAACCTCAAGGTGCATTTTTTGTTTGGTTATGGTTTGAAAATTTAAATATTAGTTCAACTGAGCTATACCAGATCTTAAAACAAAAAGGGGTATTAGTGATGGACGGTTATCCTTTCTTTTTTGCATTACCGGATGATTGGTCACATAAACACCAATGTTTACGTTTATCTTATTGTCAAAGTGATGAAATTTTAACTCAAGCAGTTGAAATTATGGCCGAAGTGTTGCACGGTTTAGCTAAGCATTAACGTAAGGCATATAACTTAATAATTAAGCTAAACTAAAGTGTTTTTATGTGGCTAAAGCCAAGTGCATAAAAAACTTCAAAAAAAGATTGTATATTTTAAATTTACTGCAATGATACGCGAAATTTTGACCGCTTATCTTATATAAAAGGATAAAGCGGCAGTTTATGACAGCGTGAGCTGTTATATCAGACAACCTTGTTGGGGACTTTAATGAAAATCGCTATTTTATCTCGTAATACCAATTTATATTCAACTAAGCGATTAGTTGAAGCCGGACAAGCCCGCGGACATGAAGTTGATGTGATAGATACTTTACATTGTTATATGGACATCACCAGTAATAAACCTGTGGTGCGTTACAAAGGCCAGCCATTACCTAAATATGATGCGGTTATTCCTCGCATTGGTGCATCTGTTACTTTTTATGGCACAGCGGTTGTCAGACAATTTGAAGTTGCGGGCACGTTTAGTGTGAATGAATCGGTCGCGATTAGCCGTTCTCGTGATAAATTAAGATCGCTCCAGTTATTATCTCGTAAAGGGGTTGGTTTGCCAAAAACTGGTTTTGCGCACCATCCAGACAGCATTAGCGATTTAATTCAAGGGGTTGGCGGTGCACCAGTTGTGATTAAATTATTAGAAGGCACTCAAGGGATTGGTGTGGTTTTAGCCGATACTGAAAAGGCTGCAACCAGTATTATTGAAGCTTTTATGGGCTTGCAGGCGAATATTTTAGTACAAGAGTTTATTAAAGAAGCCGGCGGTGCAGATATTCGCTGTTTAGTTGTGGGTGGTAAAGTGGTAGCCGCGATGAAACGTCAAGCCGGAGAAGGCGAGTTTAGATCGAACCTGCATCGAGGTGGTACCGCCGAATTAGTCCGTTTAAGTAAAGATGAAAGAGCAACTGCCATTAATGCCGCCAAAGTGATGGGGCTAAATGTCTGTGGTGTTGATTTATTACGCTCAAACCGCGGCCCTGTTGTAATGGAAGTTAACTCATCACCAGGTTTAGAAGGCATTGAAAAAGCGACAGGAAAAGATGTTGCCTCAATGGTAATTGATTTTATTGAAAAAAACGCAAAACCTTATGCAACCCGAACCAAAGGGCAAGGTTAACTGAACGTTTGTAGCTAAGGACAATTGCGTGCATAAAATTCAAAGTTCAAAGCAAGTATTCAGCATTGCAGGTGTTGAGGTTAAACCGGGCGAATTTAAAACCATCAATTTGCCTGCTGCCAAACTGTATACAGATATAGATATTGCAATGCCAATTCATGTGATCCGCGGTAAGCGCCCCGGTCCAACGGTATTTATTAGTGCTGCAATTCATGGTGATGAATTAAACGGAATCGAAATAATCCGCCGTTTATTAACCAAAAAAACGCTCAATACATTAAGAGGTATTTTAATTGCTGTGCCGATAGTGAATGTATATGGCGTTTTAAATCAAAGCCGTTATTTACCGGACAGACGCGATTTAAACCGCTCTTTTCCCGGTTCAGCTAAAGGTACCTTGGCTGGGCGAATTGCCCATTTATTTTTAAATGAAATCGTTAATAAATGCGACTATGGCATTGATTTGCATACCGGCGCGATCCATCGCTCTAATTTGCCTCAGGTTAGAGCAAATTTAGACGATGAAGAAACACTTGAATTAGCCAAAGCATTTGGTGTGCCTGTCCTGTTAAATTCCAATATTCGGGATGGTTCACTGCGTGGCGCAGCAACCGAGCAAGGTGTTAAAGTGCTGCTGTATGAAGCAGGCGAAGCGCTTAGATTTAACGAATTATCTATTCGGGCTGGTGTGTCCGGTGTATTAAATGTACTGGCACATTTAAAGATGATCCGAAAGTCGGTAAAACATAAAAACTTAGAACCTTTTGTTGCCCGTTCAAGCAATTGGGTCAGAGCCAGCTCAAGCGGTATTGTGCGCGAAAATAAACAACTGGGTGACTTTGTTGAAAAAGGCGAGTTATTAGCTGAAATTGGCGATCCGCTCGGTTTTAACTGTGAGCCTTTATATTCAAAGATCAGTGGGATTATTATTGGCAAAACCAATATTCCATTAGTTCACGAAGGGGAAGCTATGTTTCATATTGCCTATTTTCAGTCGGGAGATGAAGTGGCTGAAGAAGTTGAGCAAATGCCCGAAACCTTTTTACCAGAAGATTATACGAGTATTATCCAATGAGCATGAATCTTATTCTTTTAATCCTGATTTTGGCAGTTGGTTATTGGTTAATCCGGCAAGGGGTTAAACAAGTTATCAATAAAATCGGCCGAGAAAAACATATAGATAAAAAGCGTATTTTATATGTGAATGCTGTGATTAACTTTGGTGTATTTATGGTTTTTCTGGTGGTTGGCAGCGTGCTGTTGGGGATAGATTATAGCCATATTGCGATTTTCTTTTCTTCTGCGTTTGCGTTAATCGGCGTTGCTTTTTTTGCTCAGTGGTCAATATTAAGCAATGTAACAGCCAGTATTATTGTCTTTTTCTTTTTTCCTTATCGGGTTGGCGATAAAGTTAAAATTGTCGATGGGGAAAACAGCATTAGTGGCCGAATTTATGAAATCAGTTTGTTTCATGTCCTACTTAAAAACGAAAACCATGAAATTATGACTTATCCTAATAGTCTGGTTTTTCAAAAAGCGGTTATTATTAATCCAAAACCCGCAGGTGAAAACACGTTACCCGTTACTCAAACGCCAGAAAATCAACCACCAGCGGAGCAATCAAATGCGCAAGCTGGGCAAAAAGACATACAAACTAAGGAGCAAAATAAATGAAAAACAAACTCTTAGTTGGTGCATTAGAGGTTTGCCATTTACCTAAATTAGGCATTAAAGATTTAACGGTACGCGTAGATACCGGCGCGCAAACCTCATCAATTCATGTTGATAATTTGCGCAAAGTTACCCGCAAAGGAAAACCTTGGGTTGAGTTTGATATTCATCCGAATATTTATAATGTTGATGAAGTGATTCACTGCGAATCGCCCATTAAAGATATTCGCTGGGTAAAAAGCTCCAATGGTACCCGTCAGCAAAGATATGTAATTGAAACCGTATTTGAAGTGGGTGGACAAAACTGGCCAATTTTAATTACCTTAACTGACCGCTCTGACATGACTTATATGATGTTACTTGGACGCGAAGGTATGCAGGATAAAATTTTAGTTGATCCGTCAGAAACTTTTTTATGTACAGAACATGCTCAGCAAGAGGGCGAATAGACGAATAGAAAGGAATCAAGCTGAAAAGGAAGTAAAGAGGAAATAAAAGGAAAATAAATAACCCAATTCTTACTTTTTAATTGGCTACAGTTATGTAGCCAATTTGCTTACAAAACCTGAGCTGCCAAATCATCTACCTTGAAGTATCACTGGTATCAATCAGACTTTCTAAAATATCAGACTAAAACAAAACATGGCAATAAGCGGGATTAGGCAAATATTAATAATTGCCATCGCTTTTAGCTCAGTTTTAACCGACAAACCATAAAATAATAAAACAAAAGACCAAATGCTAAATAAATCAAAAGCTGCAAAAAATGAATATAATTTATCGCCGGGCTGCAAACCAATAACCTGATTAAAAGATGTAATTTGCAGCTGATATAAACTCAGTTGGTTATCGCCACTTACCATTAAAACCAAGCAAGACAACAACAATTGAAATACAGTTGGTACTTGCACCCACCAATAAAAGCCAAACCAGTTTGTGAGTGAATCGGTATTATTTTCATCTAATTTAGTCACTATATTTAAATATACGGCGATCAATAAACCCATAACAATCATTGTTAAGCTACTGCCGATATGGCTGGTATACCTGAGCATTTGAGGGGTAAATTGCTCTGCTAATATTTGCCTGTCAGAGGTAGATAAATCAGCCGGAAGCTGCTTTAAATTCTCATTGATTAACCAGTTAATATCGGTAAAAGCAAAATAACACAGCCAGAATAACTGTAAGCTTAATAAAATTAAAATAAATGGAAACCAGCCAGATAGCTGGTTTTGTTGTATTTGCAAAAATGCAAATTTAGGGCGTTTGATTAAAGCTTTAATTATTTGTAATTGCATGATTAAATGAGTAAAAAATTTATAAAGTAATATAAATGTTAAGTCTAACAAAGCGCCAGCAAAAAGGAAAAAAGGAATACTATGCTCAAGCTTACCCAAATCACGAAGCGCTTTAATTTAAAACAAGCCGCAAAACTGAAACAAAATTCCGCGCAGGATAGCCGAATTAAAGGCCGTTTTTTTTATAGTTTAAACGATATTTCACTAAACTGTGAACCCGGTGAAGTATTGGGGTTATTAGGGGCAAATGGTGCCGGTAAAACCACTTTATTACGGGTGTTATCAACCGCATTAACCGCTAATCAGGGCGAGTTTGAATTTAATGGCGTTTCGGTAAAAACGGCACTTAATCAATATCGCAAACAGGTCGGTTTTTTATCTGGCACGACAGGGTTATATGAAAGGCTGACAGGGTATGAAAACTTGCTGTATTTTGCCCGTTTATATGGATTAAGCCAGATTGAGGCTGAAAACCGGATTGCAACTCTGGCAGAGTTGTTAGCACTTAATGAATTTATCAATCGTCGTTTAGCGGATTATTCAACCGGAATGAAACAAAGAGTTGCGATTGCCCGCAGCGTATTACACTCGCCTAAATTATTAATTTTAGATGAACCAACTACCGGATTAGATATTGCGGCTAAAGAAGTGATTTTAACTTTTATTGAAACCATGCAAGCGCAGGGGATTTGCATTATTTTTTCAACTCACGATATGGCTGAGGTTGAGCGTTTATGTCAGCGGGTTTGTATTATCGATAAAGGCCAACAAAAATTTATTGGCGGAATTGATGAGCTTAAACAACAAACCAATGCGGCTTATTTACAGCAAGCCTTGTTATCATTAATGCAAAGCCAATAAAAATAATAAGGAAGTTAGATGATCACCATATTTAAAAAAGAATTACTTGAATTAAGCCGCGATAAAAAAACGCTGATGTTTATGATTTTATTGCCGATGCTTATTTTTCCTGCTTTATTTGGTGGTTTGGCTATTTTTGCGGCTAAAACCATTAAAACCGAGCAATCCAGAGTATTAGAATATTTAATTGTCAATCAAGCTCCAGCTCAGTTTAGCGAGTTACTTGAGCAAGATAATTCGTTTAAATCAGCTGATGCTAGTTTATATCCAGCGCAAGCCCAGTGGCAGCAAGCATTACAAACTAAACAATTAGATTTTGTCATTGTAATTAATGATGATTTTAATATTCAAAATGCTCAAAACCACCAAAATAACTGGCAACTGCACGTTTATGATGTAGAAGGCATCAATGCTGTCATTAGCCGGGTTAAAGCAAAGCTAAATCAATATAATCAAAATTTAACCGAGCAAAAGTTAACTGATTTGGGGCTGGGCGCAGAGCAAATTAGCGGCGTTACCGAGCCGGTTAAATTAGCACAAATCAATATCGCAGATAAAAAAGAGAATATAGGTGCACATTTAGGCGGTGCATTAACTTATATTTTATTGCCACTGTGTTTATTGGGCGCTATGTATCCGGCCATTGATATGGGCGCAGGCGAAAAAGAACGTGGCACATTAGAAGCGTTATTAATTGCGCCGGTTAGTGCGATGAATATTGTGCTAGGTAAATATTTAACCATTTGTACAGCCTCTTGTGTGGCGGCACTGATTGCCATTTTTAGTTTTATTTTATGGGGATTTATTTTTGCACAAGGCTTAGCGGTTAAATTTATTGTTGATATGGTCAGCACTTTAGGAATTGGTGATTTATTATTGGCGTTATTTATGATGATCCCGCTTATTTTATTTGTTGCCGCTATGGTATTAACCATTTCTATTTACGCCAAAAACTTTAAAGAAGCGCAAAACTTTATGGGGCCGTTAACCATTTTTATTTTTGTACCGTTAATTGTGGCTATGTTACCCGGTATTTCACTTAACTGGAATTGGGCTTTTGTGCCGGTTAGCAATGTGGCTTTAGCGGTAAAAGAAATTTTGAAAGGGCATGGTGAACTGGGGATGCTCAGTTTAATTTGGCTGGTTCAGTTTATTATGGCGGCAATCATGCTGTTGTTTTGTATATTTTGTTTTAAACGCGAATCTGTATTGTTCAGAAGCTGAGCAGACAGCTCAAATTCAAGCTTAATTCACATAAATACGCTATTGAACTGTGTTCATTTAAATTATACTGAGTTAAATCAAAAATATATAAAAATAATTCTAAATGCGCGTAACTCATTATTTAATTGGATGCGGCTTAACCATTGCCGCGAGCTTTAATTTAAACGCTAATCCGGCTCATTTTGGTAATGCTGTTGTCAGTGAAGTGGTTCGGGTTTATGACGGCGATACTTTTACCGTTAATTTATCAGACTGGCCGTCGATTATTGGTCACGAGATTAATGTTAGGGTGAATGGGGTTGATACACCCGAAATTCGCGGTAAGTGCAGTCAGGAAAAAGCGCTCGCCAAATTAGCCCGAACGTTTACAGCCAATACGTTATCGGGCGCTAAAAAAATAGAATTAACTGAAATTCAGCGTGATAAATATTTCAGAATTTTAGCAACTGTTATGGTCGATGGCATTAATTTAGCTGATTTATTAATTGAACATAAATTAGCGGTCGGTTATCAGGGAGGAACCAAACATAATCCCTGGTGTGTTAATTAATGCTCAACTAGCTTGGCTATAAATTTAACTATATAGCTTAGCTTAACCGGATTTTTTAGGAAAAGTATGTTTATTGTTTACCCGTCGAACCGGCTTGAAGATTTAATGATTCTGTTGGATAAAGTGCTTGAAACCCGTCAGGGCAGTATTTTTGAGGCAGATCAGATTCTGGTTGAAAGTCAGGGCATGCAGCATTGGATAAACATGCAACTGGCTAAAACTCAAGGCATAGCGATGAATATTGAGTTTCCTATGCCATCGCGTTTTATCTGGAATTTAGCGCGCGCTATTTTAGGCGAGATGATCCCCGAACAATCACCTTATAGCCGCGAAATATTAAGTTTCAGAATCGAAAAAATTCTCTCAGATAACCGTTTTATAGAGCAAACGTTTGCCAAACCGCTCAATCAATATTGGCAAACTGCCAATCAGTCACAACAATACCGGCGCTTTCAATTAGCCACCAAACTGGCCGACGTATTTGAACAATATATGCTGTATCGCCCAGAGTGGCTTGAGTTATGGCAGCAAAACCAAATGCCAGCTGCATTGCAAACTGAAAGTTTGACGGCCACTGCACAGTGGCAGCAAAAAATATGGCAGTTATTGGTGGCTGAACAGCCTTATCATCAGGCTAATTTACAGGATTTAGCCATTGCTAAACTGGATCAGCATTTAGATAAATTGCCCGAACAAATTTATATTTTTGGGATAAATGCATTACCGCCAAAAAGTCTGGCTTTTTTTGAGGCTATTTCCGAGCATATTCCGGTACATTTATTTCATTTAAATCCATCGGTAGAATTTTGGGGCGATCTACAAACCGATAAACACTTAGCCAGAGCGCAGCGCGCAAAAAAAGTGGCAGACTGGACCGCACAAGACAATATTCGCAATCCGTTATTAGCGAATTTAGGCGGGCAGGGCAAAGCCTTTTTTAATAGTTTGCAACAGCTTAATACCTATGAAATCAGTGGTTACAGTGATTTAGAAATTGATTATAAAAATGCAGAAAAACCAAGTGTTTTGGTTAGATTACAGCAAGATATTTTAAATTTAACCGATGCTGCCGAGCAGTTTGATCCGACTCAGCAAGCTGCTGAAATTGATGATTCAATTGTGATTAGCTCAAGCCACAGTGCGCTGCGAGAAATTCAAACCCTGCACGATTATTTATTGCATCAGTTTAATTGCGATCCAAATTTAAAACCGCAGGACATTGTAGTGATGTGCCCGGCGATTGAAGATTATGCACCTTATATTCAGGCGGTCTTTAAACGCCCCGGAATCACCTTAGATGAACATAGTATTCGTCTGCCTTGCTCCATTGCCGATAGAAAATCAATGGATGCCGAGCCATTAGTTAACAGCTTTATTGAGTTATTAAATTTACCGGACAGCCGCTTTGAAATCAGCAAAATACTGGATTATTTAAGGCTGCCTGCGTTGCAAAATAAATTTGGTTTTAGCGAGCATGAACTCACCACCATTGAAAATTGGTTACTACAGGCGCAAATTCATTGGGGGCTAGATGCCGGTCATAAAGCTGTGGTCAGTGAACTCACTAGCTCAACGCCCACTTATAGCTGGCAATGGGGTTTAGAGCGTTTGTTATACGGTTTTGCTTGGGGTAATGAATTACATATCGCCAATAATCAACTTTGGTTGCCGCATGTTGAAGGTCAGGATACTGTTTTATTAGGCCGTTTGTGCCATTTACTTGAGCGCTTACAGTTTCATAGCAAAAGTTTGTTAACGCCGCGTTTGCCAAGTCAGTGGCATGCTTATTTACACGAGTTAAAAAATACATTTTTTGCTGAAGACGACAAAGAACAAGACGCATTTTTTATTATTGATGCTGCCATTAATGCATTAACTGAACGGTGTGGCAGCAAAAAAGCGAATTTTGATCAAACGCTTGATTTAACTACGTTAAGATATTTTTTAACCCGTGAGTTTAGCCAGCCAGATCAAAAAAATCATTTTTTAACCGGGCAAATCACTTTTTGTTCAATGGTGCCGATGCGTAGCATCCCGTTTAAAATTATTGCGGTGTTAGGATTAAACGATGGTCAATATCCGCGTCAGCAAAATCCAATTAGTTTTGATTTAATGGCGGCAACTCCAACACAAGCAGGCGATAGATCGCGCCGTGGAGACGACAGATATTTATTTTTAGAAGCGCTTATTTCTGCTCGTAACCATTTATATTTAAGTTATCAGGGGCGCGATATTCGTAATAATGAACCGCGTCAGCCAAGTTTAATTTTAAAAGAATTAATGGATTATTTAAGTTCTGGTTATGGTTGGCAGTTCGATATTGAATCGGCTCATTCTCAATTGTTGGTTAATCCGCTGCACCCATTTAGCGAAAAAGCCTATCAGGGCAAATATCCAAGTTTTGATCCAAACTGGTGGCGGTTAATTAAACCAGAGCAGACTGAAAAAGTTAGCTTAGCTGAGGCTAATTTAGCTGAAATTAAACAAGATGAACAGCTGCCAGCTCAACTAACAATTGAGTTAAAGGTAGAACAACTGGTTGATTTTTTTACAAATCCGTTAGCTTGTTTTGCTAAACAAACATTGCATTTATACCTAAATGACTTTTCAATCGAACTGGATGATGTGGAGCCATTTAGCTTAAATAGTTTGGATGAATATTTATTCCGGCAGGGATTAACCAAACAAATTTTAACCGGTGCTGATAAAGCTGATTTTATCCGCCAGTTTCAATTATCCGGCCAATTACCGGAAACACCCATGCAGGATGAGGTGATTGAAACACTGGCGCAGCCCGCCGATTTAATTGCAGAGCAGCTTTCAAAATATACTATCAAACCGACTCATGCCAACACAGAGCTATTATTGTATTTTACAAAAAATGGCGACTGGATTGGCACTGATAATGAGCTGCTTAAAACCAATGCTGAAAATCAAATCCAAGTTAAAGTAAAACTATCGGCTCAACTTGAGCAGGCACAAGAGCTGATGATTAATTGGCGAGCGGCCAGCCGAAAAGGCAAAGATGAGTTGAGATTATGGCTGAATTATTTAACCGCAATGCGAGATCCGACATTAAATATTACCAGTGGATTAGGGGTGTATTTAGACGCTAAAAAAGAAAAGCTTGCCTTAGTTAATTTAACTCAAGCACAAGGTAACTTAACACAAGCAAAAGATAATTTAACTCAAACAGAACCAAAACAAGCGCCAGCACAATTAATCGAACTAGTTAAAATTTATTTGCAAACCATGCATTTCGGTAAAATTGGGCAGCCGGTTTATTTTATTGAACTGGCTAAAGCTTTGCTTAAAAAGCAGGAAGCTAGCCCTGTTAATGAGCTGATAAATACACCAGCGCAAATTAAAATATGGCAAAAATTTCAAACTGATATGCTTGAAAACGATGCGTATTTTAAATGGTTTTATCCGGCTGGTCTGGATTATCAAACCGAACTACATCAAAACTTATTAAGTTTATTTCAGCCCTTATATCAAAGTTTGACTGAGGTAAAATCATGAATCAGTTAAGCAAGCCAGCACAAAACTTACAGCCAGCCGAGTTGCCACTTTATGGCCGTCATTTAATTGAAGCCAGCGCAGGAACGGGCAAAACATTTAATATCACCCGTTTATATTTACGGTGTTTATTGGAAAAAGAACTCACAGTTCAGCAAATACTGGTCATGACATTTACCAAAGCGGCAACCGAAGAGTTACGCGCAAGAATTGATAAAGAGCTAAGAAACGCGCTGAATAACTGGGGTAAATTAGGCGAAAAAGACACTTTTTTTGCTGCTATGGAAAAGCAGTTTTCGCGTGAGCAAATAACACCAATATTAAAACTGGCGTTATTGGATTTAGATGAAGCGGCTATTTTTACCATTCATGGATTTTGTAATCGGGTATTATCGGCTCAGGCTTTTGCCAGTGGGATTGATTTTGAAACCCAAATGGAAACGGATACCAGCGAATATTTATTAGCCGCAACGCAAGACTGGATAAGAAAAGTTAATCAGAATAAAGATGATTTCCAATTGCTTGCGCAAAATAATTGGCATATTCCCGAACATTTTTTAAGTCAGTTTGCGGTTGCAATTAGTCAGGCGGATGATACGCAGGCGGCATCTGAATCAAACTCTCTCAGCGAGCAAAACCCAGCTAAACAGCAACTAACCGCAGCAACCGAAGATGCTATAAAAACTGCTCAGGCAGCCAGTTTGCAGCAAGCCGCTCAAACTTTTTGGGGGGTTAAACAAAGCGTATTGAGTGAGCTTAATTTAGCTAAAACTGAAATTTTTGATGCGTTAGTCAACCAACATAAAGATAAAACTAAACGCGAAGAAGAATGGGCTGAGCTAATCGGCTGGCTGGAAAATGAAAGCGATATGCCTTTTCCTAAAAGTGCAGGGGATTTTATTAATGGCAATCGTTACCGTAAAAATGAAAGCTTAAAAACCTTATTTGAGCCGTTAAAGCAGTTAAAAGATGAATTTAAAAAATCACTTGATGCGATTAATCAGCGTGCTGAACAACAACTCAATAATGCGCCGGTTTGTGAATTAGTTTTATCCGGTATTTTGCATATTCAGCAAAAATTTAACCGGATGAAACAACAGCAAAGTGTGATGGATTTTGATGATTTAATTATCAAGCTCAGCCGCACGCTTTTAGCCGAGAAAGAAAAAAAACAAACACAAAACATGCAAGCATCATTAACCGAATCACTAAAGCAGGATTATCCGGTTGCGCTGGTTGATGAGTTTCAGGATACAGACGCAGCACAATATGCAATTTTAGACTGTTTATATCCTAACGCAGCGCACAGTCAAAATACGTGTTTAATTATGATTGGCGATCCCAAACAAGCCATTTATGGTTTTAGGGGCGGTGATATTTTTACTTATTTAGCCGCTCGTGAGCAGGCAGATTTTCATTGGATTATGGATACCAACTGGCGCTCTGTTGCTACTATGGTGAGCGGTTATAACCGCCTGTTTTGGGGAAATGCATTAACTGAAAATTCAGCCGATGTATTTGGTTATAACATTGCTTATGAGCAAATAAAATCAACGGCTAATGCGGCGGCAAATAAAGCGCCGTTATTTGATCCAAATAATCAGTTTGCTGCGGTCAATTATGCTTTTCTTGGCGAAGTGGAGCAGCCAACTGGTGCTAAAGGTGCAGTTAAGGCGGATTACACCAGCCATTTAGCCACTTGGTGCAGTAACGAAATCATCCGTTTGTTAACTCAGGCAAAATTAGGTGAGCTACCACTTAAACAACAAGATATTGCCATTTTGGTCAAAACCGGTGGCGAAGCCCAAATCATGCAAACTGCGCTGGCAGCATCCGGCTTGGCTTCGGTTTATTTAAGTGATCGTTCCAATATTTTATTATCCGAACAAGCATTGCACATTGAACAGGTCTTAATGGCTTTATTGGAAGTTGAAAACGAAAGTTTATTAATCCGCGCTTTTTCAACTCCTTTATTTGGTTATGATTTAGCGCAACTGGCGCGTTTTCAACAAACCGAATATCAGGAAGAGTGGGAAGCTGCGGTTAATTTGGCAACCGAATTAAAACAATTATGGCAATATAATGGGGTGATGGCGCTGCTAATGCATTTGATTCACCACCAGTTTAAACCGCAGGCGCATATTCATGAGCGCAGCTTAACCAATATGATCCACCTTGCTGAAATTTTGCAGCAGGCATCCCGTCAGTTTAAACATCCGCAGCAATTATTAAAGTGGTACAAGCGCCAGCGAGAATTAGGCAAAAGTGAAGCTGAACAAAGGCTAGAAAGCGAAGCAAACTTAATTAAAATTGTCACTCAGCACAGCTCAAAAGGGCTGGAATATCCAGTGGTATTTATTCCGTTTGCTAATATTTATACCGACCCAACTAAAGCCGGTAAACAAACCCGACAATTTTTTAAATATTTTGATCAACAAGCTCAGCAAAGCAGAATGCAAATAGGTGCGGATGATGCTGTATTGGCACAGGTAAAACAGCAAGGGATCGCCGAATCAGTGCGTTTATTATATGTTGCGTTAACCCGAGCTGAGCATAGGTGTTATTTAGGCATTGCACCATTTGAGCAAGCCGAATATTCGGCTTTAGCTAAAACCTTGGGGGTTGAAAATAATGACCAGTGGGATGAAAAAATTCAAAATTTGGTTAAGACTTCGCAAGGCTCCAGCCAGCTCATTCAGTTAGCGCCAACCATTCAGCCAGAGCAATATCAAGGCGATGAGTCTGCCCAAAATTCTATTCAGCCTGCGCAATTCAATGCAGAGTTAGATGATAAATGGTCACTCTATTCGTTTTCTAAAATTACCCGTAATGCGCATACTTCTTTAAGTGATAAAAATGATGAACGCCGTGATTTATCTCAGTTAGCTGCGGATGAATTAATCGACCAGGTTGAGCCTAGTTCTGCCGGTATTCAATTTACTCTACCGAAAGGGGCGCATGCCGGTAATTTATTACACGATATTTTAGAACATACCGATTTTAGCCAGCCAAACTGGGCGCAAAGTACAAGCGATCCAATTATTCGATTTGGCTTACTTGAAGATACTCAAAAGCCAGAATTATTTAACTGGCTGGATTCGTTAATTCATGCTCGTTTCCCAGTCATAAGCGAACCGGATAAAAGCTTGTGTTTAGCCGATTTAAGTTTTAAACAAACGCTACGCGAAGCTGAGTTTTATTTTCCGCTTAATCGAGCCTATTTAGCTGCTTTAATGAAACTGTTAAAGCAGCACAGAGCCGTTAAACACAACATTTATTTACCGGCTGAGTCTGAGTTACAAGGTATGATGCATGGTTTTATTGATTTGATTTTTGAATATAACGGCAAATTTTATGTCGCAGATTATAAATCAACTCACTTAGGTAATCGGGTTGAGGATTATCATTTTGATGCATTAAAAGCGAATAATCAGGCGCATTTTTATGATCTGCAATATTTGATTTATTCATTGGCATTACATAGATATTTGCAAACTCGCTTACCGGATTATGATGTTAATCAACATTTTGGCGGCGTCTACTACTTTTATTTACGCGGTATGGATAAACACAATAGCGAAGCGTTTGGGGTTTTTTATACAGAGATAACAGCCCAAGTTTTAACTGAGTTGGATGCACTTTTTAGCCAGCAAAAAGCCGAGCCATCACAAAGTACCGGTGAACAATTGGAGCTGTTATGACTGTAACTTATCAGAGCCAGATTTATCAGGATTTAACCCGTTGTCAGCAGCACTTAGCCGGCATTGAAGCAATTGATTTTTATCTGGCAAAACAATTATCTCAGTTATTAAAGTTATCTGACAACCCTCAGTTAAATCAGGGTGATAAGACGCAAGTTTTTCATATATTGTTAGCGCTGCAATATTTTTTACGCCAAGGGCACACTTGTTTACCCTTGGCTCAAATTAGCGGGCAAACTTTATGGAGGGATGAAACTGCTCAACTTCAACAAGTGCCAGAAAACAAAGCAGAGCCAAAAGCAAATACAGACAGCAATCCAGAAGCTAATATAGAGTCTGAGTTACCAGTTTTACCCGCATCCGGTTTTACTTTTAGTGATCAAAAACAGCTTATCAGCATGATTCAATTATGTTTTGCTGAAACGCATTTATCGGCTGAAAACTTGCCCATTATTTTAGATGATGGCTTGTTATATTTTCGCCGTTATCACCAATACGAAACTTTGGTTGCGGCTAAAATTCGCAAAAAATCACAGCAAAAGCCATTAAGTGCTGGACAAGTTACCGCAGTAAAAGCGATTTATCCTAAACTATTTGGCCATCATCCTAATCATTCAGGTGAAACCGATTGGCAGCAGGTGGCGGTGGCAAATGCATTAGGGCGTGAACTCAGCATTATTTGTGGTGGACCGGGTACAGGGAAAACTTACACTGTGGCTCGTTTATTAGCTGTATTACAGGCGGCTAAACTGGCAGATGAAAATGACGCTCATAGCTTAAATATTTTAATGGCTGCCCCAACCGGTAAAGCCGCGCAGCGTTTAAAAGAGTCGATAACCGCCGCCAAAAAACAACTGGCGCAAGCCGAAATTAACGATGATATTTTGCAGGCTATACCGGAGCAGGCCAGCACACTACATAGATTATTAGGCATTACCCCAAATCATTTCCAACCAAAGCATAATGCGGATAACCCACTTAATTGTGATCTGTTATTAGTAGATGAAGTGTCTATGATTGATTTGGCTATGATGGCCAAATTGTTAGCCGCGTTACCACAAGGTGCTGCGTTAATTTTATTAGGGGATGCACAGCAATTGCCCTCAGTTGAAACCGGTAATGTATTGGCTGATTTAGTGGCGGGTTTTAAACCGGTTTATCCGCCGGAGGCTGCGCGCCAGATTAGTGAAATTTGTCATCAGCAAGTCGAAGTCGCTGACAACTCAGATTTATTTCCAGCCAAACGTGCCAGTCATATCTGCTTTTTAACTAAAACGCATCGATTTGGCGGTGAAATTGCTGAGCTGGCGAAAGAAATTATCAACGGCGAAGCTAAAGCCTCGTGGCAAAGGTTATCCCGTTTTGCATACCCAGCGACTCAATCAATCAACCAAAGCCCAGCGTTAAATCATTTGCTGCATAGCAAGTTAGATAACTGGCTTGAAGCGGCCTGTTTACATTATTATTTGCCGGTGAGTCAGGCAAAGTCGGTAGATAATGCATTTAATGCTTTGGCTCGTTTTAGAATTTTAGTGGCAAATAGGCAAGGGCCGTTTGGTGTTGAGCAACTCAATTTAAAAATTGAAAAAATACTGGCACAGTCTCGTAGTCAAATTAGGCTTAATCAGCATTATCATGGTCGCCCGATTATGGTGACAGAAAATGCCTATAGCACAGGTTTATTTAATGGTGATATTGGCCTGATTTGGGCTGATGAAAATAAAAAACTGAATGCTTATTTTGAAACCGAAAATGGGCTTAAAAAAATCAGTTTGGCACGTTTGCCCAAGGTTGAAACTGTGTATGCGATGACGATTCATAAAACCCAAGGCAGTGAATTTTCAGATGTAGCACTGATTTTACCGACGAATATGAGTCAATTATTATCGCCCGAGTTAATTTATACCGGCATCACCCGAGCGAAACAAAAACTATTTATAGTGACAGATAAAATGGTTTGGCATAATGCCGTTAACAGCCAGCTTAACCGATATTCAGGTTTGGCTAAACGTTTATTTAATAGTGTGGAAAGTGAAGTAATATGAGTTTTTTAAGTGCTGAATTAATTGATATTTCAGCTTTTATTTTGTTTTTAATTATTTGGTTTGGCTATGCAGCATTTGCAAAAAGAATGTCTAAAAAGCGTGCGACTTTATCCAGCGTTTTGATTATTTTACGTATTGACTGGATGAACCATTTATTACAACGGGAAAACCGGATTTTAGATGCAGCGTTAATGGGCAATATCGAAAAAAACATTAACTTTTTTGCTTCCACCACCTTATTTATTATTGCCGGTGCGTTAACTGCATTAACCTCAGCGCCAACAATTTATGAAATGATCCAACATATTCCTTGGGTTTGGCCACAAACTGTGACCTTAATTCAATGTAAAATCTTCTCAATTATTATGGTATTGGTTTATGCTTTTTTTAAATTTACCTGGGCGTTAAGACAATACGGTTTTGCCTCTGTCATGATTGGTGCTGCGCCAAATCCGGAGGACCAAAATGCGACAGAAGAAATGAAAAAAGCTTTTGCAGTTAATGCCGGTAAATTAATTGATCAGGCTCAGCATAATTTTAATATGGGAATGCGCTCGTATTATTTTGCTTTATCGATAGTTGGTTGGTTTATTCATCCTGCGTTATTTGTTTTATTTGCTTTTATTGTGATGCGAATTTTATATTTACGCGAATTTCGCTCGCGCTCATTAAAAACCTTGGTAGATGGATTAAGCATGAGCCAATATTATCGGGATAATCAGGAAAGCTTAAAAATTAACAAACCTTAATTTGATCTATTTAAAATGAACGAAATTACCCAAAAAGCATTAGCTAAATTGCCGGAAATTTTAACCCGAGATTTAGACCAAAACTTATGCACCTGTAACGAAGTATTAAAAATTAAGATTATTGAAGCCATCGCCAGCGGCGCAATGAGTGTGGAAGAAGTCAGACGCCAAACCTACGCAACTGACGGCTCAGCCTGTTGTAAACAACAAGTCGCCAGATTGGTTGAGTGTATTTGGGAGTAAGCTACAAGGTTATGAAATATTATTTTATTCTGATTTTCTTTTTTGAACATGTAAGTTTTAATGATTTTCAACTAACCTAATTAAATGACTTAAGCTGATTAGTTTGGAGAGGTACTAATCTTTATTTCAATAAGGAAATATTATGTTAGAGTTTGTTGAAAAGATTTTCCATAAAGTACACCAACTTTCAGAACTAAACTTAAATGAATCAGATAAATTACTAATTCATAAAATTAGAGAGGACAAACTTACTTACCTTACAGAACGTAAATTATTTAGTATAGCTTCCACATGTAGACAGATTGAAGCAAAGGGATTACCAGGTCAATTTATTGAAGCTGGCTGTGCTTTAGGTGGTTCTTCCATTCTGATTTCTTCAGTTAAGTCATGCTCGCGAACGATGAATATTTATGATGTTTTTGGCATGATTCCTGCGCCAACTCAAGAAGATACTAAAGATGTCCATGAACGTTATAAAATTATTAGTGGTGGTCAAGCTATGGGCATTCAGGGCGATAAATACTATGGGTATGAAGAAAATTTATATGACATTGTTAAAAATAACCTTGAGCGCTTTGATATAGATTGTGAACAAAATAATATACGGCTTATTAAAGGGCTAGTACAGGATACTTTATCTCTTCAAGATGACGTTGCTTTTGCACATGTGGATGTTGATTGGTATGAACCCGTAACAACATGCCTGGAAAGAATATTTCCTAGGTTAGTTAGTGGTGGAAGTATTATTTTGGATGATTATCATGATTGGGGTGGCTGCAAAAAAGCGACTGATAAATATTTAACAAAAGTATCGGGCCAATTTCATTTAAATAGCTCGGCTGGTTCATTAAAGATAACCAAAAAATAACCATGCACTAGCATGGTGTTACATGCTAGTTGTTGAATATACTAGGATATTTTGTAAAGTTAAGTGGTTTTACTTAGAGATATTTAGGTAATCTAAATTTTAAAGCTTCAATTCTTTTTATTAATATTGCCAATTTAGTAAGAAGGGAATCTGCTAAGCTTAAGCTATTAAACAGGCCTACACATTTGCTTTGAGCTAGGCCTGTTTTATTCTATTTTGTTTATTGCGTTACGTTGCTAATAGCTAGCTCAAAGTATTTTTTAACACTGGTATTAATGTCATTAATCAGTTTTTGGTAACAAATCCCCGGAAAAGCAAAAGTATGGCTGGAAAAGCTTAATAATACGGTGGGAGCTTGTGGATCGGTTTCGTCGTATATCCATTCACCGCCGATATGTTTACGAAAAGTTTCGCCAACGTAAGAGCCAAGCATGTTACAAATCACAAAAATAAATTCATCTTTTTTGGCTTGATCTTTTAATTTAGCAACGCTCCACAATAATACTCTGTCGATTTGCGATATGCTTTCTAAACTAAAATCTAAATGAATATCGTATTCTTCACGGACATAATTAACGGCATCAACTGATGATTCTTCCATTAATTTAGTAATTTCGATTTGATTCATTTTTGTTATCCTAATTGAGTTGAATCAGTCTGTAGCCTAACAGAATGTTTTCACAATATAAAAATTATTTATTCGCTATGATGACAGCACGGATGGGTGCAGGGTAGCCTTCAATGGTTTTAGTTTGATCGTTTGGATCTAAAAAATCGGCTAAAGATTCATTTTGCATCCACTGAGTTTTTCTTTGTTCATCTAAACTGGTTGTGGTTTCATCCACAACGCGAATATTGCTAAAGCCACACCTTTCTAACCAGTGACAAAGTGCTTTGCTGCTGGGAATAAACCAGACATTACGCATTTTGGCGTATCTTTCACCCGGTACTAAAACTTGATGCTCATCACCCGGAATCACTATGGTTTCTAATACTAATTCACCGCCCGGTTTTAATTGCGCTTTTAATTGTTGGATAAAATCAATCGGGGATTTTCTGTGGTATAGCACCCCCATTGAAAACACGGTATCAAAAGCGTTGCAAGCAGGCAGTTGCTCAACGCCTAAAGGCAATAAATGGATATTTGGTCGATTAATAAAATGCTGGAATACTTGGAATTGGGCAACAAATAATTCGGTGGGATCTGCGCCTACCACTAATTTTGCATCTTCACCCAGCATACGCCACATGTGGTAACCGTTGCCGCAGCCAACATCTAATACGGTTTTATCTTTAAGCGGAGTAATATGAGGTAATACCCGATCCCATTTCCAGTCGCTACGCCATTCGGTATCTAAATGTAAATCAAATAAATGATAAGGACCTTTTCGCCACGGCATTAGGTTAGGTAATAATTTTTCTAAGCGAATTTTTTCACCTTGATTAAGGTCATCCGCCAAACCTATGGTAACGGCTTGTTTGAGTTCAATTTGACTTGGTGTAACTTTAGGTAAGTTTTTTATAGTTTTTTGCCAGTTGGCAAAATCACCGTGACGGGTTTGTTTTTGCCATTGGTTTAATAAAGCCGGAATTTGTTCCAGCCAATCATCCATTTGGTGGTCTAACAAACTTTGATAAAACTGAGCGAATAAAGACGTTTTAGACATGAAAAAATAGTAACCTAAATTATTTAATAGCTAACATGGAGGTGAAATTAAAGCACTGATACCATTGGCTAAATTGGCTAAATCCAGCTTGTTTGAAGCGTTCAAAATGAATCTCTAAGGTATCGGTTAGCATTACGTTTTCGATTGCGGTTCTTTTTTGGGCAATTTCTAATTCACTGTAACCATGCGCCCGTTTAAAATCTAAATGAAGTTCATCTAATGTATTTTGAATGGCTGGCGTGTCGAATCTTAGCTTTTCCGATAAAACTAAAATGCCACCTGGGTTTAACCCTTGATAAATTTTATTGATTAGCTCAATTCTTTTATCCGGTGAAATAAACTGCAAGGTAAAGTTTAGCACCACAACTGAGGCATTTTTTATTTCAAAATCAACGGCATCAGCACAAATTACATCGGTTTTTATTTGGCTTTTAAAGTTACTTAAATGCATTTGGCAGCGTTCAACCATAGCAGCTGAAGTATCCACTGCATAAATTTGGCAGCCTTGAGCTTGAATACTACGGCGCATTGCTAAAGTAGCAGCGCCTAATGAACAGCCTAAATCATAAATATGGCTATTGGTTTGGGCAAAATTTTGTGCCAAATGGCCGATAGTTGAAATAATGGTTTGATAACCCGGAACTGAGCGCTGGATCATATCTGGAAATACATCAACCACCGTTTCATCAAAAACAAAATCTTTTACTGTTTGTTGTGGTGTTGAATAAATATTATCTAAATTGCTCATAGGGTTATAAAATAAACGAAAAATTGTACATCAAGCCATTTTACATTATGTCGTACTAATTTGCCTGATTTTTTAGATTTAAATGGTATGATATACCTGTATAAATTTAAATTGTTCTGAATAAATTAGAGATAAGATAAATGACACAAAAATCGATTCATTTAAAAGCCATCGAGATTAATAACGACAAACCATTTGTATTATTTGGTGGTATGAATGTGCTTGAGTCCCGTGATTTAGCAATGCAAATTGCTGAAAGTTATAAAACGGTCACTGATAAATTAGGTATTCCTTACGTATTTAAAGCCTCTTTTGATAAAGCTAACCGTTCTTCTATTCATTCTTATCGTGGTCCGGGAATGGAAGAGGGTTTAAAGATTTTTGAAGAGATCAAACAAACGTTTGATGTGCCAGTTATTACTGATGTTCACGAAATTGAACAATGTGCACCCGTTGCAGAAGTGGCTGATATTATTCAATTACCTGCGTTTTTAGCCCGTCAGACTGATTTAGTTAAAGCTATGGCTGAAACTAAAGCGATTATTAATGTAAAAAAACCTCAGTTTATGTCGCCTTCACAGGTTAAAAACCTAGTTGAAAAGTTTGAAGAAAGCGGTAACGACCAAGTGATTTTATGTGAGCGAGGCAGTTGTCACGGTTATGACAATTTAGTGGTTGATATGCTGGGTTTTCCGGTAATGAAAGAAGTCACGAACGGCAGTCCGATTATTTTTGATGTGACTCATGCGCTGCAATGTCGTGATCCTATGGGATCAGCATCAAGCGGCCGTAGACATCAAACCGTTGAGTTAGCCCGCGCTGGTATGGCAACTAAAATTGCAGGTTTGTTTATGGAAGCTCATCCAAATCCGTCACAAGCTAAATGTGATGGCCCGTCGGCATTTCCATTAACTCAGTTAGAAGCATTTTTAACGCAAATTAAAGCGTTAGATGATTTAGTAAAAAGCTTTGAAACAATTGATATTGAAAGATAAGCAACAAGGCTTACGCCCTGTTGCAGAAAAAAGCTAAGCTTATTCTGCAATCAGGGTTAGCTTTTTAGCTGGTTGTAGTTTTTCATTTGCTTTAACCGCATCTGAAACATCAATACTAGCAACTAATGTTTTTACCGTTTCAGCATTAAACTCAGCAACTAACTTTTTAATTTCTGATTCAGTTGTTACTTGAATATTGCTTTCAGCTGCTTTTTTGATTTCAACTGTATTTTCAGTACCAGCAAAACTTGCAAAAGATACAAATAAAGCAACAGATACGCCTAAAAAAGCTGGTAGAACTTTTTTGATAGTTAACATTTATAACTCCTTAACCTGTTGAAACAGATTATATAAAATTGTAATAAAATGACATTTGTTTTTTAACACATTATGTCAGGTCTGGCTGAGAGCCTTTATTTATCTGACGGTTATAATAATATCCATCCTGTAATAAAATTACAAGATAGAATTTTTACTATTAATGCATAAGAAAATCTAATGTGTTAAATGGGGATATCAGGTTGATCACATGAGACGATTACCACCGCTTAATGCGTTAAGGGCATTTGAAGCCGCAGCAAGACATTTAAGCGTAACTGAAGCCGCTGATGAACTGTATGTAACTCAGGCGGCTGTATCGCAACAAATTAAATCGCTCGAAAGCTTTTTAAACTTAAAACTATTTATTAGACGCAACCGTAAGCTGGTATTAACCGATGCTGGAGCTAACTACTTTGCTGATATTAAAGATGTTTTTGAAACAATTTTAGATGCGACAGAAGCGATTATTAGCCAACAAAGTACAGGAGCTATCACTGTTGGTGTGCCGCCTAGTTTTGCAATTCAATGGCTGGTGCCCAGATTAAATTTATTTGCCCAAGACTACCCAGATATTGATGTGCGAATTAAAGCTGTTGATATGGATGAAGGCTTATTAACCGAAGGGGTTGATGTTGCGGTTTATTTAGGCTCTGGTAATTGGAAAGGGTTATCGGCTTATAAATTACATACCGAATATTTAGCTCCTGTTTGTGCGCCTAATATTATTAATAAAAACAAACCTTTGGATACTTTTGAAGATCTTAGAAAACATACGTTGTTGCACGATAAAAGTCGAAAATACTGGCGACTGTGGGGACAAAAAATAGGACCTAAAGATTTAGATGTTAGGCATGGTCCTATCTTTAGTCACTCTTCAATGGTGCTACAAGCTGCTGTTTTAGGGCAGGGGATCGCGTTAGGGCATAGTGTATTGGCTCGCCCAGAAATTGAAGCAGGCCGTTTAATTGAGCCATTTAAAGAAAAGCTCATCACAAAAGATGCTTATTATATTGTTTGCCGCGAAACCGGTGTGGATGATTCTAAAATTTCAGCCTTTATCGATTGGGTACTCAGTTTAATTGCAGTAGAAGAACAGTTTGATTAATAAATATCAGACTAAGTAGGAAATTATAATGAATTCAAAGACTAAAGCTCAGCTTGTTCTTGCTCATGGCGCTGGAGCGGGATCAAAATCTGACTTTATGCAACAAATTTGTAATAAAATTACAGATTTATCACAAGGTGAGATCAAAGTGATCATGTTTGATTTCCCTTATATGCAAATAATTGAACAAACTGGTAAAAAACGCCCACCAAATAAAATGCCAGTGTTAGTTGAGGCATTTATTGAGCAAGTTAAACAACTGGATTTAAATTTGCCCGTTTTTGTTGGTGGGAAATCAATGGGGGCAAGAGTCGCATTAGAGACTATTTTAGCTTGTGAGCAGCAGAATATAGCCGATATAAAAGGGTATTTTGCTTTGGGTTATCCTTTTCATCCGGTTGGAAAACCAGACAAACTCAGGTTAGATTTATTAAACTCAGTATCAACCAAAGGATTAATTATCCAAGGTGAGCGCGATACTTTTGGCAATAAATCAGAAGTCGAGCGTTATAACGTGCGTCATAATTACCAATTTAAGTGGATTTTAAGCGGCGATCATTCATTAAAACCGCTAAAATCGAGCGGCTTAACTCAGCTACAAACCATAACACAAGCAGCAAACTGGGTGGTTGATTTTATCTTATCCAGACCAGTCTAAGGTAATTAAAGATGAATAAATTATTTAATGTGAGTTTAGCTATTGCCTGTATTTTTGCCGCTAGTGCGGTATTACTAGGCGCTTTTGCTGCTCACGGCTTACAATCGGTATTAAATGAAAATGCGTTAAATGCGTTTAAAACAGGGGTTTTATATCAGTTTTTACATGCTTTAGCATTGGCAATAACCGCTATTTTGGCGCTACATTTTAATTCGCGGTTATTAACTAGCTCGGTGATATTATTTACCGTTGGCATTATTTGTTTTAGCGGCAGCATTTATTTGCTGACACTATTTAGTATTAAAAGTATCGCTTTATTAACCCCATTGGGTGGGCTTTTGTTTGTAATTGGCTGGTTATGTTTAACCGCATTTGCCTTTATTGCTAAAAAATAATTTTTAAGGTTTATGATGAATCAATATATTTTATATTGTCGCGCTGGGTTTGAGCGTGATTGTGCTGCTGAAATTCAATTTAAAGCCGCAGAAGTGGGGTTATATGGATTTTGCCGGACACAAGAGAATCAAGCCTATGTTGAGTTTGAACTCACGCAAGAAACCGGCACTGAATTGTTTTCAGTATTAAAACTGGACGATCTTATTTTTACCCGCCAATGGTTTAAGGTGATTGAAAAACTAGAGGGATTAGCCGAAACCGATAGAATTTCCCCTATCATCAAATCGTTAATTGGTTACCAGTTCAGCGATATTAGAATGGAATATCCTGAGACTAATCAGGGTAAAGAAATTGCCGGTTTTGCTAAAAAATTTACTGTGCCACTGCGTCAGGCTTTAAAAAAACAAACCATACTGACCGACAATACACCGCAAAACCTACATTTATTTATGTTTAGCTCAACTCATTTAATTTTAGGGATGAGTTTGCAAAATAACGCCAGCGACTTATTACTGGGAATTAGACGGCTGAAATTTCCGGCAGATGGCCCAAGTCGTTCAACACTCAAATTAGAAGAAGCATTTCATCAGTTTATTCCTAAAAAAGAGTGGGAAACTCGGTTAAGTTCGGGTTTAAATGCGGTTGATTTAGGCGCTGCGCCGGGTGGGTGGACATATCAGCTCGTTAAAAAAGGTATGATGGTTAGCGCAATTGATAATGGACCTATGGCAGATAGCTTAATGGAAACCGGCCAAGTAAAACACTTTAAAGAAGATGGTTTTAAATATCAGCCGAAAAAACAAAATGTGCATTGGTTGGTATGCGACATGGTTGAAAAGCCGAGCCGTGTAGCCAGATTAATGACCAAGTGGGTGGAAAATAACTGGTGTAAAGAAGCGATTTTTAATTTAAAGCTGCCGATGAAACAAAGGTTTCAAAATGTGCAGCAAGTGCTCGAAGAAACTCAAATTAGCTTATATGAAGCGGGTGTGCGATACGAGTTAAAAGCCAAACACCTTTATCACGACAGGGAAGAAATCACCTGTTTATTAAGACGTTTAGATTAATTTTATCCTGTTGTTTAAAAATTACGACTTTTTATAAAGCTTTGATATACTTTTAATTGATTGAAATCTAAACACTTTGGACAATTAAATTTATGTTTACCGCTTTATTTATTAATACTGATAAAACCGCTATGGGGCTAATTGTAGCGCTTGGTTTAGTATTATCAGCTTGCGGTGACAATATTCATGAATATGCGCCGGTCGCTATGCTAAAAGAAGTTGATCGGCAAATGGCACCCGAGTTTGTAAAAGGAAACTGGCGTTACCGTGGTGCTAGAGCTGTTGATGAAGGCATCGCGGTTTATATTCAAATTCCGGAAAGGCTCGATATTTCGGATGACCAGCATAAAGATTATTTAATAAAAACTATCTGCCCTAAATTAGATAATCTAGAATTTTGGCGAAAAGTAATAGGTTATCGTTTATTTATCCGCACTTATAATTATGTTGACCGTAATTACACGCAGGCGCTTTGCCCTAAACCTTTTAATATTTAAACAGCTTTTTCCTATCATTTATTTGTAATTTATTAAGTACAAAATACCAGCAATTAATGTGACCGAAGTTAAGTAATAGCTTGAATTTTATTTTGTGCGCTAGAACTCAATGCTAACATACACAGGTTTTATGGATAACTACAAGTGAACAGCATGATGAATTATTTTGGTTCAATAAATAACAAATTTATTAGTTTAGTGAATTTAAAAAATAAAAAAGTACCTAGAGCAAGTAGCGAAACACAATTTAAAAAAATTGCTTATGATAAAATATTAGAAAGGCAAGAATATCTTAATAAGTACCCTCATATATATCATAATGAGGTTATTAGTTGTCGGGTTTGTTCTAGTCAGGATATTAAAGATTGGGGCTTGCTTTCCAGAGATGATGATAAAAGGGTTCATAGCTGTAACAGCTGTGGCCAAATTTTGTGGCGAAGTAGAGTCTCAATCTAATTATTTGGTAAAACATTAAGATTTTTATGATAAAACTATTATTTAGGCTGGCCAGTATTGGCCTGTTTTCTGCTGCATTTTTATTTCCTTTTATTAACCAGCAACACATTGAAAAAGTGGTAGCAGAGCAGCCACAAGATAATTTAATTTCAGTGGATAAACCTAAACTGCCTACTTGGTTGCAGGATTATCCGGTTGCCCCCGACTTTGCAACTATCGAAGATGTGTATCAGAAAAAGCTCAGCTTTTTTAGTTACTTTTATCCGTTAATTACCGCCCATAATGAATGGATTGTCGAAGCCCGAAATTTTGTTGAGCAATACCGTAACTTATTAAAAGACTCACGAAAAGTGAGTTCAAGCAGTCGCACTTATTTAGCGGCGCTTTTTAGCCGTTATAGCATTGAATACGAACAAACCGATACCAAAAATCAATTATTAGCAAAAATGAATAAACTGCTTAAACGGATGGATGTTATTCCACCTGAGCTAATTTTGATTCAGGCTGCTAATGAATCTGGCTGGGGTACTTCGCGTTTTGCCCGTGAAGGTAAAAATTATTTTGGTCAATGGTGCTACCAACCGGGTTGTGGTTTAGTGCCAATTAATCGGGTAGAAGGTTTAAGTCATGAAGTTGAAAAATTTGAACATGCTTATCAGGCTTTAGATAGTTACTTTGTAAATGTAAACACGAATAATGCTTATCGTATTTTTAGAGAAATGCGGGCAAGTTACCGAAAATTAGGTCAAACGCCATCAGCAGAAGTATTAGCAACGGGTTTAATGAGTTACTCTGAACGCGGCGCTGATTATGTGCAGGATATTATTGCTATGTTGAGATCGAATCAAGATGTGATGGACGAAGCTAAGAAGGGGATGCAAGCTGGAACAGATGAAATGACTGAACATTTACCTAATTCAGAGCCGACTCCGGTTGAAGAAAATTTAGCCAGCTAATTTTACGTTGGATATTGCGCTGCTGTTACTTTAGGTTTTATGGCAATTTAAAGTTTAACAGCGCAATAGTTAGTTGATAGTGTTAACGGAAGCTAAACTGCTTTTTTAACCACTAAACCTTTTAAGTAAAAAGCTTCTGGGTAATTGAGCGAAATCGGATGATCTTTTGCTTGAGTCAACTTTTGAATTATCTGCGCATTTACACCTGCATCAACAGCCGCATCCGCGACTACTTTTTGAAATAAATCAGCATCCACTAACCCAGAACACGAAAACGTTAATAAGGTGCCGCCCGGTTTTAATAACTGCAAAGCTAGCATATTAATGTCTTTGTAACCTCGGCAAGCGCGAATAACCTGACCTTTGTTTTCTGCGAATTTAGGCGGATCAAGTACAATCACATCAAACTGAATATCTTGCTCTTTATACTGGCGCAGCAATTTAAATACGTCGGCATTAACTTGCTCAAATTTGTCGTTAAAACCATTTTCTGCATATTGCAGGCTGGCAGTATTTAATGCCGTGTCAGATACATCCACATTAGTGACTTTATCCGCTCCGGCTTGCAGCGCATATAAACCGAATGTGCCAGTGTAGCTAAAGCAATTTAATACTTGTTTGTTCTGGCAATACTGTGCAGCAATTTGACGGTTATCGCGTTGATCTAAATAAAAACCGGTTTTATGGCCTTGTTCAATATCAACCAATATTTTTAAACCATTTTCGGTTATCCAAACTTTGCTGTCAGCCTGACCAGACAACCAGCCTGTGGTTTGTGATAAACCTTCTTTTTTACGAACCGCCACATCAGAGCGTTCATAAATTGCCATATCAGGAAAAACCTGATTTAACGCTTTAACTATGGTTTGTTTGTGAAACTCAACACCCGCAGATAAAAACTGACCTACGATCACATTGTTATATAAATCGAGCGTTAATCCTGGAATACCGTCTGATTCACCAGCAATTAAACGATAGGCATTAGAAACAGACGAAATTAATTGTTCGCGCATGGCTTTGGCCGCTTTTATTTTTCGGACAAAAAAATCAAAATCTATTGTTTCTGTTTGCTCAAATGACCAAACTCTGGCTCTGATTTGAGACTGCGGAGAGTAGGCGGCTTTTGCCAACCATTCACCTTTGGCGCTATAGACATCTATGGTTTCACCGCTTTTAGGCTTGCCGTTTAATTCAGCAATAGCACGCGAAAAAATCCAAGGATGTTTACGTAATAATGATTTTTCACGCCCTTTAACCAGAGTGATGTGTGACATTGTTATTCCTGACTTGATAAAAAAGAAACTAATAAACCCAAGCTGGGTTAACTAAAAACAGCCGCTAACTGCGGCTGTTTTTAGAGTGATTACAAATAAAATCTTGGTTATTTTACTCGCATGCCCGGCTTAGCACCGTCTTCCGGGTTTAATATCCATAACTCTGAACCGCCCGGACCTGCGGCTAAAATCATACCTTCTGACATACCAAAACGCATTTTTCGTGGTTTTAAGTTAGCCACAACAACTGTCAGTTTACCTTCTAAATCCTGCGGTTGATAAGCTGATTTTATCCCTGCAAAAATTTGTCTTTGCTCTAAACCTAGATCAACCTGAATTTTTAATAGCTTGTCTGCGCCTTCAACATGCTCGGCACTGATAATTTTGGCAATCCGTAAATCTAATTTTGCAAAATCATCAAATTCAATTTCGGCTGCAATGGGCTCGATTTCTGCATTTTGAGCAGGTTTCGCGGTTGCTTTATTCTTGGTTTTGTTATCTTCTTGAGCGGCTTGAGGCGCTAAATTTTGCTTAGAGGCTTCTACCATAGCTTCAATATGTTTGATATCTAAACGCTGTAATAAAGGTTTAAATTTTTCAATCGCATGACCAAGCATACGTTGATTAATATTAGCCCAAATTAACTCATCATTTAAAAACTCAGACACTTTATCCGCTAATGCCGGTAATACAGGTTTTAGATAAATGGTTAAAATTCGGAATAAGTTTAAGGCATCAGAACAAACTTGATGAGCTCTTTGTTTGCTTGATTCCTCTTTAGCTAATACCCAAGGCGCTTCATCTGCAATATATTGGTTGGCTTTGTCTGCCAACGCCATAATTTCGCGAATCGCCTTGCTGTAATCTCGGCTTTCATATAATCCAGCAATTTTATCAGAGGCATTTTCAAATTCAGTTAATAGTGCAGGGTTGAGCACTTCATCTGCTAATTTTCCGTCAAATAATTTGGTAATAAAACCCGCACAGCGACTGGCGATATTAACGTATTTACCGACTAAGTCTGAATTAACGCGTTGGGCAAAATCTTCAAGGTTTAAATCTAAATCATCCACACGGTTGGTTAACTTAGCAGCAAAATAATAGCGTAAAAACTCAGGTTCTAAATGTTCTAAATAAGTTTGAGCTTTAACAAAAGTACCTTTTGATTTGCTCATTTTTGTACCATTTACCGTTAAAAAACCATGTGCATGAACACCTGTTGGTTTACGGTAGCCTGCGCCTTCTAACATTGCAGGCCAAAACAAGCCGTGGAAGTTAATAATGTCTTTGCCAATAAAGTGGTGAAGTTCAGCATTTGAGTCAACCGACCAAAATTCGTCAAAGTTGATACCTTGTTTATCACATAAGTTTTTAAAGCTACTCATGTAACCAATTGGTGCGTCTAACCAAACATAAAAGAATTTATCGGTTGTTCCCGGAATATTAAAACCAAAATAAGGCGAATCACGGCTAATGTCCCAAGCTTGCAGGCCATCGGCAAACCATTCACCTAATTTGTTTGCCATTTGCTCTTGCAAAGTACCTGATTTAGTCCAGTTTTCTAACATGCTTTGGAACTGGCCTAGCTCAAAAAAGTAATGTTCACTTTGTTTTAAAACTGGGGTAGCGTCTGATACGGTTGAACGGGCATTTTTAAGTTCAACTGGCGAATAAGTAGAACTACAAACTTCACAGTTATCGCCGTATTGGTCTTGAGCACCACAGCTTGGGCAGTCGCCTTTTACGTATCTGTCCGGTAAAAACATTTGTTTTTGTGGATCATAAAGCTGTTCAATGGTTTTTTTACTAATACAACCAGCTTGCTCAAGTTGAGTATAAACCAGTTGAGCTAATGTTTTGTTTTCATCAGAATGGGTTGAATGAAAGTTATCAAATTCAACTAAAAATCCGCTACAATCGCGAATATGCTCCTGACGAATCGCATCTACCATTGCTTCTGGTTTTAAGCCTAATTCTTCGGCTTTAAGCATAATTGGGGTGCCGTGTGCATCAGAAGCGCAAACAAAATGAGTTTGATGGCCACGAGTTTTTTGAAATCTAACCCAAATATCGGTTTGAATATGTTCTAATATATGGCCTAAATGGAGTGAACCATTGGCATAAGGTAACGCGCAGGTTACTAAAATTTTTCTGGTGTCAGTCATTTAAATTCTATTCGTTAATTTGCAGATTCAATTAAGTGCGAATACTACTGAAATTAGCGCTTAATTTCATCTGCTTATCGTCATCAAGGATAAAATTATTGTGTTTAAGTCCATTTTTAAAACAAATGGGGAAAAAAAAGCCCAGATTATTGAGAAAATTAAAACATTTTTGCTTGAATTTGATGCTGAATTTATTTTATCTCAGTGTGAATTTGTTGCCGCTTCAGATAAAGATCCTGAGTTAATCTCTAAGTTAATTTTACCGTTTAAGTTTGATGCCTTAAAAGCAGAATTAGAGCAGACATTTGATAAATTAACGATTGAATATCAGCTCCAGTTGGCATCATTAAGCAAATTACATCACAACAAACTTGCACAAATTAAGCATGTAGTGGCTGTTGCTTCTGGTAAAGGTGGGGTGGGTAAATCAACCACCACGGTTAATATTGCCCGAAGTTTGGCCAGCTTTGGCGCAAAAGTTGGCGTATTGGATGCCGATATTTATGGGCCATCTATACCGCTGATGTTTGGTTTACAAGGCCAACAGCCGGATACTCATGACGGCAAAATTATGCAGCCGCTTGTATCTGACGAAGGGATAAAATGTAACTCAATCGGTTTTTTGGTTGACCCTAATGATGCTGCTATTTGGCGTGGACCAATGGCAAGCCGAGCTTTAACTCAGTTATTTAATGAAACCCAGTGGGGTGAATTAGATTATTTATTAATTGACTTGCCGCCGGGAACTGGCGATATCCAGCTAACTTTAACTCAAAGTTTACCGCTAAGTGGCGCGATAGTGGTTACCACACCACAAAATATTGCCTTGGCCGATGCTAAAAAAGCCATTGCTATGTTTAACAAGGTGAATGTTGCGGTTTTAGGATTAATTGAAAATATGAGCCTGCATGTTTGTAGCCAGTGTGGTCATGTTGAACATATTTTTGGTTGTGATGGTGGAAAAAGTCTAGCCGCAAAAGAAGGCGTTAACGTTTTAGGGATGACAGCTTTAGATATTAATTTGCGTGAAATTATGGATAATGGCGACACTAACGGATTTAAACAGGCAAGTTTTTTCCGCGACTATCAAAAAATTTCATTGAAGCTGGCCAATGAGCTATATACTCTGGCACAAGCAAGGCCGGCCAGCCAAAGCATTGAGATTACGCAATTAGACTAATTAATAAGTAGATAAATCATGCGATTATGCGATAAAGATATTATAAAAGCGTTGCACGACAAGCACATAGAAATCAATCCGATGCCGACCGAGGATATGATAAGTGGCGTAACTGTTGATATTAGGTTAGGTAATAAGTTTCGAATTTTTCAGGAGCATTCAGCACCTTATATTGATTTAAGCGGCCCTAAAGAAGAAGTGAACAAAGCGCTGAATGTGGTGATGTCGGATGAGATTTATATTGAAGAGGGCGAAGCTTTCTTTTTACATCCGGGTGAACTTGCGCTGTCAGTTACTTATGAGTCGGTTACTTTACCGGATAATATTGTTGGCTGGTTAGACGGTCGTTCATCTTTAGCCCGGCTTGGGTTAATGGTGCATGTGACCGCTCACCGAATTGATCCCGGCTGGTCTGGAAATATTGTTTTAGAGTTTTATAACAGTGGTAAATTACCATTAGCGCTCAGGCCTAAAATGAAGATTGGTGCGCTTAATTTTGAAACCATGTCAGGCTCGGCCATTCGCCCATACAACAAAAGAGTCGATGCTAAATACAAAGGGCAAGACGGAGCTATTGCCAGCCGAATCAGCGAAGATGATAAAAGCTAATTGGTTTTGAGTTATAGCCGGTTATGCATAACCGGCTATATCAATTTAAAACAGTTTGCAGATTAACTCTGTAATTGCATGTTTGAGTTTATGCTCGTCATGGCGGTAATAAACATCGCTAGCATTAAGCGATTTTTGTAAATGAATACATCCATCCAAGTTAACTTTTGGCGTATCCAACCCAGACAAAACTCCCGAAATTTTAATTTGAGGGTTGCTGTTAGCCAGCCAATTTAACCTGTCTTGTAAGCTGGTATTGTGGCAAGGCCCATGCTCTGCGGCTAAGTTATCAATAAAAATGATTTTTGCCTGAGTTTGCGCTAATGCTTGTGCTATATCCTTAACCAAAAGGGCAGGCATCACACTGGTTAAAAAACTCCCCGGACCTAACAAAATAACATTGGCGTTTTGAATCGCTCTCAATACTTTATTTGGAGCAACCACTTTATTGGCCAAACTCAGTTTGTCTGGCATGGAATTTTGCTGATCGATTGTAATTTCACCATGAATCAACTGCTCAGCATAGTGAGCAATTAAATCGGTCGGCTCTTCTGTCATTGGATAAAGTTTGCTATCTATTTTTAATAGCCTACGCACAATCTCAACTACGCCAACTGGGCTAACATCTAATTGCTGCATTGCAAAAAAGATTAAATTGCCCAAGCAATGTTGATCTAATTCACCTTGAGAAAATCGGTAGTTGAGTAAATCGGTTCCAAGCTGACTTTTACTTAAATGGGCGATACAGTTTCGTAAATCACCCCATGCAATAGAATCCTGATTTTGTCTGAGTTTTCCGGTTGAACCACCGTTATCGGTTGTTGCGACAATTCCGGTTAAGTTTGAGCCTAGCTCTGAAAATGTATTTAAAACTTTACCGAGTCCATGCCCGCCTCCAATAGCGACCAGATTAATTTGCCTTAATTGCATTTTAAACACTATCCTAATGAAACACAGGGTCTGTTGAGCTTACGAGGGCAATTTTGCAGTGGTTTGATTCTTCAATACTGATCCTCGATTAAAGAGTATTTAGTTAGAACCAAAATTTGTATATCAAACATCAATAGTCCCTACTAATTTGACATTTTTGCCAAATGAAAAAACAAATTAGCATATATCAGGAGACGAGTTAATTATTTTTAAAAATGAATCGACATATTAAGGTTTATAGAGTGTTTTTTGTTCAAAAATGATAGCGAGTATTTAAATGTTAAAAAAATATAGATAATGTGTGGTTAAATCTATCTTTTTAAGCTATTTTGATCTGGTCTAATCAGTTTTTATTCACGAGGATGTCGTATGTTTAAGCTCAAGCTTTGTGCCGTTTCGATTAGCTTTGCTCTATTAACTGCCTGCGAAGGTGATACGCTGGCAGATTTAAATAAAGAATCTGAAAATGAGCAACTGATCCCTAGCTCTAAAATAGTTTATTCTCCAGCGGATGGGCAGCTTTCTGTACCAAATGATTTATTATTTAATGGCACTACTGATGGTACGTTAAATTTACCTGTAGTAGATGCTAGTGATTATACAGATCCGACAGTGGCGATGAGCGGTTTAGATGGCTGGTCTTATCAACAACCATTTTTAATTGAGTTTGAACTTGAATCCAGAGTGGAATCTTTAAATATGGCATCAGTTGAACAGGCTGGAAGTATCCGTTTATTTGAAGCCGTGATGGGGGCATCAACTGATTCAGCTCACCCTGAATGTGCTGAGGTGACTCAAGGCTTAGCCTGTAAAGTCTTATCTGAGTTAACTTTTGGGGTCGATTTTGTCACTAAGCTGGCAGCCAATAACCAAATTGCAGTTGTGCCGCTTAAACCGTTAAATTCAGATAGCCATTATTTAATTGCAGTGACTAACCAACTTTCGGACTCTGAAGGCCGTGCCGTGAAAATGTCTGATACTTATCGTTCAGTACGTCAGGATTTAGCGTCAATGCCATTGGCAACAGATGCTCAGCGCAGCTTACAAGCTATTGTTAATTCATTTGAAGCCACCCTTAATCAAGCCGGGGTTGATAAAAATAGCTTAATATTAACTGCGGCGATGACCACACAATCAGCACCTGCATTAGCTGTATTAAAACAATTGTTAGTGCAAAACCCAGCCCAAATGCCAGTAGTTTCAACACCAAATCAGGTTGAAGTTATGGGGCAGGGTATTACCGCCAGAGATGCTTTAAATATTGGTAGTGCATCCTGCCCAGATATGCTCGCATTAGCGCAATCAGGCCAAGCCAGCGCTGAACAAATGGCCGGAATTGCCCAAGCAATGCCATTTTGTATTAGCCAACTTTATTCTGCCAATATTACTTTGCCTTATTATAGCGGCGTAGCTACAGTGGATAATCCAACCGGTGCCACAGGTAATAATGCGTGGTGGCAAGCCAATTGTGACAGTGGTGCAACTTTACAAGGTGCTGTTGCTGGCGGCATGACTTTACCTGCAGCAGCGCAATCCGACAATGATGCGTTTTGTATGAACTTTGGTTTAAGAGATTTAGGTTTAGATACCGAGCGCCATATAACTCAATATAACCCAATACCTAAAGTGAAAACTTACAACCAAATAGACGTACAAATTACTGTACCTGATCCAGTTTATTTAACTGCTACTGGTGCACAAATAACTCAAATGCCAGAAAGTGGTTGGCCAGTAATTATTATGCAACATGGTATTGGCAGTAACAAAGAGAATATGTTGGCATTGACAGGTGCCCTTGGTTTCGCTGGCTTTGCTACAGTAAGTATTGACATGACTTTGCATGGCAGTCGAGGATTTGATTTAGATCAAGATGGTAACTATGAAATACAGTCTAATCCAGACTCAGTCACGGCATTTATGAATTTAGAAAATGCCCGTGCGACTCGTGATAACATCAAACAAAGTGTAGCTGATCTATTGGGATTAAGAATAGGTTTATCTAATTTAAGTACAACTAATTTTAATAGCCAAAAGCTTGATAATTCAAATGTTTATTTTATCGGACATTCCTTAGGCGGAATTGTTGGAGCCGACTTTATTGCGTTAACTAATACAGCTCTAAACCCAGCGATAGATCCTTTATTTAAAGTTAATGCATCAGTCTTTGCAAATTCATCGGGGGGCATTGCCAGTTTCTTATTAGCTTCCAATTCTTTTGGTAATTTTATTAAAGGCAATATTTTATTAGCTAGCTTTAAACCATTTTTAGTATTTTTAGCACAAAACCAACAAAATATAGCTCTTTTATTAGCAGATCAAACAGCCTATACGGAAGCAAAAACAAATTTTTTAAATTCAGCTAACTTAGGTGAGAGTGATTTAACACTGTTTAACCTAGCAGAAGGGTATTTTATATATCTAATTCAAAATGGCGCTAATGTTCAATCATTAACAGCAAGTGATCATCTGGCTCATTTTGTGCCTTATTTTTCAAGCCTAAATTTATCGCAGCAATCTTCAATTAGTGCACAAATTAATCAATTTGCATTTGCAATGCAAACAGTTATTGATAGTGCAGATCCAAATCAATATACATCAATGTTAAATCAAACTAATACTCCTATTTTAATGACTGAAATATGGGGAAATGGTACTGCTTCTACTTGGGATCAAACCATACCTCCAATGGTTTCAGGCGCTCCTTTATCAGGTACAGAAGCACTTGCAAGTCAACTTAACTTATCCAAAGTAAATACCACAACAACAGATCCTATGTCTGTCTCGGGTTTAGTAAGATTTAATGCTGGGGGCCATTCGTCGTTGTTATCTCCTTCAAGCAGTGCAGCTGTGACAAAAGAAATGCAACAAATGATTGCAACTTACTTTGCATCGTCAGCAACAGTAATAAAAATAGATAACAGCTCTGTCATTTCTGATTAGAGTCTAAATGTTAAAATCGCAGTTAATTTTAAAAGCAACTATTTCATCTGATAGTTGCTTTTTTACTTTGATATAGCTAAATCGCTACATTAAAGCAAATCGCCTAATATTAAGGTATTTATTCATTTTCCATTTTTATAGCTCTTAATAAGTGAAAGGATAAGAAGTACTCTTAATTGATAGAATTGTTTGGTTAAAATAAATATTGACTAAAAATGTTGCCAGATTCCAATTAAACAAGATAGTTTTGTATGATTTTGGGTATTTAATTAAAACCCGTTTATAATATAGATAATAAGTGTTAACAAATTAGCTTTTGTCCGTTCTATTTGCACTGTTTTGTGTTATAAAGCACGAGCCGTAGTGAAAAGAGGTAACCAGATTATGAGTTCAAACTTATTGTCGACCATTCAGAAAGGTTATACTTACAGTAAAAATTGGCCTTTACGCCCAGAACTTTATCCTTTATTTCCCGAATGCAGAGTGATCAAAGCAACTCAGTTTGCACTTTTCGTGACACCAATTATTGCTGTTTTCAGCTTCTTTACACAGTTTTTTTATTTAGGTGAGTCATTTTTAGCACAATCTATTGCCATGTGCAGCTTAATTTTGAGTTTACCAATTCAAGGATTTATTTGGTTAGGCAAGCGGGCAAAATCTCTGTTACCAGTTAGTTTAGCAGCTTGGTATTATCAGCTTGAAAGTAAATTTATTGAACAAGGCATTGAATTTAAAGGCGTTGCTCGTAAACCAACTTATTTAGATTTAGCATCAGCTCTTAAAATAGCATTTAATAAGCTAGATGAAACTTGGATAAAAGAAAAATTTTAATTTGGACTAATATTTTTAGGATGTTTTTTTGATTACAAGCAAAGTCGAGCTTTTAAAGTCAGCAGTTGAAATTACTAAAAATAAGGATAAGCCAGCTATTATAACGGCTTTATTAGATGAGCTTGAAAAATTGATAGCTTATGATGTGATGGCACTTCTAAAAGTTGAAGATAATAATGAAAATCAACTGGAAGTAATCGCTGTTCGATTAAGTGAAAGTTCAGATTTTAATTGTTTAGTAACCGATTTATCTAAAGACGCGCTAATCCAACATTGTATAGATGAAAAACGTATACGGATTGAGCAATCTGTTAACATGCACAAATGTGTCTTTCCTCTCATATTATCTGGACAAATTTATGCTGTTTTATCAATTTATATTCACTCATTAAGTCAAGAACAAATTACGCTTATTGAATTATTGATAAAAATTAGCGCAAATTTACTGACAACTGTACATGATAGTGAGCTTGATACTTTAACAGGATTGTTAAATCGTCGTACTCTTGAGTATAATCTAGCTGACTTTTTTTCCGATTTAAAACCAAGAAATGACAATTTATTAAACGATCAATTTCATAACTGGTTAGTTATTTTAGATATTGATAAATTCAAATCCATTAATGACCAATATGGCCATACTTATGGGGATGAAGTCTTACTTTTGTTCTCTAATATTATGAAACAAAATTTCAGGTCTTCTGATTTATTGTTCAGGTATGGAGGAGAAGAATTTATTGTCGTGATTAGCTTTGCTAGTGAAGAGCAAGTTGAACGGATTTTAGAAAGATTTCGTAAAGCAGTAGCTCAATTTAATTTCCCACAAGTTGGTAAAGTGACTACCTGTGCTGGAGCCGCCTTAATAGATGCGAGTCTGCATCCCAATACAGTAATTGAACAAGCCGATAAAGCTTTATATTACTGTAAAGAAAATGGTCGAAATCAAATTGCTCTTTACCATAAATTGATAGAACAAAATAAAATAGGCTTGAGTCAATCTGTAGATACGGATATTGAGCTTTTTTAGACTCTTATCTTTAGCTATCAATATCCGTACTTAGTAAACTGCTATTTAATTTTGTTGAGCATTCAAACTTTGCCCACTAACTGATTGACTGACATCATCCATTAGGTAGAGATAAACTGGCATAATATCTGCCGGTTGAGCAATCGAAGACGGATCTTCTGCCGGATAAGCAACAGCCCGCATTTTTGTTGCTGTTGCGCCTGGGTTAATACAATTAAAACGCATCGCGGTATTGTCAAACTCATCTGCCAATACTTGCATCATGCCTTCGGTTGCAAATTTAGAGATGGCATAACCGCCCCAAAATGCACGGCCTTTGCGTCCTACCGATGAAGACGTAAAAATAACTGAACCGCAAGCCGATTTTTTTAATAAAGGTAATAATGCCTGTGTCATCATAAATTGAGCATTAACATTAACTTGCATGACCTTTTCAAATTTTTCTTGTGGCCATTGCTCAAATGGCATAATAGTGCCCAACTGAGAGGCATTGTGAAGTAATCCGTCTAAACGGCCAAACATATCTTCAATGGTTTGTGCCATGCCTAAATAATGCTGTTTGGTTGCCCCTTGCATATCTAATGGCACTATTGCTGGTTCTTTAGCGCCTAGCGCGACAATTTCGTCGTATACTTTTTCTAATTTTTCGGTTGTTTTTCCTAACAAAATCACTTCTGCACCATGCGTTGCATAACTGATCGCCGCAGCTTTGCCAATACCATCTCCAGCGCCAGTGACTAATATCACTTTGTTATCTAAACAGTTTGCTTGTGGGGCATAATCAAGCATGTTGAACCCTTATTCATCTGATAAAGCGGCTATTTTAGCTAAAATAACCGCTTAGCCCAATTGCTAATTGATAAAAAACTGGCTTATTGAACTTAATTTTTTGATAATAGGTCAATTATTAAAGAGGTTTAGTATGGCACGAAAAGTCAGTTACATTTTTAAAGGTCAATTTAAAGAAATTCAATTTTCTTATGACAGATTCAGAGATAAACACGAAGCTGTGGCAGCGGCGGAAGGGGTTGATCTAACCCGTTTTTTACAAATGGAAGAGCAATTAAAAAGTTTTCCTAAGCAGGGGGCTGCTGCCAAAAATTACCGTGAAACAGAGTTTAAACGAATGGGATTTGAACAAATTCAATTTGTTCGTGATGAAGATAATTAAATATTTATAGAGAAGTTAATGTCAGATATTGAACCATCCAAAACACCAAGAATTATTCCAACTACCAGACCAGCTAAAGCCGCTTTTAATTGGTTTAGCCAAGGTTTTTCTATATTTGAAAAATTTAAATTTCAGTGGGTTATTTTAACGCTGATTGTTTATGTTATTGCCTTTTCGTTAGCGGTTATTCCTGTGTTTGGTGAGTTAGTGGTTAGTTTATTAATGCCGGGTTTTTTTGTATTAGCCAGCGTTGTAAAATTAACTCAAAGGTTTGAACCAGCAGCTTTTTTTGAGCCAGTAAAAAAACACTTTGTTGCTTTACTCAGGCTGTTTGCGATTAACTTTGTTGGCGCGGCTATTGCGTCATGGGTTGCGATGTCGGTCACTGGGGGCAGCTCAATCGAAACGATTCAGCCTAATCAAGTCTTTTCATTTTTAGGTATCGCTTTGGTGATTTATTTACCTGTTATGATGGGGATTGCATTTGCACCAGCGCTGATTATATTTGACAAAATGTCAGTGCTGGAAGCATTTAAAATGTCATTTAATGGCTGTTTTAAGAATGCGTTATCATTAACTGTATTTAGTCTGGTTTTATTATTTGCTATGGTGATTGCGGTTATTCCTATGGGGTTAGGTTTACTGATTTTATTACCTGTGATGCACTGTACTTTATTTGCAATGTATGAGGATATTTTTCAGCATAAAGCCAGATTTGAACTCCCGCCGAGTCAGGATGATGACAACCAAGACGGCAGCTTTTTAGTGTAGCCACACAAAATAATAAGGAAGATTAATGCAAGCATTAGAACTTTTATTAAATCGTAGCTCATTTAACCAGTTAACAGCACCGGCACCATCACAAGATGCTTTGGATAATATTTTAAAAGCAGGCATGCGAGCACCGGATCATGGTTCATTAACACCATTTAGATTTATTGTATTTCAGAATGAAGCATTAAATGATCTTGGTGAAATTTTTGCCGAAGCCGCAGAGTTAGATGATGCGCCTTGCGAAAAAATTGAAAAAGCGAAAAATATGCCGCTTAGAGCACCATTAATTATTGCTGTAATTGCCAACGTGACGGAAGATCATAAAATCCCCGTTTCTGAACAAATAATTACCGCTGGCTGTGCGGTGCATGCAATGCAAATGGCGGCCGTTGCGCAAGGTTTTCAAGGGATTTGGCGAACCGGTGATTTTGCTTATCATCAGCACGTACGCAAGCAATTTAAATTAAAAGGCGAAGATCAAATTGTTGGTTATTTATATATAGGTACGCCCAGTAAAGATGTACCGATAAAACCAGCTAAAAATTTAAATGAGCATGTAGAATACTGGTGATTTTTAAATTATAAGTATTAAAGGTTTACTCGGATAAACCTTTAATACTTTTGTTATTTCCTCTCTTATTTCCATTTCTTACAAAATCCTATCTAAAATTGATCCACTAAGGATTTTTTCTCGTTTACTAAAATATGCGTTAAAAATGATAGGTTTAAACATGACAAATACACAAAAACTGAATATTGGTATTAGTGCTTGCCTGTTAGGTGAAAAAGTTAGATTTGATGGTGGACATAAAGCGTTAACCTTTGCCAATCAGACCTTATCTCAATATGTGAATTTTAAGCCAGTTTGCCCTGAAGTTGGCATTGGCATGTCGGTACCCAGAAAACCTATTCGTTTAGTTGAAACTCAAGGTGACGTTAAATTATTAGATAGCCGCGATAATCAATTAGATTACACTGACAAAATGCTCGAATTTTCAACCCGCCAATGTAGCCAACTAACTCATTTAAATGGATTTATTTTAACCTCTAAATCACCAAGCTGTGGCATGGAGCGGATGAAAGTATATGATGAGGAAGGTAACTTACAACACCGCAAAGGGGTTGGGTTATTTGCTAAAACACTGATGCAGATGCATCCAAACTTACCGGTTGAAGAAGATGGCAGATTAAATGATGCAGCGCTTAGAGAAAATTTTATATCAAGAATTTTTGTTCATGCAAACTGGCATCAAACAGTCGCACAAAGTGATCAAATTAAAGATTTAATCGCGTTTCACAGCAATCATAAATATCAAATTATGGCTCATAGTTATCAGGCTTATAAAAACTTGGGCAAGTTGGTTGCTAATCAGCAAAAGTTGGATTTTGACACATTAAAGCAAATGTATTTTAGTCAGCTCATGCAATCACTTAAAAACATAGCTGGTCGTAAAAAGCACTGTAATGTTTTAATGCATTTACAGGGATATTTTAAGCGAGATATTAGCGCACAGGATAAACAAGAACTGAACCATTTAATTTTACATTACCGGCAAGGATTAGTGCCTCTATTGGCGCCTTTAACTTTAATCAAACACTTTTTAAAACTTCATCCAAATGAATATTTGGCACAACAAACCTATTTTAATCCTTATCCCTTAGAAATGGGATTAAATGGGTAAACGGATAATGAGGTTAAATGGATAATGCAATTAATTTGGTTTAGAAACGATTTACGCAGTTTAGATCATGCAGGTTTACACCACGCGCTGAATACAGCAGAACCCGTTGTTGGCATTTTTGTGGCGACAGAATCACAATGGCAGCAACATGATATGGCCAGTATTAAACGGGATTTTATTTATCAGCGGGTGGTCGATTTAGCCAAAAAACTGGCTAAGTTAAACATTCCGTTAATCATACAAACGGTTGATAATTATCAACAATCAGTCGAAGTTATCACTGATTGTTGTCAGCAGTATCCAGTGAACGCGGTACATATTTGCCATGATTATGAGTTAAATGAGCAGCAAAGAGACAGCTTATGTCAGCAACAGTTAGATAAACTGAATATTAAATTATATGGCTACCATGATAATTTAATTTTTGCCCCTAACCAAATAACCAAAGCCGATGGTGATTATTACAAGGTATTTACCGCTTTTAAAAAACAATGGCTGAATGCTTTTCATCAGCAAATGCCAGTTTGTTTTGCTAAACCCAAACCGCAGCAAGCTGATTTTTCTAAGTACCCTAAGTTATATCAGCAACTTGAGTTAGCTTTGCATCAAGCTGACAAAATTGACAGTCAATTAGAACAAATAAAAACCGTATTTGATTATCAGTCAGAGCAAGTTGCAAATTGGCAGGATTATTTTATTTGTCAGGAATCTCAAATTCTGGAGCGTTTAAGACGTTTTTGTAAAGAACAAGTCGCGGATTATAAAAAACAGCGTGATTTTCCGTTATTAGACGCAACTTCGTGCTTATCGCCTTATTTAGCGGTTGGCAGCATCAGCCCCCGACAGGCGATTAACCGCTTAATTGCCGAGCAGGGCGATGATGTTTTTAGCGCTGAAAGCGGTAGTGCAACTTGGCTGAGCGAATTAATTTGGCGTGAGTTTTATCGCCATTTAACCGCCGTTTACCCAAAAATTAGCAAAGGGTTTGCGGTTAAATCTGAATATCAAAACCTGAATTGGCAAAATGATAAAACTCAATTTAAAGCTTGGTGTGAAGGCAAAACTGGATTTCCGATTGTGGATGCTGCGATGCGCCAGCTTAATCAAACCGGATGGATGCATAATAGATTACGGATGATCACCGCCAGCTTTTTAGTTAAAGATTTGCAAATTAACTGGCGTTGGGGTGAGCAGTATTTTATGCGCCAGTTAATTGATGGTGACTACGCCGCTAATAATGGTGGTTGGCAGTGGAGCGCTTCAACAGGGCATGATGCTGCACCTTATTTTAGGGTGTTTAATCCTACCACTCAAAGTGAAAGGTTTGATCCTAAAGGACTATTTATTAAAAAATATTGTCCTGAACTTGAAGCCGTTCCACAAAAATATATTCACCAGCCGCACGCATTTTTGAAACAAATTAAAGCCGGTGGAGATTATCCAGCACCTTTAGTTGAACATAAAGTTGCCCGCCAGATAACACTACAAATGTATAGGGAGGTTTAAGACGATGACTCAAATAAAAGCTGCGCCACCACCTTTAATTGAAAACTTTATGCAGGTTTATCAAAGTTTAAATAGCCATACGGTCGATTTGTTAGAACAAGTTTATCACCCAGAGATTGAGTTTGTTGATCCAATTCACCGGCTCAATGGCATTGAAAATATGAAAGCTTATTTTGCTGCTATGTATAAAAATACCATTAGCTGCGAATTTACCTTATTAGAGTTTGATCAGGTAAACCAAACTATTTATTTGAGCTGGCAAATGCAGTTACAGCACAAAAAAATAGGATCGGGTAAACATATAAATGTGCAGGGGATTTCGCATTTAAAAACCCGTCAGGGATTAATTATTTATCACAGAGATTATTTTGATTTAACTCAAATGATTTTTGATCATTTACCCGTTATTGGCAGTACAACTCGTTATATCAAGCAAAAAGCAGCGAGTTTATAATGGCTTATCAAAGCATATTAATTACAGGGGCAACGTCTGGGATTGGCTGGGCGTTATGCCAGTATTATTTAGCGCAAAAAAGCGATAATCAAGTGATTGCGGTTGGCCGTAACCAGCAAAAACTGGCAGAGTTAGCTGCATTAGGGTGTAAAACATTAAGCTGTGATTTAACTGACAGACAAGCCGTATTAGCGCTTAATACACAGTTAAAATCTTATACCCAGCAACTGGATTTAGTTATTTTAAATGCCGGAACCTGTCGTTACTTTGATCGCCAGCAGCAAGATAATTTAACCGATACGGTTGAATTTAATCTGCAACACAATTTTTTCAGTATGCTTTATAGTGTTGAACTGGTGATGCCTTTTTTAAGCGAGCATGCTCAATTGGCATTAATGGGCAGCATGGCGTCTGACTTTCCATTTCAGCAAGCACAGGGTTATGGCGCTTCAAAAGCAGCGGTTGCTTATTTTGCTAAATCTTTACAGGTGGATTATCCCAATATTTTAGTCCAGTTGATTCAACCGGGGTTTGTTAAAACTCCACTCACAGATAAAAATAAATTCAATATGCCGTTTTTAATTTCGCAAGAGCAAGCGGCTTTGCAAATTGTAAAAGGCATTAATAATCAAGATAAATTAATTCGTTTTCCTAAACGGCTCAGTTTTATTATCTCTTCTTTGGCGGCAATACCATTAAAGCTGCAATATAAGCTGGCTCAAAAATTATAAAAATGGAGTAAATTCAATGAAAATCGCCGTTATCGGGTCAGGTATTTCAGGATTAGTATCAGCATGGCAGTTATCCAAAAACTATCAGGTGACTTTATTTGAAAAAGCGCCAACTCTAGGTGGTCATACCGCAACTAAACAAATTGAGCATCAAGGTAAACAGTATTCAATTGATACCGGATTTATTGTATTTAATGACTGGACTTACCCTAATTTCAATCGATTTTTGGATAAACTCAATGTAGCTCATCAGCCAACAACTATGAGTTTTAGTGTGACTAACTCGCAGGATAAACTTGAATATAACGGACATACATTAGCAACGCTATTTGCGCAAAAATCTAACTTATTCAATCCTAAGTTTTACCATTTTTTGTATCAAATCGTTCGGTTTAATAAACTCAGTAAACAATTATTAGCCGCAGAAATTAACGACAGTGAACAAATTTTAAATGCGTCATTAGATGCTTTTTTAAAGCGGTTTAATTTTTCTGAGTATTTTGCCACCAATTATATTTTAGCGATGGGGGCGGCCATTTGGTCATCTGGATTGGCTAAAATGGGCGATTTTCCGCTGAGATTTTTCCTTCAGTTTTTTAATAATCATGGTTTATTAAACATTGCAGACCGGCCGCAGTGGTCTGTTGTATCCGGCGGTTCAGAGCAATACATTAAAGCTTTAATGGCTGAAATGACACAAGTTGATATCCGGTTAAATTCTAATATTAAACAAGTCGTCAGAGAAAATAATCAGGTAGAAATTATTTTGGATGAAGGTCCAGAGCTGTTTGATAAAGTAGTATTTGCATGTCACTCTGATCAAGCACTTGCTTTGCTTGCTGCGCCAAGTCAGGATGAAACGCAAATATTAGGTGATATTCGATATGCGGATAATCAGGTAATTTTACATACCGATCCCCGATTATTACCAAAAAGAAAAGCGGCTTGGGCTGCATGGAATTACAACCTGTCAGCTAATTTACCGGATGCCGCCACTCTGACTTATAACATGAATATTTTGCAGGGTATTCAGAGTGAAACAACATTTTGTGTGACACTAAACCAAACCGATGAAATCGATCCGGCGAAAATTTTAGGTCAATATACTTATGCTCACCCGGTATTTGATTTAACCAGTATAAAAGCTCAAAAGCAGCGGGATTTAATTAACGGTAAAAATAACAGTTATTTTTGTGGCGCGTATTGGTATAACGGATTCCATGAAGACGGGATTAAAAGTGCGCTCGATATTTGCCGGCAGTTAGGAGTAACTGATTTTGACAATAGCTAACCCCTTTAACAGCGCAATATATTTAGGTACCACTTACCACAAACGGCTAAAACCGAAAGTGCATAGTTTTAGCTATCCAATTTATTTTATCTATTTAGATTTAGATGAAATAACTCAAATTACCCAGCAAATAAAGCGCTTTAATACCACTAAATGGGCTTTTGCCAGTTTTATTGAAGCTGATTATTTACCGGAACAAGCTGACAATACATCACTCAAGCAGCAGGTGATAAATAAAGCAATTGAATTAGGGGAAACAGAAAACATTAATAAAGTTTGCATGTTAGGGCAAATCCGAACCTTAGGTTTATATTTTAGTCCGGTCAATTTTTATTATTTATTTCAAGATGATAGATTAATTTCTATTTTAGCTCAGGTGAGCAATACCCCATGGAATGAACGTCATTTTTATTTAGTGCCCTTTAAACCTAAACAATCCCATATTTGCCATAAAGAATTTACCGTTTCGCCATTTAATCATTTAGATATGAAGTACCGCTGGCGAACCAGTTTGCCTGATCATAAATTAGATTTACATTTGGATAATTTATTAGATAGCGATAATGAAAAAATATTTCATGCTGGTATTCATTTAAAAAGGCAGGATTTAAATAATAAAAATTTTAATCAATTATTGATCAACTTTCCGGCAATGTGCGTAAAAACAGTAACTTCAATTTATTGGCAGGCATTAAAACTGTGGTTAAAAGGTACTCCGTTTTATGGTTATGTCATCAATAAACAAGAATTCAAATAAAGGAGTTAGTGATGTCGTCTAACGAGTTAAGTCCGGTTCAGCAAAGTGCTAAGCACCAAGAATTAGCCAAATATCAGCAAATTTTTGCCAGTTTCGCCCGTAAGGTCTTATTAAAAAAGCTAACTCAACTTAAAACGGGTTATTTAGTTATTCAAGACGAAATAAGTACAACTCATGTGAATCCAGCTCAGGCTTGTGGTTTATCAGCCCATATTAAAGTTCATCATTTGCATTTTTACTCTATGGTATTAGCCAGAGGCAGTATTGGTGCCGGAGAGGCTTATATAAAAGGTTACTGGAGCACAGATGATTTAACTCAAGCAATCCAAATCTTTTGTGCCAATGTAATGGTTTCTGACCAAATAGAGCAGGGCGTTAATCGCTTGTTTAAGCCCGCACTAAAGTTTAAACATTGGTTAAATAAAAATAATATAACGGGTTCAAAACGCAATATTTCAGCGCATTATGATTTAGGCAACGAAATGTATAAGTTGTTTTTAGACCCTAAAATGATGTATTCGAGCGCGATTTATCCCACACCAGAAGCGGATTTAACTCAAGCCGCTGAATATAAACTCCAGCATATTTGTGACAGATTAGATTTAAATGAGTCACATCATTTATTAGAAATTGGCACAGGCTGGGGCGGTATGGCTATTTTTGCAGCGCAATATACGGGCTGCAAAGTCACCACTACAACTATTTCAAAAGCTCAGTTTGACTATGCAAAACAGGCCGTTATAAAAGCAGGGCTGGAAGATAAAGTTAATGTGATCATGCTCGATTATCGTGAGTTGGAAGGTCAGTATGACAGGTTAGTTTCGGTTGAAATGATAGAAGCTGTTGGCGCTGAATATTATCCGGCCTTTTTTAAAAAATGCGCAAGTTTATTAAAACCTGATGGTGCAATGTTAATTCAAGCCATTACAATTGCGGATCAAAGATATGATTATTACATGAATCATGTTGATTTCATTCAAAAATATATATTCCCCGGCGGATGTTTACCCTCTGTTGAAGCAATCGCTAAACAAGTGAGTCAATCCACCGATATGGTTATTCGCAATATTGAAGATATAGGTTTTCATTACGCTAAAACATTGGCTGATTGGCGCGATAACTTTTTAGATAATTTAAATGCCGTTCGCCAACTTGGTTACGATCAAGCATTTATTAATATGTGGATCTTTTACCTGTGTTATTGTGAGGCTGGTTTTAAACAGCGCAGTATTTCAACCATTCAAGTATTAGTCACTAAACCTGAATGTTTTGATGTTTAGTTGTATCGCTATCTTTAAACTGGGTGATTAACAATGCGTATATTGCAAAGTCGTATTTTCCAGAGTATCAGTTTTGGCTTAATCTTAAACTTGAGTTTGGTTATCAACTTGCCAGTTGCGAGAGCACAACAAGCCGAACACACTGAATTATTGTGGCAGCAACAATCCCCAGTTGGCAGTGCCAGACTTACTTATTTATGGTGGAAGGTTTACGACAGTGAATTTTACTGCGAGCAAAGAAATGGATTAAAACAGCATATAAACGCCACTCAAAAAGGTAAGTCGGTTTCAGATCAGCAGGTTTATCTTGAAATGCAAACCCTCATTAAACACTGCCAACAATTGGCACTAAAGATTCATTATTTAAGGGATATAGATAAAGTTGACTTAGTCAAGGAAACAGAAAAACAGTGGCGTCACTTAAGCTTTACTGAAATAGACTTTACCCCGTGGCTAAATCAGTTAACTCAAATATGGCCTAATTTAAAACAGGCGGATGAACTGATTTTTATGGTGAAAAATGCATCAGAAACGTCACCAAATTTAACTGCTCAATTTTATTATAATAATCGTTTAATTGGCGAATTAAATGACTCTAAAATGATTTATGCATTTGCTGCTATTTGGCTAAGTCAGGCAACCAGCGAACCAGAGTTGAGAGAAAAATTATTCAACTTTTGACACAAAACTTTCAGTAAAAATATTTATGATTAAGGATATTGATTTTTACTGATTTAGACATATTATGTCTTTGTTTGCAGCTGATTATTTGGAGTGGGATATGCAAAGAATTATACTGTTTTTAATTACTAATATTGCCGTTATGCTAACTTTGAGCATAGCACTTAGTATTATCTTTTCTGTATTTGGAATTAATACGCGTGGCATGGGCGGTTTGTTAATCATGGCTGCTGTGTTTGGTTTTGGCGGTTCATTTATCTCATTGCTGATGTCAAAGTGGATGGCTAAAAAATCGGTTGGCGCAATTGTAATAGAGCAGCCGAGCAACTCCACTGAGCAATGGTTGGTAGAAACGGTTCGCCGTCATGCCAAACAAGCTAATATTGGTATGCCAGAAGTTGCTATTTTCAATTCACCAGAAATGAATGCATTTGCCACCGGAGCCAATAAAAATAATGCCTTAGTTGCGGTGAGTGCTGGTTTATTAAATAATATGACCCGAGATGAAGCCGAAGCGGTTATTGGGCATGAGATTAGCCATATCGCCAACGGTGACATGGTCACCCTAACTTTAATTCAAGGTGTGGTAAATACTTTTGTTATTTTCTTGGCGCGTGTCGTGGCAGGCATTATTGCTAATGCAACTCGCAGTAATGATCAACAAAGCAGTGGCTTAGGTGGTTTTGCTTATTTTGCGATTGTATTTGTACTTGAAATGTTATTTGGTATTTTAGCCAGCATGGTCGTAGCTTGGTTCTCACGTAAACGTGAATTTAGAGCCGATGCCGGCGGTGCTTATTTAACAAATAAACAAGCTATGATCGCAGCACTTGAGCGTTTAAAAATGAGTCAAGAAAGCCGTTTAGAAGGCTCTATGATGGCATTTGGTATTAATGGCGGTAAATTGGCTAGTTTATTCGCCAGCCATCCACCGTTAGACAAACGCATTCAGGCTTTACGTAACGCTTAATATTTAAAAATGCGTGATTGAATAAAACTTCAATCACGCACTCTTCTCAAACTTATCCGCAGCAGCGCTTAAATTTTTTGCCAGAGCCGCATACACATAACTGATTACGATTGATTTTGTGTTGTTCAACTTTTAACTTGCCATCAACATAAAACCAGCTGTTATCCTGCTTTAAAAAATTTGAGACTTCCTGCATACAGACTAATTTATCTGTATCAATATATTTTGCAATAAACTCTACCTGCGCCTGACTTTCTGTCATTTGTTGGCTGTTTAATACGGTTAAACCAACAAATTTTACACTATTAGCGAATTCGGCAATTTCTGCTTTTAAATTATCGCTTCGGCTATCGGGTAACTGGGTTTGATAAATATAATCAACCGCTTGGGTTGCGTAAGCGCTATAACGAGAGCGCATTAATTGCTCAGCAGTTTCTGCATGTTTCTGTTGTTGAATAAGTGGCGCACAGCAAGTTTCAAAAGTCAGTTGAGATTGACAAGGGCAAAGCATAAAAATTGTCTTAAAATATAAAATCAGGGCATTAGTTTAGCATGAAAAATCATCGCCAAATCAAATCAATTTAAAAGAATGGAAAGCAAAGCAAAGCAAAGCAAATGAAATTATATTCAAATATATTAATCGCATTTATAGCCAGTTTATTAAGTGCCTGTTCTCAGAAAATGGCTTATCAAAGCATGCAAGAATCCGGTAAAAGTATGGTCAAATGTGAGTTGATTACCGATCATATTGAGCGAGAAAAATGTTTTGCACAGTTCGATATGACTTATGAAGAGTACCAACAAGAAAGAGAAAAAGTTTTAAAATATAATTAGTTATTAGATATAAAAAATAAATTAATTTATACTTGAAAACAGAATAACTATATTTGAAGCAAGGAAAGCAATGCTAAATAGTTCGCTCAGGAAAGTAAAATCTAAACTCCAATTCTCCATTCGATTAACTCTTGTCAGTGTATTTATCATTGCAACTTCGATAACAGCTTTTATCGCAATTGGGTTGCAATATTATTTCAGTCAGAAGATGGCTGTCAGCTCTCAAGTAAATCAATATGATTTAACGACTTACCATGCTAACCAGTATTTAAATAGATTAAATCAAAATGCAATAAACTCTGTTAAGTTAGTTAGTCAGAATAAAAGTTTACAAACAACTCAAAATTTAGATATAGATTATATTTTAAGCCATCAATTCGCTCAGGTTCTTGATAATGAATCACTATTTTACGCCTTATACTTTGCAGATTCTCAAGGTAACTTTTATCAAATTGTAAATTTAAAAAGTAACTTATCAGCACATTCAGAATTAGAGTTAAGCGACAGGGATAAATGGTTGATAGTGAAAATTACAGATAAAGATGGTATCAGAACTAAGCAGAGTAATTATTACGATAAATATTTTAATTTGAGGTTGAGCTTATCTGAACCAAGTCAATATCAACCGGAATCCAGAAGCTGGTATAAACATGCTCAAACAGACAGGGTGAGTAAAACTAACCCGTATTTATTTAGTAACCAGCAAATACCTGGGCAAACATATTCTTTTAAAATAGAAAACTCAAATTTGGTCATTGGATTGGATATTGTTTTATCTTCGATTTCAGAAGCTTTAGTTGCTCAAAATAATAATATACATCAAGGTGCAGATACTCAGTTTTTTATGTTTCAAGAAAGTGGGGAACTCATAGCCTCTAAAACCTTGTTAAAAAAAACGCAGCCTTATCCTCAAAGCCCAATGATAAACTTAAGTGATAGTCAAAAAGCGACTATTAAAAAATTTCCGATATTAACTATTTCAAATGAAACTAATTGGGCTCCAATTGATTTTAGTGTCGCTGGTGAACCAAAAGGTTATACGGTTGATTTATTAAAACATATTGCTTTAATAACTGGGCTAGAATTTAAATTTGTTAATGGATATAACTGGAGTGAATTTTTAGTTCAATTTGACAATAAAGAGCTAGATATACTTCAACCTATTTTTCCGACCTATCAAAATAACCAAAAAGGCCGGTTAAGCGAAAGTTTATTGCAATTACCATTTGCAATAGTTACAGCAGCAGGTCGCAAAGATACAACGGAATTAAAAGATTTAACCAATAAGACTTTAGCTATCCCAGCAGGTTGGTCTGTTATTCCTCTAATAAAACAACACTACCCACGGATAAATATAGTAGAAGTTAAAGATACTAAATCTGTTCTAGAAGCCGTTGCATTACGCCAAGTTGATGCAGGGTTAGATAATTATGCAGTTCTTATTTATACAGCAAAACAATATTATTTGAATGGGGTTGATTATTATGTATTAGATAAATTACCTCAAGATTTATTTCCACAAACGTTACACTTGTTAGTTCAACCAGAAAAACAAGCTGTTCTTGATATTATAAACTTAGGATTAGCGAGTTTATCGGATGAATTCAAACAATGGCTAATAGATAAATGGTTAGCCGAATCGACCCAAGCTAATACAATTGGCACAATTGCACATCCTGAACTACTCGAATTAGCCAAAAACGAGGAAAACTTAGGAAAAATGATATTAGTTGAATTAAATCAAGTTGCTACGTATGTTTATTTAGCTAAATTAACTCACGGTGATTTAAATCAACAACAGTCTGACTATTTAGCTTTTTTGATACCCAAACATGCTGTAACCAAACAAAGTCGACAACAAATATTGTATTCTATTTTATTAACTGCTCTTTGCTTATTTTTCCTTTTACCTGTCTCTTGGTATTTTGCTTCTCCAATCGTAATGCCAATTAAACGACTCACCGAAGAAACAGAAAAAGTTAAAAATCGTCATTTTGATAAAATTACTACCCTAAGCAGCCGTATTATAGAAATTGAAACTTTAGCTAAATCTATTTGGAAAATGGGGAAAGCAGTAGAGAAACATGAACAAGATCAAAAAGCTTTAATTGAATCTTTTATTCAACTAATTGCACAGGCTATTGATGATAAGTCTCCCTATACTGCAGGCCATTGCGACAGAGTGCCTAAACTTGGTATTTCGTTGGCAAAAGCAGCTTCAGATTCAAATTTAACTGCATTTAAAAATTTTAAGTTTAATTCTCCAGATGAACTTAGAGAGTTTAGTATCGCAGCATGGCTACATGATTGCGGAAAAATCACAACACCAGAACATATAGTAGATAAAGGTACTAAGCTTGAAACTATTTATAATCGAATTCATGAAATTCGAATGAGATTTGAAGTATTATGGCGAGATGCTGAAATTGAATATTATAAAGCTCTCCAGCAGCACCCTAATAATCAATCCCAATTGCAACAAAGACTAAAACAGCAGCAGACTAAACTTATCCAAGATTTTTCATTTATTGCTGAGACCAATGTAGGTGGGGAATTTTTAGATCAAGAAAGTACTAGCCGTTTAAAAACTTTATCTCAAATAGCATGGCTAAGACACTTTGATGACAAAATAGGTATTTCACCTGTTGAAGAATTGAGGATGGCAGCGAAAGATACTGAAAGATTACCCGTTATAGAGTTTTTATTAGCGGATAAACCAGAACATTTAATCGAGCATGATAAAAAGATTGAGTATGATCCAAAGCTTGGTATTAAATTATTACCGCCAGAATATAAATATAATTTAGGTGAACTACATAATTTATCAATTACACGAGGTACATTAACAGCCGAAGACAGATTTAAAATAAACGAGCATATTATCAGTACCATTAAAATGTTAGAGCAAGTGCCATTTCCTCCTGAGCTGGCAAAAGTGCCGCGATATGCGTCTACCCATCATGAAACTTTAAAAGGTACAGGGTATCCTAGAAGGCTATCTGCAGATGATTTATCAATTCCTGAACGGGTTTTGGTTTTAGCCGACATATTTGAAGCATTAACAGCCGCAGATCGCCCATATAAAAAAGCGAAGCCTTTAAGTGTCTCGATTGATATATTGTATAAAATGGTATTAGACGAACATGTAGATAAGGATATTTTCGAACTATTTTTAACTTCCGGTATTTACCTAGAATATGCCAAACAATATTTAAGTGATAACCAAATTGATAAAGTAGATATTGAATTTTATTTAAATAAAATACGTCAAGTTAAATAAATTTATAGTTAAAAAAACCGCTTTTAAGCGGTTTTTTTAACTGGATAATCATAAATAAGAAAGTAATTATTTATAAAAACCGATATGTTGATGTAAACGCACAGACATTGCTTCAGTATCATAGACATAATCTAATTTAGCGGCCATTGCACGCATGGCTGATAAAATTTGATTAAAATGTTTACCATAACCGTAATTAGTCATATCTGCCTCTGCAGCAACAAAAACAAACTGCACACTATCAACTAATTTTTTAGCTGACCATTTACAGTTATAACCACAAATTTCTTGTTTGGGATTATAGCCTATACGGAATAATTCTCCGTCTTTACTTAAACTTTCTTCATCTTGGCTACGAACAACAGGCACTAAATCATTAGCTAACATATATCCATTGCTTAGGTTATGCTCTTTTGCGCTATTAATAAAGGCTTCAGAGATCATGGTATATAATGGGTTATATAAATCCTCGGCTGTAGAGTCAATATCAGCCATTTCTCTAATACGGCGGGTAATAGGCATAGTAATAACCGCATAGTTTTGTGCATCAATAATCTCTGGCACTTCAACATTATCTGCTTTAAAACGGTTACGAATAGAGCGCAGCTTATGTGCTTGTGTTCCATCATGGCCTTTTTCTTTAGCGAATAAGTCAAATGTTAAATGCTGATGATCACAAATACGGATTGAGCCTTCATTCACTTTTGCTTGAGCCGCAAATTTTAAAATCGCATCTTCCACCTTTTTGTGGAAATGAGCGGAGTTTGAACGAATATCACGACCATTAGCTAAAAATAACAATTTAATTTTTTTAGCACGTTTGGTTTCGTCAAAATAGCTGCTTGAATTAAAATGATAACAAGGGCTGTATAAAAACAGAATTTGTTGATCGGTTTGTGAGGTTAATCGCTCAGGGCTATAACGCACGCGAATAAATTTATCGTTAGCAACAAATTGACTGCTTTCTAAACCAAACTCGGCACAAATTTCAAAAAATACTTTTGCCATGCCTTCATAACAGGCTTTGTAGTTTTCTGGATTTTCACTACCGGCAAATGCTTTGACTAATTCGTCGGTTAATTCAAATTTAGCTAATAAGTATTGGTTTTCACGGGTATTAGCCGGAATATAAAGCTTGTGCTGAGCGCTTCTTTTACGAATAATTGACATTTTCTGCCCCTTTAGATGTTAGAGTTGCTGATTAAATCAGCTAAAATCCAATTTGTTTTTTTAATATCTGATTTGTCTTCATTCTTATTGAAAAAACAACAAATTACAAGTAGGTTACACTAATTTGAAGCAGCTAATGCTTCAATAACCCATATTTGTCAATTAAGCTGATTGAATTTAATTTATCAAGTCCTGTTATCTGTGAAAAAATCAAAATTATCAAGTGTAAAACCTGCAAACAAACAGACTTTGCATCCTCGGAATGCCCATCATGCAAGGTATCCGATTAAAGCTTTAATCGAAAGCTGTCCTGCGTTAGCTGAATTTGTTAAAACCAATCCCAAAGGGGAGTTAACCATTGATTTTCAGCGAGCCAAAGCGGTGTTTTATTTAAATAAAGCTTTGCTCAGCTACTTTTATAAAATCCATTTTTGGCAAATCAATGAAGGCTATTTATGTCCGCCGATTCCGGGGCGTGCCGATTATATTCATTATCTGGCCGATTTATTGGCTTTAACTGAACCTGAGCAAACAGTGCCAACCGGCAAGCATGTGCAAATACTGGATATAGGAACTGGCGCTAATTGTATATATCCAATTTTGGGAGAGGCCATTTATGGCTGGCAATTTACCGCTAGTGATATTAATCGCGCGGCACTTGAGCAAGCTCAGCAAAATATCAAACAAAATAACTTACAGACAGAGTTAATTTTACAACCGAATAAACAGTCTATATTCAATGGCGTAATTGGCAGCAAACCCTATTTTGCAACCATGTGTAATCCACCTTTTTATACCTCGGCGCAGCAGGCTAGTGCGGTTAACCGTTTAAAACAGCAAAAACTGAATAAAAATAAACTTAAAAAAGGCCAGCAGCCAACCAAATTAACGGCTAAACGTAACTTTGCAGGGCAAGATGCTGAGCTATGGTGTGACGGTGGCGAAGCTCAGTTTTTAACTCAAATGGTGAACGAAAGTGTAGAATTTGCCTCTCAAGTAAAGTGGTTTACAACTTTAGTCTCAAACAAAAATAGTTTGCCTCAATTAAAGCAAAGATTGAAACAGCTAAATGCTCGTCAGCTCAAAGTAATTGAAATGGGACAAGGGCAAAAAGTTAGCCGGATTTTAGCGTGGCAGTTTTAAACACGCATCTAAGTTAAAGTATTAAAAGTATTTAAGTAACAACATTAGTTAACCCTAAATAGGATAAAACAATGAGTAACTCAAAAATTAAAGTAGGTGTGATTGGTTTTGGTAATTCAGCAAAAGCGTTTCATTTACCTTTTATAACCACTCAGGCAGATTATCAGTTAGTTGCCATTAGCAGCTCAAAGCAGGATGAAGTGCAAGCCGCTTTTGCCGGAGTCACTTGTTATGCTAATGCCGAAGATTTAATTTTTGACCCAAATATTGAGCTAGTGATTATTACCGCGCCTAACCATGTTCATTTTAGTTTAACCAAACTGGCACTTGAACATAATAAGCACGTGGTGCTTGAAAAACCAATGGCGAATACCAGTGATGAAGCTCAGCAATTGGTCGATATTGCTAATCAACATAATAAGTTATTAACAATTTACCAAAACCGCCGTTGGGATGGTGATTTTTTAACGGTTAAAAAATTACTAGCCGATAAAAAACTGGGGGATTTAACGTATTTTGAATCTCATTTTGATCGTTTTCGTCCGGTAGTGGAAACCCGTTGGCGTGAAGAAAGAGGCTTAGGTAATGGCATTTGGTTTGACTTAGGACCGCATTTAGTTGATCAGGCGCTTCATTTATTTGGTTTACCAACTGCGGTGACCGGGCGTATTTTAGAGATGCGTGAAAATGCTAAAACTGCTGATTTTGCTCACGTTATTTTACATTATCCCAATTTAGAAGTTGTTTTGCACGCCAGTGCTTTATCGGCTGCGCCAAATCAAAGATTCAGATTAGATGGTAGTAAAGCCAGTTATATCAAATATGGTTTGGATGTGCAGGAAAACCAATTAAAAGCAGGTATGTCACCACTAGATGAAGCTTATGCTAAAGAAGCTCAAGGTGATTTTGGCTCATTATTTAGCGCCGATGCACAAAAAAGTGTCGTGACTTTAGACGGGCAATATCCAACATTTTACCATCTAATGGCTGGCGCAATTAAAGGGCAAGGTGAAGTACCAGTTAACCCACAAGATATCGTTAATGTTATTAAAATTATTGAACTGGCTAACCAAAGCCATCAGCAAGCTAAAACGCTTAATTTTGGTGATTAATGTGGTAAAAATAGCGCATAGAGCAAAAGTGTATCAAAGTACCTAAATAACCTATCGAACATTATTTAAAAGTCAGTCAACGGTTTTAATAAATCCGGTGTGTTGCTTGGCTTTTAACACTATTCTGTTAAAATGCCGCCGGTAAATCTCCGGGAATATGGTGTAAATCCATAACTGTACCCGCAACTGTAAGCTAACAATTAGCAAGTCAGATACCGGCGTTAATTCCAAACATTCATTAAGTGCGGGAAAACACTTAAAATGAATACATCTTTTATATTTACTATTCTGTTTTATCGAATGATAAATGGCGGTGTGTTTATTTTTATTTTCCGGCTTTAATTTTATTAACCTCAACTAAATATACCGGATGAACCCTTTGTTATCTGTTTCTAATCTAACATGGCAAACTGAGCAAAAAACAATTTTAAACTCAATTAGTTTTGAATTAAAAGATCAATCAGTTAACGCAATTGTTGGGCCTAACGGAGCAGGTAAAACCAGTTTGTTACGTTGTTTATACGGGCAAATTAATCAATATTCTGGTCAGGTTGAGTTTTTAAATAAGCCGATAAAAAGTTATTCAGCCAAACAGCTTGCCCAACAAATTGCGGTGGTAAATCAGCATTTACCGATTAATTTCGCGTTAAGTGTCTATGAAATTGTATGTTTAGGGCTTATTCCGCATTTAAGTTTATTTAGTCAAATTAGTCCCAGCCAGCAAACATTTATAGAGCAAATTTTAAATCAGCTAGAAATTCAACATTTACGAGATCGTCACTTTAATCAGTTATCTGGTGGTGAGCAGCAAAGGGTATTAATTGCCAGAGCATTAGCGCAAAAACCTAAATTATTGATTTTAGATGAACCAACCAATCATTTAGATATTCATTTCCAGCATCAAATTTTAAATTTTATTTGTAGTTTAAATGTCTGCATTTTAATGACAGTGCACGATTTAAATTTAGCCAGTTATTATGCCGATCATATTTTATTGATGAATCAAGGCCAATTAATCGCAAGTGGCACAGCCCAAGCCGTATTAACGCCCAAATTAATTGCTGATGTCTTTAAACTACCAGTTGAGTTAGGGCTAAACCCGTTAAATCAAAAGCAGCATGTTTATTTTGCAGCGTCTGATATAGCAAAGCAATTTACGCCAGCGGCAGTAACACAAGCTGAAATTAATAAGGCTGGCTGCTAAATGAAAATTTGGTCAAATCAACAAAAGTGGCTGTTTTTAGCGATTAGTTTTGTACTGCTTGTAGTCAGCTTATTCAGTTCACTCACATTTGGCGCAGCTCAGTTACCGGCTGAGCAGGTTATTGCCTGTATATTTAATCAATGTACCGATAATTTAGAGCAAACTCTGGTTTGGCAGATTCGTTTACCCAGAATTTTAGCCGCCATTTTATGTGGTGCAGGGTTAGCCGTTGCGGGGGCTATTTTACAAAATACAACTCGTAATCCATTGGCTGAACCTTATTTATTTGGGGTCGTTGCGGGCGCTGGCTTGGGGGCAAGTATCGCCAGTATTTGGTTTGTTAATTACATTGCTATTGCATTGCCCGTGGCTGCATTTTTAGGTGCGGTATTGGCTATTTCTATTGTGATGTTATTTGGTATTAGCAGTAAAGCGCGCAGAGTGGAGTCGTTAATTTTAGCTGGGGTTGCTGTGTCTTTTATGCTCAGCGCGCTAAGCCAGTTTTTACTTTATATGGGCGATCCATTTGCAACTAATCGAGTGATGTTTTGGTTAATGGGATCACTTGCTCGTGTTGAAATGCAAGATTTATCCATTATTACCCCAGTTATTTTTGTTTGTATTAGCTTGGTTTTATTATTTCACCGCCATTTAGACGCTTTGTTATTAGGCGATGAAAACGCTCAAAGCATGGGTATTCAAGTTAACAAATTAAGGTTATTAATGTTGGCAATTTGTGCCGCGTTAACCGCAACTTTAGTGGCGTATTGTGGCGGCATTGGCTTTGTTGGCTTAATGATCCCGCATATTGTGCGACAGTGGTTTTCATCAACCAGTGCTTGGTTAATAATAGGCTGTTGCTTATTGGGTGGCATATTTTTAATTTGGGTTGATGTACTTGCCCGTACTTTAGTTAACGGGCAAGAGTTACCAATAGGCATTATTACTTCTATTTTGGGCAGTATATTCTTTTTAACTTTAATGCTTAAAAAGCACTAAAAAGAATAATAAAAAACCGGAGTCGATTATGAATTGGCAAATAAAACCAATCGATCAAACTTATGCTGAACCAATTCAGCAACACATTGATCAAAAAACCAAACCATTAGGTTCATTAGGCCAATTGGAAATACTCGCCAAGCAACTGGCGTTAATTACCAATACCTGTGCCCAACAAAATACAATAAAAGCACAGGATTGCCGGATTTTAATTTTTGCGGCTGACCATGGCATTGCCGAGCAGGGCGTAAGCATTGCTCCGGCAGAAGTGACCGGCCAAATGGTTGCAAATTTTGTCAATGGGGGCGCAGCCATTAATTGCTTTTGTCGAGCCAATCAAATTGATTTAAAAGTGATTGATGCCGGCGTTAAATTTCCGCCTAATTTGCAATCAGAACAACTGATAAATCAATGGATTGCCGCTGGTACGCTAAATATTGTGGAACAAGCTGCAATGAGTGAAACTCAAGTGCAGAAAGCGCTAAAAAAAGGCGCGGAAATAGCCAATCAACAAATTAATGAAGGCGCTGATATTTTGGGATTTGGCGAAATGGGCATTGCCAATACCAGCGCCGCATCCGCTTTATTATCGGCCATATTAGCTTTACCGGTTGAGCAAACCGTTGGGCGCGGTACAGGTATTAGTGATTTAACCTTTAAGCACAAACAAGCTTTAATTGAACAGGCTTTAACCCGAGTTTTAAATCAATATCAGTTAAGTGAATTAGCTCAAATCAAACAATCACTGTCTCCAATACAAATATTGGCTGAATTAGGTGGATTTGAAATAGCGCAAATGGTTGGTGCTATGTTGCAAAGTGCTGAATGTGGGCGAGCTATAGTCGTTGATGGTTTTATTGTCTCGGTGGCGGCATTAATTGCCAGCCAAATCGAACCGGCAATTAATGCATATTTTGTTTTTGCGCATCAAAGTGATGAAAAAGCGCACCAGATAGTTTTAGATTATTTTTCAGCACAACCTTTATTGCAACTGGGTTTACGTTTAGGTGAAGGTACGGGCGCTGCGCTTGCTATGCCTTTAATAAAAAGTGCGGCTGAGTTTTACAACCAAATGGCCACGTTTGCCAGCGCCAGCATTAGTCCGGTTGAGCAAAACTCAGTTAAGTAAAATCATTATGCTCAAATTAATTAAACAGGAAATCAACTTATTTGCGATTGCGCTCACTTTTTTCAGCCGCATTCCAAGCCCTGTTACAATTGATTTTTCAGCACAAAATTTAAGCCGGGCAAATCGATATTTTGCGTTAGTTGGCTGGATTTTAGGTGGTTTGGTTGCGCTGGTTTTTAGCATTGCAAATTTAGTTTTTAGCGATGCAATTAGTCTTTGGTTGGCGATGGCTGCGAGCTTATTGTTAACCGGCTGTTTTCACGAGGATGGCTTAGCCGATATGGCTGACGGGTTTGGCGGCGGTTATACCCTAGAGAAAAAGCTTAACATAATGAAAGACAGCCGTTTAGGGACTTACGGTGCGAGCATTTTAATATTTGCATTAGCCGGAAAGTTTTTATTGTTGGCTGAATTATTAAACTACCAACTCAATGCAATTTGGCTTTATTTACCTTTTGCTTATGCACTTTCACGCACAGTTGCGGCCAGCTTGATTTTTGATATGCAATATCAAAGTGAAGATTTAACCAGCAAATCAAAGCCGCTTGCTAATCAACAAAGTTTAACAGAGCTGATGATATTAATTGTTAGCATTTTACCGGCCATATTTTGGTTGGCTACTGAGCCATTATTTGCTGTGATCATTTGTATGATTCTGTTTAGATGGTGCTTTAAAGCCTATTTACAGCGACAAATACAAGGTTATACCGGAGATTGTTTAGGCGCTGCGCAGCAAATTGCTGAGTTATTAATTTATTTGGTTTTATTGGCGAGTTTGAATCTTAGCCAATAAACCTGCTATTGATTCGTTTTAGGGAAATCTGAATTTGATTTATTTTGTGATTGGCGGGGCGCGTTCAGGAAAATCAGGTTATGCGGCAAAATTAGCCGCTACTTTGGCTAAACAACAAACCGCCGAAGTATTAAATATCGCGACTGCGCAAGCATTTGATGATGAAATGAGTGATCGTATTAAAAAGCATCAGCAGGACAGGCCAGCACATTGGCAATTAGCCGAAGTACCGCTGGAACTGACTGAATATTTAACAAAAGTGTCGCAAAATAAAAAAGTAATACTAATTGACTGTTTGACTTTATGGTTGAATAATCAGCTATTTGAAAAACCAGCACAGAATTTTGAAACCTGTTTTAAACAGCTAAGTCACATTTTATTGTCATTAAGCTGTGATGTAATATTAGTCGCAAACGAAGTCGGCTTGGGGGTTATTCCCAGTGGTGAAATTAGCCGAAAATTTGTAGATGAAGCAGGCAGGTTAAACCAACTCATGGCACAAATTGCGCATGATGTTGTATTTATGGCAGCTGGCTTGCCACTCCAATTAAAAGGAAAGCCACAATGACAAATCAAATAAAACCGTCTCGATTTACCTTATTACGTCACGGCTCAGTAGCCGGACGACCTGCGTTATATGGTCAAACTAACGTTGCTTTGAGCGATCAAGGCTTAAAAGATATGTATAGCGCAGTTGAAATTTTAGATAAAGCAGAGCCAATTGATAAAATTTATTCTTCGCCTTTATTGCGCTGCGCTATGTTTGCCGAAGCTTATGGCGAATCGCATAATCACGACATTTATTTAGATCACAGATTATCTGAAATGGATTTTGGCCGTTTTGATGGAATTCCGTACGACAGATTACGCCAGCATTGGGATAAACTCGAAGCATTTTGGGCCAACCCATACAAAAATACGCCACCAGAGGGTGAGCGCTTAAAACAGTTTGGCATTCGGGTAAAATCAATCTGGAATGAGCTTCAACAAGAAAACCAAGGGCAACACTATTTATTGGTCTGCCACGGTGGTGTGATCCGAATTATTCTGGCCAGTATTTTAGATATTGACTGGAAAAACGCACACTGGTTTAGCCGGTTAAAAGTAGATTATGCCTCAATCAGCCAAATTGAAATTGGCTCACATAAAAAGTCTACTCCAATTATTAAATGCATTGGCGCTAAACCGGCTGGCTTGTTAACAGATTAGAATGTGTTTTGATAAATAAAACAATTATGGTGCAGGGCACAAGCTCAGACGCCGGTAAAAGCATGTTAGTCGCTGGAATTTGTCGGGTGCTGGCAAAAAAACAGTTAAAAATTGCACCGTTTAAACCTCAAAATATGGCATTAAATAGTGCAGTCACAGCTGATGGCGGCGAGATTGGTCGGGCACAAGCGGTACAAGCTTTAGCTGCTGGGGTTGAATCTCAAATCGATTTTAATCCGATATTATTAAAACCCAGTTCAGACACCGGTGCTCAAGTTATTATTCATGGCAAAGCTATCTCAAATATGCAGGCCAAAGCTTACCATGACTATAAAAAAGTGGCGATGGATGCGGTTATTGAATCACATCAAAGGCTTGAACAAAATTTTGATGTGATCGTGGTAGAAGGCGCGGGTAGTCCGGCTGAAATTAATTTACGTGAAGGCGATATTGCCAATATGGGGTTTGCCGAAAAAGTGAATTGTCCGGTTATTTTAGTGGCCGATATTGACCGCGGTGGTGTGTTTGCGCAAATTGTTGGTACTTTAGCCCTGTTATCTGAGTCAGAACAAAATCGGGTAATTGGTTTTGTGATCAATAAATTTAGAGGCGATATTGCTCTGTTAAAACCCGGCCTTGATTGGTTAGAAGCAAAAACCAATAAACCGGTTTTAGGTGTGTTACCTTATTTGCATGGGCTGGATATTGCCGCCGAAGATGCAATTCATACCGAACAGCAACTTGAAAAAACAGAGCTAACGATAGTTGTTCCTGTTGTTCCACGAATTAGTAATCATACAGATTTTGATGCGCTGAGATTGCATCCTAATATCAATCTGATTCATGCGCCACCGAATAAACCTTTGCCTGCCGGTGATTTAATTATTTTACCGGGAAGTAAAAATACCCGTGCAGATTTAGCCTATATAAAACAACAAGGTTGGGATCGGCAAATCGCCAAACATTTAAGATTTGGTGGCAAATTATTTGGTATTTGTGGCGGTTACCAAATGTTAGGGCAAAGCATTAACGATCCATTAGGAATTGAAGATAAAGCCGGTAACAGCCAAGGTTTGGGTTATTTACCACTGATTACCGAATTACAAACAGAGAAAAAGCTTAAACAAAATTCAGGCGTTTTTAATTTAACTGGCGAGAACATCAAAGTGAGTGGTTATGAAATTCACTGCGGGCAAACTCAAGTTATGACACCATTGACGAATAGCGCAGAACATCGGCCGTTACTTGAATTAAGCGATAGCCAAGATGGGCTGATTGATTTACAAACTAATCAAATTGCTGGTTGTTATTTGCATGGGGTGTTGGATTCACCAGAGGTAATCAACCAACTGGCAAACTGGTGCGGAATTAATTTAAATCAGCACCAAGCTGATGCTTTCGATTACCGCAAACAACAATTAGATGCATTAGACAAACTAGCCGACGCTTGTGCACAATATTTAGATTTTGCCGCAATAGAAGCGGCAATCAAACAATTTTAAACAGGGAAAACTCATGGTAGATGAAAACCGTAAAGCCGAACGTCATCAGGCAAGAATGCAACGTTTAAAAGAAAAAGTAGATGCAAAAATTAATGCTGCGACAGAAGAGCGCGGCATTATTATTGTTATAACCGGTAACGGTAAAGGAAAAAGTACCTCGGGTTTTGGCACAGTTGCACGAGCCGTTGGACATGGTTTAAAAACAGCCGTAGTGCAGTTTATTAAAGGAACTTGGGCCTGTGGCGAGCGAGAACTGTTAGAAAAAAACGGGACAGAATTTCATGTTATGGCGACTGGCTTTACATGGGAAACACAAAATAAAGCGGCGGATATTGCCGCTGCCGAAAAAGTTTGGCAAGCCGGCAAAAAATTACTGAACGATGAAAGTGTAGATTTAGTATTATTTGATGAGCTTACTTATATGCTCAGTTACGATTATCTTGATTTAGATGAAGTGCTGGATGCAATTGTAAACCGTCCGGTTAATCAGCATGTGGTGATTACCGGTCGCGGCGCTCACAAAAGTTTAATTGAAATTGCCGATACAGTGAGTGAGGTGCAGTCAGTTAAACATGCGTTTGAAGCCGGAATTAAAGCACAAAAAGGAATCGACTGGTAATGGCTTTTAATCTCAAATTTAAGCAACTTTGCCGTTTTTGGTTAGTTTGCTGCGGGTTAAGTGCCAGTATCGCCATCAGTTTTGTCGCCAACGCGGATGATACAAATAGCGCAGAAAACAAAACCGTTCGAGTGATAGCGACAGCGCCACATATTGTTGAAATGTTATATGCAATAGAGGCGGGCGATAATATTGTTGGAACAACAGAACATTCTGATTATCCGCAGGCCGCACAAAAAATCCCAAGAATTGGTAATTATGCTGGTTTGCAAATTGAAAAAATATTAGCGTTAAAGCCGGATTATATTGTGGCGTGGAAAACCGGTAATCCTCCGCAGGATCTTGCCCGTTTAGAAAAACTGGGCATTCCGATTATCTATTCTGAACCAAACGGGCTTGAAAGTGTGGCACAAGAGCTGAAAATGTTGGGGAAAATCACTCATAAAACAGCGCAAGCAGAACAAGCCGCTCAAGCTTATTTAGATAAACTCGCTGTATTGCGTAAAAAATACCAAAATACGCAAACCCTAACTGTGTTTTATCAACTTTGGGCGGCTCCGCTAACCACTATCGCAAATCAAGCATGGCCTCAACATTTATTGAATGTTTGCAATGTAACCAACCCATTTGTTGACTTACAGGGCGATTATCCACAAATCAGCATTGAGCATGTTTTAGTTCAGCAACCGCAGGTTATTATTATTCCAAGCTCACTAGCTGAACCCAATGAAATGAAAGGATTTTGGCAAAAATATCCGCAAATTCCAGCGGTTAAAAACGAACAAATTAAACTGGTTAATTCAGACAAACTACACCGCATGACACCACGTAGTTTAGATGAGTTGGAAGTGATGTGTGACAAATTGAACCAGGCGAGGGCATTTTATTATTAGTAAATAGCTACATACTTATCTTATTTAAAGTTAATTTAGTAGCTCGATGTTTAAGGCATTTTTGAAGTTTTCCCACCAACAACTCAGTTGATGGGAAAATTAAGATTGAATTATTTTGTAGCCAAACTTAGTAGAAAAACTCAACTCTGACTGGTGGTAACTCTGTTGTAATACGATTTTCAAGTAAGCTGTTATCTTCAACCGAATAAACATCAACACCTGGTGCTGCATCTGATGAAACGGAAACCCACAACCGATTCTCTGTATCTAATGCAATATCTGCAATGCCTTCGGCATTCATTACCGTTGCAGCTACGTCCGCTTGAGTAATTAATCCGGTTGACGGATTAAATTGGTATAAGTTGGAAACCGCAGGCCAACCACTAGATGCATAAAAATAACCTTGTTCATCATTAACAATAATTGTTTCACTCAACACGTTAGCAGTATTATTTTCAATATCTGATGCATTTAATACTTCTGTTAATGCATAGTTATCTAAACTGATTTTTTCTATTTTACTCGTTGAAATATCAGTTGTTGAATAAGCAGCATTACTTGTTATATATAAATTATCAGCGTAAGCCGTTAAGCTATCTTGCTGTGGGTTGATGCCATTTAATGGAATCCCTTTTAAGTTATCTTCTGAATTAGCATTAGTTTCAATTTCTTCACCTGTTTGTACATCAAATACAGCTACATAAGCTGTTTGAGGTACCCAATTTTCCATGCGCTGCATAACAATATAAAGCTTGCCATCATTAATTAAGCCATCTGCAGCAGTTGGATTTGTAGCTGTACCAGCATTATAAGCAGAGATATCAATACTACCAGTAATAAAGTCGGACTCGTCTGTTGCACTTGGGTTAATAATTAAAACTTTATCTGAACCATAACGGATCACAAAAGCTTTTTCTTCGTTTACAAACACAATATCATAAGGGTTACCAGATGCTTCTTCACCCGCTTGTTGAGTAGAAAAACTATATGCTGAATTTTCCATATCTTCGGCTGTAAACTTTTCTATTGTATCTATGGTATAGCGACCAATGTGATATAAATCATCTTGATAAGTTTTGATAGTATAGTCAGTTTTTATATCTGTTAATGCAATCTTTGTATTGGTGATTTGATAAGTATCAGAATCTAAAATAAGAACTTGCTGACCACTGGTATAATCCGACGCAACAGTATGGATTGCAACAGCAGAGACAGGCTGTATAGTTTGTTCCGAGTTACTATTGTTATCATCAGATGAGCAACCAGCTAACAGTATGGCCGCTGCAATCAGGCTAGTTTTAAATGTGATATGTGTCATAAGTTTATTTCCTCTAATGTAAAGCTAAGTTTAAATGCTCGGCCCATCGCCGGTCGATTAGCCAAATCCTGATAGTTTTGATCAAATAAGTTAAGAGCTTGCAGCGAGATTTTCCACTGCCTGAGCTGGTAATGCGCGTTTAAATCCACCACAGTGCGTTTGGCTCGCTGCTTGTCTATATTGGCTCTGGAAAAATATAAATCTTTGTCATGAGAAACATCTAAAGAGAGTTTAATATTTTGGTTTAATTGATAATTAAGCCTAGTTTGGTATTGCTGGTGATAAATACCGGGTAACATTTTTTTATTAAAACTACTGATGTTTGACTCGGTGTTAGAATCGAGCAATGTCATATTAAAATCTAAATCTAATTTATTAGATAATGCATACTGAGCCATTAGCTCAAATCCTAGTATTTTTGATGCTGAAATATTTTGATATGAGCCAACACCGCTGCTATTAAAAATAGCAACAATCGCATTTTCTTGATCAGTTTGATAAATACTTGAGTTAAGTTGCCAGTTTTGCGCTTTAAATAAATAGTTGAATGATAGGGTGCTAGATTTTTCGGGTTGTAAATCATCATTGCCTTTTAACATTCCACGATCACCATAGCGCTCAAATAAAGCAGGAATTCGTACACCACGAGCAAGGCTAAAGCTTAACTGTTGAGCAGGATGAATCTGATAATTTAAACTTGAATCAAAAGTAAAATAATTTTCGCTATTCAGTTTTGGCTCAAACGCATAATCGGTTTGTTGGTTAATGCGGTTACTGTTTTCATCCCATAACTGGTTTAGTAGTAAATGAGCAGACCAATCACTATTTTGATACTCAAATCGGCTGCCTAAATGATATTGAGTCTGCTCAGAAATAATGTCACAGCTACCTAACCCTGAGCAACCCAAACCTTGTTTACCCAAAAATGATTGAGACTCATATTCGCTATAAAAAACTTTAAAATAGGGGACTGCCGTTACTTCATCTAAATTAAATAAAGCGCTTAAATTTATAGCTTGTGTATCAGTTTGATAATCATGGCGTTCTTGCCGAGTCGAAATAAATTTATCCTGATACACTTCACCTTTAGATTCTAAATAAGCTTCTAGTGATACTTGTTCAAGCAGGTCAAATCCAATTAGCCAATCGTCTGATACATTTACTCTGCGGGTATAAGTATCCAACGAAGCTTGGTTTTTATCTGAGTTATTTCGGTAACTTGGCAAATTTTTATTTTGTTCAATAAACTGAAACGAAGCCTTTATTTTATGATCATCCAGCACAAAGCTATCATTAAAATATGCATTCAATTTTTGATAGTCATTGTTGCGTAAATTTTCAGTCGCTGCCGTTTGTGGATTATATAAAGGCGCTGGTACTTTATACGGATAATTATTAGCAGTCGTTAGATAAGATAAGTTGATACTCATCTGGTGGTTGCCTAACTGTATGCTTTTTAACGCGCTAAATTCAGCTAAATCAAATGAACCTACTGCACCGCTTAATCGGGTTTGTGGTTTATTAGGATCAAAGGTATTAATTTTAATTACGCCGCCAATTGGCGTTGAGCCGGTTCCAACCGCCTGATTTTTGCTGATCTCAATGCTTTGAATTTGATCCAACGGCAACTGGTTTAAATCGAAACTACCAAATTGACCAGAATTAATGAGTTGACCATCAATATAAAACTGGACTTGTTTATCTGTGCTACCCCGAATAGAAACCGAAACCTGATTACCTAAACCACCAACCTGACGAATTTGAATACCAGCTTGTTTTTGCAAAATATCGGATAAATTTACACCTTGGTTTAAAAAATCTTGGCGCTGTAAAAGTGTGTAGTTGGTTTTAAATGTGGTTTTTTCCCCTTTAATTTCAATCACATCATCAATTTGATTATCGGCAAAAACAAAATTGCTTGAGATAAGCAAACTGCCTGCTAGCAATAAACAATTTGCCGGACACGATAATGCTTGGTTGATATTCATGAAAAACCCTTTAATACACTTTATACAGATATAAACACAGACAAAAGGGGGGAGAAAATGGCGGACAAAAACAAGCCATATAGCTGGATTATTTTAGCCAACATTAAACCGCCCACCGCAATTTAGTTGTATGATGTAATAGGCCGGTATCCGGGCTTTCAACGTGGTTTTATCCAAAATTTGCATCCTTCCCATTTGTAAAAAACAGTGGACCTTAAGCTATACCGCTTGCAAACTTTATCGTTGATGACCGTTGCGGGGGCAGCGCTGGACTTTAACCAGCTTCCCGTTTAACCAAAATAAGACTTTGGCACCTATAAACAATTGGCGCGAACTTTAATCAAAAAGCGCTATCAGGTCAAATTGAATATCAATTTCAAGTAAAACAATGTCGAGAAAAAGCCTACGCCTAAAGAATAAATATAATGTAAAAGTGAATATTTATTTAGTTTAATCTGTAAATTTGTCTCGTTAAATTCTGTTAACTTTGCTTTTGCTGGTGTATGATATTGGCGTTTCTTTTTACCTTCATAATCTAGGAAGCTCAATACAATGTTTCAGCAATTAACTGCTTTACCTGCGGATCCTTTATTAGGGATTGCCGTAGCATATCGTCAAGACACTAATCCAAAAAAAGTAGATTTAGGTGTTGGTGTTTATAAAACAGAAGAAGGCGCTACGCCAATTTTAACCAGCGTTAAAAAATCACTTCAAATTTTATTAGATAGCGAAGATTCTAAGTCGTATATTCAGGCTCGTGGTAATCAGGCTTTCTTAGACGGTATGGAAAAGTTAGTGTTAGGTGCTGATAATCCATTATTAAGCTCAAATCGTGTCGAGTCTGTTCAAGCACCGGGCGGTACGGGTTCGTTAAGATTAGGTTTTGAGTTAATTAAACGTGGTAACCCAAATGCAAAAGTTTGGGTAAGTGGTCCTACTTGGGCAAACCACTTAGCGTTAATTAAAGCATCCGGTTTAGAAAGCGCTGAATATCCTTATTATGATAAAGCGAATAACCAATTAAAAGCAGACGAAATGCTAGAAGCATTTGCCAAATTAGGCAAAGACGACGTAGTGCTTTTACACGGTTGTTGTCATAACCCAACAGGTGAAGATATTCCTGCTGATTTATGGCCAAAAATTGCTGATTTAGCTGTAGAAAAAGGCTTTACTCCATTTATTGATATTGCATACCAAGGTTTTGGGGTTGATCTTGAAACTGACGTGCAAGGCGTTCGTCATTTATTAAGCCGTGTACCAGAGGCATTAATTGCTACTTCATGTTCTAAAAACTTTGGTTTATATCGTGAGCGTACAGGTTTATTAACTACGATTAGCGAAACACCAGTATTAGCTGGTGCAGCTTTATCTCATGTATTAAATATTGCGCGTGAAATTTATTCAATGCCACCTTCATACGGCGGTGCGACTGTTGGTATTTTATTAGCAGACGAAGCATTAACTACTGAATGGAAAACTGAGTTAGCCGATATGTGTGCTCGTATGCGTACTTTACGTGCCTTATTAGTTGATAAGTTACATGCACGCGGTGTTGATCAAAGCTTTGACTTTATTAACCGTCAAAATGGTATGTTTACTTTCTTAGGTATTACCCCAGAGCAAGTACAGGCTATTCGTGATGAATATGCAATTTATATGGCTGGCAGCAGCCGTATTAACATTGCTGGTATTTCAAATTCAAACGTGGATTACATTGCTGACGCAGTTGCTGCTATTCTTAAAAAGTAACAGTAAAAATCTGTCTAACAGTTAAATAGTTAGCAAATCAAAAGCCGGGATATTTCAATCCCGGCTTTTTTGTTTTAGCATGTTTAAATATTCATGCACTTTCTTATTTCTAGCTTAACTATGTTGAAAAATAATAAATTTCTTTTTTTATCCGTTGCTGCGGGCTGCTTATTATTAAATGCCTGTTCAACCCGACAAGCAGGCGAGCGTTTTACTGGCTCGACCGAACAGCGCCTTGTGACTTATAGTATTCAAAAAATGGCGCAGGATGTGGCGAATCAACCATTGTCAGAATTGCAGGACCAAACTGTTATTTTTGAAAGCCATTTTGTGATCCATAATCAGGTGCAACATTACGCCGAAGAGCAGATTAAAACCGTGTTGCAGGACAAATTTAATGTAGCATTTTTATCACAGTATCAAAGTGATAATCAGCAAACACAAATTAGCTCAAACCTAAATCAAAGCGATGAGGCTGAAACTAATCCTCAATCACAAACACAATTAAGCCCACCGATGAGCCAGCCTAAATATAAATTAAAACTGTTTTTTACCTCTTTAGGTACAGACAGAGATCAGGCCGGTTTTTCTTTTCCAATCATTAACTTAGCTGAACCAGAAAGAAGCACTTCGATTAGTATTTTAGCAATTGATATGTACCACGGCATTGCAGAATGTACGTATTATTTAGAAGATTTAGCGACCAACCGAATTGTAAAAACCGGTAAAGTAAATGCCAGAGTTAAAACCGATAAATTTACAACCCCTATTTTTGGGTTTCCAATCTCAGATATTGAAGACTAAATGGCAAGTGTGTAACGGGTAGTCCGGTTTAGCCCCGTAGGGGCGTAAACCGGATAGTGTTATATAAAAAAGTAATTAGCAAAATACGGCATCAAGACTCTGCCGTTTCTCCTTCGCTGCTATCAATAGTGTCATCCTGAGTGATTTTTTGATCATTTTCAGCATCTCGTTTTAATTGATTTACATCAGCCAATTTAGTGCCGCCTTTGGCATTAAAATCCAAAGTAGTAATCGGGAAGGGGATAAGAATATCGTTTTCTTCTAGTGTCTTTTTGACCACACAAACGGCTTTGTGTCTGGCCACTAAAAAGTTAGTGCCCGGATACTCTATCCAAAACCAAACTTTTAAATTAACACTGCTGGGACCAAAAGATTCGGCAAATACTATGGTGTCATCTTTATTAATCACAAAATCTAATGCATTAATTGCGTCAGTTAATAATTGTTCAGCTTGCTCCGGATCATCCGCATACGAAATACCAACTTGAACTTCTATTCTTCTGGTGGCGGTTAAAAAATAATTTTTAATTGTGTTTCTGAATAAAGTTTTATTCGGCACAATTAAAACCTGACCATAAAAATTTTCAACCAAGGTGTTTCGTAAATTAATCTCTTTAACTGTACCAAAAATGCTATCGCACTCAATAATATGACCCACTTTAAACGGTTTTCTAATCCCCATAAAAATACCGGCAATCAGGTTTTCCGCCATATCTTGAAATGCAAAACCCAATGCCAAACCAACAATACCAGCACCAGCTAATAACGAAGTAACCGTTCCTTTTAAGCCAATAATATCCAGCGCGATAAATGCGCCGAGCAGTAAATAAAATATTTTTATAAGAGCCAGCAATAAATTGATAATTTCAACCGAGTCAAGCGAGCGGCGTAAAATTTGGCGAAAACCTTTAATAACCCATGTTGAGGTAATTAAAAACAATAACATGACGGTTAAAGATAAAACCAAGTTTGGCAGCAGTGAGCCAGCAGATTCCATCCAGCTAATCAGCGTTTTTTCAGCTTCTTCAATGAGTTTTTGGTAAGTCATATATCCATTTTATCCAATTGTTATTTTTGCACTCAGGTTTAAATTTACATTAGCATAGAGCTCAATCAACATAAATAGCGTTAATTAGGTCTGTGATGGCTCTGACACACGCAATTCAAATTGATTTTGTTCTTTTGTCTTTTGCTAAAGCGTGGTTTTTTGCGCGAGTTCCTCAAATGCAGTTGCGGCTGGAGAAAGTGGGCGATCAAGGTGTTTTAATTGATAAAGAGGGCGATAAAAATGCTCGCTGGGCGATAATTCAATTTGTACAATTTCCCCTAAGGTTAAGCCGTCTTTAGCGACTACTTTTGGTAATATAGCCACGCCTAAACCAGAACGAACGGCCTGAATAATACTTTCACTACTCCCCATTTCAATAATGTGTTGTGGCAATAGGTTAAGCTGAGCCAAAATTTGCGTATTCCATTCACGAGTACCTGAGCCTTTTTCACGCATAATCCAGTTTGCTTGTTTAAGTTGCTCAAAGGATTGCTCTGCATGCTGGTTAAAGTTTATAGGGGCAACAATAATTAATTCATCGGTTTGCCACGGCTCTAATTTTAAACGCGGATCATTTACTTCCCCTTCAACAAACGCAATATCTAGCTCGCAGTCAATCAACCAGTTGGTCACTTGTTGAGTATTACCCACCTTTAAACAAATCTGAACGCTAGGGCTTATCTGGTTAAATTGCTTAATTAATTCGGCCAAACAATAAGCAGCCACCGTGGTGCTAGCACCTATGGTTAATTTACCGGTATTAACCGCACAAATCGCATCTATTTCTTCAAGAGCGGCTTTTTCTAACGCAAAAATACCACGCGCATGCTCAAATAAACGCTGACCAAGTTGGGTTAAAATAATTTGGTTTCGGCTTTGGCCACGCTCAATTAAATTAAAGCTTAATAAATGTTCAAGCTCTTTAACTGCTTTAGAAACAGCAGGCTGGCTAATAAATAAAGTTTTGGCCGCCAGTGAAAAACTTTGTTTTTCAACCACGGTATAAAAAATTCGAAGTAAGTGTAGATTTAAAGTCATAACTTAAAGTTATCCTACAATAAAATAAATGCATTTTTATTATAGAACTGAACTCACTAAACTAGCAATTATTGACAGCAAATGTGAGCACTAAAATGAAAGATAATGCAGATAAAATAACAAATTTAATTAAAGGCAGTGCATTATGTATTTTATCTGCGCTATTTTGCCTGATTTTAATCGAATATACAGTGTTAAAAACTTATTCTGTGAGCGTTTTGTCATTAGCTATTTTTTTGGGGTTTTGTTGTGGTAACTTATTTAAGTTTGGCCAAAAACACTTATCTAGCGGCATTGAATTTGTGAAAACTCGCTTTTTACGAGCTGGCATTATTTTGTATGGAGTTAAAGTTTCATTGATCTCATTAACTCAAGTCGGATTAAGCGGGGTAGTTATTGCAGCTACTATGCTGCTAAGCACTTTTACACTGGCTTATATATTAGGTACCCGTTATTTTAAATTGGACCAACAAACCACGATTTTAATTGGTGCAGGCAGTTCTATTTGTGGCGCGGCGGCCATTTTAGCGACTAATCCGGTTGTAAAAGCACAATCACATAAAGTCTCGGTTGCTGTTTCAACTGTTGTCGTATTTGGAAGTTTAGCAATGCTGCTATATCCGGCCTTATATCCTTATTTAAATCTGGATGAATACCAATATGGCATTTTTGTAGGTGCTACAATTCATGAAGTTGCACAAGTCGTTGCGACCGGAGATTTAGCTGGCGCGCAGGTAAGTGATATAGCAGTTATCGAAAAAATGATAAGAGTCATTATGTTAGCACCATTTTTGGTGTTTATTAGTTACTTAAAACTAAAACAAACCGGCGAAGCGGTTGCTTTTAAAAACATTCAAATTCCTTGGTTTGCCGTAATGTTTATCTTGGTTATTGTATTAAATTCAAGCATGACCTTGCCGGATACGATAAAGCAAAATTTAATTTTATTGGATGATATTTTATTAACATCTGCTATGTTTGCTCTGGGTTTAACAACTCAAGTAAGCGCGATTAAACAAGCAGGGGTAAAACCCTTAATTTTAGCCGGATACTTATTTCTATTCTTATTAAGCGGCGGATATTTAATTAACTTAGCCTGTTTTTCGATTTTATTTTAATAAGGCTTTCGGAGGTTTATAAAAATATGAAAAAGCTGTCAATTCAAATTGTATCCGATGTAATGTGCCCATGGTGCATTATTGGTTATAACAACTTAAAAGCAGCTATAGATGAACTGGCTGAATCTACAACAACACCGCTAGAAGTCGAAATAAGCTGGCTACCTTTTGAGTTAAACCCGAATATGCCACTAGCAGGACAAGATTTAGAACAACATTTAATGGAAAAATATGGATTAACACCAGAACAGGGCGCTGCCAACCGAGACCGAATTGAACAAATGGGATTACAATCAGGTTTTAAATTTAACTTAAGTGGCAAGCGCATTATGGTAAATACTTTTGATTGCCACAGGCTACTAAGCTGGGCCAAACAATTTGGCAAACAAACTGAATTAAAACTCGCTTTATTCAAAGCTCATTTCCAAGACGGACTCTATTTAAATCAAACTGAAACTCTGTTAGATATTACTCAGAATGTTGGTTTGAACCGGCAAGATGCACAGAAAATTCTGGAATCAGATCAGTTTTCAGACAGGGTAAAACAAGAACAAAACCAGCTAAAACAAATGGGCATAAGCTCGGTTCCAACTTTTATCATCAACCAAAAATATGCTATTAGCGGCGGTCAGCCTAAACAAAGTTTTGTTCAAAGCTTAATGCAAATAGCAACGGAGTAAATAAGCTAAAGTATACAAAGACTTCTAAAACTAAAATATGGGTAAATAAATTATCCGTATTTTAATTCAACCAACTGCAAACAATTAAATAAAAGATAAGTGCTAGATGATAGCTAATAGTTAAAATCAAAGCTTTATAAAAAGCAGAGGTTATTTGCTTTTATCACTTATAATTAATCTCACCTTTAATTTAACATAATCAATATTATGGGCTTTTAATTTATACTTATTAATTGAAAACTATAGGATTAATTTTATATTAAATAATTCATCGCTGATTATTATCAGTGTCAATTTGAGACTGATAATACACACAAAATAGGATTATTTAATTCTGTTGCCTCTAATAATTTGTTCAACTTGATTATGTCGAATTATCAAATACTGCTGAAATTTATTTCTGGCTGGTAAATATAACCAAACTTTGGCTGATTTTTGGTTGGTCAGTTGATGAATTAAATTATCTGGTAATGTTTTTAATTTGCTGTCAGGTGCACCACAAAGCTTTGTAACTTGGCTTGTGCTCATTCCGGTTTTTATATATTGGCCGGTTTTACATTTAAAGCTGTCAGCAAATGCTGTTGAATGGCTAAACCAAAGCGCAAATAAAAGGCAGGATTTTAGTCTAATCGCTCCCATAACATACTCCTATGTTCGGGCTGTTTATCAGCAATAAGCTAAAACAGAAATGATTCAATATTGCTTTAGCTTGCTGATTTTAATCAGATAAGTTCGATTATCTCGACACCGCATAAAAAGCCAGATGAACCTTCTGGATGGCAACGTAAAACTTTGCCTTTACCGGTTAATGATGGAATTTGTTCGCTGGCAGAATGCACAACAAAGCTAATATTTTGGCCAATATCTAAAGCTTGATCGATTTCTAGTGCCATGCCATTGGAGCTTAAATCACGACAGATTGCGTTAATTTCTTGTGGCGCTTCCAGAGTATCAATTAGTATTGAACAATCTGCATTTATCATCATTCTGTAGTACGAGCGTTGCTCATCACGTCCAATCATCTACATATCTCCTGAGTTTGTAAGGCAAGCCGGAATAATGCCTTTACTATTAGACATTGTTTGCATTATGTAAACCAAATCAGTTAAGTTCAACACTTTTTTAAACTTAATTTGGTTGTTTTTAGCTAATACTGCCTTCTTTTTTACTTTGTTCAATAAACTGGCTAATCCGTTTGGTAGAGATAGGATAAGCAGTGCCTAAGTTTTGGGCAAATAAACTCATTCTTAGCTCTTCGATCATCCAGCGAATTTGTTCGGCTATCGGATTATGCGGACCGGCATGTTTAAGTTTTTCTAGTTCACCACTCACAGATTCAGTTAATTTTTGAATTTGATCCCGGTTTAATCTGTCACGTACAGGATCGACCGCTAATTTCTCTAATCTGCGTTCAATGCCTTGCATATAACGCTCAATATCAGCGAGTTTTTTAACCCCAAACCGTGAAACAAATCCTTTAAAAATCAACTCATTCATTTGATTTTTAATATCGCTTTGTGCCTGAATTAACTCAAAACTGGATTTGCCTTTAAGTTTTTTATTAATCTGGTTAGATAAAGTTAAAATTCTTTCAACTTGTTTTGCTATTGCCAGCACTCGTTCCGCCACATCAGCCCGTAAAGCATCTTTAGCTGCTAGATAGCCGGATTTGTTTCTGGGCAGTTCATCTAAAGCTAATAAATAATCCTGAATTGCAGCTTCTATACAATCTTCAATTAGCTCTTTAACTTGTCCAAAAGCATTAAAATATAAGCCTAATTTGGCTTTATTTGGTAGTTTTTCCTGTAAATAACTCCGTGGTGATGGCACATTTAAATAAATTAAACGGGTTAATCCTCGCAGCATAGACCAATCAGCCTGAGCCTGAGTATCAAATAATTTAATTGAAACTGAGTCTTTATCATCCGCTAAAGCCGGATAGGCTTTAATTTCATATTGACTCTGGTGAGTAGAATACTCCTTAGCCAGTTCGTCAAAATCCCAGTCGGTTAACCCTACTCTTTCTATGCCATCTTCTGCAACTTCGGTTAATGTTTCAGCGACTTTATTTTGTAGCTTTTGTTTTATTTGCTCTAAATCTTTACCATTGGCGAGCACCTTGCCATTAACATCAACCACTTTGTAATTAATTTTTAAATGTGATGGCACTTGAGCTAAGTCCCATGCATCATCATCAATAATCACGCCAGACATACGTTTTAGCTGATGACTCAAACGGGCAATAAAATCACCGTCATTATTACCAATTGCCTGTAATGCCGCGCTGGCATAATCCGGCGCAGGTACAAAGTTTTTACGAATGTTTTTAGGTAAAGATTTAATTAATGCAACAGCTAGTTCGTGGCGGTAACCAGGGACAGACCAGTCAAACCCCGTAGCTTCAACCTGATTTAATAATGCTAAAGGCACAACCACATTAATACCATCAACCGCCTGACTCGGCTCAAATACATATTCCAGCGGTAAGGTTAAATTACCTTGTCGCCAAGTATCCGGAAATTGCATTTGAGTAATTTGCTCAGCGTCATGCTGCATTAAATCACTTTGTTTTAACGTTAAATAATCGCCTTGCTGTTGTTTTTGTTGTTTCCACCAATATTTAAAACTGGCTAAATCAATAATGTTAGCCGGCAGTTTCTTATCGTAAAACGCAAATAACTCTTCTTCATCAGCTAGAATATCGCGGCGTCTGGCTTTGGCTTCCAGTTTTTCAATTTCTTCAATAAGCGATTGATTATGCTTTAAAAACTTTTCATTAAGTATAACATCGCCATTCACTAAAGCTTCACGGATAAAAATTTCACGGCTGATAACCGGATCAATTTTGCCATACTGAACTTTACGTTTGTGGACTATGGTTAAGCCATATAAAACCTGACTTTCGTACGCAACTACGCTGCCACGCTTTTTTTCCCAATGCGGCTCGGTATAATTTTTATTAACCAAATGAGTGGCAAACGGTTCAATCCAATCCGCTTCAATTTTGGCTACCGTGCGGGCAAATAAGCGACTGGTTTCAACCAGTTCGGCAGCCATAATCCACTTAGCTTTAGTTTTACTCAGTGCCGATCCCGGAAATACCACAAACTTAGTATTGCGCGCACCGTTATAACCTTGTTTATTATCTTTGTTACCAATATGACTCAATAAACCAGAAATTAATGCCTGATGTATAGTTTTAAAATCAGCTTGCTGCTGATTAATTTTCCAGCCTAATTCTTTAATCGATTCTGTTAATTGATAAACGACATCCTGCCATTCTCGAATTCGTAAATAATTTAAAAATTCTTTTTTGCAGCGTTTTCTGAGCTGATTTTGTGATTCGCTCTGCTGAATTTCTTCAATATACTGCCAGAGTTTTAAATAGCCTAAAAAGTCTGAGGCCTCATCATCAAATCTTTTATGTTTTTCATCAGCAGCTTGTTTTTTATCATTAGGACGCTCGCGTGGATCTTGAATACTTAAGCCGGCAACAATCACAATCAATTCTGCTAGACATGATAACTCATTAGCAGTAAACACCATTTTACCTAAGCGAGGATCAACCGGTAAACGTGATACACTACGTCCAACCTGAGTTAATTTCGCATGTGATTTTTTCTTGGTTTGTTCTAGTGCGCCTATTTCCTGGAGTAATAAAATACCATCATTAATATTTCGATTATCTGGTGGCTGCACAAATGGAAATGCGGCAATGTCACCTAACCCTAAAGCATGCATTTGTAAAATAACGGATGCTAAGTTAGTCCGCAAAATTTCTGGATCAGTAAATTCTGGTCGACCTAAATAATCTTCTTCGCTGTAGAGTCGGATACAAATACCTGCCGCAACCCGTCCGCAACGCCCAGCTCTTTGATTCGCACTCGCTTGAGAAATCGCTTCAATCGGTAACCGCTGAACTTTAGTTCGCGCACTATAACGAGAAATTCTGGCAGTGCCCGGATCAATCACATATCGAATGCCTGGTACGGTTAATGATGTTTCAGCTACATTGGTTGCTAATACAATTCGCCGTCCGGTATGCGACTGAAAAATCCGGTTTTGTTCTGCGTTTGATAATCTGGCATAAAGCGGTAACACTTCGGTATCACGCAAATTAAGTGCGTTTAAGCTGTCTGCGGTATCTCGGATTTCACGCTCGCCATTCATAAAAATCAGAATATCGCCTAAACCTTCTTTGGTTAACGATTTTACCGCTTTAGCTATCGCGTCCATTTGATCATCTTCGTTGTCATTATCCGAATTATCATTCGTTAACGGCTGATAACGAATTTCAACCGGATAAGTCCGTCCAGATACTTCAAAAACAGGCGCATTATTAAAATGTTTAGAAAAACGCTCAACATCAATTGTTGCTGAGGTAATTATGACTTTTAAGTCAGGGCGTTTGGGTAAAAGCTGTTTTAAATAACCTAGAATAAAATCAATGTTAAGGCTGCGCTCATGCGCTTCATCGATAATAATAGTATCGTATTGGTTTAAAAATCTGTCCTGTTGAATTTCGGCCAGTAAAATACCGTCCGTCATCAACTTAATATAGGTTTGTGCTTTGGTATGGTCGTTAAACCTAACTTTATAACCAACCTGCTCGCCCATTGGGGTTTTTAGTTCTTCAGCGATTCGGTTAGCAACACTGCGCGCAGCTAATCGTCTTGGTTGGGTATGACCAATAAAACCATTTAAGCCACAACCGGCTTCTAAACACATTTTGGGTAATTGAGTGGTTTTACCTGAGCCAGTTTCACCAGCAACAATAACGACCTGATTATTTTTAATTGCGGCAATAATGTCTTCACGTTTAGCCGAAACCGGTAAATCAGGATATTCAGGCTGGGGTAAATTAACAGCTCTTTGCTGTTTAAATTGAATAGAGGTTTCAACCTGACTTAGCCATTGTTCAAACTGTGTTTGTTTTTTTTGCGGATCGTTTAGTTTTTCAATATTGAAAAAACGCTTTTTTAAACGAAAATAATCGGCCTGATAAACCTGTTTTAGTAATTCTAACGATTGACGATTTAGCTGAGACAAAAATAAAAACCCCCGTATATACAACGGGGGCTAATGCTATCAAAACAGAGAGTTTATGGCGAGTAAAACAGCGAATTGTTAGCTAAACAGCCATGTTATATTCCTGATTTAAATGGGTATCTATCGCTTTTAATATTTGGTGACGATGAATTGTCCCAACCAGTTTATTTTCGTCATCAATCACGGGGTAAATCCGCGGTCGTTTAAGTGCCATTTGCTGTGCTACTTCTAACACACTGGTTGTTGGTTTGACGGTTAACACTTCACGGCTCATGATATCACTGACTTTTGCCACTTGCTCGCGGTAGTAAGTTGATTCAATCATTTGTGTCATGCAATCTTGTTCAGATAAAAAACCAACTAATCTGCCATTTGAATCCAATACCGGACCACCAGATTGATCCGCTTCTAAAATTAATTCAACCGCTTCTGCGATACACATATCAACAGAAAATGTAATCGGTCTTCTTGTCATAAAATCTTCAACGAGTAATGATTTCATTAGTGCTCTCCAGTTTCCGCTGATGTTTATTCTTACCTTTAATATTAGTTCAAACTACCCACTAAACTAATATTTTTTAATAATTTTTTAGACTGATTCGCAATAACGGCTCAACCAATAAAAATGGTTATAACAGATAAATTGAATAATTATGCAGTTTATTTTAAAACTGATTGGATGGTTGAATTTTATCCACAGGACGGAGGAATAATAAAAAACGATTTAAATTGAATAATACTTAAATATTGTTCAAGAAACTTTATTTTTATTATCTTGGTTTGATTTTAGTTGTGTTGATAAAATCAACAGCTTAATTTTAAAAAGGCTTATGATAGTTTTATACTTTTTATATTGTGTTAAATAAAACAAACCATGAAATGCCTAAATTATCCACAATCCATGGTTTATTTAAATTAATTAACTTACGCTAAACCATATCCGGCAGCCATAAATACCGCAGCCAAAGGAATTAATATTAATAATAAAGATTCAAATCTAACAATATGGATTAGGTATTTAGGCACTTTTATCACACTCTCCTGCCCTGTGATTTTGTGCTTTATAAAAAAGATGGTAGGTGCAATTGATAACACCGCCATAATCACAAATAAGGTCATCTTGATATGAAAGACCGGATTTTTAGAATAAAACTCAGCAGGTTTTCCAACCCATAATAACAGTGCTAAACCTGCAATTAATACCACTAGTGCACTAATTCCATATACTCTGTCAATAATCTTAAGCTGCTTAAATTGAGCAACTGATATTTCAGGTTTCAGTAAAACATGCTGCGCAACTAAAGCTGAGCTAAACACGATAATACCGATAAAGTGAGCGTAACGAACTAAAATATCTAACATAATTTTCTCCGTGGCGTTTTTGTAATAATAGTTATGAGTATATACAAAAAAGGCGAACAAATAATCTGTTCGCCTTTTAAATTTTTGATCTACCTAATTAATTTAGCAATTAACCAGCAAATACTCTTGCGTTACGGAACATACGAACCCAAGGGCTATCTTCTTTCCAGTCATCTGGATGCCATGAGTTAGCAACCGTTCTGAATACACGTTCAGGGTGTGGCATCATCACAGTAACACGGCCATCGGTTGTTGTTAACGAGGTAATACCGTTTGGTGAACCATTCGGGTTAGCCGGATATTGGCTAGCCACATCACCGTAGTTATTTACAAAACGCAAGGCAACTGTACCGCTGTTTTCAGCCGTTTGTAATGCTGCTGAGTTTGCAAATTCTGCACGACCTTCACCGTGAGAAACCGCAATACCCATGCGAGAACCTTCCATTCCAGCAAAAAAGATTGAGTTAGACTTTTGAACTTCAACCATGCTGAAGCGCGCTTCAAACCGCTCTGAGTTATTACGCACAAATCTTGGCCAGTGCTCTGAACCCGGAATTAATTCTTTTAAGGTACTTAACATCTGGCAACCGTTACACACACCAAGTGCAAATGTTGCATTGCGCTCAAAGAAGCTTTGGAATTGATCACGTGCTCTGTCGTTAAATAAAATTGACTTAGCCCAGCCTTCACCCGCACCTAATACGTCACCATAAGAGAAACCACCACAAGCCACTAAACCTTGGAATTGCTCAAGGGTAATACGACCCGCTAAAATGTCGCTCATGTGTACATCGTGTGCTTCAAAACCGGCTCTGTCGAATGCAGCGGCCATTTCAACGTGCGAGTTAACACCCTGCTCACGTAAAATTGCCATTTTTGGCGCAGCACCTTTACTGATATAAGGCGCGGCAACATCCTGATTAATGTCAAAAGTTAATACAGGTTGCATCCCCGGATCATTAGCATCCGCTTTTGCATTGTATTCTTGTTCTGCACACTCAGGATTATCACGTAATGCTTGCATGTGACGAGTCGTTTCAGCCCAGATCTGGCGATATTTAACTCGGCTTTGAGCAATTACGGTTTCACCGTTAAATACAATGTTAATGGCATCAGAATGGTTTAGCGTACCAATCACATGGCTGTTATCTGCTAATCCATTGTCGGCTAATACAGCTTGCACAGCCGCTAAATCATCGGCTTTAACCTGAATAACCGCACCTAACTCTTCTGCAAATAAGACTGAAAGTGCATCTTGACCTAAACCAGAAATATCTAAATCGATACCGGTTTTACCCGCAAATGCCATTTCGGTCACGGTTGAGAATAAACCACCGTCTGATCTGTCGTGATAAGCTAATAATTTTTGCTCAGCTAATAATGCCTGTACTGAGTTAAAGAAGCCTTTTAATAATTCAGGTGAATCTAAATCAGGACCTTGCTCGCCAAGTTCGTTATAAACCTGAGCCAAACAAGATGCGCCTAAACGGTTTTGTTTGTTACCTAAATCAATTAAAACTAACTGAGTATCGCCTTTATCAGTGCGAAGTTGAGGCGTTAATGTTTTACGAACATCTTCAACACGCGCAAACGAAGTAATAATTAATGACATAGGCGCAGTAACGGCTTTATCTTCGCCATTTTCATTCCACGCTGTTTTCATTGACATGGAATCTTTACCAACTGGAATGGTAATACCTAATGCCGGACATAATTCTTCACCAACTGCTTTAACCGCTTCATAAAGGCCAGCATCTTCACCCGGGTGACCCGCTGCACTCATCCAGTTTGCAGATAATTTAATGCGTTTTAAATCGCCAATATCAGCAGCTGCAATGTTAGTAATACTTTCAGCAACCGCCATACGTGCAGACGCGCCAAAGTTTAATAAAGCAAGCGGTGTACGCTCACCCATTGCCATGGCTTCACCATGATAAGTATCTAATGATGCTGTAGTCACTGCAACGTCAGCTACCGGAACCTGCCAAGGTCCAACCATTTGATCACGCGCAACCATACCGGTCACCGAGCGATCACCAATAGTGATTAAGAAAGTTTTTTCAGCAATAGTTGGTAAGCGTAAAACGCGTTCTGCCGCATCATTTAAATCAATTTTGCTGGTATCAAACGCAACTGGATTTAATTGAGCAGAAACGACATCTTTTTGAATTTTAGGCGTTTTACCTAATAAAACACTCAGTGGTAAATCAATTGGTTGATTACCAAAATGCGGATCATCTAATCTTAAATGACGCTCTTCCGTTGCCTCACCAATCACTGCATATAATGCGCGCTCACGCTCACAGATTTTTGCAAATACATCAATTTTATCTGCTGGAATTGCGAGTACATAACGTTCCTGAGATTCGTTACACCAAATCTCTAATGGCGACATGCCCGGTTCATCATTTGGCACATCACGTAAGTTGAAAATACCACCGCGCTCGCCGTCATTAACTAGCTCAGGCATTGCGTTTGATAAACCGCCCGCGCCCACATCGTGAATAAATGCGATTGGGTTGTCATCACCCATTTGCCAGCATTTGTCGATAACTTCCTGACAACGACGTTCCATTTCAGGGTTTTCACGCTGAACAGACGCAAAATCTAAATCTGCACTAGATTGACCAGACGCCATTGACGATGCCGCGCCGCCGCCCAAACCGATATTCATCGCTGGACCGCCTAATACCACTAATTTAGCGCCAACCGGAATCTCACCTTTTTGAACATGATCGGTACGGATATTACCTAAACCGCCCGCTAACATAATCGGTTTATGATAACCACGAACTTCTTTACCATTAAAGCTGGTCACTTCAGCTTCAAATGTACGGAAATAACCTAATAAAGCCGGACGACCAAATTCGTTGTTAAATGCAGCGCCGCCTAACGGGCCATCAATCATAATGTCTAAAGCATTTACAATACGCTCAGGTTTACCGTAATTAATTTCCCAAGGTTGCGTAAAATCAGGAATATTTAAGTTAGAAACAGTAAAACCTGCTAAACCCGCTTTTGGTTTAGAACCACGGCCTGTTGCACCTTCGTCACGGATTTCACCGCCCGACCCGGTTGCTGCGCCCGGGAATGGAGAAATGGCTGTTGGGTGGTTATGCGTTTCCACTTTCATCAGAATTTCGATATTTTCCTGATGATAGTTATAAATACCTGTATCGGCATCGGCAAAATAACGGCCTGCGAAGCTACCGTCCATTACTGCGGCGTTATCTTTATAAGCAGACTGAACATAATCAGGCGTAATTTCAAAAGTGTTTTTAATCATTTTAAACAATGATTTAGGCTGAGCAACACCATCAATGACCCAATCGGCATTAAAGATTTTATGGCGACAATGTTCAGAGTTGGCCTGAGCAAACATATAAAGCTCAATATCGTTAGGATTACGACCTAACTTAATAAAGTTTTCAACTAAATAGTCAATTTCATCTTCAGCCAGAGCCAAACCTAATTTAACGTTAGCCGTTGCTAAAGCTTCACGACCGCCACCTAATACGTCAATGGTTGTGAATGGCTTAGGTTCTGATTTGGCAAATAATGCACTGGCTTGCTCAAATTCTGCGAAGATAGTTTCCATCATGCGATCATGTAAAACCGCTTGTAAATCAGTTAACTGACCTTGAGATAATTCAGCAGTGGTTTCAACATAATAAGCAATACCACGTTCAATGCGTTTAACCTGAGTTAAACCACAGTTACGGGCAATATCAGTTGCTTTTGAAGACCAAGGAGAAATCGTACCTGGTCGTGGCGTCACTAAAATCAGTTTGCCTGCTGGCTCATGTTCTTCAATTGTTGGGCCATATTTTAGCAATTTAGCTAATTTAGTGTGTTCATCGTCTGATAACTCAGCCGTTAGATCAACAAAATGCATATATTCAGCATATATACCACTAACAGCTAGATTCATTTTTGCGCAACTGGCAAGCAGTTTATTTACGCGAAAATCAGAAAGTGCGGGAGCGCCACGCAAGATTTCCATAAGCAGATTCACCTGAAAAACTAAGAAGATAGGATTAAAGCCGCATATTATAGAGAATTTTAACAAATTTACCATCCGTAGACTGAAATTAGCTGAATATCGCCAAATGCAGTTTCAGCGCTTGCTAATAATTGACCTGTCAGGGTAAATTCAGCTAATCTAGCGGTTAATATTCCTTTTTATTTATTGTTGATGTTCGCCAAAAAAATTATAAAATATGCTATTTTTCTAAAATTATTCAGCAGTTTAGTTCTTGCCACTTTATTATCTGCCTGTCAGATCGAGCAAAATAAAACACAAGCTGAAATGATTGGCGAAAAGAATATAATTCGAGTCGGCACCATTTATGGCCCAACTAGCTATTATTTAACTTCAGACGGCCCCGCAGGCTTTGAATATGAGCTGGCTCAGGAATTCGCTCATTATCTTAATGTCGAGCTGGAGATTATTCCGGTTTATGACTTAGCCGAACTTTTTAATTTATTAGAAAATAATCAAGTTGATGTACTGGCTGCCAGTTTAACAGCCACTCAAGCCCGTAAAGAAAAATATCGCTTTGCCCCAACCTATCAATACATCAGTGAAAAATTAGTATTTAAACAAGGTAACGAACGACCAAGAGATTGGCAGGATATTACCGGCAAACTCAGAATCACAGCCAAAAGCAGCCACCAAGAAACGCTTGAAAAGTTAAACCTTGAAAATTTGGAATGGCAAACAACCAATGAACAAGATGCAGAAGAGCTAATTCAAGCTGTTTTAAACGGTGAAATAGACTACACCATAGTTGACTCAAATGTACTGGCAGTCAACCGCCGGATTTATCCTAATTTGAGTATTGGTTTTACGGTTTCCGACGAGCTTGAACTAGGCTGGGCATTTGCCAAACAGAAAGACGACAGTTTGTACGCATTGTTAATCGACTTTTTTGGCAGCTTGCATCAAAGCGGCGAGTTTGCACGCATTGAAGATAAATATTTTGGCCATGTTAAAACCTTTGATTATGTTGATACCAGAACCTTTATTGAAGCCATTGAAAATACCCTGCCAAAATATCAAAACTGGTTTGAAACCTATGCTAAACAATATGAACTGGACTGGCGGTTATTAGCTGCTCAAAGTTATCAGGAAAGCCATTGGGATCCTAAAGCTAAATCGCCCACGGGTGTGCGCGGGATAATGATGCTGACATTACCCACCGCCAAACAAATGGGGGTAAAAAGCCGTTTACATGCAGAAGATAATATTAAAGGCGGCGCTCGGTATTTTTCTTCTTTACATAACCGAATACCTGACAGAATAACCGAACCAGATAGAACTTGGTTTGCATTAGCAGCTTATAATATTGGTTTAGGCCATTTAGAAGATGCCCGAAAAATTGCCCAAGGTAACGGCGCAAATCCGGATAAATGGCATCAGGTAAAAGTCTATTTACCTTTATTACAAAAGAAAAAATACTACAAAAATACCCGCTACGGATATGCGCGCGGTAACGAAGCCGTGACTTATGTTGAAAATATCCGCCGTTATTATGATTCTTTAGTTTGGTTTTTTGGGCCTAACCACAGCCCAGCCTTGGATACCGAACTGGCTGAAACCATAGAGTCAGCCGAGCAATCAGCAAAAGCGGATACCAGTGAAAATCCAGCATCAAAAAGCACTTCTGAAAACGCAGATCTCACTGACGATGATAATACCAAGGGTGCTAGCCGCACCAGTGAGGATCAACAAGAAGATGCAGAAGAAGCCAATGCAATTGAAGAGTCGTCAGAGATTAACGATGACGAAGTTATTTTAGAATAAAAATTAAAATACAATCATAAAGAGCCAAGCTACTTCTTGACGAGCTAGCTTGGCTCTTTATGATTCCTGCCCTTTTTTCTATCATCATTAAATATTCATTTAAATTTACTTGTCTAACAAACTAAAAGCCGATTAAACTAAGCCCATATCAAAATATTGATTTATAGCTATGATCCGTGAAGCCCAGCTATCTGATATTCCAGATTTTATTCGTATTCGGCAACAACCATCAGATAATCCACTTAATCCATCCAAACCCATTCCCCTATTGTGCTATCAACAGTATTTAACTAAATATGGCAAAGGCTGGGTTTATACCGACAATAATGGAATATGTGGTTATGTAATTGGTTCAAAAAAAGAAAGCACCATCTGGGCTTTATTTATAGCACCTGAATATCAAGGCAAAGGGATTGGTAAAGCACTGTTAAAAACCGCCACCAACTGGCTGAACGAAAACGGCATTCAAAAAATATATTTATCAACCGCAGTTAATAGCAAAGCTGAACACTTTTATCAGCACTTAGGTTGGCACCGAGGCATTCCACTCGAAACCGGACAAGTCACCTACACATACCCGATATAATACGCATTTGGCGATACATACTTACCTTTTTCGACAGGATTAGACTTAACCATTGTTCGAGAAGCGAAAACTCGCTCAAACACATTTTTGGACAGAAATGAGTCAGAGCCGACCAGCGGCTCTGTGCCAGAAGCGGAAGTTGAGCTCTAGGATATTTACGTCAGCTAAAGCCAGTTAGCCGACTAAACTTAAATACAGAAAAACAAGTTCAAC
>NZ_JAOPFU010000040.1 GCF_025515275.1 Catenovulum sp. 2E275
GTACAAATTTTGTTCTAACTAAATGCTTTTTAATCGAGGCGCAGCATTGAAGGCCTAATGGGTTAAGTCTAAATGCTGCAACAAAGAGTAAAAAGTATTTAGGACGAACCCAAAAGGCAGCGTTTGTTTGGCATTTATTCTGCGTTATAGCTCATTTGTGTAGCTCACTACACGTCAATCGCTATGCCTTGGATAAATACCAAACAACCTGCTGCAAAATTGCACTCAAAAGATCAACAGACCCTAGCTCGAATGTCTAATTAAATATCCAAACAACCTGTTTAATTTAAAGTAAAAACAAATAAAATAGTGTAAAAATTAAGTTTCAAAAAAGCTAATTCAGATCGATTTTCATCCATAACTAAAGCACTTAATTGACTTATCCTCAATAAATGTTTTTAATAGTAACAATTATCATAAACATTTAAATCTACATTATTCCTCTTCCTTATCCTCAGGAGTTTTTAATGAAAAAATTTGCTTTGTTGCCAATTGCAGCAGCTTTGCCTTTTACTGTGCTGGCTGCCCAGCCAGAAAAATCAATTGAGCGTATCTCGGTAACTGCCGCTCGTGCTGAGGTACCGGTTTCAACTGTACCAGCAACTATATCAGTCATTTCAGCTGAGCAAATTCAGTCTCAACTTGCTTTTACACAAGATATTTCAAAAATTTTAGGCAACTTAATTCCTGCTTTTTCACCAAGCCGTGAAAAAATGTCGAATGCAGGTGAAAAATTACGTGGCCGTGATCCGCTCTATATGATCGATGGTGTACCTCAGTCAAATCCACTGAGAAGTGGTGGTCGTGCAGGCCGTACAATTGATCCAGCAATGATCGAAAGAATTGAAGTTATTCACGGTTCAAACGCGATCCAAGGCATGGGCGCAAGCGGTGGTATTATCAATATAATCACTAAATCAGCCGGTGAAAATACCCACTCTGTATCAGCCGGTTTTACTAAAGGCATGGGCAGTGATACCACAGGTTACAAAGCTAGCTATTTATATAGTGCCGGTGAAAGAGATAATGGCGTAGTGGCTGGTATTTCATACAAAAATAATGGCATGTACCGTGACGGTGACGGCACTTTAGTGGGGGTTGATACAACCCAAGGCGATACAATGGACTCGCAATCTTTTGATGCGTTTTTAAAACTTGCTTACCGACTTGATAAAAACCAAACCGTAAAATTTATGATTAACCATTACAATATCCAAGGTAATGGCGATTATGGCATGGTTACAGGTGATGTTGAGAGCGAAACACCAGCAACCAGCGTTAAAGCCGATCAACCGGGCGATGCACCGCGTAATAAAATAACAACAGCATCAGTTGATTATAAAAATACCGATGTATTATCTGGCCAATTAAGCATTCAGTTATTTTACCAAAACTTTGCTGCGCTTTATGGTGCGACCATCAGTGGAACATTCCAAGATCCAACCTATGGTGAAAATATTTATGACCAATCACAAAACCGCTCAACCAAATTTGGTAGCCGTTTAACTTGGTTTAAATCAAACTTAGCCGGAATGGATTTAGATTTAATTACCGGTTTAGATTATTTATCTGATGAAACGTATCAGGAATTAGCACTGACCAACCGAATTTGGGTACCTAAAACCACATTTGATAACTATGCACCTTTCCTCCAGTTAAGATATAAAGGCATTGAAGACTTTACCTTTAGTTATGGCGCACGTTACGAATACGGTAAGTTGAACGTTGATGACTTTACTACTTTAGCTTCAGCAAATAGCACTTTTGTAGAAGGTGGTGATCCAAGCTTTAATGAACTAATGCATAATTTTGGTGCGGTTTGGCAAACAACAGATAAATTAAGATTATACGCAAGCTACAGCGAAGGCTTTAATATGCCAGATGTTGGCCGTGTATTACGCGGCATTAATACTGCTGGATTATCGGTAAACGAATTTTTAAATCTACAACCTGTTATCTCTGACAATACCGAGCTTGGTTTTGAGTGGATTGACGATAGCTGGCAAATTCGTACCAGTTATTTTGAATCAGAATCTGATTTAGGTTCACGCTTATCTATGAATGATGACGGTATTTATCTGGTTCGCCGTGAAAAAACTGAAATCTCAGGTTTTGAAGCAGATGCCCAGTGGTTTGTCTCTAATACCACCACTTTAGGTGCTGCTTATGCAAATACTAAAGGCCAGTACGATAGTGATGGCGATAGCAAAGTGGATAGTGATTTAGATGGCACCAACATTGCGCCTAACCGCCTGAATATTTATTGGCAACAAATTTGGAATGATGCCATTAGCTCACGTTTACAGCTAAATCATCTTGCCGATAAAGACTTTAACGCTAGCCCTGATTTTGAAGGTTACAATACAGTTGACTTAATGCTGAACTACCGCACTAACACTTTAGGTAGCTTTACATTAGGGGTAGATAACCTGACTGACGAGCAATATATTTCTTATTATGGGCAAACAACAGCCAATGCCGTACGTTATTTTGCCGGCCGAGGCCGTCAAGTTAGCTTAAACTGGAATATGGATTTTTAATGATTGCACTAAAAGGTAACGATATTAAGCTATCGTTACCTTTTGTTTATACACAAATTTTCTACTCATTATATTTAAAATATTTATAAATTAACTCGCATTTTTTAAAGCTATTTCCTAAGCTATTTCCTAAGAATAAATAACCACCGAATTCTCTTTGACATATTTAACTCTTCCCTATTAGCTGATTTGTTGCTGTTTATTTAACAGCCCTGAGTGGATTAAACTACAACTTATCCGATATTTAAGAGGCAGGTGGGACTTACCAAATTTCAAATTGTTAAGGACTAAAAAATGTTTTTTAAAAACAAATTATTGCTACAAGAAATCACTCATTTAAAAAAAGAATTAGCAACATTTTATAAAGTTCAGGATGATTTAAAAACCGAAATGCTGTTTTTCTCTGTTAACTTAAATGGAGATATTATTGAAGCAAACAAAAAATTTGAGGAAGTATTAGGCTATAGAGCTGAACAAGTTAAAAATACTAAGCTTGAATCATATATTTCTTTTAAAGCACTCGGAACCGAGCATTGCGAAAGACTATTATATGCTATCAATCATGGAGCCCATTGGCATGGGGCTTTACAACTCACCCATAAGAAAGAACATGATGTATGGCTACGAGCTATTGTACAGCCGATCAGAAATGAAAAAGACGAATTAAAATCGTATTCCATATTTGCTTCTGAATTAACGAATACGATCAAATCAGCTTTTGAGTTAGAAGATATGCTTAAAGCTTTGCATCGCTCAAATGCTGTCATTCAGTTTAGTTTAGACGGTACGATTCTAGATGCCAATGACAACTTTTTAAAAGCAGTCGGCTATAAAAAAAGCGATATTATTGGCAAACACCATAAAATATTCTGTACACAAGAGGAAGCTAATTCAACCGAGTATAAAGCATTTTGGGATAGACTAAAACGCGGAGAATTTGTGAATGGTAGATTCCAACGTATTGATAAGTATGGTAATAAAATTTGGTTAGAAGCATCTTATAATCCCATTCATGATTCACATGGAGATCTATATAAAGTTGCTAAATTCGCAACCTTAATCACAGAGCAAATGAACAGGGAATTTGCCATTTCCCAAGCGGCTGAAGTCGCGTATGACATTTCTCAAAAAACAGATTTAAGTGCCAAACAGGGTCGTAGTGTTATTGACTCTAGTATTCAGACAATGGAATCTTTATCTAAACAAATGGGCTTAGCAGCTCAGGGCATCGGCGAATTAGATAAACAATCCCAAAAAGTAACAGAGTTGGTGAAGAGTATTAGTGGCATTGCAGATCAAACCAATTTACTGGCATTAAATGCGGCAATAGAAGCAGCTAGAGCTGGAGATCAAGGGAGAGGTTTTGCTGTAGTAGCAGATGAAGTTAGACAACTAGCATCAAGAACCAACCTAGCAACAGAAGAAATTGTTAATGTAGTAGCAGAAAATCAGAAATTAACTGTAAAAGCAGTAAAATTAATAGAAGAAGGACAAACAAAAGCAGATGAAGCTCTGCAACTTTCACATGAATCTGGAGAAGTATTTAACAACATTCAATCAGGTGCACAAGAAGTTGTTAATGCTATAGGCCAATTTACTCAGAAGTTGTAATTAAACCGCCGTATATGGTGATTTAAATAGACAATAATCAGTATAAAAGGCTCTATTAATAAAAACTCAGCAGAGGCAATGCTCTGCTGAGTTTAGAAAGTAATGTTGTATTATAAACTGCCACGTAATCCAATTAAGAATTGACGTCCGTAGACATAACTTTCATACGGTAGGTGCATTTCTGTATCTACCCAAGTGTTTTTCTTCTCATTGGTTAAGTTAATCGCTTCAAACGAAATTGACATATTGTCGTTTAGTTTATAGCGGCTTGAGAATTTCCAGCTACCTTTGTCATCACTGCCACGACCATAGTTACCCTCGTTATTACGTGCAATAAACTCTTGCGGATAAGCGCTACGATAGTTGTAAGAAATACGTGCGCTCCACTCATCTTGCTCATAATATAAAGTGGTGTTAAAAGTATTTTTTGAGGTACCTTCTGGTTCAACACTTACAACTTCACCGGTAAATGGGTTAGTTTGATCTAATTTAAAGTCAATATAAGTATAGTTAGCTAACACACCAAATTGATCAAACGGTGCAGGTAAAAAAGTAAATGGTTGTTGATAAATTAACTCAGCTCCCCACATACCTTCGGCGTCGTTATTAACCAGTTGGGTGACTTCCCATTGTTTATCTGCACTCCAGCGTTCAACATCACCACCAATCGCTGCAAAGTACTCACGGCTTAAAGTTTGTTTTACGCCTTTTTTGCTTAAAGTCGCAATGTCTTTATAGAATAAAGAACCCGCTAATAAAGATTCTTCAGCAAAATACCACTCTAAACCTAAATCAAACTGAGTTGCTTTTTCTGGTTCTAGTTTAGGACCTGCACCTATGGTAATTGCACCATCTCCAGAATCCGTTTCACCATAGCTAATAGAAATAGTTGGTCGTAACTCCCGTAATGCAGGGCGAGTAATCGCCTTTGAAGCACTAAAACGAGCAACTAAATCATCAGTAACATCAAATGCTAAGTTAAGTGCCGGTAAAAACTCTTTACCTGTACTTTTTGCTTCTGTCCATTCGACACCCAAATCTTGATCGTTAAGTAAGAAAGAAGTTGTGCTATACGTACCTCGTTTCACATTCCAAGCAGTATTCGTATTATCTACATAACGAACCCCAAAGTTACCGCGAACCCAATCCAATGAAAAATCTAATTGAGCATAAACAGAGTCTACCTCTTCTTTAATTCGGTAAGCCTCGGCATAACGTTCACGGGTTTGAAAGTATGCTTTATCGCCATAAGCGGCTAATAATTTATCATAATCAGGCGCTAACCAAGTTGATTGGGTTAAGGTTGAAGAGCTTGGGACATCAGCAGAGTTCCCAAATTCAACATTTAAATCAGCTAAAGTTGAGGCAAAGTTTGTTCCAGCTAAATCAGCATCCGGATCTCGTAAAACTGCGACTTCAGCATTTTGACCGTATGATGTGTCATCACGCCAATTATTACGCCAGTTATGACGCTCAGTTTCAAAATAACGTGTATTTAAACCAGTTTTTAAAGTCAATTCATCCGTTAAATTATAAATAAAGTCCACTTTGAAAGTAAAATTTTCACTTTCAATCGTTTCAGCTTCCTGACGAGTTAACCCTACAGTGTATAAACTGGCATCTTTAGTTAAATTTTCTAAATCTGTTTTACTATAGCTTCCTGTACCTGAACTAGGGGCAAATGCAAACGAAGCCATATCTGAATTTAATGAACCAGACGCAATACCATTTGAACTACCATTGATTAATGCAATAGGGTCAATATTCTTATCAAAGCTGTAAGCGACTAATGAATCAGGCGCATCTAAAGCTAACGTTCTTTTATAGGGGACATCAAGGTCAGAAGTGCCTTTACCAACTAATACTTTTACTTGTAAATCTTGGTTAACATACCAATCTGTATTTAAAGATAATTGATTAAAAGTAGAACTATACTTATCTTTACGAGCTTCACTACGAATTGGAGCGCTTGAAAATACACCAGCAACCACAACACCATTCTCATCAGCAACTAAATTTTCAGCATATTGTTCACCTGCTGCACTAACAACACCACTACTATTGGCATTATCACGAAACAGTACTTCATACTGATATTCATTAACTTCAGTATCTAGCTTTGCATGTAAAAAATCTAAACTAAATACTAAATCATCGGTAGCCGCGTACTGTATGGCAGCTGTTGCACCTAGACGTTTTTGTTCTTGACTATAAATTGAATAACGTGGAATACGTGGGATCCATAAACCATCTAGATCATCATTATCATATTTGTCATTTTCACTGATAACCGTTCTGGGGATCGCCAACAAATGATTTGTACCACCTTCTGATACCAAACTGCCTTCAGCATCATATTTAGGATTTAATTTAGTCCAACGTACTGTTGTTGTTCCCTCTTGTTGAACGATACCTTCTGAGTATGCAAGCGAACCTAAAATACCAAATTTATTGTCCCAGTTTTTACTCGCCATAAATGACATACGGGGTGTCACTTCTGCTGCGATATCGTTATATCTGGCGTTTACGTTGTATGATAATTTAGTTTCTTGATATTGAAACGGACGTGCAGCTTGTAAGTTTACCGAACCACCAATACCACCGTCTTCTAACTCTGCCGCAGGTGTTTTACTAATATCAACTTGAGTAAATAGTTCTGATGCAAAAATATTAAAGTCAAACGCACGTGAAGTATTTGAACCACCACCTGCGTCAGAACCACCACCGGCAGACGCCGATTCCATACCGTTAATTGTGGTTTTAACATATCTTGGGCCTAAACCACGTAAAGAAATTTGACGACCTTCACCGCCATCTTCTTCAACCGAAACACCAGGTACGCGGCCTAACGAATCGGCAATGTTTAAATCCGGAAACTTACCTATATCTTCAGCCAAAATAACATCTTTAGATCCAACAGAATCACGTTTTGCCATTAACGCTGCATTTAAGCTGCTTCTAAAACCTGTCACCTGAATGACTTCAGCTTCTGCATTTTGTGCTGAAGTTTCTTGAGATTCTTGTGCACCTGATTGTGCAGTTAAAATTAAGCCGCTGCTTAATAACATGCACGAAAAAACTTTATTAAATTTAAAATTAGATTGGTAACTCATTCTATGTATCTCGCCTAAAAAGTTGACTCAAACGATACTGAGCAGTCTCGAACGACTTTCACGGTATGTTGTTTTTATGCCACCGGTAGCAATTTATCATATTACTGTTCCCGGAACAGCGCGATTAAATAGCAGGATTGAAATCTTGTCAATTAATATTTTTACTAATCATTTACTTTTTTATCATATTTAAAATAAAGTAAAAATGGTTTAAATCTATCAAATTAAATCATAACCAAATGATTTTTAATTAAATAAATTGAAAATCAGCTATTTAAAAATAGGACTTCAAATAAATAAAATAGTAACTCAACAAACAATGTAATTAAAAAGTTAAACTAAAAACTCTATATTTAAACTTGATGATTCAGAAAAAACATTGGTAAAAACTGTATTTATGTTAATTTTTATTTATCATCAAAACTCATATAAATAAGTAAAATACAATCGATGAAAATGCTTGATCCAATCGCTGAAAATTTGACCGAAGTTATTACTGATCTTGTCCAACTTAGAATAAAAGCGGATTTAACTTTACTACCAAAATATCCAACATTCGGTAAAAAAATTTACCCACTAGGGCGCTGTTTAGAAATTAGGGATGAAGTATTTGAACTGCTTAAAACCGAATTACAACAACCCAAAACAGCAGGCTTAATTGCACTCACTCAATACATTAAACAAGGTAATGAGTTAACCAAAATTTGGGGTGGATTAAGAGATTTATATTTTCAAAATGCGATGAAAGTGGGCGAATATTATATTGATGTATCTAACGATACAGTCAATCCAAATAAACCCAGAGTTGAAGTTTTATTATATCGGGATGCCGGGTTTAAACCGATAGAAGACTTTGAATACTTTTGTGAAATTGCCGAAAAATACTGGCATGTAAAACTGTTTAAAAACTCAGTTTGCAGCTCGCTTGCGCCTTTTATGCCGGTATTATGTGTAGATAACAATAATAAAAGTTGGCTAGCTGCCAATGATATTATGATCCAGTTAGCAAGAGCTTCACAATTTATTAAGTCAGAGCAAATTTTAAATCAATTAGCTGAGCCATCAGAGCAAATTAAGCTCAATTGGCAAGCACAACTTAAACAAGCAAATAAACCAGATTTAAACAATAAAATGTCTCCTCAGGCTTATTGTCAGTTGTACCGAGAACAAAAATTAGATCAAAATTTAGCGTTTAGAAATCAAATGGTAAGTCAGTTTATCAGCATCAATAAACCTGTTTAAGTAACCTGAGGTGCGTATAAGAAGTGTTGAAGTAAATTTTTCAACTATTGGATTATAATACTAAACCAAGCGTATTTTACGTTGCAACGAGGATAGTTTTTCGTCTATCAAGACATTTAGTCAAACAACAATGCAATCGTTCAACTTAGTTTAAGTAAAAAGCGTCCCTGCTTTTTGTGCCCGACGCTAACCAAGCACGACTACTAAACTGATAAACTCAAATTGAGATTAATTTGTTTTAAAACGGGTTTGATAAATATCCATATTCATAATCGCACCCGGATGCTGCACAACTTCGCGGGCAACTGAATCAGCGTTTTTAATCGCATCCAACATGCTTTGGCCTGCTACACGAGAACTCATATAAGTACCGGCAAACGAGTCTCCGGCGGCGGTTGTATCAACCTGAGTTGGTGCAGGGTTAAAAGGCACATGGCAATCTTGAGTTTGGTTAAATCCATAAACACCATCTTTGCCAGCTTTAATCACAAATTCAGTGACACCCTGCGCTTGCATAAAGTTTTTCACATCATCAACAGTTTGATGACCAAATAAATCCTGATGTTCATCTAAACCCGGCAGTACAATATCACTCGCCTGATACGCTTTTACAATCCAGTTTTTAGCATGTTCTTGGTTTTGCCACATTCTGGCACGATAGTTCGGATCAAACGCGATTTTAGCGCCTTTTTGGCGTAATTTAGCTAATAAATCTAATAAAGCTGCTTTATCGTCTTCTGCCAAAATCGCCAGTGAAATACCACTAAAAAAGACAAAACCAACATCCGGTAAAGCTTCTGCTCCGCCTTTTGCTGATAATAATTTGATCATTTGAGTTGCGGCAGAATCTTTACGCCAGTAAGTAAAAGAGCGCTCGCCTGCATCATCAGTTTGAATGGCATAAATCCCGATATTGGCTTGATCAGTTGTTAACATAGCTTGAGTATTCAACTGCTCACTTTTTAAATAGTCCAGCATTTGTCGACTAAACATATCTTGACCAACCGCTGAAAAATAATAAACGTCTACCTCTGGCATCCAACGTTTAGCATAAATTGCTGTATTTAAAGTATCTCCAGCGTATTTGTGAATTAATTGTCCGGTTGAGTCTTGTTTTAACTCTACCATGCCTTCACCCAGTGCTAATAGCGAGCTCATGAACATTCCTAAAAATTGTATTTGTTAATATTAAATTTTTTAAAAATAACTACACTTAATTACATTTAAAAAATCAAATATGGCAGCGATTTTAACATAAAATCAGGTTATTTTAATCTACCGATCGCAATACTTCTAGCATAAACCTTAAATAGTCAACACAAATAATCAAAATATTGCAGCTAATGAAAGATTAAATTTCAGAATAGAAATAGCAGGCAGGGTATAGATAAACTGGTTTATATTCCCCAATACAAACCAGTTTATTCGTTAAGCGTTACAAGCGTCTTTAAGCGCTTTACCAGCTTTGAAAGATGGAACGTTAGCAGCTGCAATTTGAATCGCTTCACCAGTTGACGGGTTGCGTCCTGTTCTTGCATTTCTATGCTTTAAGCTAAAAGAGCCAAAACCAATTAAGTCAACACGACCACCTTCTGATAACTCAACACTAATAGTATCAATTAATGTATTTAGCGCTTTAGTAGCATCATTTTGTGAAATATCAGCTGACTCAGCAATTTTTTTAACTAGTTCCGATTTATTCATCTTATTTTCCTCATTTGTAATTTGGTTTAGAAATCTATAAAAGATATTAGCTAATTGCAATGCTTATTAATTGAAATTTAGTTAATAAGTAAATTTATTTTAAAATTATTACCGCGCTGACGAGCAATTAGTTAATGTTCTATCGCCATCCAACAAAGGAAAGTCAAAATAATTTAACGCACAGGTTTCAATATAAAACAGATTAACATCAAGCTTGTTTAATAATCTCATCATGTCACTGAAATTATTAAATTTGTGAGGTTATTGCCTTTATAAAATCAATCTGTTGGCATAAACTCAAAGCAACTTGTAAGGATATAAACAAGGTCATAACCACTATGTACAAACTGGGTTTACAAGAAAATTTATCAGGCCATTTTGCAATTGAGCATGGGCACAACTATTTTTTATTAGCCGATCAGTTAAATGACTTTCTGCCTCTACAAAATCTATTGCTATCAAGTTTTAAATCTCAATCCAATCAATTTTTTTTACTGTCTCCAGTGATTGAAACTCTTCACCTTACATTATTAACGTCATCTGAATTAGAATTACAAAATAGAAATCATAGAGTTAACTGGTTTAACATTGAGATAAACTCATATACCCAGTTCAATCAAAAAACGATAAAACGCTTATTTAATGAACTTTATATCTATGATGGATTTTATAATGCTTTAACCGTTTTACACTTGCCCGCAAACCAATTGGTTAATATAGATGAAGTTGCTTTAGTTAAGCTGCTAGAATATTTAGACCTATTAGCCAAAAAACATCAATTAGCGCTGATTATTCTGATTACCGGTGAGCAGCTCAGCATACTTAATGAAAAATTAACTCACTTCCCTAAACTCATTTCAGGTTTAGCTAAAATAGAAGATTTATTAGACATTTATCAACTGAAGGTGAACTTTTGGCACCATTGTTTAGGTCAATTTATTAATCAAGAATTTGAAATAAACAAGTCCACATCAATTTTACAGTTAGTTTTACCAAATAATGAGCCTGAAACATCTAATATTAATTCAACTTTTTATGACGAAGATGAAGTTTGGATGGTTCGAAATGCAGTACCAGATTTTAATCAAATGCCTGCCAATTATAATGCACTTGAAGATAATCAAGCACTATTTGAGCAAGCAAATCAACTCATATCAGGCACTGTTGTATTCGTCATCACTAAATATATATCGGTAATAAACCTGGCTAAACAATGCTTCGAACTACGTAAAAAAAGAGGCCCTTGGCTTAAAATAGTCCTCCAGAACTTAGACGGTGTTGTCCGTCACAAAGACGAAAGTATTTTTTATCTAGCTGGTGTAAACCTTATCTTATATGATTACAGTCACCCTTCACGATTTATCTCTAGAATCATGTCTATTCAAGGGTTTAAGTTCACCAGAACTTTGCCCAATACATTTAACGTTATTTCAGAAAAAATAGAAGCAACCAAACAATTTGGTTACCGTAATGCAATGGATTTTTTTAATCAGGTTATAAAAGCAAGTGCAAATGCAGATAGTTTATCTGTCTCAGGTGCTTTGGTTCGTCTGACTTTATTGCCCAGCACGAGAGCAGTACATGCATTAAAGTTAATTCGTTTAAAACGTGATGGGGATCTTTTCTCTAACTTTCAGGACGAGATTTTAATTTACTTAGGGGCTTGCCGACCAAGTGATGTTCAAACGGCTCTTGAAAATCTATTCTATTTAGATGTTGATGATTTTTTTATGGCCAAAGCAGTAACAACTCAACATTTCTACATTCAAGAATTTTGCCGAAAACAATTAAAATCTCCTTCAATCAAGCAATCTGATGATTTAGCAAAATATTTAAGTCATGAACTGGTGGTCGATACGGTTTATGATTCATTTGATATTGAATTAATGAATAATCCCAGAGTAAAAATTCCAGAGGAATCATTTTTACAACCAATAGCGTTAAAGGTAAAGCAATGAATATTATCGAGTTATTAGTTGTTGTTTTAATTTCATTTATGGCTGGCTTCACTTTTTGTTTATTAGGTCAAAATCTCCTAAAAAAAATTAAGCTAGTCTTTTCTCAGCTCACTTTTAAGCACAAATTAATAAAACCATATAAAGGGAAGCATTATGACTCAAACCAATAAACATAAGTGGTTAGTTGGTTTAGGAGTTTGGAACTTATATTTTTTAGTTAAGTTTTGGTTACATTTAAATCAATGGATCCAAATCGACTTTGCTGCCAATCTAGCATTATTCTGTTTTATCGCGATTCAATTACCAACTAAATTATTAAATTCATTTAAGCAACTCACTGCTTTGTTATGGGCAATATTATTACTTTATTCAGAATCTTGGCTACCTCCCTTAAGTAACCTAACTGAAAATTTTTATTTATTATCGCAATTTAGTGTGCAATATGTTGCCGATTTATTCGGTCGGTTTATCAGTATTGAACTCATCTACCCGCTGATAATTGCTACAGTGAGTTATATTTATCTCTCTCGCTGGATAAGGTTTACCACACTTAGCCTTGTCGGCTTATTGAGTTTACCAGCCTACAGTTTATTGAATTCAAATACTCCCATGGTAAAAGAGCAGCGCAGTGAAACACCACAAGCCCCTCAAGTCCAAGCAATAACTAAACAAAAAATTGTGCCAGTTATAGATGCCGATAATCCACAGCAGGCATTAGATCAATTTTATCAAATTCAACAATCACTTGAGCCTGTTGTATTCGCACCAAATGATAAAGCTAATTTTGATGTATTAATTTTAAATATATGTTCACTCTCCTGGGCTGATTTACAAGCTGCCGGTATCGATTCCAAAAGCTTATTTAAAGATTATGATATGGTGTTTAAACATTATAATTCAGCGACTTCATACAGTGGCCCAGCTGCATTGCGAATTTTAAGAGCAAGCTGCGGACAAGTACCACACAATCAGCTATTTTCAGATTCGAACGAAAAACAATGTTACTTATTTGAGAACTTAAAAAAGCTCGGCTACCAGACAAGCCTAGCCATGAATCATGATGGACACTTTGATAATTTTATCGGATTAATAAAACAACAAGGTCACTTAGAGCATAATCCGATATTATTGAAAAACCAGCCTATTTCTCAATATGCATTTGATAACACACCTGTTTATAAAGATATAAATTTGTTATCTGATTGGTTCTCACAATACAAAGGTTCAGGTCAACCCCAAGCTTTTTACTACAATACAATCAGCCTACATGACGGCAATCAAATTATAAACCAAAAACCCCTAAGCGAAGTAGAAAGCTACGCACTTAGAGTAAAAATATTATTCAGTGATATAAATACATTTATTCGCCAGATAGAGCAAAGTGGTCGCAAAACAATGTTAATCATAGTACCTGAGCATGGCGCAGCATTAAAAGGGGATAAAATGCAATTCTCAGGGTTACGGGAAATTCCAAGTCCAAATATTGTCTCTGTACCAGTTGCCGTTAAGTTTATTGGAAAAAGCAACCAACAAGCCGAACCTATTTATATTGAACAAAATACTAGTCATTATGCCTTATCAACACTGATAAAAGGAGCGATGGAAAGCCATATCTTTTATAACGATTTGCCTTTGTCTCAACTCACTCAAACATTACCTAAATCAACTTTAGTAGCAGAAAACGAAGGGGCTATTCTAATGGAATTTAATAATACACCTTATATTAAGTTAAGTAATAGTGACTGGATGATCTATCCTGGTTATCAATAGACGCATGTAATCATTGTTCGTTTTAAAACATTTAAACAGTATACAAAGGAACACGAATGGGACATTCAAAGCTGAATCAAAAAACGGATTTTCCGACTGTAACAGATTGGGACCATTTAAATCAGGAGCTTGCTCAACCTACTCGTTTTATTGAGTTAAAACAGATAGAAAAAGCACAAGAAATACAAAAAAAATATTTTTTAATTGAGCAAATTGCAAAAAGTATTGAAAAGGTTAATGATAAATCATAATGCAACGAGTTTTTTTGATTGGTACAAAAGGCGGCACGGGAACCAGTTCTGTCACAGCAAATTTGGCAAGGTGTCTTGCCGATGCTGCAGAACCGACTCTAGTTGTTGAGCTCAATGCTCAAAACCAACTCGCACGCCATTTTGCAATACCTTGGTTAGCAAAAACAGGCTGGCAGAATGCAAACGACCTTCACACGTTACAAAACTGTTTTTATCAAACTCAAAGTGGCATTCAAGTTTTACCGTATGGAAAAAGTAATCAAAGTAAAGTATTAACTGCTAAAGAAGTCGTTGATGGCTTAAATCAGTTTGAACTTACCCCAAATACTTGGGTTTTATTTGATATAACCAGTACTGATTTTTCAACTTTGAGCCTGAACTCAACCGATATAGTGTTAGAAGTGGCAAATTGTGATGCGATAAATCATAGTTTATTGTATCAAAAATTTACTGTAGATAAATTCGAGTGTTCTGCACAGTATTATGTACTGGTCAATAAGTTTAATAGCCATTCAGATGTAGAGTCTGACATTTTTACCTTATGGCAACACCAACTTACCCATTTATCACCCGTTTTTATTCATGCAGATGAAGCCATAAAAGTAGCAGTCACCCACGCAAATCAAGCTGTTGCATTATATCCAGCTAATAGCTGTCGTGCCGATTTTGAGCGTCTTTGCGGTTGGCTATCCAGTTTGCAAACCCAAATGAATAAGTCGGAAGGTTAATATGTGGGCTTTACTCAATATTCCGCAAAATTGGCCTATGCATTTAAAAATTGCAGCTATTTTAGTTCAGCCAAAATATATTCGTTTGTATAAATTTAGAGTAAAACGATTATTTGAGGAGTACCGAGTTACTCGTTTGAGTGCTTTGATTTTACCAATCTTTTTTTATTTTATCAGTTGCTTCATTAAATTCAGAGCCGTTAAAAAATCGACTGCAAAACGCAGATTCTATCAGCTATATCCTCAACTAAAACCGAATCAATTAAGCTTTTTTGATCCCCTCAGGTTTATTATACAAAGCTTATATTTACTTTTGAGTAAACCTAATTCTGAATCTGACTTTTGGCATAAGCTTAGTTATTTTTTAAGAAAAGCATGGGTAAAAATCCGATTATTTGATCGCTTTATTATCCAAAAGTCGACAAAAATATGGCCCGTTAACTCTAATCCACACAATCATACCCTGATAAATAGTATATGGCGTTTCCATTCTTTTCGATGGTTAACGTATTTACTGATTTCAGTTGTATTATTTGTATTTATTAGCGTCCCTTTTACTATATCTGCACAAGCTGCTTTTATGGGGTTAATATTATTAGTTGCCTATCCAATGCGTAAAGTACCGGGGCAACTCGCAACCATAATCATGATTACTTTGTCTTTAATTAGTTCATCTCGTTATTTATGGTGGCGTTTTAATGAAACACTAGGATGGCAAGACTGGCAATCAACCCTATTAGGGACTGGACTCATCATTGCTGAATCTTATGCTTGGCTAGTGTTATTGTTAGGCTACTTTCAGACTATTAACCCACTAAAACGAGCTCCTGTTGCATTACCAGATAATCCGGATTTATGGCCTAGTGTTGATGTTTATATTCCAACCTATAATGAACCGCTTAGTGTTGTGAAACCAACTACTTTAGCTGCACTGAGCTTAGATTGGCCTCAAGATAAATTAAATGTGTATATTCTTGACGATGGTTGCCGTGAAAGTTTCAAAGAATTTGCTGATTCAGTAGGTGCAGGATACATTATTCGAGACCAACATATTCATGCTAAAGCCGGCAACATGAACCATGCGATGCAACATACAAAAGGTGAATATATAGCTATTTTTGATTGTGATCATATCCCTGCTCGCTCTTTTTTACAGCTCACAATGGGACAATTTTTAAAAGATAAAAAAGTATGTTTAGTACAAACGCCGCATCATTTTTTCTCAGCTGATCCATTTGAAAAAAACCTCAAAAATCATACTAAAGTTCCAAATGAAAACATGCTATTTTATGGTTTAATTCAAGATGGTAATGATATGTGGAATGCCACATTTTTTTGTGGTTCATGTGCAGTTTTGAAACGAGAAGCACTGGAATCTATAGGAGGCTTCGCATTTGATACTGTTACCGAAGATGCGCATACTGCGTTACGAATGCAGCGTCAGGGATATAAAACAACCTATATTAATATCCCGCAAGCTGCTGGGCTAGCAACAGATAGCCTATCAGCCCATGTCGGGCAACGTATTAGGTGGGCAAGAGGAATGGCTCAAATATTTAGAATCGACAACCCCTTATTAGGCAAAGGCCTACAGTGGCGTCAGCGCTTATGTTATCTAAATGCAATGCTACATTTTTTATCCGGTATTCCACGTATTATATTTTTAACTGCACCATTAGCTTTAATCTTTTTTAATGCATACATTATACATGCTGAATTTTTAGCTATTATGTTGTATGTAATCCCAACCTTAATGCAAATTAAAATAACAAACTCACGTATACAAGGTAAATACCGATATTCTTTTTGGGGTGAAGTATATGAATCCGTCCTTGCATGGTACATTTTAAAACCAACAACTGTCGCTTTATTTAACCCTAGTAAAGGCAAATTTAATGTAACAGAAAAAGGAGGATTAAATAATAATGAGTTTTATGACTGGAATATTTCAACTCCCTCGTTTGTATTATTTAGTATCAACTTAGTGGGTTTTATTATTGCCACTTTTCGTCTTTTTTTTGAAGATCCCCAAACCATAGGTGTACTCCTAATCAGTATGGCATGGACTGCCTACAATCTAGTCATTTTAGGTGCAGCGATAGCGGTAGCTGCTGAAGCAAAACAAATTCGCGCATCTCACCGTGTTCAAGCTAATATTAAAGGCAATATCAGGCTTAAAAATGGGCATACATTACAGTGTACAGTGACAGATTATTCAGATAAAAGTGTTGGACTTGAGGTTGTAGATTTAATAGATCATACGGTTAAGCCAACTGATGAAATAGATTTATTATTAATGGCAGGTAAAAAACAAGCAGTCTTTACCACTAAAGTAGTTAACCGACGAGATAACCAATTAGGATTACTTTTAACTGACATGCCAGTCGAACGACAAAAAGAGTTTGTATTAGCCACCTTTGCGAGAGCTGATGCTTGGATTGGCTGGCAAAAACAATTTCAACATGACAGACCTAGCTTTAGTTTTAAACAAATTCGCCATGCTAGTTGGCGCGGTGTCAATAATATGTTGTTCCATGCACCTGTAATCGCCAAACCTTTTGTAAACTTACTCATCATGGGCGGCGAATTTATTTATTCTTTATTACCTAAACAGCCTAAACAAGAGCCCAAAAATGAATATTTTTAAATTATTTTTTCAAATTATGGCTTTGGTTTCTTTTAGCTTTCTCGGCTATCTAAATGCAAGCGAGAAACCACTCAGTGATAAATCCGTTTTTGCTAATGGATACCCAGAGCCAGCGCCTGCTATAACTCAAAATTATCCACTTACTCAGCTTAATAATGTTGTCAGCCGAATGACAGGCACATCTCCCAATGCAACAGCCGAGTTCGCAATTGAGCCCAATACTTTAGTGACAGACCTAACCTTAGATTTTTCAATCAATTACTCCCCTGCTTTATTAAGTGAGTTGTCGCATATTAAATTGTATTTAAATGATTATTTAATGGCGACTCTTGATTTACCCGAGCAAACAGATAAGAACTTATTAAATAAAAGTAAAAGCTGGAAAATTCCGCTGCAGGCTCAAGTATTAAAAGATTATAATCAAATTCGATTTGAGTTAATCGGATATTATACCCAAGCCTGCCAAGACGATTTTAATAAAAATATTTGGGCTGAGTTGTCTCAAAACGCTAAGTTGACGCTTTATCAGCAGCAATTATCTATCGACAGCGAGTTGGCTTTATTACCAGCACCATTCTTTTACCCCAGCTTAAATAAAATGCTAGATTTAACTTTAGTATTTGGTCAGCAACCAAGCTTAACTAAACTAGAAAGCGGAGCAATTATCAGCTCATGGTTTGGTATTCAGGCTGATTGGCGAAAGTCTAATTTTTCAACTTTAATCAATCAACTGCCTACTGAGCACGCCATTGTCATTGCCAGTAATAATTCCAGACCTGATTTTTTAAAGCATTATCCTTTAGTTGACCAACCCACAGTCGAAATTATTTCAAACCCTGAACATAGATACCAAAAATTGTTATTAATTTTAGGCAAAGATGATGAACAAGTTAAACAAGCTGCTATTGGTTTAGCTCATGCAAGTCAAATCATGTCCGGTAGAACAGTCACTCTAACTCAACCACCCAAAATTGAAAAACGACAAGCGTACGATGCTCCAAGATGGCTAAGTAGTAAAGACAAAATTAAATTTTCAGATCTAATTGATTATCCGGATCAATTACAAGCTAAAGGCATGGGTTCAGCCGCCAGTTCGCTTAATTTACGCTTCGCCCCTGATTTATTTATCTGGCGTGAACAAGGTGTTGAATTAGACTTATTGTATCGTTATACACCAAGTAAAAGTATTACAGATACCCGCTTGAACGTATTGATTAATGGTCAATTTATGCAGGGCTACCTACTAGAAGAACATAGACATGATAATCTTATTTTAAACAATTTAACTATTCCGTTTAATACTCAAGCTAGTGGAGAAGATAGCCAAACATTAGAGATACCAAGTTTTAAATTAAGTGCAAATAATACTTTAACATTTGATTTTAGTTTTGCCATTGCCAAAACCGGAAATTGTACAGCTGCACCTAAGGACAGTAATTATGGCCGAATAGATGAAAACTCTAGCATTAGCCTTGCCGGCTATCATCACTATATCCAAATGCCAAATTTAGCTGTATTTGCTCAGTCTGGCTTTCCATTTACTAAGTATGCTGATTTACAGCAAACTTTAGTTCTACTTGGTGAGCAAAGCTCAACTGAACAGTATAATTTATTATTTAATATGATGGCTCACATGAGTGCTTCTACAGGTTATCCCGCTACGTACGTCACTTTGGCTCATAATCTAGATGCTGTTGAACCTAAAAACTATGATCTTTTCCTGATTGGTCAACCTGATCAATTTATCAATAAGCAGAATACTTTAGATGTACTCGTATCCAATTATCAAACAATATTAAATAAAACACTCTATCCAGGCCAAAATGGGCAACAGGTTCAAATTCAACTCGAAAGTGAAGGTAATTTAGCGAGTATTATTAGTTTTCGTTCCCCTTTTGACAATGAGCGAACGGTTGTGGCGCTATACGCGAACAATCGACAAAATTATCAGATGTTAAGTCGGACTTTTCAACAAAATGAGTCCCTTAACAAAATTAAAGGCTCAGCTAGTTTGATTACTCCTTACGGTATCAGCACATTAGAAACAGATAAAACTTATTATGTGGGTGAACTACCTATCCATCAATTAATCTGGTTCCACCTTTCAGATTATCCTTTGGTTTTAGGCTTGTTGTCCGTTTTAGTTTTATTAGTTTTATCTGTTGTTATCTGGCGATTATTAAAAGTACTCACTGCTAAACGTTTAGCAGAAGGAGACCATGAATAATGTTTACCTATCGAATGCTTACTGTTGTTTTTTCATGCTTATGTTTTTCAGCTGTTGCTCAAACTCAATGTAGCTGGCCGATGTGGCAGCATTTTAAAAATGAGTTTATAACTGAGCAAGGTAGAGTAATTGATATTGGCTCAGAACAAAATATAACGACTTCTGAGGGTCAGTCGTATGCTTTATTTTTTTCTTTAATCGCAAATGACCAAGAGAGCTTTGATAAATTATTGAAATGGACTGAGCAATATCTTGCTGAAGGTGATTTAAGTACACGCTTACCAGCTTGGAAATGGGGGAAAGACAAGGCGGGACATTACCGTATTTTAGATTCCAACCCTGCAGCTGATTCCGATTTATGGATTGCTTATACCCTTTCCCAAGCAGCTAAACTTTGGGATAAAAGATATTATGAATTATTGTCAGCTGTATTAGCTAAAAGAATTATCCGCGAAGAAGTTAATTATCTTGAAGGGCTTGGTTGGATCTTAGTTCCAGCCCCCTATGGTTTTGAAGATGAACAGAGTATTAGATTAAACCCAAGTTATTCACCTTTATTTATCTATCACTATTTTTCAACAAAATACCCAGATTCATATTGGCCTAAAATCGCACAAGCGAATGAAGAGTTAATCAATTTAATTACCCAATCTGGTGCAGCACCAGATTGGGTGAATTACTCTCCCGAAAAAGGATTATATTTTAATAAAAAAGCGGATGATAAAGGGAGCTATGACGCAATTAGAGTATACTTGTGGAATGCTTTACTAGCAGAATCAGTTCCAATCAAACAAAAAATAACAGCAAATTTGAGCCCATTGATAAACAAAATTAATCAACTAGGTTACATGCCAGAGAATATAAAAACGAACAGTTTAAGTCATCAAGGAGCAGGTCCCGTTGGCTTTCAACAAGCAGTTTTACCTATGCTAAGAGAGATTAAGCCCGATTTAGCTGAGCAACTATCTAACCAAATTCATCAGGGCAGTTTCGGCTCTACAGAGCAGAGATATTATGATTCTGTACTCACTCTTTTTGCTCAAGGATATATAGATAAACGATACAAAATAGACCAAAATGGACAGCTAGTTACTGCTTGGCTGGAGCAAAAATGCCCATAACAGTAGCATTAATAGGCAAAACTAAATGTCACTGGATTAGTTTAGTTTGTTTATTGTTAAGCAGTTTTTCTATATTGGCATTGCCTATTGATGAACATCCTAGTGATTGGTTAACTAGACAGTTGCAAAGAGCATTATTACAAAATGATGATGCCCTTGCTCAAAGTGTCTTAGTTAAATTTAAACAAATGGCTCCGAATCAACCAGAAAGGCTATGTGCACAAATCAGATACGAGGTAGCCAACAACCAATTGATAAAAGCCCACCAAATCTATACTCATTTAACTCAACTCAGTGAAGAGCATCATTGCCAAAATCAGGTTCAACTTTTATTAAAAGTCAATGACCAACTAAAATCTAAAATCAATCAAGCTAGATTATTTGCCAAAATTGGACAGTACGCTCAAGCCATAAAAATTTATGATGAAGTATTCTCAGAACAATTTGCAGGTTTGAGTTATCAAATTGAGTATTTGTACTGGTTACAATTCACAGATACCCCCACTAAAAAAATCGAGCAATCCTATCAAGAATTAATAGCTTTATATCCTGATTTAGCAGAACTTTCTTTACCCTATGCTGATTTTCTACTTAAAAAAAATCCGCCAGACACTAATGGCTATCTTATTTTGCAAAAATATGCACCTGACCAGAGGTATCATCTTCAGACAGAAGATATATGGCTCAGAGCAATCAGTAGATTATCAACAGACATTAACAACCGTAAGTGGGCTAATTTATATATAAACTATTTTCCGGAAAGTGATAAAGGCCGCTTAGTAGTAAATAACTTTTGGCAACGTTTGGATAATAAGCAAAAACAATTAAGCGATCCTGGTTATAGCGCATGGCTACAGGCAGTAACCCTATCAGATAATGGTGAATATAAATTAGCTCAAAATTTATTAATTAAAGCATTAAAATACCATCCCAAAGATGCTCAAATTCATGCAAGTATGGCGTTACTGCAGATGAGAATGGGAGAACATCACACTGCTCAAAAGCATTTTAACCAAGCACTTAAACTAGCCCCTGACGCTTTTGATGCAAATACCTGGCGTTTATTATTGAGTACCACAACCTACTGGGGGGAAATTGCAAATGTGCGCCAAGCAATTAACAACATAGACCCTGAATTAGCACAAGGGCACCTTAATAAAGCAATTCAACTTGAACCTGAAAACATTAACAATGAATATTTTAAAGGGGAAATTGAGAGACTCCGAGGGAATTTTGCTCAAGCAAAAAAACATTATCAATCTGTTTTAAGTAAACAGGGAGATAATGCTTTAGCACAACTGGGTATGCTTAATTTATTAGAAAAGAGTGCGACAATTAGTGAGGGTTGGCACTTTTATAATAGCTTATCTAATGAACAGAAAAATCAAATAAACACTGAGTTTGAACGTGTAATGGCTAATATTTATCGCCAAACGGCAGTAGTTCTCTTAAACAACCAACAAACTGAGTTGGCAATCCAAACCTTAAATGAGGGGATTGAAAAATTATCAACTCAAACGGCTTGGCTGAGCTTTGACTTGGCGGATATATTAGTCAAACAGTCCCCCCAGGCAGCTGAAATAGTATTTACTCAACAATTACCCTCAGCTCTAAATTACCCTGATTTTGTCTTCAGTTATGCTTTGTTTTTAGGTAGTCAAAATAAATTTAATCAAGCTTTAAAGTTAATTGAACATAGCCAACTCAGCTCAGCTTCAATTGATAATTTATATACAACTTATCAGCAAGAATTAAAACTACAAAATTTACTGCTAGAGCTGAAAAACACACCGCCAACTGAAAAAGGCAAGACAGATAAACTTTCAAGTACTCAAATTAACCAATTGACCCAAGTTCAAAAACTAAATCTGGCACAGGCATATTATACCGCTGGCTTTACCTACAATGCTCTAGATCTAGTTCAACATGCAGCCAGTTCATTTCAGAATTTACCATTAGAGTGGCAAATAACTTATTGCCAATGGTTAAAAGCCAGTGGCTATCAAGCAGCATATATAAAGCATTTTAAGCAAATCAAAATTGAGCAAAATGCAAGTGAGGTTGATATCGCCAATTGGGGCAGTTTATTTTTGGCTGATTTAAATAATGAGATCAAACCTAACCCGCCGATGTTAGAAAAATTGAAATTACTTCAGCAAAGTTACCCTAATTTTGTCACTCCTGAATTTTTATTATCACGCTATTATTTACAAAAAAATCAATTTGATAATGCCGAAAATATACTTATTAAAGTTAACTCAAGGGTTCCTTTACCTGATGATTTAAAACTCGATTATCTATCGCAAATCAGCACACAAAATTTAACTAAAAAACCAGATAGTCAGACAAAGCAATTTAGAAATTATTTAATAGCTTCATTAACTGATAATTATCAATCGCTAGAGAACTATCAACAAAAGCAATTACTTAAATTGTTGCAAGAATATAATATTAATAACAAATTGATGATAGCTCATACTTTGGTAGCTCAATATCCAGCAGATTATGAATTAAAATACTGGGCTGCAGAACTTGCTAGCAGCACAAATAAACCAGATCAAGCTCAGTTGTGGTATCAGGATATTAATCAATCAGCAGATAAAAACTCGTGGTACTGGCAAAATACACTACGTCAAATTGAGCAGTTCAATATCAAAAACGAAGCTTGGGTGGCGGTGGGGCTACAAACAGCTACTCAAAAGAGTACAAATACAGGTAAATCTGTTTCAAATAGTACCGTCCCTATCGAGTTGTGGTTACCTTATAAAAAAGGTCATTTTTTTACTAAATTAGATGTTGAGCAAATTCAAGATCCTAGTTTAGTTTTAGAAACTAATTCAGGGCTTAGTAATTTTGGAACAGGCTTACTCTGCACCGAAAACTGTATTGCAACCAATTACCACAGACAAGATACTGGGACAGATATCGCATTAGGCTGGCAAAACGAAAGCTGGCGTTTTGATATTGGTTCCTCTCCTATGGGGTTTAAACTATCTAATTTTTTATTTGGTATTCGTTATCAGGGGGATATATCTAATTACAGTTATAGTATCGAAGCAGAAAGACGAGCGTTAAACGACTCAGTTCTCGCGTATTCTGGCTTAATAGACCCGTACTCAGGCTTAACTTATGGAGGGGTTAGTGCAACAGGCATCAGCTTAACTGTATCACATGATCTGGGACAGAAATGGGGGTTTTGGGGACTCACAGATTATTACAGCTATAATGGTAAAAACGTAAAGTCAAATCAAAGTTACAGTGTCATGGGAGGAGCTTATTACCGTATAATTCAAAATCCAGATTTTGAATTTAGTCTTGGGAGCAACCTTTTACATTGGGCTTATCAATACAACCTAAGTGGTGAAACATTTGGTCATGGGGGTTATTACAGTCCGCAATCATATTATGGAATATCTTTCCCACTAGAGTTAACCGGACAGTGGAATCGACTTAGCTATCAAATTACCCTCGCTGCGTCTTGGTCAACAGCTAAGGATAAAACGATAGAATATTTCCCAAGCCATCCAGATCTACAAACTCAAGCAGAAAATCTAGTTGAGCAAACTTTTGTCATTCCGAACTATCAAAATGTTGAAAACAGTGGCCTTGGATATCGAATACAAACATCTGTTGAGTATAAGCTAAATAGCCAGTGGATTGTTGGGGGGGTATTTTCAGCTCAAAAAGCAAACGATTACCAACCAACTAATGGACAAATTTATTTTCGCTATTATTTTGGGCGCTCACCATCAAGACTTTATATTCCACCAGAACCTATTAAACCATATCAAAATTTTTAAGCTCATTAATGAAGGGACTACTTAATTGTTCACGGTAGATTAGAAAAACAGCTTGTTTAGCTCGAGTTAAAGCTACATAAAATAAACGCCGCTCTTCTGCAAATTTAAAACATTCAGGTGAAGGTAAAACAGTCTCAAAAATGGGTTCATTAAATTTTATCGATGGAAAAATACTTGTTTCTACTCCTATGATAAAAGCATAATCAGCTTCTAACCCTTTACTGGCATGAGCAGTCACATAACGAATATTAAGAGAAGGAAACTGGTTGAACTCTAAATTATGGGAAAAAACCATAGGCATTTTATTAAGCGAAAATCGACCAATAATTAAAACACTAGATATTATGCGTTGTCGCTGGCTAAGCTCATTCAGTTGAGTTAACCGCTCATGTAATACCTGACAATACTGCTCATTTATTTCACTTAAGTTTGAAGTACTAGGCAAATGTAAACTTAGAAAGTGAACCGGATTTTTTTGTACCTTACTTTGTGTTTCCAGCTTTTTATCAATTTGCATGTTGTTCTTCATGATGAAGTTATGACTATAAGCTTGGATAAACTGATTAAACCTAAAGGTTTTATCTAAATACACATAAGAAGCCGGTGAAAAAATACGTTTAAATTCGGTAAAAAAGCGAATATCACCACCGTTAAAGCGATAAATAGCCTGCCAATCATCCCCTACCGCAAATAAACGGGTATTTTTATGCGCAGCTAATAAAGTCGTTAATAGCTTAGCTCTTGAGGCTGATAAATCCTGAAATTCATCCACTAAAATATGGCTGAATTTAACTTGGTAATGACCTTGTTCAATATAATCAATTGCCAGTGCGATCATATCAGCAAAATCAAGGCTGACCGTTTGTTGTAACTCAGTTTGATAAGCATGAAAAAATGGCTCAAAAAGCGTAATAAACGCAGTTGTATTCTGCCCACTTTTCCCGTTTTGAACCTGCGTGGTTAATGTTTGTTTTGCTTTTTGTTTTAGCTGCTCAAAGGTTAAAGAGGATTCTTTAAACAGTCCTAAAAAACGACTCATTTGCTGGCTAACCTGCTCTATTTGCTGGTTAGAAATCGCCTTTGCATCAGCCACATCTGTATATAAAACAAACTGCTGAATAAATTGATGATTGGTTTTGAGTTGGTTGGTTAACCAGTTAACAATAAACGCTTTAAGCGCGCTGTCATTGGTAGCTAATTGGCTGACTTTATACTTTTGCATGTTGGGATTTAAAAGAGCAACCTGATTAATAATATCTAACCCCAAAGCATGAAAGGTACTGGCTTTTAATGCATTCGCTGCCGCGGGTAACCTTGCAGCGACTCTTTGGTTCATTTCGGTCGCTGCTTTTTGACCAAATGCCAGCATTAAAATTTGCTCAGGTTTTGCTAAGCCGGCTGTTAGTAAATAGCCTGCTTTGCCAATTAAAGTGGCCGTTTTGCCTGAGCCTGCACCGGCTATCACTAAATTGTGATCATCCTGCGTTAAACAGGCAATACGCTGCGCCTGAGTTAAAGGTAGTTTTTCAACCGTCTCAAAAAAGGCTTGGTATTGGGTTAACAACACAGGCAAAACACTTTGATTATATTCCGCCCTACCCTGAGCAGATAATTGCGTTAAATTAAGCTCTGCCGCCAGTTTAAATACTTGCTGAGCCAGTGGGTTGTCGAGTTGCTGCGGGCTAATATTTAAGTTAGAAAACCGCGCGGCCAGTGCCTGTAATTCAAGCAGCGGCTGCCACTCATAACTTGAACAATATAGTTGTTTAGCGGCAATGGCTTTTAGCAGGTTTAAATAGCCCAGCCAAAATTTATCCTGCCGATAATAGTTAATGATGCTTTTGATTAATTCAAATTTAAATTGTTCAGCCTGCGTAAAAGCATACCCTTTTAAAATAAGCGGATGCGCCTGCCCGTTAGTTAAAATTAATTGGCTAAACCACCAGCCTTTTTTTAATTCAATTTGATTAAGCTGAGCAAAAGAGATGAAAGAAGCATCCTGATTAAACTGAACCTGAATGGACTGCTGATTAAATAAAACCTGTTGTTTAACACCCCGTAATCCTTGCCAGAAACGGTATAACTTGCGTTGAAAAAGCTGCATATAAAACGATATAAAAAGAGGGTAAGCAGGTTTATAACCTAAGCAGATTCAATAGTACAGTTTGATGCTAAAAATGCTTGATTGAGGATATGTAAAACGGATGAGTTTGAGACAGGTGTTTTACGCAGTTAAGCTGCATAAAACACCATAACTCTATTGCTCAATAATTATTTACCGGCTTTTAATAATTCCCAGTATTTTTCATAAATCAGGTTAGCTTCGCCTAAATCCTGATGAAAAGACCCTTTTGCAATATCTTCGCTAGACGGGAAAATCATTGTATTGTTACGTAATTCTTCATCTAATAAAGCATAAGATGCTTTATTTGGTGCAGCATAACCTAACTCTTCAATGGCGGCTTTTCCGCTTTCTGCACGTAACATAAAGTCGATAAATTTATGTGCATTTTCAACGTTTTCAGCATTTTTAGGAATAACAAAGCTGTCTACCCAAAGTACAGCACCTTCCTGCGGGTAAATAAACTTAACATTCCCCATTTCTTGCTGAGCCATATAAGCCTCACCGTTCCACATCACACCTAAATCGACATTGCCTTGAATTAATGGCGTTTTTGGCGAATCAGAGTTAATCACTTTAATGCTTGGCCATAATTTTTTAAGTTCTTCGTATCCTGCTTTAATATCTGCTTCAGATGAGGTATTTAATGGTTTGCCGGCTACTTTTAATGCCATTGCAAACATATCGCGTAAATCATCCATAATCATTAAGCGGCCACTAAACTCAGGTTTCCATAAGTCGTGCCAGCTTGTGATACTGTCAGCATCAACTTCATCGGCATTAATGGCAATTGAGGTTGAGCCCCAAAGATAAGGTACACTGTAAGTGTTTTGCGGATCATACTCTTTATTCAGCATGTCGGTGTCTAAATTAGCAAAATTACTTAATTTAGATTTATCAATTGGTTGTAATAAATCTTGCTTACGCATTTTTTCTAAAAAGTAAGTTGATGGTACAACAATGTCATACCCTGCGCCGTCTAATAATTTAACTTTAGCAAACATAGCTTCGTTACTTTCGTAAGTTGCATATTCAACTTCAATGCCGGTTTCTTCAGTAAATGCGGTTAATACGTCTGCCGGAATATATTCTGTCCAGTTGTAAACAACGACCTTTTGCGCTTTTTGTGGTTTTTCTTCTGCTGTGCTTACAGTTTCTGGCGCTTTATTATCAGAACAAGCTGACAGCGCCATGACTAAAGTGGTCGCAGCTAAAATCAATTTTTTCATAATGTTTTATCCTTTCGAACAATCAGTTGTGAAGCTATAACAATCAATAGTGACACCACAAGTAATATAGTTGAAATTGCATTAACTTCCGGTGACACACCCACTTTAACCATTGAATATACTTTTAATGGTAAAATTTCGTAGCCAGGCCCTGTAACAAAAGCACTGACAATCACATCATCGAGCGACAATGTAAAACTTAATAACCAGCCCGAGACAACCGCAGGTAAAATCAGCGGTAAAATCACTAAGCGAAAAATTCGCCATTCAGAGGCCCCTAAATCTCTAGCGGCCAAGATCATACGTTTATCAAAGTCATTTAATCTTGCGTAAACCGCAATAATCACAAAAGGCAAACAAAATGTAATATGCGCAATTAACAACGAGATAAATCCTAAGCTGATCCCTAAAGTGATAAAAACGATTAACAGTGCAATCGCCATGACAATATCCGGTGTTAACATGCTTACAAACACCATGCCAGATAAGAATTTTTTGCCTTTAAAATCGTAACGATACAAAGCAACCGCAGCTAAAGTGCCAATCACAGTCGCCATAGTAGCAGCGATAATACTGACAGTTAAAGAATTTAATGCCGCTTGAATTAAAGCATCGTTTTGCACTAATTTTTCGTACCATTTTGTGCTAAAACCCGTCCATTTTATGCCGTATTTTGATGCATTGAATGAGTTCACCACCAAAATAAAAATCGGCACATACAACAGCAACATTAAAATCGTTAAATATAAAGCCTTAGAAATCCGCGCCATCTATGCCCCCTTTTTTACTGACATATCGGGTTGCACGGTAATAAAGCCATAACATTGCGCCTAACAGCAGCATCATAATCACACTAAAGGCTGAGCCAAACGGCCAGTCGGCTGTGTTTAAAAACTGAGTTTTAATCACATTACCTAATAACAGGTTTTTTGCACCGCCTAATAAATCGGCAATATAAAACATCCCCATCGACGGTAAAAACACCATTAAACAACCGGCGACTATACCGGGCAAAGTGAGTGGAATCGTAATTAAACGAAAACGACTCCAACTATTGGCACCTAAATCGGTCGCTGCTTTATACAATCTGGTATCCAGTTTTTCTAATGACGAATACAAAGGAAAAATCATAAACGGCAGCAGGATATAACACAGACCTAAAATCACCGCGAACTGGGTATATAACAAATCAAGCGGTTTATCGATGATTCCACTAAACAGTAAAAACTGATTAATTAAACCATGTTTACCCAACATAAACTGGATGGCATAAGTGCGCACCAGCGAGTTAGTCCAAAACGGTACAATTAATAAAAACAACATAATCGCCTGCCAGCGTTTAGATAAACTGGCAACCGCCATCGCAAATGGATAACCCAACAACAAACAGGCAAATGTTGCCAACAAAGACATTTTGAGTGAATCCCACAATACTTGTAGATATAACCAATCAAATGTACGGGCATAACTGTCAATGGACGGCTGGGCAGCCACTAAATCAACTGGATCTCGGGTTAAAAAGCTGGTGATCACCACTAATAGATTTGGAAAAAACACAAACAGCACTAACCACGAGCTGATTAAGCCAATGCTTAAAAACTTAAAAAAGCCGCGATCAAGCTTCATAAGGCAGCACCACTTCCCAACCGGCAACCCAATTAACCGCTACTTTTTGATTTGGGCGATAATCAAACGACGGATCATCTTCATCAAAAAATTCGCTGGCCATTAATTCAGCCCCAGACGATAGCCGGATTAAACTGTCTAATGTTTTGCCTTTATAAGTACGCTCAACAATTGTACCCACTAAAAATTTATCAGGATGATCCGCTTCAATATATTCCACCCGTAAATCTTCCGGACGCAATAATACATTGACTTTATCACCTACACTAAAGCTATGCTCAGCGTGTAAGCGCCATCTTTGCTCTTCCACTTTAACTTCATAACTTTGCTGACCATCTACTGATACAATTTCGCCTTCAAGCTGATTGATTTCACCAATAAATTTGGCGACAAATAACGAGTTTGGCTCTTCGTAAATTTCGCGTGGAGTGCCCACTTGCTGGATTTTCCCCTGATTCATCACCACCACCCGATCAGACATCGCCAAAGCTTCTTCCTGATCATGTGTGACATACACAAAGGTAATACCAAGTTTACGCTGTAACCTTTTTAGCTCAATTTGCATTTGCTGGCGCAATTTATAATCGAGCGCAGATAACGACTCATCTAACAATAATAATTTAGGACGATTAACCACAGCGCGGGCAATCGCCACCCTTTGCTGCTGGCCACCAGACAATTGAGCAGGTTTACGCGATGCTAAATGCGCTAACTGAACCATTTCTAAAGCTTCGTTAACTCTTTGTTTAATTTCAGCTTTTGGTAATTTACGCATTTTTAAACCAAACGCGACATTATCAAACACTGTCATGTGCGGGAATAACGCATAACTTTGAAACACAGTATTAATGGGCCGTTGTTCTGCTGGGATTTGGCTAATATCCTGCTCAAGCAAAATAATATCGCCGGTATCCGCAGTTTCCATGCCTGCAATTAAATTTAACACTGTACTTTTGCCACAACCGGACGGTCCTAACAGGGTAAAAAATTCACCATCATAGATGGTCATATTAAAATCCTGCAAAACCTGATTGCCTGCAAATGCTTTAGATAGATGATTTAAACTCAGTAGTGGACGCAGCTCAGTCAATTGTCCCAAACTCCTTAATTAAATGAAGGAATATAATCAACTTGAATTTTGGATAACTACTCACTTTCAATAAGCTATAGTTTCTATAAGAAAGCTAAATTTATCTTATTGCGAAAATATACTGCTTTTGAAAATAAAAATAATTGTTAAGTCAATTAAAATCAATTAATTAGCTAGTTTTAATCCAGATTTCAAGTTATGTAAAAATGGCTAAGATTTTAGGCCTAAGAATTAGCGCAGAATATAATCTAAAATATGAGGATAACAAGAATTTTTTTATCAAGAAATAAAAAATGTCTGATATTTTGCCTCTGTTGAATAACTTACTAATTCATTAAAAAAGAGCATCGTACTAATTAGTAGGTTGATACTTTCCTACAGAGGCTTAGAGTTGCTTAATTTGTTTCATCAATAACTGTAACTGTGCCATCCGATGTCCAGCCAGCCAGCATTTTTTGCCAGTCGTTAACATCCCAATTTAAATCATCCGCCAAATCAATTGCTTCACGAATATGTACAACCGTTTGTTTTAAATCGCGCGGTTCTTTTTTAAAGTTCACCATGGCCTGTAAATATTGATATTGCGGATTCTTGTGCTGTTCATCCGGTAATTTTGCTAACCAATCTGCTGCTTGCTCAACATTGTGTAAATGTTTGATCCTGCGCTAATAATTTAAGCTCAGCAACAGATAAATATGCATGAACATAAGCTTTGTCGGCTGCATTTTCAAACCAGAATAACGCTTTATGCTCGTCTGATTTCACCCAAGGACTATCTAACAAAATTCGGCCTAATCGGTATTGCGCCCGACTAACACCTGCTTTGGCCGCTTCACTTATCCAAAAAATACCGCGCTCAATATCGGTTTGTTCACGATACAATTTTAATCCATATTCAAACTGAGCGAGTGGATGCCCAACTTTAGCTAGTTTATCCAAAACCTGATCCAGTTCTTTACCATCTTTATCCAGCCAATTAAAAGTGCTGAGCGCCATTGCATAATGGTACTGATCGGTTAAATCTTCGCTTCTTTTCCATAGCCGGGTTTTACGAAACAACCAGCTATATAAATCTTCATACTGGTTTTGAATTTTAGCTTTGGTATAACTGGCTAAACCAATATAACTGCGGTTAATAAAAAGCGTTTTGTCGGATTCAAAAAAAGGCACAGCGTCCGATTTATGCTCTGATAAATCGGCTAATGCTTCCTGATATGCTTGATTAGTTTCAGTGACTGACTGATTTAATTCCAAATTTCGGCTAGAGCCATCCCGAGCAATTTCATAATCAATCACAGCATAAAATGGCCGCGAGCGAATATCCTGCATTGTAGGTCGGCTAAAAAAGAAATCGGATTGAATGTCTTCACCTTCGGCTAATGAGCTGTCATCAAACCCCATCACTGCATCGTTATTGGTTTCTATTCCCACTGAATCAACAAAATCTTGTTTGTCTGAAATGTGTGGATTGCCTTGTTCGTCTAGCTCAGCAAAATAGACTTTTTGGCTGATTTTATTGTGATCAATCACTGCAAAATAACGATTGTGCACAACCTGCCAGCCATAACTTTGCTTAAAGGTATCAGATAACACCTGAATTTTCGCTTTGCTTTCATCAGGCGTATTTTTTAATAGGTCAGCGACAATTTGCTTTGAATCTAAAAATGATTGCTCAGCCGCTAAATCAAACCAAAGCAAGGCTTTAAGCTGGCTTTTTTCTACTCCCAAACCGTTTAAATATAAAACACCTAATTGATAAAACGCATGAGCGCTGCCTGTTTCAGCTAAAGTCAGGTAATCTACTTTTGCCAAATCATATTGTTTTTGTTGGAAATATTGATCAGCCTGAGTAATATCAGCCGCAAAGCTGGTGTGTGAAAATAAATAACCTGCCAACAGCAGGCTAACAGATTTGGAAATCAGTTTTGCTTTCATATCATTCCTTTGACTTTGTTTTTATTCTTTAAATTTAGTTTAGAGGCTGTTTATCTTTTAAGTTAGGTTGAAATAAATTAACTAATCTAAAACAACAAGGCTAGTGGTTTAATACTAGCCGGAGTTTATTCAAAAGTTATTTATATGTAAATAAAATAATACTATTGTATCGTTTTACAGTTTAGCCAGTGGTTGGTCTATCACTTTTACTTTACCATCATTGGTCCAGTTAGCTAACAACTGTTGCCAGTAGCTTACATCCCAATTTAAGTCTTGGCCTAACGCAATCGCTTTTTCAATATGGTTAACTGCCAAATTAAGTTCGCGTGGCACTTTTTTAAAGTTAACCATAGCCTGTAAGTATTCAAATTGTGGATTAGTCTGTAAATCAGTCGGAATTTTAGCCAAATAATCATGAGCACTTTCCACATTGTGTAACTCTTGATTATCCGATAATAAATTTAACTCAGCTAAAGATAATAACGCGGCCGGGTGCAACTGTTCTGTAGCTCGAGTTAACCAAAACACAGCTTTGCTTTCGTCTTTTTCAACCCAAGGGCTATTTAACAAAATGCTTCCAAGCCGATATTCAGCTTTAGCAATCCCCGATTTTGCCGATTCTCCCAGCCAATTAATCGCTTGATTAATATCTTTTTGCTCACGGTAAAGTTTTATGCCTAACTCATATTGCGCCAATGGATGGCCTTGTTTTGCCAATTTAGTTAATACGTGCTCTAACTCGTTTTTATCCTGTGCTAGCCAGTTAAAATTGGTCAATGCCATAGCATATTGAAACTGCCCTTCAGCAGATTGGTCCTGTTTTAATTTTTTAGCGGCTCTGACTAAACCGGCATACACATCTTCTCTATGATTACGTACATATTGCTCGGTTTGTCCAGCTAAGCCAATAAAAGATCGGTTAAAAAAGCTAACCTTAGTCTGTTCAAACTGTGGTGGTGGACTATTAAACTCTTTCAAATTTGCAACCGTATGCGGATGTAGACGGCCTATTTTTTGCTCAAACTGAAGGTTACGTACAGAACCATCAGGTGCAATATCATAATCAACTACAGCAGAATAATCGCGCATAAAAAGATCACTAGAAGATAAACGTCCAAAAAAGAATTCGGCTTGGTTTCTGTCAAGTGGCGGATTCAAATCACCGCGATATTTAACGCTAGGTTTAGTTTGCTGATTAACTGAAACGCCGTTGATTTCATAGGCTTTAGTATCGTGAAAAGTTGCAGGTATCGTTACGTTTTTATTTTGTCCAAAATAAATTTTATCCTGGGTGATACTAGATTTCACAATAGGAAAATAGAGTGTTTGAATAGCCTGCCAACCATGCTGCTTGCGAAACTCTTGCTGTAGATTTTGAATATTTTGTTGTGTTTGCGGCGCTGCTAATTTTAATAAATCGGCGACTACTGCTTTGGCATCTGCATAATTTTGCTCAGCAGCTAAATCAAACCATAACACGGCTTTAAGCATATTTTCTGTTGTGCCTAAACCTTGTAGATTCATCACACCTAATTGATAAAATGCTTTTGCGTTACCCACTTGCGATAAATCTACATAGGCTTGTTGGGCTTTTGCATAATCCTGATTGATAAAATACTCATCAGCCTGATTAATATCACCAGCGTAAACCAGTGTGCTAATAGCAAGTCCAGAACTTAATATAAGGGATTGAATGAATTGAGCGATTGGTTTTTGCATTATAAATTTCCTTTGCATCTTGGTTTAAAATCAAACTACTACACAAGTAGAAGTTATGTTCTAATGTGAAATTTGTCAATAAAAGTTTTTTAATTTATTTGTATCTCGTTACTCTTTACTAAAATAAAATTTGCTTTAGCTGTTAATTAAAACCGGTTAAATTATTTAGCTTACAACCTTTTTTGCAGGAAGCCACATGACGCTACTGAATGACAATCTCTACATAAAAAATTTATATTTTAGAATCTTCGCTTTTACATTGATGCTTTTCACATTGTTATTTTGCTCAGCTTGTGGCATTCAAAATTCAACAAAGTCTACGCCTTTAGTCACTGAAAAAACCAACAGAGTCGCTGACTATGACTTGTTGGTAGATGGTCATTTAGCAGCGGATGACCCGCAAAATAATCGTTACAAAACTTTACAGGCGGCTTATCAGGCTGCTAAAGCGGGTACAGCAGATAAACCAACCGTAATTGGGATAAAACCTAATGTATATCTGTTAACTGGCGGAGAATATGAGCCGGGTTTAACTATTACTAAAAATTATATTAGTTTAGTGGGTTTAACTCAGGACAGACGTAAAGTTGTGCTGGCTGACAATCGAGGACTACAACAAGGCGCAAGCAATAATGGATTTGTATTGGATGTGAATGCAACCGGCTTTAGCGCTAAAAATTTAACTATTTTAAATTACTGCAATATTGATTATCAGTATCCGGATAATCCGGCAAAAAATTTAACTAAACGTTCAAATGTGATTACTCAAGCTGTTACGCTTCAAGCCAGAGGCGATAAACATATTTACCAGAATGTGCAAATTTTAAGTCGGCTGGACACTCTGTTTTTAATGACCAAACGCGCATTTTTTGACAAGGTTTATATTGAGGGGACTGACGATTGGGTTGGCGGTGGTGATATTAGCTACTGGCAAAACAGTACATTCGTTTTACCAACTGGTAACGGCGTTATTTTGTCGATGAATAATGTTTTTAAAAATAGCCGTTTTATCTCAAAACAGGGTTTGCAGTTTTATAAAGTTGGTTTTAATAGCCATTTACGTCCGTCGGTATTAATTGACAGTAAAATTGAGTTAGCAGAAAACGGGCTGGCCAGCTGGATGCGTGAGCAACCTCCGGAGCGCCCTTATCAATATTCGCTAATTTGGGATGTGCAAGATCAATACAAACAAGCTGTGAATATTGCCGACAGCCCTTATGCAAAAGAGAGCCAAAAACATAGCCGGATATTAAATAAAGCCGAATTAAAAGCTTATAACCCGTGGAATTTACTCAGAGCTGTGCCGGGTGAGCAGCCGGATAACTGGGATCCAGCTAATGTACGGGATAAATATAAACATGCCGAAACCGAAATATTCAGAATAAAGCTTTTGTCATCCAGCCCAACCATTAATTCAAAACAACCTGAATATCAGCTCATTACCGGAGAAAATCCAGTCATTTTACAAGCACAGGTTTTTCCGATTTATGCGCAAAATCCACAAATAAGTTGGTTTAGCGCCTCTAATTTAATTAAGTTAAATCCGCTTGAAAATAATCAAGTTGAAGTCAGCGGACAAAATTTTAGTGAACAAGCTAAGTGGGTTGCGGTTCATGCCAAAGCCGCTAATGGTCACTTTGTGACAGCATGGTTTTATGTAAAACCAGCTTTATTAGCGCCGCCCACAGTGGATCAAGCGCCTAATATTAGTGTGAGTCAGCATAAACTCAGCTTAAATTATCAACTTGATTTAGCAGGCCGCAGCGACCAGTCTAAAATAAACTGGTATGTTTGCCGCACTCAAGCTTGCGATAATCCCAGACTTTTCGCCCAAAATAATGCTGCAATTCCGGCTAAACAAATAGAGCTATTACCGGGATTAAATGGTCAATTTATTAAAGCGGAATTATTACCAAAACATAGTCGTTCTGGCTATGGCAAAAGCATTAGCGCAATCAGCAAACAGCCGATCAGTTTGCCTAATGCCAATAATTTAAGCGGCGAAAATAACCCTAGAATAATTCGCGCCGATTTTTCTAATTTGGCGGCTCAAGCCAGCACAGAGTTTTATTCGGGATTATTTAACTTAACCGATAACTGGCAAATTATCGCTGTGCCAGAGCAAACTCAGGTATTAGGTTTACATTCGGTTAATCCGGCAAAAATCATTTATCAGGCACTAAAACCAGCCACAGATATGCGGTTAAAACTTGCATTTCGACCAGATAAGTCAGCTGGTCAGGTATTTTCTGTACCCGGCTCACCGGCTGACAGTGGCGATAATAATTTACATGCTGATTTTTTAATTAAATATGATGCGCTCAGCCAAACGGGCTATTCACTCAGATTTTGGCGTACTACTCAAGCCGCCGATAAAGTGATGTTTCAGCTTTACAAAATTGAACAAGGCAAAGGGACGCCATTAAGCGATCAGCAGGTCTTGTCCGGTGTATTTAAACGCAATACCCAAATCGAGTTAAGTGTTAAAAATAACCAGTTTTCAGTTACCGCATTTAATAGTAAAGATGATCAGGTTTTAAACCTAAGCGCCAAGATTGAAGAAAACCATTTTGGCGGTGCAGGCATTAGCTGGCCACGTGGTTCATCAGCGATATTTACTCTATTTGAAATCTTATATTAACAAAGCAATTGCAATAATCGTTGGGCTGGGCATTCAAAAAATTTATGAGTGCATACCAGCCTAATAAAGAATAAATACATTGTATAAATCTAAAGCCTGTGGCAAAAATAAAGTACACTAAATTAAAAACCAAACAAATAAGTTCGATATTTTAATCTCACATATTTTTATGAATAAAAAACTAGATAAGAAAATTATTAAACAACTCACTAAAGTCTGTCATACCGCACAAATAGAGATACATGGGTTTGAATGGTTAACCCACTTAGTTGATCTACAAAATCCAGATAAGAGTTTAACCGTTATCTGCGTATTTAATACAGACGAAAGCTTACTTTCAGCTAAAAATAAAGGCCTCTTAGAACAACTAAATCAATGGATAATGAAAGAGTTGGGAGATATTGGTATTAAATTACATAAACCCAAGTTACAAATTGAATTTGATACTGAACAAGCCTGTGAAGCTCAGCATCAGGGTAACTGGGAAAAGCGGCTTATAAAACACAGATTAAATTAAAAAGTATGGGCGCGTTATACACGCCCTAACCTTAATTGATTATTTCACTGTCACGTTTTCAACAAAATTGCCAATTTGAATGTCTTTTTTGGTTAGTTTTTTTCCACCAAGCGTTACATTTTCAATTAAAATATTGCGCACATTTTGCTGCGCTGAATACCCTTCAATCACAGATGGATTCAACCCAATCGTATCGCCGCTAAACTCAATATTTCGCACTGTGACATCACGGATGCCTCTGCCCGGTTTATGCGAGTATTTATCGTTAAACAGAGTTCTAAAATTAAACAGCATGCCTTCTTGCACATCTTCAATTCTGAAATCTTCAAACCGGATATTCTGCACTAAAATATCATCACTATTACTAATGGCCATCACCCCCTGATAATTTCTGTCGTCCTCATCATGGCCTAATACATCTATATTTTTAAAGTGGATATTTTCAACCGTTTCCGCTGAGTTAGGATTACCGTGCAAGCCAATATTAATTGGGTGTGCAATATCAACCCATAAAGTTGAGTTTGTTACCTTAATATTTTTTGAGTCACCGTAATAATCCCAGCGGTGACCATAAATCGCAATCGCATCATCTGAGGTGCGTAAAAATACATTGTCAATTTCAACATCTGAGCAAGACATCATATCAATGCCATCTGTCCAAGGTTTAGCACTAAAGCTTTTTAATGACGAAATATTAATCTGGCTGGATTGCCCACAAAATACAGTGTAATGGTCAGGATTACGAACAATAGGTCCATCAATTGTAATATTCTGACTGTAAGTAATTTCAAAACCTCGCTCAGGATGATTAATAATTCCAGGCCCGATAATTTGCACATTTTTAGCTTGGTTAATTAATATTTTTCCTTGTAATACTGCGCCGCCGTGTAAATACACTAAAGTATTAGACGGAATTTCAAAGTAATCTTTACCTTCAGGTTCGTGCAAACCCGCTTCAAAAACCATTAAGTTTTGCTGAGCCGTTTTTGGCTGGCTATATGTTTTATCAGCAAAAATATGCAAGTTATGCAGGCGATCGCCATTAAATTCAATCGATAAATATTGTGGTTTGCTCATTGTAAAATAAGCCGTATTGCCTTTTATTTCACTACGAACCTGTTTTGATAAAGGACGAATATCCAGCGAATTAACTTGGCCGTTATTTTTGGTAACGGCTAATTCTACTGGTTTATCCATAGTAAAATTAACCATGCTCGCATTTTGCGGGTTATCTAAATCAACCTGAACATTGTATTCATACAAATCTTGCCACGGCTGACCCGGCTCGCGTACTCTAACGGTAAAATCGTCATTATGATTTTTATATAACATGGCTCTGGGCACATCATAAGTTTCCAGCGCGCTGGCATTAAAGCCAGCACCTGCAAGTAATATCAAACTAATAACCGTTAAAGCTTTCATATTTTCCCCTTTATTATTTTTAGTTAGCCCAAAATTGTTTTATTTAACCTCAACTCGGGTTAAGGTGTATTCTAACTAATTGAATTATTTAACCTTATAATTCCACATGGTTTCCAACGAGAATTTTTTTGTGCGGACAAGGCAAATTCACGCGTCAATAGCTAGTCTCGGCTTTAGTTCCGACGTCGCTCTACCTCCCCCATCCATGGG